>PBLA01000021.1 GCA_002722245.1 Flavobacteriales bacterium | reverse complement strand
TAACTCTTCAACTACCGGAGCAACCATTCTACAAGGCCCACACCATTCCGCCCAAAAATCGACCACCACTGGCTTATCGCTTTTTACCGCTAAATCTTCGAAATTTGCATCTGTTAATTCTATTGCCATACATCGAAAGTTTTTAGATCTTTAATCGTCTTGTAAATTTAACGTTTAAAAGTGAAACTTCATCTTGTTCTATCGAATTTGTACACTGAAATGTACTTTTTGTTAATAATTTTAACACAATTAAGGTTAATTGAACTTATACGACCCTTTTAAAATAAAATCTTTTGCTAAATCTGATGAGATATCCTGTTGCTCTTCATACATGGTAGTTTGATATTCATCCAATGCATCCAGAAGCTTTTTTAATTTTTGAGTTTGATCTTTATCCAAAAATGAGAGTTCCAGAAGAACATCAATTTCTTTTAACACAGAATTATATTGATTTTTAGTCTTGATTTTCATTTAAAAGGCTTTTTATGTTAATTACGTTTTTTACATAAAAAAAGTTTAAGAAAAAACAATTCATTCTAATTGGAATCAATGACAATAATGATTAACTGATCGAACACAAAAATCCAAGCTAAAAAAATGAGAACTGAATGCTAATCAATCTTTATCATTGCCATTCATCTGACGTTTTAAACGCTCCTCATCCTTCAAACGACCTTGAAGTTTAGTAAGATAAACTTTCGCTTTTTTATTTCCAGCATACATCGACTCCTTTGCCCAGTTCACGGCTGTTTCATAGTCACCTTTTGCTTCATAACCTACTGCAAGATTAAATGCAGATCTACTCTTAACTTTTTGTTTCAATGTTGAATGAAATTCAGATTCCCATAAATCAATAGCGGCATCATAATTTTTTGACAACATTGATTTTTTTGCTTGTTTTAATTTGAATGAGCCTTTACCATAAAAATAACGAGTAAGATTAACCCGCGTAGGAGAAATTCTTCGCGCATATTGAATACCAAGATTTTGTGCACCCTGCTGAACTAAACCCTCTACTCTATTTTGATCATTATTTGCATCTAGTTCTGTTCTCCATGAAGTATTTCCACGCTGCGTAATCTGATCGTTGTAAACGTCTAATATTCGCTTCTCATTAGGATAATATATCCTCCAACCAATAAACACCTTGGCCCTTATATCAGATTCATATACTTTTTCTGTTACTCTTACACCATTAATAGTTCGCGTAACTTCTTTTGGAGTAATATTCTTATTAATATCAGAATCAAATGCTTCAATAACAATTAACGCCTCGGTATTATTTGCAGCACATATTTTTTCTACTTCCTCCCAACTTAACGGCTCTGCCATTGTCATTGTACCAGTTCCATAAAATTTTTCATTCATAATCACTTGTTTAATTGAAAATCGTGGAGATTTGCTTAACTCTAAAATTAATCCCGTAGATGAAAAATTAGCTGAACGCTGATCCAAACCAATTCGTTCTCCACTAACCATACCTTCCCAATTTTTTTTAAATCGTTTCCCTTTTGGAGCCTCGTGTCTTTGTACAACAGAAAAAGTTACGATTTCTGAAGGTATATCAATATCTGCAGGCCGAACAACATTCAATACGGTGGAATGCATACAAGCGCTAAAAAGAACTCCCATTAAAATGGAAAAAGCGATAAATTTTATAGTAGGAATCATGATTCGTTTTTTATTGTCTATTGATAAGCACTAACAAACAATTCTAATGCCAAATTACATATTTAATCAACTATATTTTTAGTAACAAAAATCTGTTAGTTATATTCTTTATAATTTTTAAACTTTATTTCACGATTAAAGTTATATTAACTAAATCAATCGCGAATTAATGACGAAAAAACTATTTGTACTAGATACATCGGTAATTATATATGATTACGATGCAATTAAAAATTTTGAAGAACATGATATTGCTATTCCAATTACTGTTCTGGAAGAATTAGATAATCTAAAGAAAGGGAACGACACCAAAAACTTTTCTGCTCGAGAATTTTCTCGATTTCTTGATCAAGCTTCAGGTAAACAATCTTTGCAAGAATGGATTCCAATTGATGGTAAAAACAAAGGTGAATTTACCATAGTAATGAATGAACTGAAAACCTCAGTAGATGCAATTGAAATTTTTGGAGACGATAAAGGAGATCATCGAATTCTTAATGCTGCTTTGTATTTAAAAGCTGAATATCCAAAAAGACAAGTAATTATGGTGTCCAAGGATATAAACCTAAGGATTAAAGCCAAATCACTTGACATTACTGCAGAGGATTATGAAACAGGTAAACTGAAAGACTCAGAAATTCAAGCCGATACTGTCCCAACAGGAAGATCTGTTATTGAAAATGTAGATACGAGCCTTATTGATGAGCTATATACAAAAGAAGAAGTAGAAAATACAGGAGTTGTCGATAAAAACGTGAACTCCAATCAATTTTTTGTTCTTAAAAACGGTAAGAAATCAGCACTGTCTTTTTTCAACAAAGAAAAAAACGCCTTATCAAGAGTAGAAAAAATCAATTGTTTTGGAATTAAACCAAAAAACGCGGAACAAGCATTCGCAATGGACGCTCTTACCAACCCTGATGTTAAACTGATTTCCATTCAAGGTGTTGCAGGTACAGGAAAGACACTTCTTTCTTTGGCTACCGCTCTTGCTCAACATCATGATTATCATCACATATTTTTAGCTCGACCTGTTGTACCACTCAGCAATAAGGACATTGGATATTTACCTGGCGATGCTGGTCAAAAGTTAAATCCGTACATGGAGCCTCTTTGGGATAATTTAAGCTTCATAAAAAATCAGTTTTCTTTTGACAATAGAGAATATTTGGAAATAGAGGAAATGCAAAGGATGGAAAAAATAGTTGTTTGTCCACTAGCCTATATTAGAGGTAGAAGCCTTTCAAATGTTTTTTTCATCATTGATGAAGCGCAAAACTTAACCCCTCATGAAATTAAAACCATTATTTCGAGAGCAGGTGAAAACACTAAAATTGTGTTTACTGGAGACGTTTTCCAAATTGACACACCATATTTAGATACTTATTCAAATGGTTTGTCTTATCTCATCGAACGAGCAAAAGAGCATCCTTTATACGCTCATGTAGCGCTTGAAAAAGGGGAACGCTCTGATTTAGCAAATCTTGCAAACGATTTATTATAATAGGAGGAACATTAAAATGGGCGACAGAATTCGCCCATTTTTTTTTATAAAACATCTTTTATTTGGCTCGCTTCTTTAGAACATTAACTACATCAGTCAATTTGTATCCTTTTGCTTGCAACAATACAAGATAATGAAAGAGTAAATCAGCAGACTCATTTAAAAATAATTCTTCGTTATCATCTTTCGCCTCAATAACAACCTCAACAGCTTCTTCCCCAACTTTTTGTGCTACCTTATTAATTCCCGATTCAAAAAGAGACTTTACATATGATGTTCCTTCGTCTGCATTCTTTCTTGATGAAATAGTTTCCTCTAAAGACTTAATAAACCCAAGTGAATCAGGTTCATTCTCTTCTGCCCAACAGGTCCCATCACCTTTGTGGCAGGCAGGTCCCACTGGATTCACTAATATTTTCAATGTATCATGATCACAATCATTTAAAATGGAAACCACATGCAAAAAATTTCCACTCTCCTCTCCTTTCGTCCATAATCGATTTTTACTTCGTGAAAAAAAAGTAGCTTTCCCTGTTTCCTTGGTTTTATCAAATGCCTCTTGATTCATGTACCCTAACATCAACACATTTTTAGTTTCAGCATCTTGAATAATAGCTGGTACCAAACCATCTCCTTTGGAAAAATCGATTTTCATAATTTAAATTTACGCTAATTTACATTAACTATATTAGATAACAGAAAGCATTTATACTTACTTCATGAAAGATAACATCTTTCCAAGTGCAGTCAATATTGTTTTCTCAACTACACGATCTCTTATTTTACCCATTTGATATCGTTCACTTACCACCCCATGTGGAGTAGCGATTCCTATCCAAACAGTACCTATAGGTTTTTCCTCTGAACCCCCAGTAGGCCCAGCAATTCCTGAAGTGGCTATCGCGTAATCTGTACCGAACATTTTTTGTGCACCCAATGCCATTTGCTCCACACACTCTTGGCTTACAGCCCCTTGAGTAGAAAGTGTGTTATCAGTGACCCCTAGAAGCGTTTTCTTTACATTATTTGCATAAGCGACTGTACTCCCAATGAAATAGCGGGAGGCACCAGAGACTGATGCAATCCTTGCAGCTAAAGCACCTGTTGTGCAAGATTCTGCCGTGGATATTGTACACCCCTTTTCCAATAGTTTTGTACCCAAGACTTCCTCAACACTTACCTCCTCTCTCGCATACACTTCTGCTGAAACCTTTGCTTCAATTTGATCAAATAGATGATCGATAGTTTCTTCAAGGATATTTTTTTGCTCTCCTCTGGCAGTTAACCTCAACTTCACCAAACCTGGAGATGGTAAATACGCAATTTTAACATGTTCAGGAAGGTTATTCTCAATATCTCTTATTTCCTCAGCAATATAAGATTCGCCAAGACCTAAGGTCATCATTGTTTTATGCACAATTACAGGCAGATTGAACCTTTCAATGACTCTGGGAAATACCTCATATTCCATCAAATACTTCATTTCATAAGGAACACCTGGCATACTTACAAAAACAGTATTGTTTTTTTCCATCCACATTCCAGGGGCCGTACCAACCTTATTTAATAGCATTGTACACTCTTTTGGAACTAAAGCCTGTAAGCGATTAATTGGTAACATTGGACGCTTATAGCGTTTAAAAAAATTCTCTACATGCTCTAATGCCTCTTTGTTCTCAACAAGAGGGACATTAAAATAGTCTGCAAATACTTTTTTTGTAATATCATCTTTCGTGGGACCCAAACCTCCAGTTAAAAGCACTATAGATGCTCTTACTGATGCATAGTCAAGCGCCGACTTTATCGCATCTCCTTTATCTGAAATAGTAAGAACCTCAGTGACTTCAACACCAATCTTGTTGAGCTCCTTTCCCATCCAACCCGCATTAGTGTTAATCGTTTGACCAATAAGCAACTCATCACCTATACTAACAACAATACAATTTATCATTTTAAAGAATTATAAAATATTTCGATGGTATGCAATGCTTTTCTACCTGTTCCATCTTTTATTTGATGCCTACATGACGTCCCAGGCGCTGCAATAATTACATCAATTGGCTGCTTTCGAACCGTTGGAAATAACACCAGCTCTCCAACTGCCATACTCACATCATAATGTTCTTTCTCATATCCAAAGCTTCCTGCCATACCACAACATCCACTAGGTATATTATGAACAGTATAATTTTTAGGAAGCCCAAGAAATCGCTTGGAATGCACTACACTGGACAGTGCTTTTTGATGACAATGTCCATGGAGTTTAATTAATTTTTTTTCTTCAGTAAACAGGTCTTCAGTTAACACTCCATCTTCAACGAGCTTCCCTAAAAACTCATCCATTAAATAGGTGTTTTTTGCAATCTTTTGAGCAGCCTCATGATCTTTACCAGATGTTAAATCAAGATATTCGTCACGGAATATTAGTATTGAACTTGGCTCAATTCCAATTAAAGGAGATTTTTCTGAAACGAGATCTTTAAGAATATGTATGTTATCAATAATTGGTTTTTTTGCTTTAGCAACTAAACCTTTGCTTAACCATGTTCTTCCGCTCTCTTTTACCTGTGGCGCAATAACTTCATAACCTAATTTAGCTAAAGATTTAATAGCTACTTTCCCTTCGTGATCATCATTGTAATTTGTAAACTCATCAATAAAGAAAATCACCTTTCCTTTAGTCGGAGCAGGAAATCCAAAATTAGATGGTTTATTTTTCTTGTAGAACTTCTCCACAGTTTCAGAAGCGATCTTGGGAATAGGTCTTTGTTTTGCAAATCCAGTGATTCCTTTAATCATATTCCCTATGGCATTATCGCCATTTACAAAATTGTATACACTTGGGACAATTGCTCCTAATTTATTGGTGGAATTAACATTAGCGATAATCTTAGTCCTTAACGGAATAGGATTATCCTTGTAATATTGTTCGTAAAATTCTGCTTTCAACTTAGCAACATCAACATTGGAGGGACATTCCTTTTTACATCCTTTGCAGCTCAAGCATAAATCCATCACCTCCTTAATTTCATCGCTGTCAAATTTATTCGGCTTTTCAGAATTGGTTAATATCTCTCGCATGATATTGGCACGTGCCCTTGTGGAATCTTTTTCATTTTTAGTAGCCATAAAACTTGGACACATTGTTCCTCCACTTAATTCACTTTTTCTACAATCACCCGAACCATTGCATAACTCCGCTGCTCTTAATATTCCTTGATTTTTGGCAAATGAGAATTCTGTTTTAAATACTGGCGTATCTTGCCCTGGTTGATATCTTAAACTTGTATCCATAGGGGGAGCATCCACAATCTTATTTGGATTGAAAATATTCTTTTTATCCCAACTTCGTTTAACTGACCTTAATAGTTGATAGTTTTTAGAACCAATCATCTGCTCTATAAATTCGGCTCTCAACCTACCATCTCCATGTTCACCACTCAAGGAACCTTTGTATTTTTTAACAAGGGCAGAAATATCCTCGGCAGATTTTCTAAACAACTCATGCCCCTCTTTTGTTTTCATATTCAAAACCGGTCGCAAATGAATTTCACCACTACCTGCATGGGCATAATGAACACATTTTTGCCCATACCCTTCCATGATTACATTAAATTCTGCAATAAAATCAGGTAAATCTTGAACATCAACTGCAGTGTCTTCAATAACAGGTGCTGCATTATCATCACCAGGAATATTTGCTAACAAACCAAGACCTGCTTTTCTCAAGGTAAGGGCCTTTTTGATATCTCCTCCATATAGTACTGGAAAGTCATACCCTAAACCAGCCTCCTTATAACTAGCTTCTAATTCTTTAATCGCTTTTTCTAGTTCCTCTTTAGAGTCTCGATGAAGCTCAACCATTAAAACAGCCTTTGGATCACCATTTACAAAAACTCTATTTTCTCTTTGTTCAATATTAGATTTTGTACACTCAAGCACAATATCATCCATTAGTTCAACCTGAGAAGGATTATGCTTAAGCGCGACTAGTGTTCCTCGTAAAGAAGCATCTATCGAGTCAAAATGAGGACACATCATGGCCACATCTTTTGGAAGAACTGGGACGCAATTAATCTTTATTTCGGTAATTAAGCAAAGTGTTCCCTCAGAGCCTGCAATCAACTTACAAAAATTGAAGGGTTTTCCATTTGGATTAAAAGGTTCAGTATCTGTGAGAAGATCAATCGCATAGCCCGTATTTCTTCTGGGAATAGATTTTTTAGGAAATTCACGTTCAATCTCTTCTCTGTTTTCCTTATTTCCTAAAAGCGTATTTATTTCAGCATATATCTCCTGTTCAACTTCTCCTACAGCATCATAACCATTAACTTTATTATGAAACTCTTCAATTGACAAATCTTTAAAAACTGTTTTCGTTCCATCAGACAGGATAGCTGTAACCTCTAATAAATGATCCCTTGTGGAACCATAAATAACCGAACGCGCTCCACAAGCATTGTTCCCTACCATCCCTCCAATCATACACCGTGAGGATGTTGAAGTTTCTGGACCGAAAAACAAACCATGTTTAGCCAAAAAGGTGTTGAGGTCATCGCGAATCACGCCAGGTTGAACTTTTACCCAATTTTCTTCCTGATTCAATTCAATAATTGAGCGAAAATGAACCGAAACATCAACAATAATTCCATTACCAACTACTTGTCCTGCTAAAGATGTTCCTGCTGTACGAGGAATAATAGAGGAATTGTTCTTACGAGCGAAATTAACCAGTTCAAACAAATCTTGTTCAGTTTTAGGGATCGCGACTGCAAGTGGCATTTCACGATATGCTGATGCATCTGTGGCATATAATGTCCTCATCACCTCATCATAGTGCAACTCACCTTTTAACTTACTCTTCAGTTCTTCTAATTTTTTAATGTCCATTTTCTATTGGAATTATATCACAAAAATAACCAATTTCCATGAAGCAAGGTCTTCTAGATGTTCATATTAATCTATAAGATCTTCTTTCTTTTTACACCAAAACAAAACACGTATTTAACATCGTAATGCACGTATAAAATAACACCTACCCCCTAGTATAATTGGTAGTATTTTAAGGAATTGATGTTTCCCATTCAATTTCATTATTTTTGGATGCGCATGAAAGGAATTAATATTAAAAATAAAAAGGCAACATTCAATTTTGAGCTTCTCGACAAACTAGTAGCAGGTATTGTATTGAAAGGAACTGAAATTAAATCCATTCGAAATGGAAAAGCGAATTTAAATGAAGCCTTTTGTGCTGTTATCAATGGAGAGCTCTTTATAAAAGGAATGCATATTTCACCATATGAATTTGGAACCCATGAAAACCATGAGGCAAAGGCTGATCGGAAGTTACTTGCAAAGAAAAAAGAAATAAATAAGTGGGATGCCAAAACAAAAGAGAAAGGTTTAACAATTGTTCCGTTAAGGCTTTTCTTATCCGATAAAGGGCTTGCGAAAATAGAAATTGCGTTGGCCAAAGGAAAAAAAACACATGACAAAAGAGAATCTTTGAAAAAAAAGGATTCTAATCGTGAAATAGCTAGAATCAAGTCGGGTAAGTTTTAATGGATTTTTTTGAATCAGTAAAAAATCGAATTGATAAACAGGCAAAAATCACTGCTGTATCCTCATATAGCTTTATTATTGAAACGAATAGTATTAAAATACATTATGTCACGGTTGTCAATTTTGAAGAGGTCTCCTACAGATTGTTGGTACAGAATCTTATTGCCCAATACGCATTTTTTGTAACCATCTTTGAAGATCAATTTAATCATGCGCCATCTAAGATTATTGAACGATTAAACTACCACTCTGGAAAGTCGATTCGGATTCATGGTAGAAATACACAAGTTGAAAAGATTGATAAACCTACTGCTTTTTCATTCCTGGAAAAAAATCATAGTAATGTAGCGCTTAAAGCGAAATACAATTTTGCTTTAAAGGATAAAAACGGGCAGTTTGTAGCGGTAGCCTGTTTTGGCCAGGTAATTAGAATGCGATCAGGATCAATATCATCAGAACTCATTCGATTCTGCAATTTGTCGGGAACAAGAGTTGTTGGTGGATTAACTAAATTGATTAGTCATTTTCAAAAGGTCTTTGAACTTGATGAATTAATGACATATTGTGATTTGGAATGGAGCGATGGATCTAACTTTATAAATCTGGATTTTTCTAAAATAAGCACCTCTGCTCCTACTCGGTTTGTTATTAATTTAAACACCTGGGAAAGAACTCATATCGCCAAACCTTATAAAAACAATGCTTCCACTCAATTGAATCAAAACCATGTTAAAACCGTTGAAAATCTAGGATCAATTAAATTCATCAAATATTTCAATGATTAAACTTCCAGTTATAATAGGTCCAACAGCAAGTGGTAAAACTAAATGTGCTGTCCATTTAGCGAAAGAAATAAATGGAGCGATCATTTCTGCTGATTCCCGACAGGTTTATAAAAAGATGGATATTGGAACAGGAAAAGATATAAGCGAATATACTGCCCATGGAATTAAAGTCCCTTATCATTTAATTGATATTTGCGAACCTGGAGAAAAGTACAACATCAATTTGTTTTATCACGATTTTGTAAAATCACTTTCTGTTATTAAATCTCAAGGTCAATTACCAATTTTATGTGGTGGTAGTGGATTGTATGTGCAAACAGCCTTGGAAGGAAATGAATTATCATCCATACCAACTAATCATACACTTCGGGAACATTTAAAAAAATCAGATCGTTCTGAATTGAAAAAACAATTCAACGCTATAAATCCTAAATTAAAGAAAAAGCTAGACTCCTCTTCTGTAAAAAGATTAATTCGAGCACTTGAAATAGATGATTACTTAAAATCAAATCCTTATCCGAAACTACCAAAAACTGACATTGCCCCAATAATTATAGGTATTGATATATCCAGAGAGGAGCGTCGCCGAAAAATTTCAATCAGACTAAAAGATCGTCTCGAAAATGGAATGATTGAAGAGGTTCAAGAATTACTGAAATCAGTAAGCAATGAAGACTTAAAATATTACGGTTTAGAATACTTATTTGTAACAGAGTACCTTGAAGGGCAATACGACTTTAATGAACTTTTCCGAAAACTCGAAATTGCTATTCATCAATTCAGTAAACGTCAAATGACATGGTTTCGTAAAATGGAAAAGGATGGATATAGAATTCATTGGATTGAAGCCCATCTTACAACTGAGGAAAAAACTCAACGAATAGTATCAGTCTTGTAGAGATTAAATTCTATCAACAGTCTTTTTTTAAAAAAACTTAAAAAAAACATTTATCGTTCGGATATTATATTTATCATTGTCAATAGAAACATTTCTGTGTGTCTTACAGAAAATTTTTCCAAGTTTTTTCATAGTGAAAAAGTACAAAAATCAACAAATTATATATGTATAGCATTTTGGATTTAAACAAAAAGCTTGTTGCTGACATTCGTGAGATAGCAACTGTTTTGGATATTAATGGCGCAGACAAAATGAAAAAGTCTAAGTTAATTGAAGCCATTCTTGATGAACAAAATAAACATCAGGACTCCGATGCATCACAAGCGTCAGAAGCCTCAGAAAACACTGAAGTAAACAAGGAGGAGCCGAAAAAGAAAAGAAAAAGAGTTCGTGTTGAAAAAAAGGAAAATTCTTCTCCTGAATCAGCTCAACACGTAAATGAAGCATTCACCCCCCCTGTTGCTGAGGCAGACGATTCAAGTGAAGAGCGATTTGATAAAATAGAGCCTTCAGATAAAGAGGAAAAAATCGAGCGAAAGGATAAAGAAGACCGAAAAGATAAAGACGATCGAAAAGATAAAAGAGATCGCTTTAATCGTGATAACAATGATAAAAAATCCTCTGAACCACTATACAATTTTGATGGACTTGTAGATAGTGAAGGAGTTTTAGAAACTATGCCTGACGGGTATGGCTTTTTGAGATCATCTGATTTTAATTACCTTACTTCACCCGATGATATTTATGTATCTCAAACTCAAATCAAATTATTTGGTTTGAAAACAGGTGATACAGTTGTAGGTATGATTAGACCTCCCAAGGAAGGTGAAAAATACTTTCCTTTAGTTAAAGTAAAAGAAATCAATGGAAGAGAACCCGACGTTGTTCGAGATCGTGTCCCATTTGATTATCTCACTCCCCTTTTCCCAGAAGAAAAATTCACGCTTGTAAAAGGACAAAAGCAATCCATGTCTATGAGAATCCTAGATATGTTTGCACCTATTGGTAAAGGACAAAGAGGATTAATAGTATCTCAACCGAAGTCTGGTAAAACCATGTTGCTTAAAGAAGTTGCAAACTCTATTGCCGCAAATCATCCTGAAGTTTACATGATTGTTTTACTTATTGATGAACGACCTGAGGAGGTAACTGATATGGCGCGTTCAGTAAATGCGGAAGTTGTAGCTTCTACTTTTGATGAACCAGCTGATAAGCACGTGAAAGTTGCTAATCTTGTTCTAGAGAAGGCTAAAAGAATGACAGAGTGTGGACACGACGTTGTTATTTTACTCGATTCGATCACGCGTTTAGCACGAGCTTACAATACTGTTTCACCGGCATCAGGAAAAGTTCTATCTGGAGGTGTTGATGCAAATGCGCTCCACAAACCAAAAAGATTCTTTGGAGCTGCTCGTAAAATTGAAAATGGTGGATCGTTAACAATTCTAGCAACGGCACTGGTTGACACCGGATCTAAAATGGATGAAGTAATCTTTGAAGAATTTAAAGGAACTGGAAACATGGAACTTCAGCTGGATAGAAAACTTGCTAACAAGCGTCTTTACCCGGCAATAGATCTTAACTTATCATCAACACGTCGTGATGACTTATTAATGGAACCACACGCAATTAAGCGTATATGGGCATTAAGAAAATTCTTGGCAGACATGACTGCTCAAGAGGCAATGGAGTTCTTGCAAGAGAGAGTTCGCCATACTCAAAACAACGAAGAGTTCTTAATTTCAATGAATAGTTGATATTGAAAATAATATTTTTAAAAAGGCCTCCAAATTGGGGGCTTTTTTGTTGAAATAAATCATTATTCTTCACTATTTCAAATTAACTTTATACTACCTGAGGAAATATTTGGTTTTATCATGAAAGAAAATAAATTTTTAATCTTAGGGTGTTTGATCATTACGTTTTTGCTGTATTTTGTTACATATACATCCACAGAAGATCAATCTGCCTTTAATGAACTTAGCCAAGAGGAAATCGCCTTCTTTTTTAACACTCTTGATGATAAACAAAAAGAGGGAATTGCCATTACAATGCAAGATTCCTTGAAAAAGAAATTCTTTGAAGACACTTCAGCTTTCAATAAAATTGTAAAAATGCCTCTTCAAACCTACACAACGTTTCAAAAAATTAGTCAACAAAGTCTTAGTATTGAAGAAACACTTCATTTCTACAGACGTTTATTTCTTCTATTGTTCCTTGTATTAGGGTCCTACATAACATTTACCAAAAAATATAAATTCAACATTACGTTCCAGAAGGCCATGTATAACAATGTGCTTTTGAGTTTAATATTTTCGCTTTTCTGTATTTTCTCCTTTATTCTTACCCAAGCCTTGAGAGGAACAACTAACGGTCCCTCCTTCTTGATTCAATTTGCTTTTGCACACTTTATAGAGGTATTAAAGTCAACACTGATTTGGTTTGTTCTGGTTAGTTTTTTTATTTATTTCAACCCTCAAAATATCGATTGGTACAAGAGAAGAATGGAAAAGAAAAAGAAGAAACTTGAAAAGCAGAACAATGAATAGAATTGAAATAAACTCAATAAATTGTGTTTTTTCAATTCTATTAATCACCTATTTCAATAGCTAACAAAAGGTTTACACATATAAACGTGCGCCGTTTAAAAATTTATTATATATTAGGGCGCAGAATGAAATTGAGTAGTTGAAAATTAAAAGGTAAACAATGGATAACAATGAATTTGGACGTGACAGAAGAGATGAAATCTTTTCTAAAGCGGTTAGAGCAGGTAAGAGAACTTATTTCTTTGATGTAAAAGCAACAAAAGGTGATGATTACTATTTAACCATTACTGAAAGTAAAAAGAAATTCGCAGAAGATGGAAATTTCCATTTCGAAAAGCATAAGCTTTTCCTCTACAAGGAAGATTTTGAAAAATTTGCAACTGGTTTGAAAGAAGCTGTTGACTTTATTCAAGAAGAAAAAGGTGTGTACGAAGGGTATGAAGGTGAAGAATCTACAAGTAATAAATACGAAACCGCAGTTGAATTTGATGACTTAGGTTAAATATAACAGTTAAAAGAAGTAAAAAGCCATTCTTAATGAATGGCTTTTTTTATAGGGTTATTTTTGTTTGAAATCTTGCTCTTCATGCACAAGAAATAATTAATTTTATATTATGTCTGCAATAATGCAATTTGCAATATTCCCTATTGATAAAGGAGATCATATTGGCGAATACGTTTCAAAAGTGATCAATTTCATTAAAGTATCTGGATTAAACTACGAATTTGGACCTATGGGAACAACAATTGAAGCAGAAACTGTTCCCGAGCTATTAAAAATAGTTGAAGAGGCCTATGAAATTATGGATCCTATTTCTGATCGGATATATTGTGTAATGAACATGGATTACAATAAAAACAAAACAGATTTGATTAATAAAAAAAGGGAATCAATCGAAAAAAGGATTGGTAAAGTTTAATATGTTTTTCACCCTTTCCAAAATACTCACCTTTCTTCTATCCCCTTTTACGTATATCTTCCTTTTTATTTTATGGGCTTATTTTACTAAAAAAAGCAACAGAAGAAGAAAACTACTTTTATTCACGGTAATTTTCATCTTCATTTTTGGAAATCGATTTATTTTAGATGAGTGCGTCCGTTTATGGGAAATGCCTATTTCTGATAACACTTCCAAGCATTATGATGTTGCAATTATTCTTTCTGGAATGATTGAATACGATGCAAAAAATGACATCAAAAAATTCAATAGTAATGCAGATAGACTTTTACAAACACTTCCTAAACTCTGTAAAAATGAAATTGATTATGTATTATTTTCTGGAGGAAGCGGAGATATTTATCATCCAGAGAACAAAGAGTCGCTCCTATTAAAAGAATATTTAGAATCTATTCAATGGAATACAAGCCGTTGGTTGTTCGAATCTAAATCGAGAAACACGTATGAAAATGCACTTTACTCTGCGGAATTACTAAAAAGTAAGTTTCCTGATTTAAGTCAAAAAAAAATATTACTCATAACCTCATCTGGACACATGAGACGAAGCATAGCTTGCTTTAAAAAACAAAATATCCACGTTGAATATCTATCTACAAATCGATTTTCGGGCTCTCGGAAATTTGAGTTTCAACATTGCTTCATTCCGCAAACTAATGTATTTAACGCTTGGACACATCTCGGACATGAGGTTATTGGCTACCTCAGCTATAAATTCACTGATAAGATATAGTTCAAGTTCTACACCAATCTTAAATTTAAATATTACTTTTGCAACTAAATTGGTTGGGGAACACTTTTGTGTTAACCATTAAAAGGGAATGCTGTGAGATTCGGCAACAGTTCCCGCTGCTGTAAGCTTTTAAAAAATTAAGCAAATAGCCACTCTTTAATAAAGGGGAAGGCGCTTAAAATATGGAAGTAAGTCAGAATACCTGCCAATCATAAATAAACGATGTGCTTGCGGTGAACGAGTTTTCTGATGTAATTCAGCTTCCATACGGAAGTACTCTCCTCTTATATCACATCATAATTATTAACTAATATAAAATATTAATTATGAAAAAAAATGTACTCACTTTAGCTTATATTGCATTCGGGATAAATGCATTGGCTACTGGTTATGATGATGGATTTTCAGCCATCAGTAAAGACTCAAGTATTATTAAATCTTGGGCAACAGGAATTGAAATCCACAGAGGATTAGTTGACATTGCAGATCCTACAGCAATGGATAACGACACAAACGCTGCATCTTTTGGGCATGCATCAAACGCTTTAGGCAACGCATCAGGTAATTCAACAGATGTAGTTAGTTTAGGAGATGCTGGATGGGCAACTTTAACTTTTTCAAAACCTATTGTTAATGGTAACGGTCCTGATTTTGCTGTATTTGAAAATGGGTTCGAATGGGAGGGCGCTACATTCGGTGAACTTGCTTTTGTGGAGGTAAGCTCCGATGGTATCAATTTCACAAGATTCCCATCTCACTCGTTAATTCAAGACACACTTCAACTTGGTGGTTTCGAAGGATTCGATCCTAAAGAAGTAAACAACCTTGCAGGTAAAGATATAGCTGGCTACGGAACTCCTTTTGATTTAGAAGAGTTAAAAAACAGCCCAAATTTAGATGTAAACAATATCAGATTTGTTAAGTTAATTGATGTTATTGGAACAATCGATTCGCAATATGCTTCTTTAGATACAGCTGGAAACATAATCAATAATCCATACAGTACACCTTATGCTTCATCGGGATTCGATTTAGATGGTATTGGGGTTATTAATCAAAAAGAAGAACCTAATGAAATCATAAATCTTGCTGATGTTGCATTAGGAGAGAATGGTGTTTTCAATGGTACTTCTGAAGATGGTGATTCTTCATTTGAATCTGGGTTATTATCGTTTAACTACTCTAATACAGGCTTCTGGAATGGTTTCGCTGCATCAAATCATCAAGATGACACTACAGCTGGTTGGGCTAACGATAAAAGCGCAATAACAGCAAGTGGAATTGATAGCATTGGTGACACTTACGGGATTTGTAACGGTTCTGACAAAACTGCTTTTTTTACAAACGGAGGGGCACATAAAGTAAATGGAATGTATGTTACAAACTCTACTTACGCTACACGTTCAATGCAACAAGGGGATTCCTTTGCAAAAAAGTTTGGTGGAGAATCAGGGAATGATAAAGATTACTTCTTACTTAAAATCTGGGGAACTCAATTAAATGGAGAAGCTACAGAAGACACAGTAAACTTCTATTTAGCTGATTTTAGGTTTGATGATAATTCTGAAGATTACATCGTAACTAATTGGAGATATGTTGACTTAACTTCTTTAGGAGCTGTAACCGAATTAAACTTTGCATTAAGCTCATCGGACAATGGAGATTGGGGAATGAATACTCCTGCATATTTTGCTTTTGATAACATTAATGTAACAAAAGACTTCTCTCCTACTTCAAACTTATCTATTCCAGACGTAACAGCTAGTCAAGAAGCAATCGATACTGTTATAGACTTAACTGGATGGTATAGTGATGCAGACAATGATGATGATTTAATTGAATACTCGATTAAAAGCTCAGATAGTTCTTTATTTTCAGCTGAAATAACTAACAATGAACTATCAATCACATTTAATGACAGTTTATCAGGAACTGCTGATTTAATTGTTGAAATTAAGTCAAATGGTCAAACTATTTTAGATACAATCAGTATTGAAGTTTCTAACGGTAATTCTTTAGAAGAAATTGTTGCTAACGCTAAACTATACCCTAACCCAGCTATAGATAACTTTTTAATTGAAGGAATTCAAAACGGTGTAGCCGTTGACGTTATTATTTATAGCTCAAACGGTCAAGTTGTATTAACACAAAACAACTATTTAAACAATACTAGAATGGATGTTTCTAGTTTAGCTCCAGGAATTTATCAAGTTAAGATTGGTTCATCAACTCAAAAATTGATAATCAAATAATTCTACTCATAAAATAAAAGCTGGTAAAGAGAATCTCTTTACCAGCTTTTTTCTATGCGATTAAACGTAATCATCATATTAATACTAATATTGGCATCTACTTTGGATGCTCAAACAACCTTAAGTGACACTATAATCAATATAGGACCAGTTCAAGTTGATCAGAACCACAAGTTAGTCACTCCTGAAAAATCTGGAATGCAAACTACTAAAGTTGACAGTTCAGTACTTGCTGAAAATACAGGAACAGATTTAGGAGAACTTCTTAACTCCAACAGTCCAGTATTTATTAAAAGTAACGGTCGGGGGGCAATGTCTACAGCTTCATTCCGAGGAACAGCAAGTTCACATACTCAAGTAAGCTGGAACGGAATAAACCTTAATTCTCCACTTTTGGGAATGGTGGATTTTTCTCAATTACCAGTTTTTGCTTTTGACGAAATTGAAATCTTTCACGGAGGTGCTTCTGTTGAAAATAGTTCAGGAGGTCTTGGAGGAGCTATTCTTTTAAATCAAGCTTCTAATTGGGACACGTTAAATCACTTTAGCTATAACCAAGGGATTGGAAGCTATTCAACTCACCATGAATTAATTAAATGGGATATTGGAAATAAGAAGTGGAATTGGCAGAGTAAAATATTCAATATTCAATCCGCAAACGACTATACTTTTATAAACAGAGCTATTGGAGATTTAAACCCTCAAACTGGACAAATCGAAAACCCTTTAGACACTAATCACAATGCTCAATATGGACTAAAAGGGACTATGCAAGCCTTTCATTTTAAACCTAAAAAAAACCAGGTTATAAGTCTTTTTCAATGGAATCAAATTAATGATCGATTAATTCCAAGAGCAACGAGTTATGAAGGACCTAACAACGACAATCTAAATAGACAAGTCTTAAATGATAGCAAAACTCAATTAAAATGGAAAGGCCATTTTAATTATAATATTATAGATGTAACTACTAGTTTCACAAACCAAAACTCTAGTTACTTCGTAAAAAACAATGTTAACGGCTTAGGTGAAATACCAGTTATAGCTTCAATCATTCGTCAAAACTCAAGTTTCAACCGTGTTACGTACGAAAATCAAAAATGGAATAATTGGAGATTTAAAATAGATATAAAAGTGGATTATCATGTTTTATCAGGGGAAGACACTGTTTTGAAGTCAACCTTCAAACACAATCGTTATGAAATTAAACCACTTGCTAGAATTAATTACTCCACAAAGCAATTATCTGCTCAAGCGTTATTCAGACAAGAATTTATCGATAACGAAAGAATGCCTTTCTTACCTTTCTTCGGAGTAGACTATCAGCCTTTGAAGAAAATACCATTCAAATTCACGGGGAATTTTTCTCGAAACTTTCGATACCCTACAATTAACGATTTATACTGGTCTCCTGGAGGAAACCCTAATTTACTTCCTGAACAAGGAAACACATTTGAATTAGGTTCAACTTATTTAAACCAAAAGGAAAGATACAAGGTCAAAATTCAACTTCATTATTTCTATAACGACATTAAAAAATGGATTCTATGGGCCCCATCTTTTAGAGGCTATTGGGAACCACAAAATCTGAATAAGGTTGTAAGTAAAGGACTTGAAACCAATGCAAACCTTGAGTGCATCAAAAACAACTGGAAATTGCAATGTAATATGGTATATGGCTATACTAAAGCCTTAAACAAACATGAAAAAGGAAGTGAAACCTATAACAAACAACTTGTATATATTCCAGTGCATAGCGGAAACATAAATCTTAGAATCACCTATAAAAACTATCATTTAAGATATCAACACAACAGTTACAGCGAAAGATTCACAACTTCGAGTAATGAGATTAATCAAAGAGATTGGCTTTACCCTTATTTCATGAACAGCATGGCTTTCGGATTAAACTGCAAATGGAAAAACTACAAGTTCCAATCTAATTTTCAAATTAATAATTTATTCAACGAAACTTACCACTCTATTTTATATCGTCCAATGCCAAAGCAGAATTATTTATTAACTCTTAGAATTAATTATCAAAAGTGAAGATTACTGTGGTCATATCAATCATACTCACATTTTTAAGTTGTATGGACGACAATCTTCTTTGGGATCAAGAGAGTTTTAATACGTCAACTTATTCAGGAGTTTTTATTGGTAACGAAGGAAACTTCATGGCCGATAATGCATCATTGTCTTTTTATGACTTTGATAGTTCAAAGGTAGTTAACGATATCTTTTACAAAGCAAATGGAATCAGATTAGGAGATGTTGCTCAATCTATTACGATCAAGGACAATCTAGCCTATATTGTGATGAATAATAGTGGTAAAATTCAAATAATGGACATCGACAGCTTTACGTTCAAAGGTAAAATCACAGGCCTAACCTCTCCTAGACACATCCATTTCTTATCGGATGAAAAAGCGTATGTATCAGATTTATACGCTCAAGCAATCTCAATAATCAATCCAGAAACAAAATCGGTGATTGGCTCAATCAACCTGAATAATGGCAACTCTCAATTCTTACAACATAGCTCAGAAAAAATGATTTCTTGGAAGAAATACGTTATTGTTAATTGCTGGAGCAGAGACAACAAAATTCTCTTTATTAATTCTGAAACCGATCAATTAATAGATTCTATTACTGTTGTAAGTCAACCCAACTCTATGGTAATAGACAACCAAGATCGATTATGGATATTAAGTGATGGCGGCTTTGAAGGCTCTAGCTATGATCATGTCAAAGGGGCCTTACAATGTTATGATTTGAGTTCAAAAGCTCAACTTTTCATTAAAGAATTTGAACTCGATGAAAGTCCTGGAGATTTAATTATAAATGAAAATCAAGACACATTGTATTTCATTAATCACGATGTATATAGAATACCTGCATCTTTGGTGGATACAACGCTCGAATTATTAATTAAATCTCCTTACACAGTTGGTAGCTCAGGTGGAATTAATGGAATTTCAATTAACCCAATCAACCATGAAATATTCATCTCAGATGCCGTTGACTACAGTGAGAAAGGTAAAGTTTATAGATATAATCAAGACGGCGTTTTAATTGATGAGTTTAAAACAGGAATTATCCCAAGTAGTTTTGCTTTTAAGCAATCTAATGAATAAGCCCAAAAGGCAATTCGTAATTTAGTGGTATATGACAATTTGCCACTACAGAGGTTAACTTTTTTATAACTAGCACTTGCGCAATAATAGACTATCGAAACAAAGACCCATACCCCCTAAAAGTTTGTCGTTTATTATCAATAATATGTCTCTAAAATTAATTATCCAAACATAAGTAACAGTTTGGACTAGATTTCCTAAATAAGCACAATCCCAAGTTTCTTCTAAAGTACTTGATTCATAAAATAATTCTCCCCATCTATAACAAATTGTAAAGTTGTAATAATAAAATTGCCAATCTGTTCCTTCTAGGGTGAATGAATCATTGATCCCTCCTCGTTAGGTGTAAATACATTTGATACATAAAACGTAAATGACGGCACAATATATGTTGTGCAAATCAAACCTGTTTACAAATCACTTTTACTTGTAATGTCAACCTAAACATTATATCAACCATAATCTTAGAAATTATGATTTGGGTATTTAATAGAAGATGAAATTAGTTGTAAATTACAAAATTGTTTCAAAGCTTAAATTAGTTAATAAGATAGAGGCAGTCCACCATAAACAACTACACTCCTATTTTCGGCCAGCAAATAAACAAAACGGATTTCTAATCACTTTAAATAAATCTAATATCCAAGACGTAATCTACCGCCAAATCAAAAGAAACTCTGTTCATAAGTCCAAAAAAAATTCCTCTTCCCACTTTCCTCTTCCCACTCCCATTTCGTACTTTTGCACCTTAAATTTCAGCGTAATGATTACATTCTTTGGAAACCCTTCTCAAAAGGTATTTGCAGTACAAACTGCCCAAGCAATTTCAAGTGATGATATTTTAAAATTAAACTGGCTTTTTGGTCGCGTGGAAGCGATCGAAGGGAGCTCGATTGAAGGGACTTTTGTTGGTCCTCGTGCAGCAATGATTACTCCTTGGAGTACCAATGCTGTTGAAATCACTCAAAACATGGGTGTTGCTGGTATTGTTAGAATTGAAGAATTTGAAGCAATTGCAGCAGACAGCAAGGATTACGATCCAATGTTACAGCACAAGTTCTCTGGTTTAGATCAGGAATTGTACAACATTAACGTTGAGCCAGAAAAGGTATTAGAGATTGATGATATCGAAGTATATAACCAACAGGAGGGGTTAGCATTGAGCCCAGAAGAGGTTGAATACTTGGATGGATTAGCAAAGAAATTAGGTAGAAAGTTAACTGATTCAGAAGTTTTCGGATTTTCTCAGGTAAACTCAGAGCACTGTCGACATAAAATTTTTAATGGAACATTTGTTATCGATGGTGAAGAGAAACCAACTTCTTTATTCAAATTAATCAAAAAGACTTCTCAAGAAAATCCAAACTCAATCGTTTCGGCATACAGCGATAACGTTGCGTTTGTAAAAGGTCCTAAAATTGATCAGTTTGCTCCTAAGTCGGCGGATAAGCCAGACTTCTACCAAGTGAAAGAGATTGATTCTGTTATCTCTTTAAAAGCAGAAACACATAACTTCCCTACAACTGTTGAGCCCTTTAATGGAGCTGCAACAGGCTCTGGAGGTGAAATACGCGATCGACTAGCAGGAGGAAAAGGTTCCTTGCCTTTAGCAGGTACAGCGGTATATATGACGTCCTATTCTCGCCTAAACGAGAATCGACCATGGGAAAAAGGGATGGAAGAACGGGATTGGCTGTATCAAACACCTATGGATATCTTAATCAAAGCTTCAAATGGCGCTTCAGATTTTGGAAATAAATTTGGTCAACCTCTTATCACAGGATCCGTGTTAACATTTGAGCATGAGGAAGACGCTCGAAAGTTAGGATTTGATAAAGTTATCATGCAGGCAGGAGGTATAGGTTTTGGAAAAGAAAATGAAGCACTTAAAGATGTTCCGAACAAGACAGATAAAGTAATTTTACTTGGAGGAGAAAATTACCGTATTGGAATGGGAGGAGCAGCTGTTTCCTCAGCTGATACAGGAGAATTCTCTAGTGGTATAGAACTGAATGCAATCCAAAGAAGTAATCCCGAAATGCAAAAAAGAGCCATGAATGCAATTCGAGGAATGATTGAGACTGGAAACAATCCAATCATTTCAATTCATGATCATGGTGCAGGTGGGCATTTAAACTGCCTATCCGAACTTGTAGAAGTTGAAAATAAAGGAGGACGTATTGAATTAGATGCATTACCGGTTGGAGATCCTACGCTATCTGCTAAAGAAATTATAGGTAATGAATCCCAGGAAAGAATGGGATTAGTGATTAAAGATGAGCATTTAAACGCGTTAAAAAAAGTTGCTGATCGAGAGCGATCACCCATGTATATGGTTGGGGAAGTTACTGGTGATGGTAAATTCACCTTTGAGTCATCAACCACGGGTGAAAAACCAATGGATTTAGAATTAAACGACATGTTTGGCTCCTCTCCAAAAACAATCATGACAGATAAAACAGTCGTAAGAAATTACGCTGAAATAGAGTATGATTTAAATAACATTCTAGAATACACTGGTGCTGTACTAAAACTTGAATCAGTTGGATGTAAAGATTGGCTAACCAATAAGGTAGATCGTTGCGTAACTGGAAAAGTAGCTAAACAACAATGTGCAGGACCATTACAATTACCACTAAATGATGTTGGTGTAATGGCTCTTGATTACAATGGAAAAGAAGGTATTGCAAATTCGATTGGTCACTCACCTGTCTCGGGAATTATCGATCCCGTTGCTGGTTCTAAAAATTCCATCGCCGAAGCGTTAACTAATATTGTTTGGGCACCACTAAAAGAAAACTTAAAATCTATATCCCTTTCAGCCAACTGGATGTGGCCATGTAAAAATGAAGGCGAGGACGCTCGACTATATCAGGCAGTTCAAGCTGTATCCGTATTTGCAATCAACCTAGGAATCAACGTACCAACTGGTAAGGACTCATTAAGTATGAAGCAAAAGTACAAGGATATGGAAGTAATAAGTCCAGGTACAGTTGTTATCTCAGCTGCTGGACACTGTGATGATATCCAAAAAGTTGTTGAGCCAGTTTTTACAAAAAAAGCAGGTAACAAAGTATTCTACATCAACTTATCAAATGACGATTTTAAACTAGGAGGTTCCTCATTCGCTCAAGTGTTAAACAAACTAGGAAACAACGCTCCTTCTATCAAGGACGATGTTGCTTTCGCCAAGGGATTCAACGCTGTTCAGAGATTAATTAAGGACGGATTATTAACTGCTGGTCATGATGTTTCTGCTGGTGGTTTAATCACTGCACTTTTAGAAATGTGTTTCGCGGATACTAAATTAGGGGTTGAAGTTGACTTAACCGGTTTAGGTGAAACGGACTCAATTAAATTATTATTTGCTGAAAATGCTGGGTTAGTATTCCAGTCGGTTGAAGCAGATGCAGTTGAAGCAGCATTAAAAGCTGCAGGTGTTAAGTACAACATTATTGGAAAAGCTGTTGATGGTGACTTTGTAAAAGTGAAGAATGGTGACTGGAGTAACGACTTCCATATCTCGCAATTAAGAGACATCTGGTACGAAACGTCATACTTATTAGACAAAAAACAATCAGGAGAGGCACAAGCTACTCTGCGTTTTGACAATTACAAAAAACAGGCATTAAACTTCAAATTCAACGAAGCTTTTTCGGGTATTAAACCAAACTACACGGGAAAAAGACCAATTGCTGCTGTAATTAGAGAGAAAGGGTCAAACTCTGAAAGAGAAATGGCCAACTCACTTTACTTAGCAGGATTTGATGTGAAGGATGTTCACATGACTGACTTAATTACTGGTCGAGAGGACTTAACAGGTGTTCAAATGATCGCTGCAGTAGGAGGATTTTCTAACTCGGATGTATTAGGATCCGCAAAAGGTTGGGCTGGAGCATTTTTGTATAACGAAAAAGCAAACAAGGCCATTAAAGACTTCTTCGCTAGGGAAGACACTTTAAGCTTAGGTGTTTGTAACGGTTGTCAGTTATTCATTGAGTTAGGATTAATTAATCCTGATCATGAAGAAAAGCCAAAGATGCTACATAATGACTCGCATAAGTTCGAATGTACCTTTACGAGCGTTGAAATCCAACCAAACAACTCTGTAATGCTAGGTTCATTAGCAGGATCAACATTAGGAATTTGGGCTGCTCATGGAGAAGGAAAGTTCAATTTACCATACGCAGAGCAAGAATATAACATCGTAGGAAAATATGGTCACTCCGCCTACCCTGCAAATCCAAACGGATCAGACTACAATACAGCAATCATGACCTCCACAGACGGACGTCATTTAGTGATGATGCCACACTGTGAGCGTTCAATATTCCCATGGAATTGGGGTAACTATCCTGCTGACAGAAACGATGAAGTAACACCCTGGTTAGAAGCATTTGAAAATGCCCGTAAGTGGTGTTTGGAACATTAAAATGATATTTTTTACTGCAACGTATTACTAGCCAAATTTTATTTAAGAAAGTTTATTTTTTAAGTGTAGAAAATAAAAATCGGGATAATAAGCTTTAAAACGCTTCTCCTATGAAAAAGTAAAATCCATACCCTTCCGGATTTACCCCTACGTCAAACCGTGTAAAAACATCTCTTTTGGGAAATATAAGAAACCTCACTCCCCCTCCTGCGCTGGGTAGTAATTTATCAAAATTCAAATTGGGAGAAACAGATCCGATACCTGCAAAAACGGCTCCGCCGAAACGTTTGCTGAACGGAAAAGGAAGCCATCTATGTTCAGCCTGAAAACAAAGCATATTTTTATCTCGATATTTACCAAGATAATAGCCTCTCATCATCATTTCTCCTCCAATCATACTTAATTGATTAAAGGGCACCTCTCCTTTTGAGAATTGACCTAATGTTTGAAAGGCCAAAACATTTCGCTTGGTAATTTTAAAGTAGGCTCTATTGTCAATAAATAAAGTATTCAATTTATTTGTAGAGCTCCAAACAGGTTGATAGGTTAGGAAACCTAATTCAGCTAAATAACCATTCCTTACATTTAGAACATTATGACGAGTGTCATATACGATGCCAAGTCCAAGCCCTAGATTACTAAAACCATCCTCTCCTAGTATTGACTCTGTTTGCTGGACTCCATTTTTCCATTCAAACCGCACATTAGAGAGGTTAACATAATCAAGCTCTAAACCTAAATATAAACTTCCTTTTATTTTCCGTAGAGCTCTTTCTCTAATAAGTGAGTAATTGGCATGAGCAAGCCCGAGAGATTCTCCAGAAATAGATGGGCCTATTCCATAATAATGTAAAGGGTAACTTTGAAATTTTAGTTTTCCTAATGCAAACCATTTGTTTTTGTTGGAATATATGGCATGTTCAAAATGGGTTCCATACTGCCCTTCAAGGGTGAAAAACGAAAAACCACTTACTTCACTTAGTCGATTTGATGTGTCTTGCTTTGCATAAAACACTAAAACTGCTGCTGCACCAATCTCCCAGGCTGTTTCTGGAGCGTATCCTAGTATTGGATATCCAATCCATTTTGGTTTAGACCCTGAACTGGTATCATTAAACATTTTATTCAGGATCTTAACCGGAGCTATTTGAGCATATCCATTATGCTTTAAACAAAATAAAAAAAAGAGGAAAAGAGATACCCTTCGAATCCATCTTCTATAACTTACATTACGCTTATTGGAAGGCATGGCTTAGGTATGAATTAATCAGCACTTTCTAATTTTTTCGCCTTCTTGTCAATGTATTGATCTTTCCAACCTGCAAGCACTATCACAATTAATACAGCAATTATGGTTTGACTGATCCAAACGGGAAATACAGGAGGGTCACCTGCGGCGTATGAATGAATACTATTTGAAAAATAATAATTCACCCCAAAATAAGTCATACAAACTGTTCCGAAACCAATTGTTGAACCCCATGCGTTAAAGAAGAATTTTGTCCGCAATAGACCAGGAACAAATCTAAAGTGTAATTGCATTGCATATACAATTACAATAATTAATGCCCATGTTTCTTTCGCATCCCAGCCCCAGTATCTCCCCCACGATTCATTTGCCCATACACCACCTAAAAAGGTTCCTACAGCTGCTAAAACTACTCCAACGGTAACAACCATTTCATTAATATAGGTTAAACCAGAAATTGATAAATTAAGTCTTTTTGCATTTGATACTGTTTTAAATAGAGACATAAGGATGGCTACTAAACCAAGAATAGCGGCTAAACCAAAAAAACCGTAGCTAGATGTCATACAAGCTACATGAATAATTAACCAATATGATTTTAAAACGGGCACTAAAGAAGTTAGTTGAGGATCCATTGTTTCAAAACCTGCAACTAAAATGATAAAAAATGCAATTAATGCAGCGCCTGGTAAAACTATTTTTGAAAACTTGTAAAATATAAATCCAGCTAATACAGCGGTCCAAGAAATGAAAATTAACGCTTCATAGCCGTTACTCCAAGGAGCATGGTCCGTGAGGTACCAACGTAATCCCAAACCATATCCGTGATAAATAAATACCGCTAAACATGCTGCTGACAACAAATAAATTAACCAGCGGACTACCTTCATTATTACATTTTTCACATGGAGATTGAGTTCGTTAATAATGGCTAAAGGCAGAAGAAATAATGCAATTAGTATATAATAGATTTTGATTTGTTTGAAAATACTAGCGCGATTATAATCAATTTCCGTTTGAACTTTAGAAGGACTTGGTAAAAAACCCTCGGGTGTATATTTTCGCTGTATTTCTCCCAACACCACTAAAAGAGCTTCTGCTTCATCATACTTCCCCCCCCTTAAAAAGCTTAAATATTGCGCAAATAATTTCATGTAAGTGTAATTGGACAACTCAAGATTATTCCCTCCATTGCTTAGTGTACCCTTCAAAGGTTGTATAGACTCATTATCATAAATAGACACCCACTTACCTCCTTTCGTTGAATCTAACGTGGGGAATATCCTTAATAAATCACCTCGTTGAACCTGATAAAAAACATCAAGTTTTTCCGCAATTTTAATCATTTCATTATCCCACTTTGTTCTTTTATTGGCGGCCTTTTGAGTAGCCTCTTGGATGAATTTATTTACCTTACTATTCCCTTTGTCATCAAAAAAGTCAAGAAATGAAAGTCGACTCCCCTGCTCAACTCCCAAGAAACGTAATAACGTATCGTTTTTACTATCCAGATAAATAATTTTTTTATTCTCGAAATACTTACCATGAACCATCATTTCCAGAAGAAATTGTTCTGGACTATATTCCTCACCATGATATAAAACTATTTTCTCTGCATGATTCAACTTTCTACAAACGTCATAGGCTAACGTATTTATAGGCTCATATCGATCATTAAACCCTTGGACCAAAAGTTGTCCAAATTTCTTCGCATGTTCGATAGGAATTCTTGTAGCGCCATTGTATAATCCATCTTCTTTATCATCGTGATCATGGTCATGGTTATGGTCGTGATGATCATGATTGTGGTCATGGTCGTGATGATCATGGTCATGTAAATGATTATGGTGTTCTTTACCACCATGCATATCTATTTCACCTTTCTCAAGCGCAAAACCACTACTTACAGCGAATAAAACGAGTATGACCGTTAAATTAGACTTTCTTGCAATATTTGATTTCATATTCGAAATGAGACTGGTAAAGCGGGCATTTTTATTCATGACAGTTAATACGAAACCTAAACCAAGTAGGAAATAACCAATATAGGTAATTAAGGTTCCTGGATAATCATGATTAACCGATAAGCGAGTTCCTTTCTCATCTGGGTCATAACTACTTTGAAAAAATCTGTACCCACGATAATCCAAAACATTATTCATAAATATACTGTGCTGCTCTGTTAAACCATTCTCTTCATCATATAAGGTAACTTCAGATTTATATCCTGAAGGGTTGTTGGAACCGTTGTATCGTTCAAGAATAAAATCATCCAAACGGATGTTAAAAGGTAATTTAACAGGCTTAGATCCATAAGACAATCTCATAATATACCCCATAAAACTGAAATACTCGGGGATTCCAACTCGCTCCGGACCTCCAAAAAGTACTCGTAGCGTTACATTATTTCCTATTTTTACTTGAATAGTTAGAGCATCCCCTTTATCACTCTCTCCTTCAGCCGTTTCTAAATTCTTAACCGCATTTTCATATTTCGTTTTAAAAACAATCGTATTTCCATTTATTTGATGCATTTGAGCAAATTGCATTGATGATAGCTCATTAGGCTGGACAGTATCTTTCTCTTGTGATGCCATTACCATTCTCGGTATAACGTATGGAGAGAGTATCATGAAAGAGTCTCCTTTTTGCATCACATTAACAGCACCTTTTAAGGAAGGGTTATTGAATGAAATTAAAACACTTCCTACAATCTCTGCTTTCCCTGACTCTATGTATACATTTTCACGACCGTTTTTTCCTGTAGTCACGACATGCAATACATCTCCTCCGCCTTGAATATTTTCATAAAGTTTATACTCTGCATTACTCACATAAGAAACATAAGAGAATTCCACTTTTTCATCTGAAAACTGAAAAGGGATGTGAAATTCATTATCTGTGGTTTCTGCCATTAACATTTCTTGCGAATACCCTAAAGAACTATTTTCGTCCTCCGCGGGTAGCTTTGGATTACTAATTTCAATATTTAAATAAGGTTCCGAGGTATACATGGTATTTTCGGTTTGACCTTCTCGTATTGGCATCATTCCTTCATATCCAAAATACCTTGAAACACCAGCGCCTAATATGATGATAACAAACGCTAAGTGAAAAGTAAGGCTAGGCCATTTTTTCTCACTTAACATATTAAACTTCTTAATGTTACCTAAGAAATTAATCGCTAATAAGACCATTATAAGTTCTAACCATTTAGATCGGAAAATTTCTATTCGGGCAGTTGTGGTCCCATACTGATTTTCTATGAAAGTAGCTACAGCTATTAGATACCCAAACAGGAACAATAAAATTGAGGTAAATCTTGTGGAGAAAAGAAAATTAAACACTGATCGCATATAAGTTCTTCTTATGATGCTAATTTAAACAATAACATTTGATCTGAGGTAGTTATTACGTTTTGAAAAATCTATAATCGTATCGAGATTATGCGAAAATTAAAGCTTTTAGATCCTGAGCTATTTTTTGACAATCAGCTTTCTGTATAAATCCCGAAAACCCATCTGTATGATGTTGTTCTGCAAGGGCTTCAGCGTTTAGTGTTGACATCATTACCCATTTGGCATTAGTGTCTAAATTATTTTGAACACGAGCTTTAAGTTCAACTCCTGTCCCTATTGAACCAAGCAAATAATCAACAATGATGTAATCGCAATCTTTTTTTAATAACACTTTGGAAACTCCCTGGAAATCACTTGCAATTTCAACTTCTAAATTGGTATCAGCCTTATTTTCTAATAACTCTTTTAAAACCTCCAATTGAAAGAAAGCATCATCAACTATAAGTATTCTCTTTTTTTCCATTTTAATTTAATTTTATTAAAACTCCGCTCAACTTCCTTCCCAAGGTTCTGCAAAACAATAAACTCCTCATTGGAAATTTCATCTTCTTTATGTAATGTTTTGTAGGCATCATTAAGAATATCAGCATAATCGGAAGCTCCTATTGAAGCTGCAATTCCTGACAACTTATGAAAATTCGCCATTATAGAATCGAAGTTTTTTACTGAAAAATCAGAATTAAGTTCCAACCAAATGCAATTATTTTGATCAATGAATTTATCTACATACTTAAAATAGGTAATTTGATTACCAAAATTACGAGCCAGTTCACTGATAGATGATTCATTTAACGGAAAAAAATCTTCTGTGTAATAATTTGAAACGGACATGGATTCGTGCTCTCCATTTAAAAGGGCAAACTTTTCACCTACTATATTTTTTAAGCGATTCATGGTTACAGGCTTTAAAATGAAGTCGTCAAACCCCAAAGCATGACAACGACTTATATCTCCATCTATATTCTGTGCGCTTACTCCAATTATAACCGTTTCATAAGGGAGATCATCTCTCAATTTTCTAGCCACCTGATCACCATTCATTCCGGGCATATTAATGTCTACTAAAATCAAATCATACATGGATGATTGACACATCATAATAGCCTCCTGCCCCCCTGCAGCCTCATCAACCTGAAAACACATTTTTTCTAGCATTGATTTTAAAAGAGATCGATTAATCTCCATGTCATCAACTACTAATATGTTTAATGAATGTTTTACTTTTTTCACAATTTGACTAGTATGAGAAAAAAATGAAAGAGTTATTAATCTAGTTGCAAATCACTTCTTTCATTGTTGGCATATATTCAGTTATCTAAAAAACGTTAAAATAAGTACTGATTTACAATAATATGTTAAATATCCGCGTTTCGTGTAATTGGTTTATTTAATGATGTTACTTTTCATTTATATTGTGTTATACTAATAAACACACCGTTATTATGAAAAGACTTTTATTCATTTTTGCTTTCCTAATTGGCATTCATGTTAGTGTCAATGCTGGGGAGGCTAACCTTTTTCCCAATCCTGCTCACAATAACCTTACTATAAATGGAGTTGAAAACATCAAGTGCATTGAAATTTATGATTTCCTTGGCAGTAAATTGTTTACCGAAAACACTAGCTTACAAATTAACCAATCCATCGATATATCGTATCTATCACCTGGAAGGTATTTTGTTAAAATATATGATGATTCGGGTAATCAGCAGGTAATGCTATTGATTAAAAAGTAAAAGAAATTTATAAGAGAATTTCTCTCACATCTCATTGTTAAGCATTCTCTAAAACTTCCTCTTTTTCCGCTATTGTATTGTCAACATAAGGAAAAACATCTACCACATTTGTTTTGGTTATTGAAGGGATTTCCCAATCAACAATGGAGCCTTTTAATCTTTCCTCCATTTTATCATAGGCCTCTTTTAAACCATTCGCCTGAATGATGTAGTTTTCATTAATTTTTTTCTCTTTGCCACTATCCGGATCAACACTGATATAACTTACCTTCACCTTGAAGAAATAATCGAATGCTTCATCAACAATGACATCTTGAATATTCGTTTTAGCGCATGTTAAAAGATTATATTCAGGAATATATTCCTCTAATATACCTTGTAATCTTGCCTCCGCCTCTGTAAAACTCAATGCATTTAACATATACGCCTCACCCTTGGTTTGTATCGAACCATCCTCTGGATTCTGTTTTAAATACTTTATTTTCACTGTGAACCAATCCGTCATAATTTTAGTTTTTTAATTTTCAAAGATAGCGGCATAATCAAAAAAATGCCTTGCTTTCAAACATCGATTTTTAAACATATTGTTAACTTTTTGGAAAATATTTACATTTGAACAGCAACTATTCTGTCTTTAATCCGTCAGCATGTATAGCAGGACTAACATATTTACTCAAACATGTTGAACCAAGACCTCATAATTCAGGGTTGTATTGACGGAGATCGTCGCGCTCAGCAATCTTTGTATGAGCATTTTTATGGAAAGATGTTAGCAGTTTGCATGCGTTACGCAAATGGTCATGATGAAGCGCTGGATATGTTTCAGGAATCTTTCATTAAGGTATTTAAGAATTTACCCAAATACGGCAAACAGGGCTCGTTTGAAGGATGGGTTCGTAGAATTATGGTAAATACTTGTATTGATCATATTCGAAAAAATAAAAAAAACAACCAAATGGTTGAATTGGATGATAAGCATGGAAGTATTCAGGTAGATCAAGAAGAAGATGCGGGCATATTAGAACATGTAAGTTTTTCCGATCTCATACAAATGGTTCAACTTTTAAGTCCTGCTTATAGAAGTGTATTTAATATGTATATCGTTGATGGCTTTACTCATCAAGAAATTTCCGATTCTTTAGGAATAAGTATAGGAACATCGAAATCCAATTTAGCGAAAGCGAAAGGTAACTTACGTAAAATGCTAAAAGAAAAGGTAGAGAAATTAGCAGGTTAACCACTATGGGAGACTTTGAGGACGAAATAAGAAAGAAACTACAAGAAGGTGAGATGAATTACAACCCTTCAGACTGGGAGAAGATGAACCAAAATCTATCTTCTAACCCTCCTCATACCCCTTTTGAAAATGAGATTAATGACAAATTGAATGAAGGTTCCGTGGAAACTCCCCCCAATGCATGGGACGAATTCAACGACAAGTACAATTCTAAATCAAATTTTGAACAAAAGCTTAAAGAGAAGCTAAATAGTGACACATTTAAATATAATGCACAGCATTGGGAAAATTTAGTTGAGCAGTTAGAATTGTCCAAGTTAACTCCATTAGAACGAATTTTAAGATCTGTTTTCAATAATGGGAAATTAAATTATAACCCCTCTCATTGGGCTGCTTTGGAAAAAACCCTTCGCCGACGAAGTATTATGAAAAAGATGTTAAGAGGGGCTGCGGCGATATTAATTCTAATAGGTACTGGACTAGGAATTGATTCTTTGCTAAAGGATTCTGAAAATCCTGTGATCACTTCAAAAACCCACAATAAAAATACGAGCTCTGAAATAAATCAAATAATTAACCCTATAACAATACCCTCTAACGTTGATGTGATTTCATTGGATAATAACCTACCACCAAAAAATCATGAAGAAAACGTACAGAATTCTTTCACTCCCCAAAATACAAGGACAACTAAAGAATTCATTCCTGTTGGTATTCAAAAGCAAAATGATGTAGACTTGATAAATACCTCGAATAACTCACAAGAGTATCCTTACGACCTACTTATTCAGCTTGAAAATTTCCCTATTCAAGAATATTGTACTTCTCTTGATCTTTCAATTCATAAAATTTCTTTGAATCATTTATCAAAAGGCAGTTATCAAATCCATCCTGGAGCAACAATTTGGTTAAACTTTTGGGAAAATTCCTCCATTACGGGATTGTATGCCAATAATAATGCATCATTCTTTTACCACAATAATTGGGAAATTAATGATGTTGACCAAAATCAAATAGGTGAAATCAATTTTGTTCAACCCTTAACATATATTGCTGCTTTTGAGCGACGATTAAACCCTTATTTCGCAATTGGAGGGTTTTATCAGTATGAATTGAAGGAAAACTGGAACAACCGAAAAGGAAATGTTTCGATTAGTTTTACTAAAAATATTTTAAATCAACTTGATTTAAAAACAGGTTTGGCAGTAAACTTCAATAGTGATCAATTAGCAGTAAATCAGTTAACGTTAAGAGAACAATCACTTATTGGTGAATACATCCATCAAACTAACCTTGGTAGCTTCAAGTCTCAACAAGAGCAATATACTACAATGGATTTTGGTGTTTTCTTAAATCATCGAAGCTTTTACATAGGGTACAATAGAAATAATATGTTAGCATACAGTTTCACTAACGAACATGAATTAACCAATCAAAAACATACAATTGTCTCCGCAATTCATACTCCTGAAATAGCAAAATTCAAAACAAGCCTATTACTCAAATATGAACACGAATTATTTAATTCATATAGTCCGGGAATTGGTCTTACATACAACAATCAATTTTTTTCGGCATTAGAATATGAAAGTCTTTTAAATAAAAATATAACTGTTGGATACCAGCATGTTAATCGAATTAGATTTCAATTTACATACAACAGAAAAAACACCAAAAACCTCCAAAGAAATACAATAAACATAAATAACTTCACAGAAAAAAAAGGATATTTATCTGGAGGGGTTAACTATAAATTTTAATGAAAAAGCTCATTCCTCTTTTCCATATTTTTTTGCTTTTTTTTTCATGCTCAAACGATAATTTGAAGGATAATCCGGTGGAAGCAAAAAAATTATCACCAATTTTTGAAGCGACTACAACTCCTATTCATGTTTTGTCTAATTCAACGGATATTCGTGAATGTTTTTATCAAAATAACTTTGTGAAATTAGTTGGCTATGAACCTTCTGTATCGAAACACGAATGGTATCGCTCTGTTGGTAACGAAGAATATAAATTCTTATCATCAGATTCCATATTTACTACCTCTTTAAGAGGGAACTATCGCCTGGATATTGAGCAAGAAACTCCTGGTGTAGGCGAAAAAGATTCTTCTATTTACATAACGCTTGAATATTGTGATACTTATATTGATGTGCCTACTTCGTTTACCCCTGATGCAGACAATCAATTTGACACCTGGTTCCCTATACTTGTAGGCGTTTCTGACTTTTATGTGAGAGTTAGTGACGATATGAATAATGTATTGTTTGAGAGTGAGTCTTATAACACATTATTTGATGGATCCTTTGAAGGCAATCAACTTCCTTCTGGGAGCTACAACTACTACATTTCAGGAACATATAGAACAGGGTATTTATTTGAACAACAAGGCATTATTGAACTTGTTCGATAGTTCTCGTTCAACCACACAATACATCCATATAAAATTGCGTATTTTAGTGAAAACGCTTTTTTATGGATCTAGACAATATTCTTATGGCCTTTGTACCTTCTGCCGTTGTTGGTGCTGTGGCTTATCTTTTAATTAATAAATTTTTACAAGCCGAGAGTAAACGACATATTCTTGAAATCAAAAAAGAAAGCTTAAATGTTACAATACCAGTAAGACTCCAAGCATTTGAAAGAATCATACTATTGTTAGAGCGAATTGATGCGGTTCAAGTAGTCAAAAGATCCATAAAACCGGGTATGACAAGTGGTGAGCTGCGACAAAAGGCTGTGGCAGAAATTCAAAATGAATTCAACCATAATGTCACACAACAAGTCTATATCTCTGCGGCATCATGGGAAAAAGTTAAAAAAGCAAAAGATGACGCCATTAAATTAATAGGTGTTACCGGTACTCAAGTAGGTGATCATGTCGACGCTGTTGCATTTAGCAGAAAAATATTAGGAGTAAACGAAGAGCTTGAGATTAACAATAATGAGGCTATTGAATTTGTTAAACAAGAAGTGAGAAAATTATTCTAGTATAATCGCAACTAAAATTTATATTTATAGTATTGTACTTACTTAAGAAAAAGTAAATTACATGAATCCTTAAGAATGTTCCAAAAACTGTTTAAATATTTTTGTTGTTTAATTGCTCTTTCCTTTCTCTTTATTAGTTGTGAAGAGGAAAAGATAGAGAAATACAGAAAGTATTCATTTGGTGGTTTTACTCAAGGCACAACCTATAGTATATCTTATATCGATTCAACCAATAGGGTTCAACTCATCCAACAAAAGGTAGATTCAATTCTTAATGAAATCGATAATTCTGTTAGCACATACAACCCAAACTCAAGAATTAGTCATTTCAATAATTCAGACTCTTGTTGCCTAATTGATAATCATATTTTAAACTTGTTCCTTCTGTGTGATGAAGTGAATGCTATTTCAGATGGAGCATTTGATCCATCTGTGAAGCCATTAGTTAATTTATGGGGATTTGGATCAACACCTATGCAATTTGACACATTATTTAAAAATTTACCAGATTCTGTCAATCGTGATTCCATAATTGCTTTATACAGAGATTCCTTAGCCTATGACCTCACTGATTTTGTTGGATTCGAATACCTTATGTTAACAGGAGATATTGTATACAATTCGTTTGATGAGATGCTAAATGGACGTTTTAACGATAATTTCATTTGTAAAGACGACTCAATTGTTCAAATAACTTTTGATGCTATCGCACAAGGATATACAGCTGATGTAATTGGTGATTTTTTAAATTTCGAACTGAAGATTGGTGATTTTTTAGTGGAAGTAGGTGGAGAAATTGTAGCACAAGGATATAAAATGGATAAAAAGCCTTGGTTGGTTCAAATTGAACATCCCAACACCGACATTGAAGGAGGGGAAGACGAATTAGCAAGAGTAAGAATGGATTCAAGCTTTAGAGCCATTGCTGTATCCGGAAATTACAGGAAGTTTAAAGAAGAAAATGGCAAAACTATTGTGCACTCTATTGACCCTAGAAATGGGCAACCAACAGAAAATGGTATTTTAAGTGCGACTGTACTTGCAGATGAAGCTGCAATTGCAGATGCCTACGCCACTGCATTTATGGTTATGCGTTTAGAAGAAATTATTCCATTGGTTGAAACTGAAAAAACCGACCTCTACGTACTTATTGTTTATAAGGACGCTAGTGGAACATTGCAAACTTACATCTCTACGAATTTAGAGGATAAACTTCTATATCCTGTTCAACAGACCTCTAAAACTTAACGATTTATGGTAAGATTTGGATAATTAAGCAGCTTCTTGATTATCACCATCACATTGATCGCCAGGCTGAGCACCACACAAAGAACACGGCTCATTATTTTGATTTAACACTGGATTTTTTGATGCACATGTACCTTCAAACTCACCATTCTTTTTAACAAGAATTTTAATAGCAATACCTGCAAAGGCTAAAGCAAGAAATCCGATTGTGAGTAAAATTAATTCCATATCTGTATGCGTATATCAAATCAAAGATAACAAATCTTGTCCACGTTGCCTTTATACAACATATCAGAACTATAAATGACTAACAAATTTAATGAAAAACGATTGTTTTGTTCCCAACAACCATAACCTTCCTCTGAACATGAAGCTTAACAGCCTTAGCTAGTACTAATTTTTCAACATCTTGACCCATTTTCAACAAATCACTGACATAATGTCGATGTGTAGCTCGCACTACATCTTGCTCTATTATTGGACCTGCGTCTAATTCTTCAGTGACATAATGTGCTGTTGCACCAATAATTTTGACCCCTCGCTCAAAAGCGGCATGATAAGGTTTAGCTCCTGCAAAAGCTGGTAAAGACGAATGATGGATATTAATAATTTTGTGTTCGAAGTGTTGAATAAATAAAGGTGATACGATTTGCATGTATCTAGCTAAAACAACAAAATCTACATCATGTTCTTTAAGAATTTTAATTTGTTTCTTCTCCTGGTCTTTTTTATTTTCCGGAGTAATTGGTAAATGAACAAAAGGTAAACCAAATCGTTCAACTACATCCTTTAAATAAGGATGATTGCTTATTACTAATGGAATTTCAACCTCTAATTCACCACTCTGCCATCGTCCTAATAAATCATATAAACAATGTGATAATTTGGTCACAAAAAGAGCCATTCTAGGTTTATGATCAGAGAAATATAAATTGAAACGAAGTGAAAAACGCTTACCAAGTAATGTCTCGAAGTACTCCGCTATTTTGTCCTTTTGAATGGTAAAGTTTTCTAGTGACCACTCTACCCTCATGAAGAAATGATTATTATCATGATCTGTATACTGATCTAAATCAATAATATTTCCCTTATTACTGTATATAAACTCAGTAACAGAACTCACTATCCCTTGCTGATCTTTACATTCTATTTGAATGATTGCATTAGCCATAAGAAACTCTAATTAGGTATACTTTAAAATCTAAAAACACCGCTTCTAATCCAAAATTTAAGACTCTAACTTCATCCCAAACAAACAAACATCATCAATCTGTTCCTCATATTTCCTCCAAGATTTGTAGAAATTAACAACTTCTGTTTTTTGAACAGGAACAGAAAGTGATGCGATTTCTAAAAATTTATCGTGAAGACGCCTTTTACCTAACTTTTTACCTTTTGGTCCTCCAAATTGGTCTTTATAGCCATCTGTTGTAGCGTAAATTGAATCTCCCACTTTTAATTGCTTTTCAATTAGTGTAAATCTATGATTCGGTATAATGTGTTGACCAATAGGATTCTTATCTCCTTTCACCTCCTCTAAATGATTTCCCGAAACAATAACTAAACCATTCATAGCACCACTAAATTTCAAAAAGTTGGTTTTAAGGTTCAAACTAATAATTGCAATATCCATCCCATCACCCATTTGAAGATCAGCATTCTTATCTGTAGCAATAAGTTGAATCACTGAATTTCGTAATTCTTCAAGAATATTATGCGGTTGAATAATTTCTCTGCCAAAAACAATTTCATTCAAAAGCGATATCCCCAAACAACTCATAAAAGCTCCTGGAACACCATGTCCCGTGCAATCACCTATTGCCACAATCAACTCATCCCCCACTACATTACTCCAATAAAAATCGCCACTAACAATATCTCGAGGTTTGTAAAATGTAAAATAATCAACTCCGGAACCATCAATATGAAAAGAGGAATTCAACATAGCTTGTTGAATTTTTTGCGCATAATGAATACTGTCTGTAACATCCTTATTTCTAACCTTAAGTTGTTCATGAGTTTGATTCAATAAATCTCTTTGAGATTCAATTTCAGCTTTTTTATCTTCAAGTTCTTCATTTTTTTCTTTTAAAACGGCATTCTTTTTAGAACGAATTATACTAATCATTGTTAGTGCCAGAACTAATACTAAAAGAAGCGCACCAAGACCAATAAGTAAATAAATAAAAATCCTATTCCTTTCGTTTTGGGACTCCTTGAGCTCTTTTTCTTTCGCCATTAATTTCAACTCTTTCTCTTTTCTATCCAATTGAAACTGAGAATTAAGCTGTGTAACCTTTATTGTATTCTGACTCTCTATAATTTCATCTTTTATTGTTTCGAATTTCTTGAAAAAACTAAGAGACTTTTTGTAATCACCTAAGTTTTCATAAAGTATCCGATAAGAATTGTAAATACTTTTAATATATGGTTTGTTATCCGCGTTTTGAGCAATTTTCAACGCCTCTCCCAAGTAGAATTCAGATTCTTTTTTATTCGTCATGTGTGCAAAAAAATCACCTAGCTCGAAATAAATTTTTCCTTTTAAACCGATGTTATTTAAGGAATCCAGAAGTAAAACCGCTTTTTGAAGATGATTTAAAGCATCTTGATTATCACCCAACATTCGCTTTGCTCCAGCAATATTAATCAACGTAACAAACTGACCATAGAGGTTTTTTTGATTCTTAGCCTCTTTGTAACTCTGGTTAAAATGATCCAACGCCAATTGGTAATCTTTCATATCCAAAAACACATTCCCCATTCCTGTGTAAATGATACGATTCAATCGATCTAATTTATATTTTTCTACCAATTTTAATGCCTCATTGTAATACCCAAGCGATTTATCATATTGCTTCGTTTTAATGAGCACGTTACTTAAGTTGATAATAGCTCCAACTCTTGCGTAATGGTCATTATTTTGTTCAAAAATTGAGGATGCCTGAATAAAATTTTTAACACTCTTGGAGTAATTACCTACATTTTTATGATTTAAGGCCAAATAAAAATAACGCTGACCGTCCAAGGAATCATTATGAGGTATTTTAATGGATTGCTCAATATAATGGACTCCTTCAATATATTGTCCAACACCATATTTTCCTACTCCTTTATAAAACTTGAGCTTAGACTTAATCCCAGAAGATAATGGATGGTTAAGTGCTTTTGCAAAATCCTCCACTTGATCAATGTAGAACAAACTGGAATCTGGCATTTTTTTCACTCCTCCTTTAATAATATCAATATAAGCTTCAATAGTTGCATCAAAACCTTTCGCCCTACCTAGATCAACTACTTTCTCCTCATGGGATTTTTTGCCAAACGAATAACATGAAAACGAAAGAAATAGTATTGTAATTATGCAATATTTCACAGCACTGCATAATTACGATAAATACTTAAAAAACTCAAGAGAGAGCCTATAAAAAAAGCCTCCAAAGGAGGCTTTTTTTATCCGAGGTATTTTAATAGAATTGCACTTCTAGACGAATGCTTTAATCGCCTAATGGCTTTTTCTTTAATTTGTCGAACTCGTTCTCGAGTTAAATCAAATTTAATTCCAATTTCCTCTAACGTTAAATTGGATTTAACAGATTTTTCGATTCCAAAATAAAGTCTGAGTACGTCTGCCTCTCTTGGTGTTAATGCATTTAAGGCTCGTTCTACTTCTTCCTTTAAAGATTGGTCCATCAAATCTGAATCTGGCCTGGCAGAATCCTTGGAACCAAGCACATCATATAAATTACCTGCATCAGAGTCATCACCCAATGGAGCGTCCATAGAAACTGTTCTGGAATTATTTTTTAACGATGTTTCAACCTCTTCGGTAGATAGATCTAATGCCTCTGCAATTTCCTCAACGGACGGTTCTCTTTCATGCAATTGTTCCAATTCTGAAAAGGTTCTGTTTATCTTGTTTATATTTCCAATTTTATTCAACGGCAGCCTTACAATCCTAGCTTGTTCTGCAAGAGCCTGTAAAATACTTTGACGTATCCACCATACAGCGTAAGATATGAACTTAAACCCTCTTGTCTCATCAAATCGTTGTGCAGCCTTAATTAACCCTAAGTTTCCTTCATTAATTAAATCCGGTAAGGTTAACCCTTGATTTTGATATTGTTTTGAAACAGAAACCACAAAACGAAGATTAGCTTTTGTTAATTTATCCAAAGCTCGTTGATCACCAGCCTTTATTTTTCTTGCTAACTCCACCTCTTGTTCTGGGGAAATTAATTCCTCCTTTCCAATCTCTTGAAGGTACTTATCTAGAGAAAGCGTTTCTCTGCTAGTAATCTGCTTTGTAATTTTTAATTGTCTCATTTTTTTAGGGTTGGGGTTCAGTAAAATTACGGCACAAAGTCTATTTAGTTTCGAGATATTTGTTTTTTTAACAAATTTTTATTAAGCACTATTTTTGGAACCGCAATTGTAGTTAAAAGAACTTGAATTACAATCTTGTATCCTATTTTTGTAGAAAATAGTGTCTAATGGGTAATCAATTTCTATCTGAACGAATTCTAAATATGGAAACTTCTGCTACTATTGCTATGAATGCAAAAAGTAGATCACTCAAAGAGCAAGGTTTAAATGTGATTAGTCTCAGTTTAGGTGAGCCTGATTTTAATACACCCGATTTAATAAAAAATGCTGCTGTTCAGGCTATTCATGATAATTACTCAAAATACCCTCCTATTGCAGGTTTTCAAGAACTTAAAAAAGCAATCTCTGATAAATTTAAAAAGGAAAATAACTTAAACTATTCTCAGAATGAAATTGTCGTATCAACAGGTGCGAAGCAATCTTTGGCCAATGTGATCTTATCTTTGATAAATCCAGGAGATGAAGTTTTACTACCCGCACCATATTGGGTTTCATATGTTGAACAAGTTAAGCTTGCCGGAGGAGTTCCTGTTGCGTTGAACACAACTATTGAATCGAACTTTAAAATAACACCCAAACAACTCGAAAAAGCAATAAATGACAAAACAAAATTAATCATATACTCTTCTCCTTGTAATCCATCTGGATCCTTGTACTCAAAACAAGAACTGGAATTAATCTCAGAAGTCATCTTAAAAAAAGAAGGGCTCTTTGTTTTAGCCGATGAAATATACGAGTATATTAATTTTACAAAAAAGCCGCATTACAGTATTGCTTCCTTAAATAGCAAAATATGGGAAAGAACGATTACCGTAAATGGAATCGCAAAAGGATTTGCAATGACTGGTTATAGAATTGGTTATATAGGTGCGCCAAAATGGATTTGCAATGCATGTAGTAAAATTCAAGGACAATTTACATCTGGTGCAAATTCGATTGCACAACGCGCAACTATTACAGCTCTTGAAAATGGTAAAAATATAGTAACCTACATGATTGAAGCTTTTGAAAAAAGAAGAGATCTAGTGTATGAATTAATTAGGGACATTAATGGACTAAAAGTTAACGTGCCCGAAGGGGCTTTCTATTTTTTCCCAGATGTTAGTTATTTTTTCGGAAAATCATATAAGGGTAAAGTAATAAAAAATGCAACTGATTTGTGTTTATTCATATTAAATGAAAAGCTCTTGGCAATTGTGCCAGGACAAGCCTTTGGCTCACCAAATTCAGTCCGAATTTCTTATGCAACTTCAGAGGATATATTAGTAGAAGCAATGCAAAGGTTAAAAGATGCTTTATCGCTCTTGAGGTAATTCCAATTCACGCAAGACGAATTCCGTCCTTCTCAATCACGATCTTTTGGTCTCGATATAAGTTACCAATAGCCCTTTTGAATGATTTTTTACTCATTAAAAGTCGTTTCGAAATTTCTTCAGGATCACTTTTATCATGAAGATCTAAAAAGCCCTCACTTCTTTGCAGGATATCTAAAACCTTTTGTGCATTTGGTTCAAAACTTGCCACACCTTCTTTTTGAAGGATAACATCTATTTTTCCATCTTCCCTTATCGTCTTCACATACCCTTTAAGCTCCTGCCCTAAGGATAATGGCTGATTTACATCGCTTCTAAAAATTAAACCTTTATAGGTTTTATTAATCATAACATTTGTTCCAAGATGAGAGGAGTGCAACACCATTAAATCAACCTCCTCACCTTTTTCAACCTTAATATCGTCATTGGAAAGATATCGATTTAGTTTAGATGTACCTACAAGCCTCTTGGTTTTATCATCTAAATACATAAAAACAACATAGCTTCTTCCCTCCTCCATTGGAATTGCTTGCTCTTTATAAGGAACTAACAGCTGCTTAACCAAGCCCATATCCAAGAATGCCCCCATTCTATTTACTTGTTCCACGGTTAAAACAGCAAAATCATTTAATTTAATCTTTGGTTGAAGTGTGGTTGCTGTTAGTCGCTCCTCATTATCCAAATAAATAAATACATTAATTTCATCTCCTTCCTTAAATCCTTCAGGAACATATGCATTTGGTAATAAAACCTGGTTAAAAGGATCGTCACCTCGAAGATAAAACCCTTGAGGTTCTTTTCGAACACTAGTCAGTGTATTGAACTCACCAATCTTGAAATCATTCATGACTCAAAGGTACTCTTAAAAAATTCATTTCTCATGCAAAGCAACTAAAAGCAAACCATAGCGTCATGGGAACACTTTACAAAACCACCCTAAACCCTTATTTTTGCATCATGAAAAATTTTTCCTGCCTGATATTGATTTGCAGTATTCTTATTTCTTGTAAAAGAGATAAATACACCACATGGGATACCAACATGACTGCACCTCTTGTAAATTCAGAATTAACGGTTGAAGAACTTTTACAATCAGAAAACGTCATAGCTAATGAAGACAGTAGCCTAAAGATTGTTTATTCTTCAGAGTTGTTTTCGATAACAACAGATAGCTTTGCGCAACTTCCAGATACTACTTTCGAATTAAGTGCAAGTTTAGAAAATCTTGAACTTCCTAATGACACCATAGAGGTTAGAATAACTATGGGAGAAATAATGAGAAATTCTGATAATTTCATTATTCAAGCCTTGTACAATCTACATGGATCACCTTCTCCATTTTCTGCATCAACATCAATCGAAGTGAGCGGCGAATCTTTTGATTTTTCAATGGTTGAACTTTTTGATGAATTAACCTTGGATACAGGAGTTGCCGAAGTTGTATTATCTAATGAAATGCAATATGACTTAACAAATATTCAATTTCAATTAGGTAACGCTCCTCAACCGGGAGGCGATCTATTAATCAGCGACACATACTCTTCTCTCGCTAAGGGTAGCACTATAAGCGAAACCTATTCTTTGGATAGCGGCACAGTAATTTTATCCGATCTTGTTGGGCAAATAATTAATTTAAACGTAAGCGTTAATCTTATTGCAGGAGTGACAATTATAGACACCTCTGAGTATATTTCAGCTAAAATTATTGTTAAAGAAATTAAACCTTCCGAAGCTATTGCTGTATGGCCCGATCAAAATATAATCGAGGTAACAGATGAGGTTCCCTTTGCATCAAATGTGACAATTGACTTCAAAGAAGCTACTATCAGGGGTGGTGAATTATACTTTGAAATTGAATCCACCATAAATGATTCTATCTTTCTAACATATACCATTCCCAACCTTGTTAAAGACGATGTTGATACATTTTCAGTTGATGTAGTCGTGCCTCCAAGTACTGATTCAAGTGAAGGAAATAGGACAACTCTTATAAAATCATACCCTATGACAGGTTATCACTTTACCTTTAATGGTCTTGGATATAGTACCCCTACCTTAGACGATGACGAAATAAACAAGTATGTCACCAAATTAACCGCAAAAATAAAATACACCGGTGAGAAAAAACGAATATCACTTAGTGACAGACTTTATGTTAAAGCGCAAGTTCGTGATTTGCTGCCAACTCACGCAAGTGGATTTTTAAATAATAAAATTGTAAGCTCGGGTCCATCGGTTGTGTCATTTGAAGCATTTAACCAAATCAAATCCGGACAGTTTGATATTGAGGACGTGAATTTTGAAATTGAAGTTGACAATGGTATTGGTGGATCCGCTGAGGCAGAGTTTTTAGAAGTCAAAGGAACCAACTTTAAAGGAGAGGAAGTTTTACTTGATTTCATGGGAAATGAAACAATGGAAATTAATTCCGCAAAATACCAGGGGGATATTGAAAACTACCGAACAGAACATATTACTACCACAAAATCACTTGATCCAAATAATTCAAACATTGATGATTTTATTGAGAATTTACCAAAAGAAATCAGTTATAATGTAAATGTTGAATTAAATGCCAATGTTCCCAACCCTGGTGAGAGAGCCATTGTAGAAAATGACACTCCCCCTAACTTCATTCACTATTTGGATGAAGTAAAAGCACGTTTAAATATGGAAATACCTCTTTCTATTGTGACAGACTCTCTCGTATTAGTTGATACGCTAGATTTTAATTTAAATACAAACAATGATAATGAAGTTGAAAGCGGAAAATTCAAACTATTAGTAAACAATGGCTTTCCATTTGATGCAAATACATCGCTTTATTTTATGGATGAAACAGGATTAATTATTGACTCCCTATGGATTGACCAAACTATTACAAGAGGAACTGTTAACAATTCAGGAGTGGTTTCTAGTCCAGTTCAAAGTGTGATCGAATTTGAAATATCAAAAGAACAAATGGAAAATATACAATTAGCATCAAAACTATACATTGAGGCAGGGTTCCACACTTTTGACATCACTAATCCCGAAAAAGAATATTATAAAATATACAGTCACTACTCCTTTGGTGTAAAACTAGTTGGAGACTTTAAATATCAGTTCTCTAACTAACCTTTATTTATATGAAAAAGCTCGTTATTCTATTTTATATACTTGGATTAAGTATGACCAGTATATACGCGCAAAACAATTTCGTTGTGCCAGATTCAACAAATCAGATTGTTTTTAACGCCATTGGTGGAGTTGGTTCAACTAAGCTCCCGCAAGCATTTTTAAATAAATTTATTTTCCCTGACTACATCAATAATGAATTAAAAGATGCTGCATCTGAGCAATTATCTTCCACTAATCTCTTTGGAGGCGAGTTAGGAGGAAATCTTACTGCTCTATTTAATTTCAAAAGGAAAAAAGAATCAAAAACACAGTTTTTTTATGGTTTGAGTCTCGGGACACAGTTCGAAGGAAACCTAAATTTCACCAAAGACTTTTTCAACCTGGTTTTTTATGGAAACCAACCATTTTCTGGTCAGTCTCTTTCATTAAATGAAACATCATTTAAATCTATCTCTTACTCTTACATAGAAGGCTCTTATGGGTTTAAGCGTATACAGAAAACCGGTAATTCAAGTATATGGATTGATGCAGCGTTGTTAGTTGGACATGGCTTTTCAGATTTTGAAGTTGGTTCTGGATCTATATTTACAGAAGAAAATGGAGATTATATTGATATTCGTTTGAAGAAGAGCTCACTTGAGCGATCTGATTCCGTTAATACAAGTCTTAATAAGGGCCTTGGATCTAAATTTGACATCCACTATGCCCGGCAATCATCCTCCTATACATTCCTTTGCTCCGTTGAAAACATTGGAGGAATTCTCTGGAATAATGTAACACATGCTAACCTTGACACCACCTTCTCTTTTGAAGGAATTGAAGTTGGAGATATTTTTCAATTTTCAGACTCTGTTTTAAATCAAGTTTCGTCAGTGGATAGTTTCGTAGAAACTCAAGTAGCAAATAAGTTTAAATCATTACCCCTTAATATTTCTCTTTATTATAACGGTCAATTTGAAAAATTTGAATTTGATCTTTTCCTTAAACATCGGTTTTTAGTGAATTATACGCCATTTTTCCGAGCTGGACTTTATTTAAAATCATCTGTTTTTAGTCCGGGCGCTACTATTGCATACGGAGGATACAGTGGATTTCAAGCAGGAATAAACGGAGATCTTTACATCAATAAGTTAATCAAACTACAAGTAGGAACTAATAATATTCTTGGTGCTATATTCCCAAACCAAAGTTCCGCACTTGACATTTATACAGGTTTAAAATTCAGTTTCTAGCAATAAAAATACGTCCTTCAAACCTAAATTCACTATACATCCCCCCATCTCAACCTTTATAAGGTTTAAAATCGCTTTTTAATTAATCTCAAAAAGAAATGACTAGGAATACTGAGCAGGATATAATGTTTTTAGATTATAATCAGAAACCATCACTTCTCCGTAAGCACCAGCAGATTTAATTCTGAATAAATCTCCTCTAACTGTTTGTGGCAGCTCAAGATCTTTTGCAAAACAATCTGTGCTTTCGCAAATAGGACCAACAACATCATATTTAATGATTTCTGAAGAGCTTGAAGAAATGTTTTCCAACTCATGATGCGCACTGTAAAGCATTGGCCTTATTAACTCAGTCATTCCAGCATCTAGTATGGCAAAGTTTTTTTTCAAACCATTCTTAATATATAGTACTTTTGAAATTAATGAACCACATTGCCCAACCAAAGAACGTCCTAATTCAAAATGAACCTCTTGCTCGGGTCTTAGCTCTAAAAATTCATTGAAAATTCTAAAATACTCAGCGAAATCAGGAATTTGTCCATCTGGAGAATGGTAATCAATACCTAAACCACCACCTGCGTTAATTACTTTAACAATAATTTGACGAGAGTAAAACCACTGCTGAATCGTATTAATTTTAGATGTTAGATTCTTAAAGGAAGTCAAATCTGTAATTTGAGATCCAATATGAAAATGCAAACCAATCAGCTCAATGTGGTCGGATTTTTTCAACACCTCTAAAACATCATCCAGCTCCCACATATTTATACCAAACTTATTCTCAGACAATCCTGTTGTAATATACTTATGTGTATTGGCATTCACATTGGGATTAATCCTTAATGCTGTTTGTGCCGTTTTACCCTTTGCAGCAGCTAGTTCATTAATTACTTCAATTTCCTGAACACTCTCACAATTAAAGCAGAAGATATTTAAATCAAGGGCTGCGTTGATCTCAGCATCACTTTTACCTACACCAGCAAAAACGACTTCACTTGGTTTAAAGCCTGATTTAACCGCAGTTTCTACCTCTCTTCCACTTACGCAATCTGCACCAAATCCCTTCTCTGAAATGCACTTCAAAATAGGTTCATTAAAATTGGCTTTAACTGCATAATGCAAATGAAAATTGTACTTATCCGCTTCTCTTTTTGCGAAATCCAATGTTTCATTCAACAACTCCATATCGTAATAATAAAAAGGCGTAGGAAGCGCCTCAAATTTATTTAGCAATTCAGTGTTCATCATAAAATCTATTATACAGAAATGTCCCGCTTACTAGCGGGACATTTAATTATTTATATTGTTTACGTTTTAAAAATTAAACAACCCGTCATTTAAGGACTGTAGGGCTTTTTGTTTGTATTCCCCATCAACAACCAATGAAACATTATGCCTTGACCCACCATATGAAATCATTCGTATAGGGACATTTTTAAGCGCTTCAAAAATATTAATCGCCACACCTTCAGTTTCACTCACCATATTTCCAACAATACACACTATCGATTGATCATTATCCACTTCAACAATACCAAAAGCTTCTAACTCCGAGACAATTTTATCGAGATTAGAGGTATCATCAATCGTTAATGAAACAGCCACCTCTGAAGTTGTAATCATATCAATTGGGGTTTTAAATCGTTCAAAAACCTCAAAAACACTTCTTAAAAAACCATAGGCTAACAACATTCGGGCAGATTTAATCTTGATTGCTGTAATACCATCTTTTGCGGCAATAGCCTTTACTAATCCTTCACCTGTTTCCTTAGAAATTGTTGTCCCTTTGGCTTTCGGATCCATTGTATTCAATAATTTAACTGGAATACCTAATTCAGCAGCAGGACGAATAGATTGAGGATGAAGAATTTTAGCTCCAAAATAAGCAAGCTCTGCAGCTTCATCAAACGACAATTTAGCAACCGGTTTTGTTTTATCCACTACTCTCGGGTCATTATTGTGCATACCATCAATGTCTGTCCAAATTTGAACTTCAGAGGCATTTACAGCATTACCAACGATTGAGGCGGTATAATCAGAACCTCCTCTCTTTAAATTATCAATTTCACCAAACGAGTTTCTACAAATATATCCTTGAGTAATAAATAGCTTGATTCCTTTTCTTTTATCAATTTCTTGTGCAGCATGCTCCCTGATGTACTCCATATCAGGTTCCTCGTCTCTATTTATTCTCATAAAATCCAAAGCAGGAAGCAACGCACTCTCTACACCTCTTTCCTCCAAGAACAAATGAAACATTTTAGTACTCAATAACTCACCTTGTGCCAATAGTGCTCTTTCTTGAAAAAGATTAAACACATTAACAACAAAAGATTTCATAAAATCAAAATGCTCCTTAATAATCAAGTTTGCTTTTTCTTTAAATTCATCCGCAATGTAAAGAGACTGTACCGTATCAAAATATTTATGCTCTAAATCAGCAATTGCCCTTTTGGCACCACTTTTATCATCAGCATATAATTTATCTCCAATAGCAACCAAACTGTTTGTTGTACCTGACATAGCAGACAAAACGACAATTTTAGGCTCATCATTCACAACAATATCTGCGACCCCTTTCATGCGCTCTGCAGAACCAACAGATGTACCTCCAAATTTTAAAACTTTCATATTACTTTATCTAAAGTTAGTCTTCTCTATAAAGATATGATATTTCAAGGATGTTTTCTAGGTCAATTTAAAAGAATTCTTAGGCCGTTTAAAATTTTAAAAAAAGAGCTAATCATTTAAGTATATTGACTGAAATTAATTTGAGAAAAGTAAGGATTGTATGTGATTATTCGTCCTGCGTCCTCATGAACTCGTTACGAACACTTTTGGTTCTCATCCCCCTTGTAAGTTTGTGCCAACAAAAAACCCCTTCGGTTTATGTACTGAAGAGGTTTATTTATTTTGCGGTGTGAGGGGGATTCGAACCCCCGGTACGAGTTACCCCGTACGCCAGTTTAGCAAACTGGTGGTTTCAGCCACTCACCCATCGCACCTTGATTCTGTTTCTAAACAAACAGGAAACCAAATTTAAGGTTAAGATTTGATTTGAACAATAGTCTTTATTATTATTTCAATTTTAAATCGAATTCAATAAAGAATCTATTCAACCCATATTACTTAGGGGTCCAAAATACTTTTTAACCGTGAAACTTATCCAACATGAACAGCGTCAATGGCCTTGGTCAATTTCTCAAATATTTCATCAATCTCTCCAACCCCCTGGATACCAACATGCTTACCTTGAGCTGAATAAAAATCTACTAAAACAGAAGTTTCTTGATTGTATACTGAAATCCTGTTTTTAATAGTGTCTTCATTCGCGTCGTCGGCCCTTCCTGATATTTTTCCTCGTTCTAATAAACGCTTTACTAGTTCTTCCTCTTCAACTTCAAGTGAGAGCATTACCGATACACCAGTTCCTTTAGCAACTAATAATTTATCAAGCGCCTCTGCTTGTGCTTGCGTTCTAGGAAAACCATCAAAAATGAATCCTTTCCCATCAAGATTTTCTGATATTTTATTGTCAATCATACCGATTACAACTTCATCTGGCACTAAATTACCTGCTTCTATTAAGGACTTAGCTTTTACCCCCAATTCTGTTCCGGCTTTCATTTCGCCACGCAAAATATCTCCCGTTGACAAATGAACTAATCCATACTTTTCCAATAATTTTTCCGATTGAGTTCCTTTTCCCGCACCTGGAGGGCCAAATAATACTAAATTCAACATATCTCTTGTAATTTTTTGTTCTTCAAAAGTACCACTTTTTATGAGATATAGTGCACACTATGGGTATTTACCTTAAATAGGTTAAGTTTGTATTATGGAAAAAGGTTTTTCGCCCAACATAAAGATTGGGGTTCTTGGAGGAGGTCAATTAGGAAGAATGCTTCAACAAAAAGCGTTAGATTTTGGTTTAGATCTTGCTTTTATAGATCCCGACGGCTCTGCGCCATGTAAAGAAATTAGTTCTCGATTCTTTAAAGGCGACTTTAAAGAATTTGACACTGTGTATGCTTTTGGAAAAGGACGTGATATCATTACGATAGAAATTGAAAATGTTAATGTAAAGGCACTTGAAAAACTTCAACAAGAAGGGGTTAAAGTTTTTCCTCAACCAGAAGTAATTAAAACAATACAAGACAAAGGTTTACAGAAAATATTTTACAAAGAAAACAACATTCCTACTGCTGACTTCTTTCTTATTGAAAATAAAGAGGAAATTATACAGTTCAAAGATGATTTTCCTTTTATGCAAAAGATGAGAAAGGGAGGATATGATGGCCAAGGAGTCACTCCTATTCGAACTGAACAGGACATGGATCAAGCCTTTAATGTTCCATCAGTTTTAGAAAAAATGGTGGACTTTGAAAAGGAACTTTCTGTTATTGTGGCAAGAAATGAAAACGGAGAAATTAAATCTTTCCCATGTGTTGAATGTGAATTTAATTCTGAGGCCAATCTGGTAGAATTTTTATTTTCGCCTGCAAATATCTCAGTAGAAATTGAAGAAAAAGCGCAATTAATAGCCAAACAAGTTATTGAAAAACTTGGTATGGTTGGCGTATTAGCTGTAGAATTTTTCCTTACCAAAAACGGAGAAATCCTAGTCAACGAAGTGGCTCCTCGACCCCACAACAGTGGACATCAAACAATTGAAGGAAATTACGAGTCTCAATACGGACAACTTTTAAGGTGCCTCTTAAATTTACCTTTAGGTGACACTGAAATTAAAAGACCTTCGGTAATGGTGAATTTATTAGGAGAAAAGGGGTTCATGGGAGACGTGGTTTACGATGGGATTCATAAAATTCTTGAACAACCTGGGGTTTATGTTCATTTTTATGGTAAGACACAAACAAAACCCTTTAGAAAGATGGGCCATGTCACGGTTGTAAATAATTCGTTGGAGGAAGCAAAGAAAATTGCCAAAAAGGTAAAAGAAGATTTAAGAATAATAGCTTAGTTAAATATGATTGCAAAAGTTGGAATTATCATGGGAAGTAAAAGTGACCTTCCCGTTATGAAAGAAGCTGCTGAATTTTTAAATGATTTAGAAATTCCGTTTGAAATCACGGTGGTTTCAGCCCACAGAACTGCAGAAAGAATGGTTGAATATGCGCAATCTGCTGCGGATAGAGGTTTAAAAGTGATTATAGCAGGCGCTGGTGGGGCTGCTCATCTACCCGGAATGGTTGCTTCTTTAACTGCATTACCTGTTATTGGGGTACCTGTTCATTCAAGCAATTCAATTGATGGGTGGGATTCAATCTTATCAATTCTTCAAATGCCAAATGGTATACCTGTAGCCACTGTGGCATTAAACGGTGCGAAGAACGCGGGTATTTTAGCAGCAAGCATAATTGGTTCTTCGGACAAAACTGTGCTTAAAAAAATGGAGAAATTCAAGGCTGGTTTAAGAGATAAAGTGTTAGGAGCGATTGATGAAGTAGAAAATGTAGACTTTCCAATGAACGTTACAAAAAAGTAACATTCACATGATGAAGAAATCCGAGGTAAAGAAATATTATGACGATTACATTACCGAACAATACAATATTGGTGTAAACGATCGTATATTCTTAATGTATGAAAAACTAAAAAACTTAGGCTTATCCCCTACCTCTGATGTTATTGAATTAGGTTGTGGTATTGGTGTAGTAACCCATTTAATTCGTAAAACAGTTACGAAGGGAAAAGTTGAATCAGTGGATCTAAGTGGCGCCTCTATTGAGTTTGCTAAATCTAAAATCAACTATTCAAATGTAGCCTTTTATGAAGGAGACATTACCGAATATCAACCTAAAATAAAGCAGGCAGATTTTGTGACATTATTTGATGTTATTGAGCATATTCCAATTGAACTCCACGAAAAGCTATTTTTGAATGTATCAAAAATGCTTAGAGAAGATAGTTGGTTACTTATTAATATTCCTAGTCCTTCCAGTATTGAGTGGGATAGAATAAATGCTCCAGAGGCCTTACAAATTATTGATCAACCTGTTCATTTGGAATATATTGTACAAAACTGTTCAAAGGCTGGACTTGAAATTATTTCCTTTGATAACTACTCAATATGGGCAGAAAATGATTACAATTTTTTTCTCATTCGAAAAAAGAAAATCTATAGTGGTAAACCTCTTAAACTTTCAAGTGTTCAAAAAGCAAAACGCAAAGTTTGGAGAGAGAAAATAAAACGTTTTTACAACTTTTAATTCTTTTGTTTTTCATTTCCCTAGAATTAATCTCTATTAGTACTATTTGCCTCTTAATTACGTTTAATGAACACCTGTAGATAACTTTCCCAAGAGTATTCATTACCATTAGAAACAATACATTAAATTTAATTAACGTGAAAGTTTGTATTGCAGAGAAACCAAGTGTAGCAGGAGAAATTGCTAAAATCATTGGAGCTAAAGCTCGTAAAAATGGGTATTATGAGGGAAATGGTTATCAGGTAACATGGACGTTTGGCCATCTTTGCACACTTAATGAGCCAGGAGACTACGACGAAGGATTTAAAAAATGGAACCTGTATGCCTTGCCAATTCAACCTACAGAATTTAAAATTAAGGTAATAAAGGATAAAGGTGTTCAAAGTCAGTTTGATAAAATCAAAAACTTAGTCCAAAATGCAACAGAAGTAATCAATTGTGGGGATGCTGGACAAGAAGGGGAATTAATTCAGCGTTGGGTACTTCAACACGCCGGTTGCAAAGCTCCTGTAAAAAGACTTTGGATTTCATCACTAACCGAAGAAGCAATTAAATCCGGATTCAAAAATTTAATGGAAGGAAGTGATTTTGATCCATTATTTGAAGCGGGAAAAAGTAGAGCAATATCCGATTGGCTTTATGGAATTAACGCTACTCGTTTGTTTACGCTTAAATTTGGTAAAAATAAACAAGTGCTGAGTGTTGGTCGTGTTCAAACGCCAACACTTGCAATGATTGTTAAGCGTCATTTCGATATTAAAAATTTTGTTCCTGGTATTTATTTCGAAATAAAAACTGAATACAAAAACACAACTTTCACCTTTGAAAAAGGAAAAATTGAAAAAAAAGCACAAGCTGATGCTTTACTTCTCAAAATGAAAGAAGTCCCTTTAACAATTAAAGACATTAAAATAAAAGAGGGAAAAGAACACCCTCCTAACCTTTTTGATTTGACATCTCTCCAGGTTGAAGCCAATAAGAAATTTGGATTGAGTGCCGAACAAACGCTTAATACTGTTCAATCATTATATGAAAAGAAGCTTGTTTCTTACCCTAGAGTGGACACAGTGTATTTACCAAACGATCAGTATCCTAAAATTAAAGGAATACTTCAAGGACTACCAATGTATAAATCACTAATAGATCCTTTACTTCAAAAGTCCATTAAAAAAAGTAAAAAAGTATTCAATGACAATAAAGTAACCGATCATCATGCCATTATTCCAACAGGTATTAACGCATCAAATATTAATGGTAACGAGGCGCATATTTATGACTTAATCGCTCGAAGGTTTATTGCTGCTTTTCATCCTGAGTGTAAGGTATCAAACACATCTGTATTGGCTAAAGTTGATAAATATGCATTTAAGGCCAATGGAAAACAAATTTTAAACCAAGGATGGCGTATTGTATATCAATCACAACAATCTGCTGCAAAAGAAGATAAAACATTACCACATTTCGAAAAAGATGAATCGGGACCTCACTCACCCTCAATTTCAAATAAAAAAACTTCGCCACCAAAGCCGTTTACTGAAGCCACACTTTTACGAGCAATGGAAACAGCAGGAAAAGAAGTTGAAGATGAAGAATTAAAACAGGTGATGAAGGAAAACGGTATTGGTAGACCTTCCACAAGAGCTAATATAATAGAAACGCTTTTTCGAAGGAAATACATCGAAAAAAAGAAAAAGAATATTCTCCCTACAGAAATTGGAATAAAGCTTATTCAGTTAATTGACAATCCAACACTAAAATCACCGCGATTAACTGGTCAATGGGAAAAGAAAATGAAAGACATTGAAGCCGGAAAATTTAGTGCCGATGAATTTATCCTTGGAATGCGTAAATTGGTGAATGATCTCGTAAGGGAAGTGTCTTCTGTAAATCCTCATGCCAGTGTTTTAAAATGTCCTAAATGTGAAGTTGGCAGAGTGATAAAAGGTAAAAAAGCGTTTGGGTGTACCGAGTGGTTAAATGGCTGCTCTTTTACAATACCTTTTCAAATTCATCATCATTCAATTGATTCAAAGCTGGCAAGTAACTTAATTCATTATAGAAAAGTTCTTATTAATAAAGACAAGAATGGAACTGAAACGACGGCCTTTTTAAACAATGATTTTTCATCAGAAATAAGAACTGAATCTCCACTTAAAGCAAATTGTCCAAAGTGTGGAAACGGAATGATCAAAAAAGGAAAATCGGCTTTTGGTTGTTCCCAGTTCAAAAAGAGCTGCGATTTTTTAATCCCTTTTAGTCTTTTACCTGAAAGCACACCAAATAAATCAGTTGAAAAGTTTATTAAGGAAGGACAAATACAAACTTCCGAGAGAATTCTTACGTTTACTAATGAATTTGGAATAGAAAGTGAATAATTCGTTATTCGGCAGCCATGGAATTAAGTGTTTCAGCTAAACTAGACAAAAGAGCTATTCTGTTTTCATCTTCTGTTTCATGTAAATGCTCATTAATGATTAATGAAGCCTCTGTTACCTCATCGTATGGAAAACCTGTTTCAATATTTTCAATAATTGTACAAATTTCAACAATGGTCGTATAATCTGAGATCACAGCAATTTCAACTAAATCAATTAATCGATCTTCTGCGTTGAGCCCAGCTTCCCATATGGAAGCGGCAATATCTGCTCGAAACTCAACAAATTCATCCGACTTTAAGGCATTAAGTAATTCTCCTACAACATTTTGATCTTTAATATTGAAAAGGATCTTTTTTCCTTCCTCCAATGCCTCAGCAGAACCGCTTTTGAATGTGGCCATCAAAAGATGATGAATCACAGCAGGTGATCCATCGTGTGCTACTCTTTTAATCGCAGCAATGACTTTCTTTTCATCTGCCGAAACTAAATCCTTTTGTAATGCTAAAAGCTTTTTATTATCTGCCATATTTTAAAGATAGCAAAAGCCGCTTAAAGCGGCTCTTTTACATAGTTAGATTAGTGTTTATCATTAAGAGGAAGTCCCCATACCATACTGGGTTGCAGATATCGATCCTCCATTCTTAAAATAATAATTTCCTCCATAGGATGTTTTTACCCATTTATATTCTGTTGCCTTCCCTTCCTTGACAACAACTACTATCGTAATTACCCTATTTTTCTCTTCAATCTTACGAGTATGTTTACCTTCGCCATATTTGGCGGCCATCGTATTTAAATACTCCGCTTTCTCTACTCCTTGTAATCGTGATATGTCTACCTCTTTTGGTTCTGAGGAGGTAACTAATGCTTTTGCACTTTGTTGTTGTTGTTTTTTATAATCCTCTACGGCTTTTTTCCTGCGTTCTGATTCAGCTAAAGCCTCTTTTCTTTTTGCCTCTTCGGCCAACTTTACCTTAGCAATACTATCAGCCTTTTCCTGTTCTCTTTTTACGGCAAGTTCAGCCGCAATTCGTTCCTCTTCTGCCTTTCGTTTAGCCTCCTCTGCTTTTTTAGCTGCAGCAGCAACCTCAGCAGCTATTCTTGCCTCTTCCTCCTTTCTTCTTTCTTCTTCTTCCAAAGCTTTTCGAGCGGCCTCTTCAGCTTTTCTTTTTTCTTCAGCTGCAACCCGAGCAGCCTCTAGCGCCTTTTGTTTTTCCTCTTCGAGTCGCTTGCGCTCAGCTTCAGCCTCAGCTTTAATTCGAGCTAATTCAACTTGCCTTAAACTATCCTCTATTGCTTTTTTTCTTGCCTGTTCAGCCAATTCACGCTGACGCTCTGCTTCCAGCCTTCTCTCTTCTGCTTCTTGTGCTGCTTTGCGCTCTGCTTTCAATCGAGCTCGTTCTTCTCGTGCTTTTCTTTGAGCTTCAAGCCGAGCTAATTCTTCTTCTTCAGCTTTTTTACGAGCTTCCTCTTCACGCTTTAATCGCTCCTCTTCCAACTTCTTTTGTCGCTCTTCCTCTTCTTTTTTAGCTAATTCCTCCAAACGTTTTCGCTCTTCTTCTGCTTTTCGAGCTTCCTCCTCTATTCTCTTTCGTTCCTCTTCTGCTTTCCGCTCCTCTTCTTCTTTTCTCTTTCGTTCTTCTTCTTCCTTTCTAAGTCTCTCCTCTTCTTCTTTTCGAGCGGCTTCTTCTGCCGCCTTGCGAGCTTCTTCTTCTTTTCGTAATCGCTCTTCTTCCTCGGCTTTACGTTTAGCTTCAGCTTCGGCTGCTAGCCTGGCCTCCTCGGCTAAACGCGCTTCCTCCTCTTTTCTTTTCCGTTCCTCTTCTGCCTCTCTCGCGGCCTTTTCTGCTTCTGCTGCTAAACGTTTTTCTTCTTCCAGCCGAATTCGTTCTTCTTCTGCTTTTTTAGCCGCTTCTTCTGCAAGCCTTCGTTCCTCAGCTAACTTTGCTTCCTCAGCTTCTCTTTTTAAACGCTCCTCTTCTGCTTTTCTAGCCGCTTCCTCTGCCGCTTTCTTGGCTGCCGCTTCCCGCTCGGCAAGTATTTTTAACTCAGCCTCTTTGGCTTTACGCTGCTCTTCTGCTCTTCGTTGCTCTTCCTCCAATCGTTCCTTTTCTGCCTTTGCTGCAGCTTTTGCCTCCTCTGCTTTTCTTTTTTCCTCTTCTGCCCTTCTCTTTTCCTCTTCTGCAGCTTTTCTAGCTTCTTCTCGCGCAGCTTCCTCTTCTGCTTTTTTCTTTTCAAATTCAGCTTTGGCTAAATCGTCTTCTTTTCCTTTCTGCTCGTCCTCTAACGCTTTATTTTTCTCTCGAATTTTCTTCTCTAAATCTCTTAAATCAGATGAAACTTCATCATCATAATCCCAATCAAAATCAAAAAGCCCTATTTTCTTTATATACCCTACTTTGGCAACGGGTTTATCAAACACCTCCTTAGAGCCATCCAACGGTTGTTCAATCATTTTTAAATCCAGATCGGATGTCATATTCTCTGCTTTCTCATCCTCTGGCAATTGGGCATTTACTGTGAAATTAATTGTAACAAACCCCTCTCTTTCCACAACAACTTTATAAATTTTACCAAATGGAAAATAAATTAAAGCTCTTCCTCCAGCTGTTGCTGCTATTTTCAAACTTATTTTAGCACCTGAATCATCATAAATAGAAATAATAGGGTCTTTGACCCTTGTTTTGGATTTAAGGAAGGTCGCAAGCTCTAATGTTGGCTCATTATTTTGAGCACCTACATTTTGATGTAGAGCGAACAACGTTATTAAGACTAAAAAGTATAATTTTTTCATAAACCAATTCAATGAATCAAATTATTCTACTAAACTGTTAAAATTTCTATAAATAAACCAACGATTATACCAGATTTTTCAAACAAGTACTCACTTGTTCTTTCTCCTGTGACAAATCCACAATATACTTTCGTTCTATTTTATCAATCACCACTAAAATACTATTTAAAAATTGCTTATTTGCAGAGGATCTGGGAAATAACGGCTTATGGTTCAGTGACCGATTCAACCCCTCCAATTCACATATCAATTCAATAAGGTTCTGAGTAATTAATCCTTCTTTAATTTTTTTCCAAATTTTATCTACCGCTTTGGTATTAGGATGAACGAAATCATCATTAAAAAAAGAATAATCTCTTAAACAATCTATTACATATTCATAAATCGGTAAATATTCAATATTTGCCTCTAATCGAGTCAAATGTTTTGCTGCAATCAAAAGTTCTGCCTTACTGATTTGATTATCAATTAAACTCTCTTTTACATGCCTAACAGGACTTATTGTTAAATAGACTTTTATTTTAGGGTTTGCTTTTACGATGAGACCTATGCATTGTTTCAATTTTTTAACAATCTCTCTTGAGGAGGTTATGGAACGTTTGAAAAGAGTTTGTGGTTGCTTATGACAACTCGCGACAACCTCTCCTCTAAATTTACGTTCGACCGATGAACCAAGTGTTAAAAACAATCGATTACAGCGCAAAAGAAACGCTTTTAATTCTAAAAGTTTGTTATTTGCATCATTTACTGCTTCTTCCTTGGTGAATCGAGCTAATGAACTACCCAACTCATAATTGAACCAGTAATCTTGAAATTCAAAAAAATCAGAAGCTTCAAAAAACAAATCATTCATTGCCCTATGAATTAATCGCACTATTGCTTCAGGATGAAATAAAACACCAAAAGGATTAATCATTGTATTCAATTTATTTTGCTGAAACCTCTTTCCTATTTCCTCTGAGAAACACGACCCCAAAAATAAACAGTTATCTGTCAGCTCTATTTTAGGAAAATGTGTTGATAATTTTAAATCTAAACGCTCCATGTAGTATGTTTGTAAAACAAATATAATTATGAAGATTGAGGATTGTTTTTATTTTGGTAAAATTGGAAAATCAAAAGGCTTTAAAGGCGAGGTAAATATCATTATCGATAAAGACTCCCCTATTCTTCCTCAAGATCTGGATGGTGTTTATATTGAAATTGGAAATAAGTTAATTTTCTACCCACTAGAGCGTTTTAAAATCACAATCAAAAACAATGGTCTTGGAAAATTTGAAGGGATTAATTCTGATAATGATGTTGAACGTATAAAGAATAGGGCAATTTATCTTTCTAAAACGAACCTTCCTCCGTTACAGAAAAACGACTTTTTCCTACATGATTTAGAAGGAACCAAATTAATTGATTCAATCCGAGGTGAAATAGGAAGAATAACTGAAGTCAATACCCAAACTGAACAAACTTTACTGTTTGTTAACTATGAGGGCAAAGAAATCATTATTCCTTTTGCAGAAGATTTCATCATGGATATCAATCATTCTTCAAAAACCATTACCCTAAATTTACCTGAAGGGCTCATTCATCTTAATGACTAATTCAAAAAAACCATTTCAATTCAAAAAATTTACAGTGGAGCATGATAAATGCGCCATGAAAGTGGGTTTTGATGGTGCTTTATTAGGCGCTTGGGCAACACATCCCAACCCTGACAAAATTTTGGATATTGGCACAGGAAGTGGATTAATCGCCTTAATTCTGCGTCAACGATTTCCCAATGCAATCATCCACGCTATTGAACCAAATCAGAACGCTATTCATCAAGCGAAAATTAATTTTGATCACTCTCCATTTGATAAAAGCATTGAATTGTTTCCGACCAAACTACAAAATTTTATAGTAAGCTATACGTATGACCTTATCCTGTCAAATCCTCCTTTTTTCACTGAAGACACTGGCAGTGTTGATGATAACAGAAATGAGGCTCGACAGGAAAAATATCTTCCACTTAATGAGTTATTAAACAGCGTTAAATCGCTTTTAAATGAATCCGGGAAGTTTATTTTTGTTTACCCTACTTGGGAAACAAAAAGAGTTTGTGAAGCCATTAAAAAAGAACACCTATTCATTGTCTGTCAAACTACCATTTATTCAAGCGTAAACAAACCTTCTAAAAGGACAATTTTTGAAATTCAAAAAGCTCCTTGCTCTACAGAGTACTCTGAGTTTGTTTCTGGAAATCAAGATATTGGATACACGCCTACCTACAAGAAACTGATGCAAGACTTTTACACTATTTTTTAGTTGTCCTGCGCTTGTCCTATGTTTTTATTTGGAACAATGAAACATACCATTATTTTAGCACTGTGAAGTATTTCATTGGTTTTATAGTATTTTTTGTTAGTCATTTAACCAAAAGCCAGTTAGTATGTGATTTCCAAATAATGAACGACACCGTAATTTGCGGTCCCTCTGAGGTATTACTTTGGCAAAAAGGCATTCATCTCGGTAAGTCGAAATGGCTTGGCTCTAACTTTACGAGTTCTGACACCCTGCCAATTACTTCCGCCTATATTGATCAAACAATGACGTTTTATGCGACGAATAGAGTGTTAGATCCTATTAACCTGATCGAAAATGGTAATTTTGAAAACGGCAATGAAGGATTCACCTCTATGTATGATCTAAGTTGCATAAATGCTATGATGCCGCCAGGCAGCTACTGTATCAATAATAAAACAAATATTTATTGGCCACTATGGAATAGTTGTATTGATCACACTTACAAGGACGGAACTGGCTTAATGTATGTTACTGATGGTGCTCCTGTTATAAACGAACATATCTGGTGTCAATCTATTGATGTAGAATCGAATACCGATTATGCTTTTTCCACATGGATTACCAGCGTTATATCTACCGAACCTGCAATACTACAATTTACAATAAACAATAAAGAAATTGGCTCGTCTTTTACTGCTTCAGAAAATGAATGTGAATGGAATGAGTTCTTTGAAATTTGGAACTCTGGTTTAAATACTTCTGCAGAAATATGCATCACAAATGAGAATACAGCCGTGAATGGCAATGACTTTGCTATGGATGATATATCATTTCAAAAAGTTTGCTATCACATTGACTCTGTTACTATTGAGGTCATAGACACTTTTGATTTTAATCTTAATCAAGACACTTCAATTTGCCCTGGAGACATTATTCTTTTGAAACCAGATACGGTTTTTAATAATGATTTCAATTATCGCTGGGACACAGGGGAAAGCACCTCTCAAATCAGTATTTCAGATATAGGAATACACACACTCACTATAACCCATAATGTTTCAGGGTGTGCAAAAAGCAAATCTGTTAACATAAGCTCAATAGACACCCCTGTAAGTCAACTTATAAATGACACCACAGTCTGCTTATCAATTAATAATGGTGTTGAATTGTATGCAGGAGAGGCCAAATGGATAAAATGGACGCACCCAAACGGAACAGACTCCTCTAAAACATTTATTGCCACTGAACCAGGATATTACGAGGTTATCTTATCCAATGGAGAAAATTGTGCCATTACCGATCGGATTACTGTAGAAAATTTCTGCGCGACGGATCTTTTCGTACCTAATTCCTTTACCCCAAATGGAGATTTCATTAATGACACATTTGGTGCTAAAGCTACTGCAACCTATTATTATCACTTACAAATCTTTAACAGAATGGGGAAAATCATCTTTGAGACCTATGATTTGAATCAAAAATGGACGGGTGAAAACTCTCCAGAAGGAGCCTATGTATTTTGGATTGATTATCATCAAGCTTCCAGAGAAACTGGTAAACTTGAAGAAAAAAATAAAGTAGGTACGGTTTTATTGATTCGGTAAATAGTTTAAAAGTCATCTTATATGTATGATTACTTTTTGTTGAACTTTTAAATTGATCTCATTTCTTACTTATAACTTTCCCATTATATTTGCAGGCTTAAACGCATATTGTTATGAAATCAAATATCTTATCTATTGTTGCCTTAGTTGCTACATTTATTCTTTACATCCTTCATTTTACAAATGACTCATCAAGTAATGTTGAATTGGATAAACCTGTAATGGAAGCAAAAATCGACTCACTTAAGAATCAATCCACTTTAGTTAAAGATAGTTTGTCATTGGATTCACTAGAAACAGCAAGTTTTAGTAGAGTTGGTGTTCTAGATGTTTTTGATGTTATTGAGGGTTGCCCCGTGTTAGCCAAAACGTTTAAGAAAAATCAGGCCGAATTAAAATCTTTACAGCAACGTCAATATAATATTGAAAAGAACCTTTACGATTATCAAGAAGCTAAACAAAAAGAACTCACTGAAAAACAATCAAAAGGAACATTACTTCCTTCAGTTTTAGAATACGAACAAAAAGTACTTTATCAAAAATCAATTGAAGCAGAACAAGCGATAAAAAGCCTTCAGCCTCTTTTCATAAAATTACAAGAGCGCGAAACAAAAAATGGTGCTGAAAGAAATAAGATTATAAAAAAAGCGATTGATATTGTGAATAATCAATTAAAACTAGATTACATTCTTGTGAATAATGGAACAATGAATAATGTTATTCCGCTAAGTGATACAAACAACATCACCAACGTAATTATTTCCACAATCAATAATAAACTTTAGGCTAACATGTTTATTGCTCAAGAAAAAAAACGAAACAACATTATTGAATATTTGCTTTATATGTGGCAAATTGAAAACATTATTCGTGCTTGTCAATTTAACATAGAGTTAATAAAATCTCAGGTTATTATTCAAATGGGGTTAACGGATAACGACAAAGATTTGGTAATTGACTGGTATAATGATCTTATACAACAAATGAAAAGTCAAAATCTCCAACAGAGTGGTCACTTGTCTTTTACAAGAGATATTATTTCAGAACTTTCTCTTCTCCATCAAACATTACTTAAAACACAAACTGACAAATCATACAATCCATTATACAGTAATGCGAGAGGAGACATTTATGACCTTCAACAAAAGCAACCTAATGAACCAACTGAAATCGAAGCGTGTATTAATGGAATATTTGGGTTATGGATGCTCAAAGTAAGCAAAAAAGAAATTAGTCCGTCTACCCAACAATCGTTTGAACGAATATCAAAAATGCTTGCTCAATTAGGGAAGAACTATCACGAAATGATGGGATCATCTGATTAAAAAATCAACCATTAATTTTTTGATATTGTACCTCATCAATAAATCCTTTTTTGGTTTTAATCCAATCTTTCTTCGTCCCAATTTTTTGATAATTCAAACGCTCAAACAAACGTAAACTTGGTAAATTATCTTCTCCAATGTTCGCATAAAGCTGATGAAGATCAAGGTGATTAAAACAATAGTCTTCGAGTAGTTCAATTGCCTCCCCTGCGTAGCCCTTGCCCCTTGACTTTGGATCAATCAAAATGCCTATTCCTGCCCGCTTATGTTTTGGATCAAAATCAAACAAGTCAATCAAACCTACTGGAACTTTTAAATAATTAACAACTACTAAACGCAATTGTTTTGACGTAAACACATCAAGATGCTGGGCATCTAGGTATTGACGAAGCACATATTTTGAAAAAGGTGCCAATGTATGAGATACTTCCCAAACTTTTGGATCATTCTCCCAAGTATAAATTAAATCCAAATCAGCTGGTTCTAAAGCCCTTAACGAAATAGCATCACCCTTTAACAACATAAAACAAACTTAGGGATTTTTTTAAATGCATAACACTTAAGAATGGGGATGTAAAAAAAGATCTTAACTTACAATTATATATTAAGATCAACTTAAACTTTTTGGCATAGCCTCGTGAATAGCCTCATTAACCTCAAAAACAGAGTATTTTCTCATCAATAATTCACCTTTAGACATCGCATCATCTAAGTTTAATTGGTAGTATCCTTCAATTATGCCTTGCGCATGTAATTTTGGAAGTAAGTCAAAAATCAAATGCACATCATGAACCTCCGTTTGATACGAAGAATGCACAAAATCTTTAATTGGACTTAAGCATGTAGCTGCTCCAATATCTACACGAGGATACGCCTTTACAACAGCTCTAACAGACGCCAACATCTCTTCATCAGTATACAAACTAGGTAGTTTTAGCTTAACAAATACACTCTCAATATGTTTTTGTTGAATGTGTTGTAAATATATATTTACATCCTTATCAAATGTAGGTCCTTTCGTACTGATCCCATATACCTTTCCTGAAACTGTTAATGACAAATGTGGAGGCACAGTTCTAGCATTAAGAATAAGTAAATAAACCCCTTCATACAATTGCTCTTTTACAAGAGGCTGAAGATTTAATATTTTATATTGTGACGTCAATAGTTCCTTGAAAAACAAATTCTGCTGGACCCTCTAGCCAAATATTTTGATAACCTGTTTTAGTTGGCTCAAATTTAACTTTAAGGTTTCCACCAAGTGCCTTAACATTGATTTCATTTCCTTTAAACTGTCCAGTTGCATGAGCAGAAAGTACTGCCGCTGTCACCCCAGTTCCACAAGCTAAGGTTTCATCCTCTACGCCTCGCTCATATGTTCTAATGTTTAGCACTCCATTCTCTAAACTTATAAAATTGACATTTGTACCCTCCTCTTTGAATCGAGCATTATATCGAATAGATCGAGCACGCTCCAACATATCAAACTTTTCAAGATTTGATTCAAAAGCGACATAATGAGGAGAGCCTGTATCTAAAAAACAATACCCAGGACCTTTTTCTAGATCATTAATATCTCCCATTTTTAAACTTATCCACTCTCCTTCCTCATTTAATACAGTGTTGGCATTATGAGGGCCATCCACAGCTAAAAAATAACTCTGATCATTTACAACACCCATTTTTTTTGCAAACGCAACAATACATCGAGCACCATTACCACATAAGGTAGATTCATTGCCATCAGAATTGTAATATATCATTTCAAAATCATAGCCTTCCTTATTTCTTAGAAGCATGAGTCCATCAGCACCAACACCAAATCTTCTATCGCATAAAAAACGTACAAGCTTGGTGTTTGAACGATCAAACGTATTCCCTCTATCATCAATAATTACAAAGTCATTTCCTGCACCTTGGAATTTAAAAAAATCCATTTTCATTACTTAGAATGTATTAACATTTCTTAACGAACAAAATTAACACTTTTTAACCGGAACAAAATGCCCTAAAGCATATTGACTCGTTAACTTTAAAACACATTAAATAAAAAGAGCGCTCTATGAGAAATATCACTCAAAATATCATTACTGCCAGTTTAGGTGCAGCAATTGCACTTGGAGGTTTTTTCCTTTTAAATAACTCAGAACCCCAGACGATAACTCCAACGATTGTAGAATCCCGTCCTCAAATCAAACTCTCAAACGCTGTTTCCTCCATTGCATCAAATGTACCTTCCTTTGAGGATGCTGCTAAACACTCTGTAAATAGCGTAGTTCATATCAAAACAATATCAACCAATAAACCACATCATTCAGTAGACCCCTTTCAGGAATTCTTTTTTGGACGACCGCAACAACTTCCCAAGCAGGAAATTGCGGGTTCGGGATCAGGCGTAATCATATCCAAAGACGGCTATATCGCTACAAACAATCATGTGGTAGAAGGCGCTACAAAAATAGAGGTCACATTAAATGACAAAAGAACATACAACGGAACAATCATTGGAACTGACCCCTCAACTGACTTAGCATTAATAAAAATTGAAGAGAATGAACTAACACCCGTTTTTTACGGAAACTCTGACAATGTCAACGTAGGTCAATGGGTATTGGCAGTGGGAAATCCATTTAATTTAAATTCCACAGTTACTGCAGGTATTGTTTCGGCCAAAGGACGCAACATTAACATTTTAAAGGAAGATTATGCCATTGAGAGTTTCATTCAAACAGACGCTGCCGTAAATCCGGGAAACAGCGGAGGAGCATTGGTTAATCAAAAAGGTGAACTGATAGGTATTAATACTGCAATCGCATCGAATACAGGCTCTTATACCGGATATTCATTTGCTGTACCCGTCAATATGGTTAAAAAGATCATGGGAGACTTAGCCAAACATGGAACAGTTCAAAGAGCTTTACTAGGCGTTCAAATTCGTGAGTTAAATGCTGATTTAGCTGAGGAGCAAGACATTTCAAATTTAGAAGGTGTTTTTATTTCCAAAGTATTAGAAGGTAGTTCTGCGGATGATGGAGGAATTGAAGAAGGTGATGTTATTCGATCTATCGATGGTGTTCGCGTTACTTCCCCTGCTGAATTACAAGAAAAGATAGGTCAATATCGTCCTGGTGATATCGTAAATATGGAGTTCGAGCGAGCAGGTAAATTACACAGTGCAAAATTCACACTCAAAAATAAACAAGGGACCACAGCTTCAGTTACTAAAGAAGTCTCTTTTTTAGGCGCTGAACTTGGAAAGGTTTCCAATAAGGAAATGAAGGAACTTGGTATTAATAGCGGTGTTAAACTTAAAAATATTACTTCAGGAAAATTTTTAAATGAAGGCTTAAAAAAAGGATTTATAATTACAAAAGTCAATCAAAAAAATATTCATTCACCCAAAGAACTTGTGAAAACACTAGAAGAAACCAAAGGTGGAGTTCTAATTGAGGGAATATATCCTAGCGGGACAAAAGCTTATTATGGTTTTGGCATGAATTAAATCAACAAAAAGACATACAAAAATATGTTTGTTCTCAATTAGCTGTAGTAGCTGATAAATTATAAACCTTCTGGTTTATAGTGTTCTCAATCCTTCCCAAATCGATGGGAAGGATTTTCTTTTAGTGATCACAGATTCATTTTGAAAAAATAGAACGAATAATTCACGCAATCACTCCATAATTTTATGCTAATTTTGCAAACCTATTAAAACGTGGAAAATGATTAACATAACATTACCCGACGGTAGCAAACGCGAATACGAATCTGGTGTTTCTGCACACGATATTGCACTAAGCATAAGTGAAGGCCTTGCAAGAAATGTATTGTCTGCTGAAGTAAATGGCGAGATTTGGGATTCAAACCGACCCATCACAGAAGATTCAAAGGTGAAGCTATTAACTTGGAACGATGAAAAGGGAAAGGAAACCATGTGGCATTCCTCCGCTCATTTAATGGCTGAAGCGATACAGTACCTCTATCCAGAAACTAAATTTGCAATTGGTCCTCCAATTGAAAACGGTTTTTATTACGACGTTGATTTAGGTGGGAAAACAATTTCTGAATCTGATTTTAAAAAAATTGAAGATAAGATGTTAGACTTGGCCCGTCAAAAAAATCCCTTTGAAAGAAAAGAAGTTCCTAAAGAGGAGGCTATCTCCTATTTCAAAGAAAAAGGTGATGAATATAAACTTGAACTTTTAGAAGATTTAGAAGACGGTAACATTACCTTTTACACTCAAGGAGATTTTACGGATTTATGCAGAGGGCCGCATGTTCCTAACACAGGCATCATCAAAGCTGCAAAAATAATGAGCACTGCAGGTGCGTATTGGAGAGGTGATGAAAATCGCCAACAGTTAACACGTTTGTACGGGATTACTTTTCCCAAAGCCAAAGAACTAAAACAGCATCTTCACATGTTAGAAGAAGCAAAAAAACGTGACCATAGAAAATTAGGAAAAGAACTTGGTTTATTTACTTTTTCTCAAAGGGTAGGTCAAGGACTTCCATTGTGGCTTCCCAAAGGGGCTCAGCTTAGAGATCGCCTGGAAACTTTTTTAAAAAACACGCAACAAAAAGCAGGATACCTTCCTGTTGTTACTCCACATATTGGTAATAAAGAATTATATGTTTGCTCAGGGCACTATGAAAAATATGGTGAAGATTCCTTTCAGCCAATTAACACCCCTGCTGAAGGAGAAGAATTACTCCTAAAACCCATGAATTGTCCTCATCATTGTGAAATATTCAATGCTACTCCAAAATCATATAAAGACCTACCTGTTAGGCTTGCAGAGTTTGGAACGGTATATAGATATGAACAATCAGGAGAACTACATGGTTTAACTCGTGTCCGAGGGTTTACCCAAGATGACGCCCACATTTTTTGTCGTCCTGATCAATTAAATGATGAATTTGAAAAAGTCATAAAACTTGTTCAATACGTTTTCAATGTTTTTGGTTTTCATGATTATGTTGCCCAAGTTTCTCTTAGAGATCCCGAGAATAAAACGAAATACATTGGATCGGATAGAAATTGGGAATTATCTGAAAAAGCAATTGTTGAATCCGCAGCGAAAATGGGACTCAAAACGGTTGTTGAATATGGAGAAGCGGCCTTTTATGGTCCAAAACTTGATTTTATGGTAAAGGATGCTATTGGTCGAAAATGGCAATTAGGAACCATACAGGTTGACTATAACCTACCTGAGCGTTTTGAACTAGAATATACTGGAAAAGACGATCAAAAACATCGTCCTGTAATGATCCATAGAGCTCCTTTTGGATCATTAGAAAGATTCTGTGCGATACTTATTGAACACGTTGCTGGAAACTTCCCGCTTTGGTTAGCACCAGATCAGATTGCTATCCTTCCTGTTAGTGATAAATACAACGAAGCAGCGTTAGAGCTTTTAAGTTTCCTAAATAATTCCGATATTCGCGGATTCGTTGACGATAGAAGTGAACGTGTGAGTAAAAAAATAAGGGATACTGAGATTAAAAAAATCCCTTATATGATTGTTTTAGGGGAACAAGAAACCAGTACAGGTACGGTTTCTCCCAGAAAACATGGTGAAGGAGAATTAAATAGAATGACTAATGATGCGTTTGTAGAACACATCAACAATGAAATAAAAAACGATTTAAACAAGTAAAAGCAATTAATGAACCCAAGAGGAAGAAGAAATAAGGGACGTCGTCCGATTAAAAAGGAAGACCCGCACAGAATCAATCAAAACATTCGAATTCCACAAATTCGTCTTGTTGGAGACAATGTTGAGCAAGGAGTTTACGAAACTCGTGAAGCACTAAAAATAGCTCAGGATCAGGAATTAGATTTGGTTGAAATCTCCCCAAAAGCTGACCCTCCTGTATGCAGGATCATTGATTATAAAAAGTTTCTTTACCAACAAAAAAAGAAACAAAAGGAAATTAAAAATAAAACGGTTAAAGTTGTTGTTAAAGAGATTCGATTTGGTCCAAATACCGATGATCATGATTTCAACTTCAAACTCAACCACGCGAAAAAGTTTTTAGAAGAGGGAGCAAAAGTGAAAGCATACGTTTTTTTCAAAGGAAGAACTATTGTGTTTAAAGATAGAGGAGAAATTTTATTGCTGAAATTTGCTCAGGAATTAGAAGAGATAGGGAAAGTTGAAATGTTACCTAAAATGGAAGGTAAAAAGATGAACATGATGATTGCCCCTAAAGTGTTAAAAAAGTAAAGTTTTAATTATTAATTAATATAAGTGTCGTATGCCAAAGATGAAAACAAAGTCCAGTGCTAAGAAGAGATTCAAATTGACTGGAACTGGAAAAATCAAAAGGAAGCATGCTTTTAAGTCTCACATCTTAACTAAGAAAGGGACAAAGCAAAAAAGAAACTTAACTAAAACTGGATTAGTTGATGAAACTAATGAAGGTTCTGTTAAGGCAATGTTGACTATTGGAAAATAATCAACGGAAAATCAGTAATTCAATTAATTTAATTGGTTGTTTGTTAAACCCGGTGTCTAGTAAAAAAAAGTGCTTTAAAATTATAAGCCACTAACCACCAAAAAACTTAAAATTATGCCAAGATCGGTAAACTCGGTAGCGAGTAGAGCAAGAAGAAAAAACACGATGAAATTAGCCAAAGGTTACTTTGGTAGAAGAAAAAACGTGTGGACAGTTTCTAAAAACGCAGTAGAAAAAGGACTTACTTATGCGTATAGAGACAGAAAAAACAAGAAAAGAAATTTTAGATCACTTTGGATCCAAAGAATTAATGCAGGTGCAAGACAACATGGTCTTTCATACTCAGAGTTTATGGGTAAAGTGAATGCAAAAGGAATTGAACTAAATAGAAAGGTTTTAGCAGACCTTGCAATGAACAATCCAGAAGCTTTCAAAGCTGTTGTTGATGCCGTAAAGTAAATTCTTTAACAAGAGAATAAATTTATAATGCCAGATGGTTTCATCTGGCATTATTTTTGGCCTAAACTTTGCTTTTAAAAAAGATTTATGGGTAGATATTACCATTAAATAATAAACCTCACAAAAATGATATGATTAAAATATTTATTATTTCACTGATATTTATCTTTTCCCAAAAAGCACTTGGACAATTTTATTCTAACCAAAAAGGCTATCGAGTTGAAATAAGAAACGATTCAGTATGGATCGATAATCTCACGGATTTTAAATACCTCAAGAGCAGATGGACTCGTTCCGATAAAATTATACCACTTAAAAAAAGGAAAGAAAAGGAAAATACTTTAGGTGCCTATTTAGAGGATAACAAGATCGTTTTATTACTACCTCAGAAAAACAAAAAAAAGAGTAAAAAAATTATTTTATCTGCTACAGATGAAGTTTCGTATAAAAAACAAAAATTAGAGTCAAATAAGATCTTTTTTAACAATAAACTTTTGCAAATTAAGGATAGCTTGTCTGTCGAAATAAACTTAGATGAAATTGCCCAACCTCCTTCCTTAATTGAGATGGGGATGTTTTTTTCTCCGATTATACCTGAAGACACATTATACAAAACAATTAATTTTTTGAATAAAGACGATAAGAAGAAATATCTAAATTTTTTAACCAAATCTTTTCAAGAAATGTATCATGTTGTAGACTCAATAACTAATTTACTTGAATCCTTAACGCACGCAGAAATTCGAGAGTTTTATACTAAACTTGATAATCTAGATAATTTGTCCTCTGAAGAAATAAATAAACTTCTGGAGTCGTCCGATTATAGAAAATTCCACAGTGAAAAATTACTAAATATGCTTGCTCAGCAAAAACCACATTTACTTATAGAATACCTGAACACAAGACCATCTAATGAAAAAGAAATTCTGCTTAATATTCGCAGAGCCTTTCATAAAAAAAGCAATAAAAATATTCGAAAAATAAAAGGTCGATCCAGAAGCAAGCGAAAAATCCTAAATCAAAGGAGGATTAGAATTTCATCAGACGCACTAGCAACAACCTTAGTATCTTCATTAGTTGTTGGAGAAATTGTAGGAATCACAGCGCTAATAATTTGGTTAGTTTAATAAATTCACACGAATCCGATAACAGGCAAAACTAAAATATTATAACAGGTTTGAACATACTAATATGATCAAATAAACCTTGCTGTATGACAAATAAACCCTTTCATTTCAAAAGGTTCTATTTTCACCTTTTTACCAAAAGCTTCAATTTCATTCTTAAGCACAGAAAATTCTGTTAAACCCATTGATATCCCCCCACCAAAAAGCTTAACTACTGCTTCTTTTCGTGTCCATAAATAGGTGAAGTCCTCAGCAGAAGAAATGAAATCTACTTCCTCATTACAAAAAACTCTTTTGTAAATTAATGGCTTAGGTTTCCTAATCTTTTCAATATCAACACCAACAGGTTGATTAGAAATCGCCAAAACAACTACTCCATTCGTATTGGATATGTTAAAATAAATATCAGCGTTTGGAATAAACGGTTTACCCCTATCCTCAAACGCTACTTTTGAAAGCAATTCTGGAGAAGGCGCATTTTCCATAAAAAGCTTCCAACCTATTAAACTGAGCATTCTTTTAGATGTCTTTTTATCGCTCAGAACTGCTTTTATGTTATTTGGCATTTCAGAATACAGCTTATCTTGAAGAGTATAATCAAAGTTTTCGGGCAATATTTTATGATATACGTTCATCTATTCCTTTTCGGCTAATTCCATCCATGATATTGTAAACTCTTCTATTTTTTCTACCACCATTCCTAATTCGATAGAGAGCTCGTTAATTTCCTTCCCATTTAAAGTACCCGTTGAAAGCCTCTCTTCTAATTCACCTTTACGCTGCTCTAGTAAATCTAATTCTTTCGCCAGATTATCCATTTCCAATTTCTCCTTGTATGTTAACTTTACTAATCCTGACTTTTCCTTTTGTTCTTTCGATTCAACAACCTTCTTTTTTTCAAGTACCTTATCTTTTTCATCCTTGTTTAATTTAAGATACTCTCGATATTCTGTATAGTTACCCGGAAAGTCTTTCACCTCTCCTTCCCCTTTAAAAACAAATAAATGATCACATATTCTATCCAAGAAGAATCTATCGTGTGAAACAATAACTACACAGCCATTAAATTCTAACAAATAATTTTCTAAAGCTGTTAAGGTTGCTAAATCCAAATCATTCGTGGGTTCATCCAATATTAAAAAGTTGGGATTCTCCATTAATACGGTCACCAAATATAAACGCTTCTTTTCCCCACCTGATAATAACTCAACATAAGTATGTTGCTTTTTAGGGTCAAATTGAAAATGCGTTAGCATTTGGCTAGCAGTAATTTTTGACCCATCTTTTGTTTGAACAACTTCGGCAATATCTTTTACAACATCAATGACTTTCATGTCCGATCGGAATTTCAATCCTTTTTGATTGTAATATCCAAACTTTATTGTGCTACCTGTTGAAACAGACCCTTGATAATTCGAATCTTTTCCAGTAATTATATTAAGAAATGTAGATTTACCTGTTCCATTTTTACCTATTATGCCAACCTTTTCTCCCTTTTTAAAAAAGTAAGTGAAATCGTTTAAAATTTTAATGTCCCCAAAGGATTTTGTGAGGTACTCAATCTCGAGAATTTTCCGGCCCATTCTTGTCATCACGGAGGAAATTTCCAATTCTTTTTTCGCTTTCACACTTTTGGATTTTTTCTCGAGCACATACGCAGCCTCTATCCTACTTTTACTTTTTGTACCACGAGCTTTTGGTTGTCGTCTTAACCATTCCAATTCCGTCTTAAAAAGATTTTTAGCTTTATTAGCCACTACAGAGTCATTATGCTCTCTCTCCGCTTTTTTATTTAAATAATATTCATAATCACCTTTGTAAGTAAAAACTCCTGTTGGAGTAAGCTCGATTATTTCGTCACATACATTATCTAAAAAATAACGATCATGTGTGATTAATAACAATGTTAATTTACTCTCAGAAATAAATTTTTCCAACCATTCAACCATATCAAAATCAAGATGATTGGTAGGTTCATCCATGTAAAGAATTTCAGGCTCATCAATTAACGCTTTAGCTAGCGATAACCTTCTTGCCTGCCCTCCACTTAAATTAGACAGAGATTTTGCCTTATCGGTAAACTTCAAATTTGTGAGGATTTCGTTAATTTTCACATCTACTCCCCATGCATTCACTTCATCAATTTGATCTATTAATTGAGCAAACTCCTCACTTTCTTCCCGACCATCAGCTAATAAAGCTTCATACTGATTAAGTAATTTAATCATTGGATTCTCTGAACAATAAATAAATTCCTCTATCGTTTTCGCTTCTCCAAAATTAGGTTCTTGATTTAAACAGCTCACCCTGACACCATCTCGATATGAAACAATTCCTTCATCTTGAATCTCTTTTTCCATCAAAATATTGAAGAGTGTTGATTTTCCAGCTCCATTCTTAGCCACCAACCCAACTTTTTGGCCTCTATTCAACCCAAAAGAAACATTTTGGAACAATTTAAATTCTCCATATGATTTTGATAAATCTGAAACTGATAAATAATTCATAGAACTAAATTAGCTTAAATAGGTTTCCAATACTTCATTAACTGACTAATTCGTATGATATTTTATTACATATATCTTCAACTTTCTAATTAAAACGAATAAAATAGTTTTTTAACTAAAATTCATTCATTTATAATTATTTTAGCTGCCGAATTCAATTACAGAAACTCCAATGCAAAAAAGAAACATTTTCAAAAGCCTCTTTTTACTTACATGCTTAGTCCTTTTTAATGCTTGTTCTAAAAAACCTGAACACCTCAAATTAATTCCAAAAGATGCAGGTATTGTCGCTAATATAGATTTATTAGGACTTGGGATGAAAATTGGAAGCATCGATATTGAAAGCTATGAATTTATTAAAGACCTTTTGGAAAAAAGTAAAAATGATTCAACCATCAAATTTTCTAATGTTTTAAATAATCCACTTGATTGGGGAATTAGTTTAACTGATGATATCTATACATACACAGAGAAAGTTTCTGGAGGATATACTGCCATTGCTCTGCGATTAACAAATTCAGAAAACTTCACAAAAGTAATTAGTGATCTTGTTAAAAATGATTTAAATGGTGAATTAAAATCAATAAGTAACTTATCTCTATGCCAACTAGAGGATATACTGTTAACATGGGACAATGAGTCTGCTTTAATCTTATTTAACTTGGACAAATCGTCAATGACTGATAATGAACTCAAAGAAAAAGCGATTGAATTATTTAACATACAACCTGAAAATCAATTTTACACAACTAATCTTTATAATGTTTTATCTGAAAAAAAAGGAGATATCAATTTAGTCGTAAATCAATCAAATCTTTACCAGGAAACATCTGAAACAAAAGAGCTATTGAAAGATTTTGAAAACATATGTAGTTATGGCTCTATTCATTTTGAAGATGATAGGATATTTGCTCAAGGAGGTACGGTTCAAAACGAAGCGTTCAAGAAATATGAATCAACATTTAATAATATTATTTCTGAGTATAATCAAGAAGTAATTAAACAAATGCCAGAAAATCACCTTGCGCTTTTTGGTTTCAGCTTTAATCTAGAGGCTGGTATTGATTCGATAACCAATAGCCTTCCATTAAAAACACAAATGGGAATTGCTGCAGCAAAACCTGTTTTAGAAGGGTTTGGAGGATCATTTAATCTTAGTCTCTATGATGTGGAAGTTGGTGAAAAAGAAATACCTTCCTATTCTGATACAGGATTTACTTTTGTTAAAAAAAGTATTCCTCTTCCAAAAGTGGCTTTAGGTTTTGATGTAAAAAAGAAAGAAGCCTTGGACCAAGTAATTGCGCCATTGAGTATGAGTCCGTTTTTAGAAACAACGGGGAATTATTTCACAATACATTCAAAAGAAATCCTTCGATCTAATTTTTACGCATATTACAATGATAAAATTGGGATTATTACAACAGATCAAAATGCTGTAGAAATACTTTCAGAGGGAAAATCATTAGACCGTTCATTGGCAGATAGCAAATTTGCCAAAGCTTTTCAAGCATCCAATTCATATTTTCATTTACATACAGATTTAACAAAATATCCCGATGTTGTGACATCAAGTCTGATTGATCTTATGCCGTCTCTCCCGAACGCTCAAGAATATTTAAACGTTTGGAACACTTATAATAAGGGAATAGAAGTGAAAATCGTGAACAAATATGATTATGAAATGTCTTATGTTTTCAAAGAAAAACCTGGAAATATCATTGAGAATTATCTTCAAATGATTGATGAGATGTATAAGCTCAATAAATCAAATTCTATATTATAATATTAGGGGCTATTTTAATTGCTCATTGTTGAATTCAAAATAATTTCAAGAGGATTATTTCATTTCATTCGACCTAAAACTATCCATTCATAAGTAAAAACAATAGAATAAGTTGTCAACTTCTTCTATTTATTTGTGATTTTGTTTAATCTTTTATATATTTTGTTAAACAAAAACAATTATGAATTATTTAGTTATCGGTGCTGGATCTGGTATTGGTCAGGCTTTAAAAGACTCTTTGTTAGAGAAAGGTCATCAGGTTTGGGCAACATATAATCAGTCTTTTATCTCAAGTGTAGAAAATTTAACATCATTTCAATTAGATGTGTCATCATCTGAAATAAACGTTGACCTCCCTGAAGTTTTAGACGGATTTGTGTATTGCCCTGGTGCAATTAATCTTGCTCCCTTTCATCGGCTAAAATCAGAAGATTTTTTAAAAGATTATGAGCTTCAGGTATTGGGCGCAATAAAAACCTTGCAACATGCTCTGCCTGCATTAAAAAAAGGAAAGGGAAGTATCGTTTTCTTCTCTACGGTGGCTGTTGGTACAGGTTTTAATTATCACAGCTGTGTTTCGTCATCCAAAGGCGCTATTGAGGGGTTAACTCGGTCGCTTGCTGCAGAATTCGCTCCTAATTTAAGGGTAAATTGTATCGCCCCTTCCTTAGTAGATACTCCATTAGCTGAAAAGTTTATCAATTCAGAAGCAAAAAAAGAAGCGAATGCAAAAAGGCATCCTCTTAACCGAATAGGTATTATATCGGATATCGTGCAGGGTACGGAGTTCTTATTAAATAAAGAAAACAGTTGGATCACTGGTCAAATTTTGAAAATTGATGGTGGTATATCATCCTTAAAAATATAAATCATGAGTAGCTTTTTTTCAGAAAGAGATTTGGATCGAATTATAGAAATGGCTTGGGAAGATCGTACGCCGTTCGAAGCAATTTATTTTCAGTTTGGCTTACCTGAAAAAGAAGTGATTAAACTAATGAGAAAAGAACTTAAAATATCCTCGTTTAAACGGTGGAGAAAAAGAGTTAATTCTGGCACCTCTCAGAAACATCTTTATAAACGAAGCCCTGGAATTACGCGTTTTAAGTGCAGTAGACAAAGAACAATTTCAGGTAATAAAATTTCAAAAAGATGATTTTTTCAACCTCAATATCAGATATCTGGGAAAGAATTGATAAAATAGACCCTATAAAGTATAGTTCTACAAGAAATTATGAGAATGGTGCTGTAAGCTATCTTTCACCTTACATTTCAAGAGGTATAATTCAATCAAAAGATATCATAAATGCCTTGATTGAGAAGGGCTATAAATCTTATCAGTTTGCAAAATTTGAGCAAGAATTGGCGTGGAGAGAATTCTGGCAAAGAATATGGCAGAAAAATAATCTTAAAATTTACTCCGATTTCAAACATGTTCAAAATCCTGTTGATTCGTGGGACTCACCCGCTTTTTTAGAGGATTCTTCATCCGGAATAAACGCTATTGACCGATGTATCACCAGTCTCAAACAGGATGGATACATGCACAATCACATGCGTATGTACTTATCAAGTTTAGTCTGCAATATCGGTAGATTTCATTGGAAAAAACCTGCAGATTGGATGTATTATTATTTGTTAGATGGTGATGTTGCAAGTAATTATTTGAGTTGGCAATGGGTAGCAGGATCAAATGCTTCCAAGAAATATATTGCCAATCAAAAAAACATAAATACCTTCTTTAATGATAACCAAAATCAAACTATTCTAGATAAAAGTTATGAAGCAATTGAACAAGCAATTTACAATCATAAATACCATTTCGATGATTCAATGCTTGTTTTAAAAACTAAACTTCCTGAATCAACTAAAACACATGGTCAAGGTGAAAAAATACGACTTTACAACTATTATAATTTAGATCCAACATGGCGAAAAGATGATGATTCCATTCCCATTTTATTGTTGGAGCCGTCGGTTTTTAAAAAACATCCTATTGGAGAAAACGCGTTAAACTTCATGTTAAAGTTTAATCAAGAAAATTTAAACGCTGAAATTTTCAATGGTGAATTCCATGATTTAATAAAGTTGTTTTCACCATCGGAAATATTTTATAAAGAACACCCTTTAAATGGTAATTACAAAGGGATAGAGGATCAAAGAAACTGGATGTATGAAGATTTAGGAAAATATTCTTCATTTTTCAATTTTTGGAAAAAAATCAAAAAACAAAAAAATGAAAAAAGGAGTTAAAAAAAAGCTAAACATTGTGTGGCTTAAAAGAGATATCCGCACTCAAGACCACCTGCCACTTTACATGGCCAACAACCATAAGACGCCTTACATTACTATTTATATTTATGATTCAGATTTAATTCAAAGAAAGGACACGTCAATTCGACATCTACAATTTGTTTACCAATCACTACTGGTTTTTAAAAATTCAACTTTAGATAAAAATGTAAATACTCATATTTTCAAAGGAAATACATTAGAGGTGTTTAAAAGTCTTATTTTTCAATTTGACATTCAAAATATATATTCCTATCAAGAAACGGGTGTAAAACAATCCTATGAAATTGATAAAAAACTAGTAGGCCTTTTTAATAGCCATGGTATTGTGTGGAAGGAATCACAACGAGATGGCATAATTCGAGGAAAAGGAGCTAGAGACCTTTGGGATAAAAAATGGTTCTCAACAATGGAATCCCCTACTATCATCAATAAATTTAAAGTTCAAGAGCGAATTGAAGTCAAAAATAATTTTGAGCTTGACCCAGACTTTCTTAGTGTGTTAATCAACTACCCTGATGCCTTTCAACCTGCGGGAGAGAACAATGCTTGGAAATATCTTTTGTCATTTTTAAATGGAAGAGGAAAAAATTATAACAACCACATTTCTAAACCAAGTAAAAGCAGATTATCTTGTGGTAGATTATCTCCCTATTTAGCATGGGGTAACATTACTATAAAACAATGTTTTCAAACCATAAGAAATCATGACAATTATCCTTTTTATAGAAATGCTTTTAATGGTTTAATTACTCGTCTTCAATGGCACTGTCATTTCATTCAAAAATTTGAAACCGATTGCAACTACGAATTAGAGTGTATCAATAAAGGATTTAATAAGATTGAACGTGAAGAAAATCCAGATTTCTTAGGCTCGTGGATGAATGGAAAAACGGGCTATCCATTAGTAGATGCTTGTATGAGATGCCTTCACGAAACAGGTTGGGTGAACTTTAGAATGCGTGCACTTTTAGTCTCTTTTTTCTGCCACCATTTACAACAAGATTGGCGAATAGGCGGATATCATTTGGCACGACTTTTTTTAGATTATGAACCCGGAATACATTTTCCTCAGTTACAAATGCAGGCAGGAACAACTGGGATAAATACTGTTCGAGTATATAATCCTATAACCAATTCTGTTAAACATGATGAAGACGGTGAATTTATTAAAGAATGGGTACCAGAATTAAAGGAAGTACCTAAAGAGTTCATTCATACTCCGTGGGAACTAACACCAATGGATCAAGCATTTTATAATGTACGAATTGGAAAAGATTATCCTCTACCTATTGTAAATGAAAAGGAAGCTGGTAAGGCGGGAAGAGATTTTATTTGGAAAATGCAAAAAGATCCTGATGTAAAAAAACATATTCCTGAAGTATTGGCCAAATTCACAAACCAAAGGCAAAAACGCAACTAAATTCATACGCACTTATTGACTTACTGGACAAAAAATATACTGTTACAGATCGTTTCTTTCTCTTCAGAGAATTTATTTTCCACAAGTGTTAATAATTAATAATGTAAACAAGTATTTAACATTGGGGCATAACTTTCTTTTTGTTATTTTTACCGCCTCTTTAATGTTGTTGTAGTGAGTGTTGAAATTCAAGAAAAGGTAACAAAGATATTTACCGAGTTTCTAGAAGAAAATAGCCACAGGAAAACCCCTGAACGGTTCGCCATACTCGATGAAATTTATTCCTACAAAAATCATTTCGATATCGAGACTTTGTATGAAAACATGAAGGCTAAGAATTATCGTGTAAGTAGGGCTACACTTTACAACACATTAGATTTATTAATGGATTGCAACTTGGTTGTTAAACACCAATTTGGATCCAACCATGCACAGTTTGAAAAAGCATTTGGTTATGCGAACCATGATCATTTAATTTGTCAGAACTGTGGAAAGGTAATTGAATTTTGTGATCCAAGACTTGGTTTAGTAATGGAAAACCTTAAAAAATTCACAGAATTTGAAATCAAATCCCATTCTCTTACGGTTTATGGGGTTTGCAACAATGGAGAATGTATAAACAAAAAGCCGTAAGGCAGTTTAAAAAAATAACATGAAAGTAGACGTATTATTAGGATTGCAGTGGGGTGATGAAGGAAAAGGAAAAATTGTGGACGTTTTTACGCCAAAATATGACATTATTGCTCGTTTTCAAGGCGGTCCAAATGCTGGACACACTCTAGAGTTTGATGGAATCAAGCATGTCTTACACACTATCCCATCAGGTATATTTCACGAAAACACAGTGAACATTATAGGAAATGGAGTAGTTATGGATCCTATCATCTTTCAAAAAGAAATTGAAGGACTTAAAGTATTGAATGTTGATGTAAAATCTAAACTTTTAATCTCTCGAAAAACCCATCTTATTTTACCTACACATAGAGTACTTGATGCTGCTTCGGAGGCTGCAAAAGGTAAACATAAAATTGGGTCTACTTTAAAAGGTATTGGACCAACCTATATGGATAAAACGGGAAGAAATGGTTTACGTGTAGGCGATTTGGAACTTGACAATTTCCTCGATAAATATAATGCCCTTGTTGCGAAACATGAGGAGATGTTAAAGCAATTTGATTTTGAATACGACTTCAAAGAAGAAGAAGAAAAATGGATGGCATCTCTTGAAACTTTAAAATCGTTAACGTTTATTGATAGTGAGCATTACATTGGAGAAGCTATGAAGGAAGGAAAGTCAATACTCGCTGAAGGAGCTCAAGGTTCTTTATTGGATATTGATTTTGGATCATACCCTTTTGTCACATCTTCTAATACTGTTTGTGCAGGTGCCTGTACTGGTTTAGGTGTTGCTCCCAATAGAATAGGTAAAGTTTTTGGTATTTTCAAAGCCTATTGTACACGTGTGGGATCTGGTCCTTTCCCTACGGAATTGCTGGATGAATCTGGTGAAGAACTTAGGAAAGCAGGACATGAATTTGGTGCTACCACTGGAAGACCGAGAAGATGCGGTTGGCTAGATTTACCAGCCCTTAAATACTCAATAATGCTCAATGGAGTAACCGATTTGATCATGACGAAGGCAGATGTACTTTCTTCATTTGGAGAATTGAAAGTATGTACAGCATATGACTATAAAGGAGAAACAATTGAACATTTCCCTTATAATATAGATGAAGACAATTTAAGTCCTGTTTTGAAGGCTTTACCCGGTTGGGATAAAGATTTAACGGGGTTATCTGACGTAGCAGAACTTCCTGGTGAACTTGTAGACTATATTACCTACCTAGAAAAAGAATTAGAAGTACCTATTACAGTAGTTTCTGTAGGTCCTGACAGAACGCAAACCCTAATGCGAGAAACTGTTAATGCATAAACATATATTATTTTTCACATTACTTTTTAGCAACCTTCTTTTTAGTCAAAAGGAGGTTGTTGAGATTTTGGGCGCTGATAAACTCAGTGCGGGCAAAACTGCTGACTATCAAAAACTCATTGGAAATGTTGCCTTAAAATATGACCAATCCGTATTGTATTGCGATAGTGCAGAAGTAAATGGCAAATCCCACGACTTTGAAGCTTGGGGAAAAGTGTTTATTAAACAACAAACTGATAATTTAAAAGCATGGGGCGATCATTTAATCTATCAAGGAGAAACCCAGATTGGAACATTAGATGGTAATGTAAAAATGCAAAGTGAAAACACACTTCTGAAAACAGAAAAACTCTACTTTGACAAAACGAATCAACAAATTTATTATTTAAATGGTGCTCATACCAATCAAGATGATTCTAAAATATTTTCTAAAAAAGGATTTTACGACACGTCCAATAAGTACTTAAAGCTTAAAGATTCCGTGGAGGTGAAAAATCCAGAATATATAATTAAATCTGACACTCTTGAGTATTCTACGAATTCAAAAACATCTTATTTTTCAGGACCTACTTTCATTGAATTGGAGAAAGAAAAAATCTACTGTGAATCAGGATTCTACAACAAAACGCTTGAGATTGGTCAATTTGAAAAAAATGCTATTTTAAAACAAGATCAGCAATCCCTTCAAGCAGATAGTATCTACTTTGATAAGCGAAGTTCAATTTCTGAAGCATTTGAAGATGTCGTTTTAATTGATGAACAAGAACACCTTAAAGTAAGTGGCGACTATGGTTTTTTCAATCAAAACGACAACTTCTCTTTTATTACTAAAAATGTGGTTTTTGCACAAGGTGCAAACAATAGTGATAGCTTATTTTTAGTGTGCGACACGCTTTTGTTAAGAGAAGAAAATGATTCAGCAAAAAGTTTTTTCGCTTATCGAAATGTTAAACTCTTTCAGGCTGAAATGGCCGGAAAATGCGATTCCCTTGCATACAATATGCAAGATTCGCTCATCAAATTATTTTACGATCCGATACTTTGGAACGGAGAAAGTCAACTAACCGGTGATTCTATTGAATTACTTCACTATGACAATAAATTGCAAAAGCTTTTTGTAAAAAACAATGGATTTATTTCTTCTCTTGTAGACTCTTCAAAATCACGATATGATCAAGTAAAAGGCAGAGACCTAATTGGATATTTCAATAATGGCAAACTTGATGTAATGAATGTACTTGGTAATGGCCAAACAATATATTATGCCCAAGAGGTTGACGGAAAATACACAGGAGTGAATAAGGCGATTTGCAGCAACATACAAATTCATTTTAATAAAGGAAAAATTGATCGAATAAAATTCATCACCATGCCAGAAGCAACTTTTTTTCCCATCAATCAGTTCCCAAAAAATATTCAAAAGCTAGATGGATTTATCTGGAAAGGAAATCAGCGACCAAAAACATTATCAGATATTCTTTCAAAAGAAGAAAGAAAAATAGATTAATTGTCTATTTCCATCGCTTAATAATAACAAAGCCCACTAACATAAAAACTAAGCCAATACTGAGAAGTAATATTGTTTTCTGTGGAGAAATCTTTTCATAGCGTTTGGGTACAAGTTCTTGAGCGTTTGTTACTTTTTTAGAGAAATTACGCTTCAAGAAAGATAAATCATCTTGAAAACTCGTTTTTCGAGCCTCGGTTGTGTAATCCTTTATTGAATCTGGTAGTTGCTGTCTGCTATGCTCACAGAAGTACACCTGAATTTCTTGCGCATTATTTTTTTTACCGAACACAACCCAGTATTCTCCCTTCGAAAAAGGAATTCCTCCATCTTCACAACTTGTATAAAGAGATATGCTCTGATTTCCTTCTCCTTTAAATACAGTGATGGGAGTAAAAATCACTTTACCAAGTTTACAATCCAATTCACCATCTATCCTACCAAAAGAAATAAAATCGTAATGTCCACATTGCTCTAGATCTAAAGCAGGTAATTCAGGACAAACTTTCCCCTCTACTATTGTTGAAAACGTAGCTATTACAATAATGAATAACCATTTTAATTGTATTTTCATTTCACACTCTTATTCATCTTTTACAAAGATAAGCATGTAACCCAGCATAATAACTCCATGTAAACTCAAATTATGGAAGCAATCAGCATCTTTGATATTTTTAAAATTGGTGTCGGTCCTTCAAGCTCACATACCCTTGGTCCGTGGAGAGCCGCATCAGCATTTTTGACTGAAGTTAAGGACATTCATTTTGACAAGATAGAAATTAGATTATATGGTTCACTTTCTAAGACTGGAAAAGGTCATGCCACTGATAAAGCTATTCAACTCGGATTATTAGGATTTCAACCCGAGACGATCAAAACCAAAGAGATCATATCTATAATTGACAAACTTGCAAAGAATGAACAGCTCACTATTGCTTCCAATACATTCTTCTTTAATCCTAATGAACACATTGTATTTACAAATGAAGATAAACCTGGGCACCCCAATACAATAAAATTTAAAATATATTTCGAAAAAACATTAGTAAAAGAATCTATTTACTACTCAACAGGCGGTGGATTTATAATTAAAAAAGGACATGAAAACAATACTCAATTGTCGAATTTCCCTTATAATATTCAAACAGGAAAAGACATTCAAACCCATGTAGAGTCTTCAGGATTAACCTTTCCTGAAATTATCATGAGGAATGAAAAGTCATTGATGCCGCAAAAGGAAATAAAAAAAAGAATTAAGGAGCTTTTTTCAGTTATGAAGGAATGTGTCCTCAGAGGATTAACTACAGATGGTATTCTACCTGGAGGTTTAAACGTTGTGCGCCGTTCTAAAGTATTATTAGAAAATCTCACTACATCGAAAATTAAAACATGGAAAGATCTTGAAAAGGCAATTCGTAAAAAAAAATGGAACTTTAATGAAATTAACCAGTGGGTTTCGTGCTTTGCTATGGCCGTTAATGAAGAAAATGCAGCAATGGGTCGACTTGTAACAGCCCCAACCAATGGATCTGCTGGAGTAATTCCTTCAGTGTTATTATACTACTATTTCTTTTGCGAACATCAATTTAAAGATGATATTGAACAATTTTTTTTAGTTGCGGGCGAAGTAGGAAGTTTGTTTAAAAAAGGAGCAACGATTTCAGCAGCAATGGGAGGCTGTCAAGCAGAAATTGGTGTTTCTTCAGCCATGGCTGCAGGAGCACTAACTCAATTACTTGGCGGAGATTATAAACAAATATTGATGGCCTCCGAAATTGCAATGGAACACCATTTAGGATTGACATGTGATCCCATTGGAGGCCTGGTTCAAATACCGTGCATTGAAAGAAATTCAATGGGTGCAATGAAAGCTATTACAGCGGCTAATTTAGCTTTATCGTTAGATCCATTGAACTCTAAGGTGAATTTGGACGCTGTAATCAGAACAATGTGGGATACCGCAAAATCAATGGATAGAAAATTCAAGGAAACTTCTGAAGGAGGATTAGCCTTAAACATTTCTGTCATTTATCCAGAGTGTTAATTAAACTATGTTAAAAAATACTTAGACACTAAAGTTTCAGTTATTTTAGAGCGAATATTACGTACAAAGTAGTCTCTATGTAAAGACTAAAATCTTGAAATAAATGATCCATAAATTCTTTTTGTTTTTTTTTCTGGCGAAATTCAGTCTTTTTTCAAAAAGTGACACCACACTCATTAAAAGACATTTTAATAAAATTATTGATACTCAACACCCTAGAAACTATTTGCATCCAAATACCTTGGACACAGTAGCGACGTATTTAGAAAACGAATTTAATAAATATGCAGATACAGTTTACTTCCAACCCTATATGGTAAATGGCAAAAAATATAAAAATGTAATTGCTGTTTTTCAACAAGAGTTTGAGGAAACAATCATTATTGGAGCACATTACGATGTTTGTGAAAATCAAACTGGAGCAGATGACAATGCAAGCGGTACAGTTGGCTTATTGGAAATAGCCCGTCAATTGAAAGATCAAAAACTTAAAAAACGCGTTGAACTAGTTGCATTCACATTGGAAGAGCCTCCTTTTTTCAGATCAGAATATATGGGAAGCTTTATACATGCAAAATCAATGAAAGAAAATAATCGAAATGTTATTGGTATGATTTGTTTGGAAATGATTGGCTACTTTGATGATTCAAAAAACAGTCAAGAATATCCAATTGAAGCACTGAAATTAAAATACGGAAACAGAGGTGATTTCATTACTCTTGTAAATCGCATTAATCAAGGTGAATTCTCAAGTGAATTCACAAAAAACTATGTGGAACTTTCAAAAATTAAAACAAAAAAATTTTCAGGACCTAAATCCTTACAAGGCATAGACTTTAGTGATCATTTAAACTATTGGAAATTTGGTTATAGTGCATTAATGATAACTGATACAGCATTTTTTAGAAATAAAAACTATCACCAAAAGACAGATACTTTAGACACATTAGATTTGCCTCGAATGGCACTTGTTATTGATGGTGTAATTGAAACTTTACTACACCTTTACAGGTGAATCCTAGACCTCCGAATGCTTTAATTCACTCGCAAAATGAGCAGCTAAAACGTTTTCCCTAAACTTAAAAATTTCGGCTAATTTAGGTTTAATAATGAAAGGATGAACAAGCCGTCCCAAAAGACCAAAAGGTGGCACGTAATCAACTAAATCAAGTATCTCTACCCCTCCATTAACCTCTTTAAAGAAATGTTTATGGTGCCAAAATACATATGGACCAAACCTTTGCTCGTCCGCAAACGAGTGTAACTCTTCTACATTTAAAATTTCGGTTACCCAAGTTGTTTTAAAAAATGGTAAAGGAGAAACACTGTATTGAATAATTTGGCCTGAATATATATTTCTATCCACTCCACTTAAAACTTTCATTTTCATTTGTGGAGGCGTTATTAAAGATAAATTTCTAGGGTTTGAAAAGAAAAGCCAAGCTTCTTTTAAAGAAATGGGAAGAAACTGTTTCGCTTCAATTCGATACACCTTACCGATACTTTTAAATTTAACTTCACTCTGCATTTTATCGGACTAAAATTCTTTTATCGCAGCAAACAATTCTCTCTTTTTACTGTCCTCTTTAAAAACACCGCCATAATAAGAAGTAAAGGTTGAGGAGGTATCGTCTTTAACCCCTCTAGATGAAACACATAAATGCTTCGCGTCGATAAGCACTGCAACATCTTCGGTTTGTAAAATATCTTTCAACTCACTTGCTATTTGATTTGTTAGTCGTTCTTGAACTTGGGGTCGTTTAGCAAAATAATTTACAATCCTGTTTAACTTAGAAAGACCAATAACTTTACCACTCGACACGTAGGCTAAATGAGCACGACCAATAATAGGAACAAAATGGTGTTCGCAGTTAGAATAAAATGAAATATTTTTTTCAAGTATTAGTTCGTTGTACTGGTATTTATTTTCAAAAAGTGCTATTTGAGGTTTATTTTTAGGGTCTAATCCATTAAAAATTTCATCCACATACATTTTAGCGACTCTTTTTGGTGTTCCTCTCAACGAATCATCCGTTAAATCAAGACCTAATGCTTTCATGATTTCTGAGAAGTGGAATTCTATTAATTCTTTTTTTTCTTCATCACTTTTAGTGAACGCATCCTCAGACATAGGGGTATTAATACTCGTGGAATGATGACTATCACCTATCTCTTCCCATTCACTTAATTCAAGATCAACCGGGGTATTCAGCAAAGATTCTTGGAGTTTCATATAATTTAATTTTTATATCAAGTTTTTCATCAATTTCATTTCTCAAACGATCATATATCACACGTGCGATATTTTCAACCGTAGGAATTGTTTCAAAAAATTCCTTTACCTGAATATTTAGGTTTTTGTGGTCAAATTCATCAATCACTTTTGTTTTAATCACGTTTTTAAGCTTTTTAGCATCGATTACATATCCCGTTTGCGGATCGCAAAATCCTGATACTTTTACTTCTAAATCGTAATTATGTCCGTGAAAATATTCATTATTACAGTGCCCAAAAGTTGATTTGTTTATTTCATCACTCCAATTCTCATTATGGAGACGATGGGCAGCATTGAAATGTTCTTTTCGTGTTATGGAGGTTTTAAGACTCATTTGTTTAACCTTTTTTTGATAAACTTAAACAATTAACCCGTTTTGAAAAATATAAACTTGACCATCGGACAGAATGAATAGCTATATGGTAGTATTCATACATAAGGTTAAGTTTGATCTAAATCAAAAAAATTAAGAATTCGCGAGTATATCTATAGCTTCAAGAATCTTCTCCTCCGTATCTCTCACTACAGGCACAAGCGGTAAACGCAAAACATTTTCAATAATTCCAATTTTACTTAACATTGCCTTTACTCCTCCAGGATTACCATTTGCAAACGTAAGCCCAATTAAATCAAGTAGTTGATAATGAATGTTTCTTGCATCATTAAAATTTTCCTCCAACGCAAAATTCACAAGACTACTTGTTTCATGTGGAAATGCATTAGCTATTACGCTAATTAATCCCGTACCACCTGCAGCAATTAAAGGCAGGGTAATACCATCATCTCCTGAAATCACTTCAAAACCTTCAGGTGCCTTGTTTATAATCTCCATCATTTGCGCCAAATCTCCAGATGCCTCCTTAACACCAATCACCTTATTAGGAAACGAATTGGCTATAGTTAAAGTTGTTTCTGCACTCATATTCACTCCTGTTCTTCCTGGAACATTATAAAGAATAACGGGCAATGGAGAGGCTTCAACAAATTTCTTGTAATGCTCAACCAGCCCGGTTTGTGACGGCTTGTTATAAGCTGGCGTAACTGAAAGTATGGCGCTTACACCATTTAAATCATAAAGATTTAAAGACTCGATAAGTAATTTTGTATTATTCCCTCCATGACCCAAAACAATTGGAACTCGCCCTCCTGCGACTTCTTTGATTTTTTGTAGAATGGCATTTTTTTCGGATTGAGTCAACGTGACACTTTCTCCTGTTGTTCCTAGCGCAACCAAATAATCAACCCCACCTTCAATGACATGGTTGACTAATTTTTCCAATGCTAAAAAATCTACCTCCTCATTTTTGGTAAAAGGGGTTACCAACGCTACTCCTGTTCCTTCTATTTTCCTTAAAGTCATACTATTCTTTATTTATCAAGTGCAAATAGTTATCTATTCCTTTCATTAACGACCGTAAATTATCTCCGTCTTGAAGTTTCAGAGCGAAATCTAAATCACTTCCATCTTTTAAACCTGAACCACCGACCTTAAAGCATGCTTGAGACTCTCTGGTAACGAATCTTAAAACCTCATCATCACTTACTGAAAGATCAATTAAAACGTCAAATTTCTGTTCGATAAAATTGGTTACCTCAGAGCTTGTTGCCTCTAATTTCCAATTCAAATCTTTTTTTAAAAAATAATCGTATTCTAATTTTGGTGTTACATAAAGTGGTAACTCATCTGCATTATAATAACCAAGCGTTTTACACTTTATATTGTAGGACTTTAAAAATTTCACGTAACGCTCAACCAACTCCTTTGCCTCATCATCATCTCCACGGTAAACTATTCCAACTGTCTGCGCTTGTTTAATATTAATTGCCTTCACTTCTCTATTTGGAGATTCTTTCCGTGAAAAAGAGAAGTCGGATAGCTTACGTTTTATATTATCCAATACACCCATTACAATCCAACTTCAAAAATAGCATTAGTTTTCGATATACGCTAAAAGGTTAAAACTTTAATTAGGGTTAAATATTATCTGAAATCATTTGGATAAACTCGTCTTCAGAAATTAATTTCACACCAAGTTTTTGTGCTTTTTCCAACTTACTTGGCCCTATTTTTTCTCCTGCAACTATAAAAGACGTCTTTTTGGATATACTCCCTACATTTTTTCCTCCATATCGTTCTATTGTTTGTTTTAATTCATCACGAGAAAATGTGTTAAAAACACCTGAAACAACAATGGATTTTCCTTCAAGGAATTTATTTACATTCAAATCTTTTTCAGATTGAACAATGCGCATTTGAACACCTGCTTTTTTTAGTCGTTCAACAACATCTAAATTTTTCTCTTCTGAAAAAAACTCCTGAATACTCTCTGCAATCTTCTGCCCTATTTCATCAACAGCAATCAAATCATCTATGGTTGCATTTTTTAAATGATCGATACTTTTAAAGTTCTTAGCAAGTATTTTTGCAACGGTTGATCCTACAAACCGTATCCCCAAAGCAAATAAAACTTGCTCAAAGGGAATGCTTAACGAGTTTTTAACGGCCTTGATTATTTTATTCACCGATTTATCAGCCATTCGATCTAAAGCCAACATTTTCAACGGATCTAAATCATATAAATCGGCAATATTTTTCAATAGTCCCGCCTTGTAAAACTGTTCCACTGTTTCTCCGCCAAGCCCGTCTATATTCATTGCTTTTCGCGAGATAAAGTGCTCTATTTTCCCTGTGATTTGCGGAGGGCATCCATTTTCATTAGGACAATAATGATTGGCTTCCCCTACTTTTCTTATTAGTGGTGTATCGCACTCTGGGCAACTTTCTATGAATACAACAGGATCCGCATCCTTTGACCTTAAGGCAGTATTTACGCCAACTACTTTGGGAATTATCTCCCCTCCTTTTTCAACAAAAACATGATCGCCGAAATGTAATCCCAGCTTTTCAATTTGATCTTTATTATGAAGAGAAGCTCTTTTTACGGTTGTTCCTAAAAGTGAAGTTGGTGCTAAATTTGCTACTGGAGTAACGGCACCTGTCCTACCAACTTGATAAGAAACTGAATTTAATTTTGTTGCAGCTTGCTCAGTTTCAAATTTATAGGCAATTGCCCAACGTGGTGATTTTGATGTAAATCCAAGTTGCTCTTGCTTTTCGTAACTATTTACTTTAATTACTATACCATCAACTTCAAAAGGCAAGTTGTGTCTTCGTTCATCCCAAAAATTAATAAATGATAAGATGCCATCAATTGAATTTGTTTTTTCAATCATTCGTTCCTCTGTTAACGGAACTTTAAATCCCCATTCACCTGCTTTTTGAATATTATCAAAATGTGTGGATTTAGGTAATGTTTCCCCTAATAAATAATAGAGATAACAGTCCAATCCTCTGGAGGCAACAAGTTTACTCGATTGCAATTTTAATGTACCCGAGGCAGTATTTCTTGGATTTGCCATTAAAGGCTCGCCTGCTTTCGCTTTTGCCTCATTTAGTTTTTCAAAGGCCTTTAAAGGAAGGAATATTTCTCCTCTGATTTCAAATTCCTTTGGGTAATCTCCTTTTAATTCAAGTGGAATCGACCCTATTGTTCGTACATTATTAGTCACATCATCTCCTTTTGATCCATCCCCTCTGGTAACCGCTTGAATTAACTTACCATCAACATAGCGTAATCCTATAGCTACTCCATCGTATTTTAATTCACAAACGTACTCTACGTCATCCTCAATTAACTTTTGAATCCTATTTTCAAAATCAATTAAGTCTTCCTTGGAATAAGAATTACTCAAAGACAACATTTGGTATTTGTGCATTACTGTTTCAAATTCTTTAGATACTGTTCCACCTACTCTTTTTGTAGGCGAATTTTCAGATGCTAATTCTGGAAACTCCATTTCCAATGCCTGAAGCTCTCTTAACATACTATCAAATTGAAAGTCTGAGATAGAAGGCGCAGAAAGCACATAATATTTATGATTATGCTCATGTAATTCTTTACTGAGAGTTTGAATTCTTTGCTGGGCAATTAACTTATCCATGAAAATAATTTAAAGTAGAAAAATACAAATGACTCGTAAAATGATGAACTCAATTTATAATTTGTTTTGAACAAATTCGTTAATTCATAATGATAAGGGAACCTTTTAAAAAATAAGTTGTAAAAACAGTAATATTCATATTAAAATGGAAAGCAAAGAAGATATTGTAAAAAATTGGCTTCCTCGTTACACTGGAATGGAACTATCTGAATTTGGTAAATACGTTTTATTAACCAATTTCAAAGGATACATGAACCACTTTTGTAAAATCACAGGAGTAAGTGTAGCAGACGAAACAAAAGGAATGACCGCAGCAAGTCATGAAGGAATTACAATGATCAACTTCGGTATGGGAAGTCCAAATGCAGCCACAATTATGGATTTATTAACTTCTATAATGCCTGAAGCAGTATTGTTTTTAGGTAAATGTGGTGGATTAAAGAGGAAAAATAATATTGGCGATTTAATTCTTCCTATTGCTGCAATTCGGGGTGAAGGGACGTCCAATGACTATTTACCACCAGAAGTACCTGCCATGCCGGCTTTTAGTTTACAACGAGCTGTTTCATCAACAATACGTGCCTATGATTTAGATTATTGGACTGGAACGTGTTACACTACTAATAGAAGAGTTTGGGAGCACGATGAGAAATTCAAAAATTACTTAAGAGACACGCGAGCAATGGCCATCGATATGGAAACAGCAACTTTATTCGCGGCAGGATTCCACAATGAAATACCAACGGGAGCCTTATTACTTGTTAGTGATCAACCAATGGTACCCGATGGAGTGAAAACAAGTGAGTCAGATAAAAAGGTATCCAAGAACTATGTTGAGAACCACATTAAAATAGGTATTGATGCGTTAAAAGAAATCAAATACAATCGACTATCTATAAAGCACTTAAAATTCGTTTAGTGTGTTCATTAATATAAAAAATAATATCACCTCGGCTCAAGCCCAGCTGTAGCGTGAGTTGAATTTTAAAATTCAGGAAGGAAAAATGTATGAAAGTTTTCATCATTGAAATATGAACATTCATTTTATTACTCTACTATTAAATTTCTGATTTTTTTCCTCTATTTTCGTTAGTGTAAAAATATATTTTTGGCACGCGTTTTGTTTTACACATGTCATAATTTTAAAAACATTTAAAATGAAAACTATTTCAAAATCATTATTAGGAGCATTTTTAATTTTAGGATCTATTGCACTTGTTGGGTGTAAAGGGAAACAAAAAGGAAAAGAACCATCAGTTAGCGGTGAAAAAGTTATTGAGATGTACTGCGATGGACCAGAAACATTATCCTCTAAAAACTATTTAAGAGCAACAGGAATTGGAGAGAGCTTGGATAAAGCAACTGCAATGAAAAAGTCGCTTAATGAGGCCAAAACTAAATTGGCAGGTTCGGTTGAAACACAAATAAAAGCAACGATTGACAACTATGTGAATTCAAGAGAAATGAATAACAGAGAGCAGGTTGAAGAAAAATTTGAAGCCTTGTCAAGAGAAGTAATCAATCAGAAGCTTTCTAAAGTCGTAACAATTTGTAAAAAACTTACGCAGAAAACTGACGGCTCACGTAAATATGTATACTATTGTGCTATTGAAATGAAAGCTAAAGATATTCTGGAAGCAATTAATGACAGAATCACAAAGGAAGAAACATTAAGAATTGATTATGATTATGAGAAATTCAAAGAAACCTTTGATAAAGAAATGGAAAAATTAGAAAAAGGATTATAAATCTAATAATGTTTAGATTTTGAAAAGGGCGCTCCAGTTTTGGGGCGTTTTTTTTGACGTTCTATGCGTTAAAAATAGCGTCCATCAAATTGTTTAGTTGGTGATGGTTTGAGTAGCGATCCAATACTTCATTCCTTTTTTCAATCGAAATTTCATGACATGACACCTCCATAAGCTCATTAATTTTATGCTGAAATTCCAATGTTGAATCTGCAATTTCTACTAATGATTCAACTCCAGTACCTTCAACCATTTTAGAGTTCACTAAACAATGTGCTCCATTAAACAAGGCGGCGAGAAGTTTTAGTTTTATTCCTGTACTTTGAAAGGTTGGTAAAATATTAATTTGTGCTTGATGAATAAGATCGTTTATTTGATCCACATTAATGTTATCTAAGAGCGTTACATTTTCAGCCTCTGTTGTCATTTTCTTTAACCGAAGGGAAGGTTGACTACCAGCAATAATAAGTGAATGACTAAGTCCCTTAAAAACCTTTTCTACAAGGAAACAGGCTGCTTCATTGTTCTCTCCAACGCTTAAATTCCCATGATAAAAAGCATACTTTTTAGTTTGGTTTGGAATGTTCACATTTTCAAATGCATGAAATGCAGAAATCAAAACCGATTTTTTATACTTTTTTTGCAAATACGACGTATCCTTTTTAGAAATCCCTAGAATGAGATCGGCCTTTTTGTAGGCGTATTCTTCAAACCGTTTTAATTTACGAGACTCAGTGTTATAGTAGAGACGCTTCATTTTGTTTGATTCTACACTTGCTAAAGCAGCATAGTAATCGTGCTCAAGATTATGCGAACGAACAATTTTAAGCCTATCCTTTAAACGTGGGTTGCCTATTGAATAACATGTATGCAGCCCTTCAAAGAGTATAGGTGCATCATCCGTTAATAAATTAGTCAATAGCGTTTTACTTTTTCTAGAAGAAACAATAAATGGATAAAACCCCAACAAATGTGCTCCAATCATTTTACGAGGGTAATAAAACACCTTGTCGCAATATTTCTCCAAAAGTTCAGCTGGAGGTCGATCATATTGGAAACAGTGTAATGTAATTTTCACTCCCTCCTTCGCCAAAGCTTTAATTTTATAAAACACATCTATGGCCCCTCCATAATTAGCTGGATAAGGTATTGAAAATGATATGATATGAAGTTTATTACCCAAAATTCTTGTAGCAATCAATTAATACATGTTTTTCATTTTCCCAGATTAGTTCATTTTTTGCTATTTGAACACGTTGTTTGGTGAAGTTAAAAAAAGATTCGTCGTTCAAATATGCGTTGATCTCTTCAGCCATTATCCTTGGTTGATGACTCGATAAAATCAAACCTGCATTATAATAATTAATAATTCTACGCACCTCTACTAGATCTGAGGCAATCACAGGTAAATCGCATTGAAAATAGTCAAATAATTTATTGGGCAGACTGTATTTATAATTTAAGTTGGAATCTTTATCTAGCGTTACGCCAACATGAGCAACTTTCGTATAGGCTATTAACTCGTCAAAAGGCACTCTTCCTGTAAAAATTACTTTTTCTTTTAAATCCAATTTACTTACGTATTCTTTAAGCTTAGAAATAACATCTCCGGTGCCAACAATAAGAAATACAGCATCAATCCACTGCATGGCTTCTACCATTTCCTCAGCCCCTCTATCTCTATTAATTCCAGAACCTTGAAGTAATATGATTTTTTTATCCGCAGGCAATTTCAGCGCCTTTTTTGTTTGCGAAGCAAGCAACTTATCGGTTGCTGATGCCATAGGTACATTTCTCATTACCTTCAACTCTACATTATATAACTTGCCGTAAATATTTGCAATGGATTGATTAACGGTAAAAACATGTTTTAGTTTTTTAAAAATGGCTCGCTCAATTAAAAGCCAAACTCTTTTCGCAAACGGATTGTCCTTTAATTCGGGTACCTCGGTAAAATACTCATGTGTATCATAAACCAATTCACCACCCTTGAATACTTGTGCCATTCTATTTGCTAAAAGAGTATCTAGATCATTAGCGTGTAAAACATCAAACTTTGTGAATAACAGAAATATAAATAACCTAATATTAAACTCAGCATAAAACAATATGCCTTTGTGAAAAAACATAGGCAACCTTTTCATGGAATAAGAACGTTTTTTAAGAGGAAGACTTTCTCTTTTTCTTCTACCTATAAGTAAAACATCAAACCCCTCTTCCACCAAAGTTTCACATGTGCGATTTACTCGTTGATCACTTAATAAATCGTTTGTAACAGAAACAACAACCTTTTTACTCACTCCGCAAAGATAATTCATTAACACTTTTAAACCTTGCACCAATTGGATAAGCTCACAATTATTTAACCTCTTTTTTACGATGTTTTGTTGAATGATGAAAGCAAACCTCATATATTAGAGAAATAAAATATTAGCCTTCCATGTTCGTCACTGTAATTCAAGAATTAAAAGCATTAATGTCCGCAGACTCTCTAGTAGATGAAAAAGTAAAATTGGACAACCTTATAAATACCTTTGAAAAATTAAAAGGCATTGAACATGAGGAAGAAGATGTCAATCAGTTGTTAGCGAATGACCTGATCAATGAGCTAAAAAGAAAACTTTCTCATGAAATTGAGAATCGACAAAAAGCAGCAGAGCAAATTAAAACTGAAAAACAGGAACTAATTACCCAACTGGACAAACTAATTGAAAACGAACAAAATATTGGTAAAGCTTTCGCCGAATTAAAAAATATTCGAAAAAAATGGTCTTTGATTAGTGAAAAAGCACCTTTTGAACAAAAGGATATTGATCGAGAATTCACGAAAAAGTTAGAGGATTTTTACTACAACATTAACATTTACAAAGCTATTCAAGAACATGACTTAAAAAGGAATCAACAGCTTAAAGAAATTATTCTTGAAAAACTTCACACCGCAACAAAAGCGCCAACCTCAAAAGATTTAATGGCTGAAATAAAAAGCTTAAGAGAGGAATGGGAAGGCGTAGGTCCTGTCAGCAAAAATTTACAAGATGAATTCTGGAGTAAATATCGAGGATATCTTGATCAACTTTATGGCAACTTCAATAATTTTAAAGCCTCGGAAAAAGAAGAGCAAAACGATAACTTAAAAAAGAAACAAGATATTATTTCTTATATAAGATCAGTGGATATTTCAAACCTAAAGTCTACAAAAGATTGGAAAAATAAGGGGAAAAAAATTATTGAAAAACAACAAGAATGGAAATCCACTGGATTTGTTCCCAAAGAATCAAAAGACCAAATATGGCATGAATACAAAGCTGCCTGTGATGTTTTCTTTAATGCACAAAAGGGGTTTTATGAAAGTCAGAAAAAGATCTATAAAGCCAATAAAAAACTAAAAACTGACTTATGTAAAAAAGCTGAAAGCCTTCTTGAATCAGAAAATGTAAACGAACTAACCCAAGAATTTATAGCTATACAAGATGAATGGAAAAAGATTGGACCTGTTCATCAAAAAGATGAACAATATTTATGGCATCGATTCCAAAAGTCCTGTAATGACTTTTTCAAGCAAAAGAAAGCGTCAAAAAAACAGTTAGATAGCTTGAAAGACTCTTTAAATATCCAAAAAGAAAACATAATCAAAGAACTCCGTGAGATGCAATCTCCTTCGGAAGATGAAATTCTTGAAATTTTAGTGAAATGGTGGCAAACAAATAAAGAGTATACACGAAAATCTAAACACCTTCTTTCAGATTTTCATAATGTTTTAACCACTAAACTTTTAGGAAAATCTCTTCAGGATTTTGAAAATGAAAATCACGCAAAAAAAATAGAAGTATATCGTTCTTTTGATGATAATGGAGATATTTTATTAAGAGAAAAAAGGGACCTCCAGGATAAAATAGCACTATTAACGAAAGAAGTAAATCAGTATGAAAACAATCTAAGTTTTTTCGATAAAGGAAATAAAACTGATGGTTTAATGGCTGATGTATACTCCAAAATGGATAACCTCAAAACTCAAATTGAAACACTGAAATTTCAGATAAAGGAAATAACTGCGGAGTTGAAATAGAGAAATATTGTTCGCAACCCCATGGGGTTAAAAGGAAATTAATTAACTTAAAGCCCATGTCAATTATAACCAAAATCCTATTTCTTTTTGTTTTTCCAATCGGCCTGTTGGCTCAAAAAAGTATTGATCCATTTCAAGTTTATGGTCCATATGGCGCACCAATTTTTGAAAGTTTTTCCCAAGGACTTTCTAACGCTAGCAACTGCTATCGACTTAAAAGTCATAATGAAGATTTAGGTAAAGTGTTAAAAAAAATAAAAAGACTCAGTAAACTCTATGTCATCGATTTAAAAAACAATCAAATTGATTCCATCCCGGAGGAGATTAGTACGTTTCAGAATTTAATGTATTTAAAATCTACTGAGAATAAACTTAAAAAACTCCCTGAAACATTTGGGAATTGCAAAACAATTAAATCATTAATTCTGCACCATATTAATTTGGACAGCTTACCGGATGGATTTAAAAAGCTCGGGAGTTTAGCTGAACTTGAAATACAAATAAACTACGCAGACACCTTCGATGTTAAAAGTGAATTAGCGGGTCTCTACAATCTAAAAACATTAATGCTTTACAAAACACCCCTAAAATGTTTCCCTGTTGGTTTAGATCAAAATACAAAACTCACAAAAATATTAATGGTTAACTGTGGTTTAAGTAAAGTTGACTCCTCATTCGCAAAAATGACGAATCCACGTACCTTAATCCTTGACAACAATAATTTCTCAGAATTCCCACCCGAAATTTTAGACCTTAAATCCTTGAAAGAATTAAGTCTACGAAATAATAAACTAACCAAATTACCCGAAAAACTTTCTTTTATTAGAGGATTAGAAATTTTAGACCTTACGGGTAATAACATTCCAATAAGTGAGGTTGATGTCCTCAGAGTACTGCTACCTTATTGTAAAATAATTATATAATGAATCAACTTACAAAAAAACAAACTCGATTTCTTCTTTTAAATGGTTGGAAGGGAATTTTAGGACTTACATTATTTGTTATCGGTATAGGTGTTTTTTTATATCAACTCCAATTTATTGATTTGGACGAACATTTCTATTTAGATAAAAACTCACCACTTGGCAAGGGTGAAATTCAGTATGTATTCCCCACATCGGTCAGTATAAATGAGGAAGTTATTTATGGATACGAATATGTTTTTTATTCGCCTATTGGTGATATCAACTGGGTATCCTACCAGGCTGGTAATTATTATGATATTGGTGAAAAAGTTGATATTCAATACAATTTAAAGCACCCGGAAATTAACAGAATAAAGGGAATGTCAAACACCCCGGAAAGTGCATTAAATTTTAGTTCAATAATCATTATATTAACGGGCTTAATTATTTTATTAATTAACCTTTACAAAGGAAGGAAATACCTAAACATTATACTAAAAGGAGAACTTGCTCAAGCAAAATTAGTTCGAGTCGAGGACACACTTATGGAAGTAAATGACCAAAAAGTTTACAAAATGTACTTTAAGTTCAAAACAGCTAATGGAAAAGTTTACACTTCAACGGTCAAAACGCGTGAAACCGCAAAATTTAGAGATGAGCGAAAAGAATGGTTATTTTACAATAAAAAGAACCCAAATCAATCTGTTTTGGTAGATAAATTACCCGGAAACCTTCCTAATTTTATTAAAAAGAATTGGACTACTTGCTTACCTTAAGTTCCCTACCTGCAATTAGAATCGTATTTCGTTTAATACCATTCCATTTACATATTTGATTTACAGTAATCCCGTATTGATTAGCAATTTTATAGAGGTAGTCGCCACCTTTAATTTTATGAAATAATGTTCCAGGCTGAAAAGCGACAAAACCTGATTTAGTTTTTCTTAAAACCAAAGAGTCAGACAAGAGTTTAAATCTTTTAAAATCAATTAAAGACTCTGGATTAACAGGCTTTCCTTTGTATCGAGTTTCGAAATGCAAATGACTTCCTCTCGAGGCTCCTGAATTCCCACCTCTTCCAATTGCTTGACCAGGATCAACAACATCACCAGCCTTCACAAGAAACTTATACAAATGCGCGTAAATGGTTTCTAAACCATTATGATGACGAACAACAACAGTTCGGCCATACCCTCCAGTCCATTTCGCTAAACGAACAACACCTCTAAATGCATTCACAACGGTATCGCCTCGCACTAAATCTATATCAATGCCATTATGATGACGACCATCCCTCCATCCAAAACGAGAAGTAACTACCCCTTTGAACGGGTGATTATATCCGCAGTCCATATACTGATCCGTTAAACAAACGGTTGATTCAGAATCATGCGAACAAATATCATTTTTGTACGGATGCGGTAACAATGTATTCCAAGAGTGATAAAGATTATGAGCAGGATATGGATTGGTATCGATTGGCCAAGGGTCACCATATGTTTCGTTTATCTTGGTGTTTAATAAACTTAAGATTTCTGGGTCTACACTTTCTTTTTCGAGCAAACTGTCAACTAGATGAAGTAAATCCTGTTTACCCACTCCTTTTTCAAATTTTTCTTTGAGGGCGTCAAAATAACTTAAAGCCAACCCCTCTTTTGAAACTTCAGTTGTTTCAAAGCCTTCACCACCTAGAATATTCCCTAAAAAAAGAATACAAAATACCGTGGCTATTCCATTCTTTGCTAAGTTCATTTCCTCTTTTTTATTCAAAACGGAGGCGAAAGATACGTATATTTTTATTAACAATCCAGTTTTTATTACTTTATAACTATTTGATAATCTGACAACAATGAGTCATCAACTTTGTTAATAATTAGGGCACTCTAAAGTAACTACTACGAGAATTACCTTATCTTCGCACAATGGGATTCATCAAATGGATACTAGTAGTTACTTCAGCCTCATTGGTGTGTGGATGCCATCATCAAAACACATCAGCTGATTTTCAGAAACAACATTATTTTTACTCCAATATCCAAGGAAACAATACAATAGAAGGTGAACACATCTTTATCAAAACGATAAAAAAAGATACAATAGTGTTTTACAATGAAATTGGAGATCTTTTAAATTCAATTAATAAAAGATGGATACTTGGTCAAGGTTCTGGAAAACCCTATTACGATACTGGTAAAGAATATTTGTGGCGCATTAAAGAAGTTATAGCAGAAAAAAAATCAATTATCGTTCATCAACCAAAATCAATTCAACTCGATCTACCTGTTGTTTTTTGGAAATCTCGACCTCTTCCTGTTTTGTTTTCAAATACACTTCAATCAAGTTGGGGATTTTCTAAAATCAATTACAATCCAACAGATAGCAATTATTCCACACATCTTTATCAATGCGACACCGCAACAACTGATATTTATTTGGCAACAAGCAAAAATGGATTAGAATGGAACATTAAACCCATCCTTACACCAAAAGATTTTGGATCAATTAAATGGAACTTTTCAGACGATGATACATTGAAAACATCGCCCCTAATTTCGGACATTATTCAATATCAGGGAACATATTATTCATTTGTCTATGGTGATGATGCTGAAAAACACACCTATATAGGCTTACTCACTTCAGACGCGTTGGAAGGAAAATATACTATTCATGAACATCCCATCATTGCACCCAGGAAAGAAAGTCAATATGCTTGTCATGATGTGTATCATCCGAAAGTAATTCAAATAGACTCCTCTTGGTTTATGTTCTACACAGGAAAAAATAATCAACAAGAGGAATTTATCTGTGTTGCCCAATCAAAAGACCTTTTAAACTGGACGAATCTTAAAGAAAACATAATCCCTAGAAACAAAGGATGGAATTCAGCCATGTTTAATCAATTATGCGCACAAGTGAAGTTAAATCAAGACACATTAATGATTTGGGTAACTGGAGCAAAAAATGTTGGTGATTATGATTCTCCCAATAAAGGAAATGCAATGGATGCATGCATTGGTAAATTTTTCACTGTTTTACCTGAACTAAATTTCAAGGAATGTCCTGGCAATCCTGTTTTTGGCGGAAATCCAATTTATAAGGTGGAAAATGATCATATTGGCGCAGCGTTTCAAGAAATTGATATTGATGGATACAAAACAACGTTTTATCACGGAAAAGGAATATCCAGTAAAAACTATACGTTACTGATACAATGATTCAAAAAATTAAGCACATAAAAACAGAGAATCTTTTCTTCAGCAACTGAAATAAAAAACCAGAAAGAAAAGGTAAACTATTCGTTTTTCAAAAATTAAGCGTCGCTGCACCAATTATACCAGCTTCGTTCTTTAATGAAGCTTTTTGAATCACTAAATCATTTGTATAATAATCGTCGAGATATGTTTTGATTTCATTCATCATAGGTTCTTCCATGTATTTAAATGCCTTTGATACACCTCCTCCAAGAAGAATAGTATGAATATCTAATACCCGTATAGAAGAAACGAGGTTTTTACCTAACCATTTTCCAAAATGAGCAAACACTTTTTTAGCTAATTTATCTTTTTCCTTCAACGCAGACTCGATGTCTTTTGTCGTTAATTCGTCAGCAGGTATTTGAGCAAGTATAGAATCTTGATATTTCTCACTGTTTTGAAGCTTATCCAATGCATATTGAACCAATGCCTTTTTACTGATATAATCTTCATAAACGGAGTTTTTATCGGCCAACATATGCCCCACTTCTACTCCATTTCCATGTCCACCATTAAATAATTTTCCATGAATAATTGCTGCTCCTCCTATTCCTGTACCCAAGGTCACCATAAGAAAAGTGTCAGGTAAATTGTGCTCAGAAAAATAAAACTCTCCCAAACATGCAGCATTCGCATCGTTCTCTAAAGAAAACTGAACACTAGGCAACAGTGCTTCTAGTTCATCCAATAATGAGGCTCCACTTAAAGACGGTATATTCGCTAATCGTAAAAGCGATCTTCTATCATTTGAAATCAATCCAGGAATACCAATCCCTACTTTATGAATATCAGGATACTCTAAAAGTATTTGTTTTAAAACCTTACTAAAGGCAGTGATATAACCATCTTCACTCGCAACAAGTTCTGCTGTTGGATACTTAATTTTATACAAAAGCTCACCTTCTCTTGTAACAATTCCAAACTTTGTATTTGTCCCGCCAATATCTACGCCAATATATCTTTCCACGTGTAGGTAAATTTAATTCTCTTGAAAAATACACAGATAGCAGGAAGTCTCCAAAACAAATTCTGAAAATCAAAAGGTATTTATTAACACTCTCCTCACATCAAATTATATTATCTTTAAATTTTATGATTAAGGCAACGAATATTCGAAAAGCATACGCAGAAAATATTATTCTTGACGGGCTAGATTTAGAGATTCAAAAAGGAGAACTTGTCGCTATTATTGGCGCCTCTGGTGCTGGAAAAACGAGTTTACTTCAAATTCTAGGGACATTAGACAGGCCTGATTCGGGGGAATTGTATATAAATAATCAGCCTATTCACAGGATGAAAGACAAAGAAATTTCTAAATTTAGAAATTCAGATATTGGCTTTGTTTTTCAATTCCATCACCTCCTTCCAGAATTTACCGCTTTGGAAAATGTTATGATGCCTGGATTAATTAAGGGGAAAAAAAATAATCATGTAAAAGAGAATGCCTTAAAATTACTTAAAACACTTAAAGTTGATCAAAGAGCCTCCCATAAACCAAGTGAAATGAGTGGTGGTGAACAGCAACGAGTGGCGGTAGCAAGAGCGTTAATAAATTCTCCGTCTGTGGTAATGGCTGATGAGCCATCGGGTAATTTAGATTCAAATAATGCGAATGACCTACATCAATTATTTGTTGATTTAAAAAAGGAGTTTAACCAAACATTTATTATTGTTACACACAACAGGCAACTGGCAAACCTTGCCGACAGAGTAATTGAAATCGTGGACGGTAAAATTGTTATGAATGACTAATTTAGAACTAAAAGAGTTTCTTGATGAAAAATATATTCAATTTAACAATTTGGATTTTATCCCCAACGACCCTATTTTAATTCCTCACCAATTTAAATACCATAACGATATTGAAGTGGCTGGTTTTTTTGCTGCCGTAATAGCATGGGGAAATCGAAAATCCATTATTAAGAATGCGTTAAATCTCATGGAGAGAATGGATAATTCACCAGCAGATTTCATTCTAAATTTTTCTCAAACTGATTTGAAAAACTTTGAAGGATTTAAACACAGAACATTTAATGAAATTGATTGCGCATCCTTTTGCTTTGCGTTGAATAAAATTTATCAAGAACATAAATCATTGGGGAATTATTTTAAAGTACTTTTTCAAAAACATGAAAACCAAGCATCAGTAATTAGTGAATTCAAAACCGAATTTTTCACCAATTCATTCGCAGATAGAAGTAAAAAACATTTACCTAGTCCTCTTAAAGGTTCAGCAGCAAAAAGAATGTGTATGTATTTTAGATGGATGGTAAGAAAAGATCAATTTGATGTAGATTTAGGCATATGGAGAAATTTAATCTCTCCTTCTTTACTTCATTTACCTCTTGATGTTCATACCAGTAACGTTGGAAGGACTTTAGGTATTTTAAGGCGCAAACAAAATGACTGGAAAGCAGTGGAGGAAATCACCAATAATTTGAAAATAATGGACCCCAAAGATCCCACCAAATATGATTTTTCACTTTTTGGCTTAGGTGTTAATGAGCATTTTGCGCCCTCTATTTAACTAAACTTTTATATGAAATCGATTTTATACACGCTCATACTTTTTTTAACTCTTGTCTCTTGTAGCAAAGAGAGTACAATTTACAATGGCTTCATTCAAAACAATTCTTTGGATAGCATAACGTTTACTGTAAAAGCCGATAGTGCCGTTGCAGATTCTTTTATAATTGATCCGCAAACAAAGCAATTAGTTGTCACCTATCAAGAGGATGGTGATTTTGAAATTTTTGATTGTAATTCTTTTTTTGACACCATATACTTCACAAAAAATGATACAGACTATATTTTCACTTCTGATAGTGTAGATATTACCGGAACTACTAGTTTAAACTCATCCATAAGAACTCACCATTGCACTATTCAAATACAATAAATCAAAAAAAATCATTCAAAATTGAGTAAGGGTAATTTTGATCCTCGTAATTATTCTCACAACTTTGTTATCATAAATGAGCTACCAAAACATTATAAAAGATATCGCGAAAGGCAGTTATAAGCCCGTTTATTTTTTACATGGTGAAGAGCCTTATTTCATTGATTTGGTAGAGAAATTTGCCCTCCGTACAATTATTGATGAATCAGCTCGCGAATTTGACCAAAGTATTTTTTATGGAAAAGATACCGAACTACAACATATTGTAAATTCTGCAAAAAGATTTCCAATGATGGGAGCACATCAAGTAATTGCTGTGAGAGAGGCACAACACATCAAAAAGTTTGATGAACTCATTCATTATTGTAAAAATCCTCAGCATAAAACAATTTTAATCTTTTCATATAAAGGCAAAAAATTAGATGCTCGAGTCGCTAAAAAAATCACAAATACAGAATTTTTAGACTCCAAAAGGTTATACGATAATCAAATACCGGGGTGGATTGTAAATCAAGTAGCGAGCGAAGGATTAAAAATTGACGAAAAATCAGCTGTTTTAATTAGCGAGTATCTTGGTAATGACTTATCTAAAATCGCCAATGAACTCAAAAAATTAGCAATCGCTGTTCCTAAACAAACGTTTATAACTCCAGAAATAATTGAGCATCACATTGGAATCAGCAAAGAGTTTAACCTCTTTGAGTTATCAGCAGCCATTGCTCACAGAGACATCGTAAAATGTAATCGAATTGTAAATCATTTTGCCGCCAATGAGAAAAACTATCCTATTGTCGTAACAATACCAAGTCTTTACAGACTCTTTTCAAAAATAATGGGCGTTTATTTCTCTCCGTCAGATCAACCGGATATCATCGCAAAAACAATCGGCGTGAATAAATTTTTTATTCGTGACTATACGGCTGGAAAAAGAAATTACAGTAAACGACAAATATTTAATGCCATAAGCCTATTAAATGAATATGACCTAAAAGCAAAAGGCTATGGCAATGTTTCAGTAAATGAAGGGGAACTTCTTCGTGAGCTGGTTTTTAAGATAATGCATTAGCAACCAGTTTTGGTAATCCATTTTCTGTTGTTGAAAAATTAATTAAATAGCCACTCCTTATTTACCCCTAACTACCTTTTTCTTAGTAGCTTTGTACCCTGTTAAATGAAACAGACCAATGTCCAATACTAAGTACATTTTCGTAACCGGTGGAGTTACTTCCTCTTTAGGAAAAGGAATCGTATCCGCCTCTCTTGCAAAGTTATTACAAGCCAGAGGGTATTCTGCAACCATCCAAAAGCTGGATCCTTACATTAATGTAGACCCTGGCACATTAAATCCATACGAACATGGAGAATGCTTTGTGACAGATGATGGGGCTGAAACCGATTTGGACTTAGGCCATTATGAACGTTTTTTAGGTGTTCCAACCTCTCAAGCCAATAATATTACAACAGGTAGAATTTACCAAAGTGTTATAAATAAGGAACGAAAAGGCGAATACCTAGGTAAAACCGTTCAAATTATTCCCCATATAACCGATGAAATTAAATCTAGGATTCAGTTATTGGGGGAAAATGGAAATTGGGATTTTGTAATTACAGAAATTGGTGGGACAGTAGGTGATATTGAATCCTTGCCCTACATTGAATCAGTAAGGCAATTAAGGTGGGAACTTGGTAAGGACTCCTTAGTTATTCATTTAACCCTAATTCCCTTTTTAGCCGCGTCGGGAGAATTAAAAACAAAGCCAACCCAGCACTCTGTAAAAAAACTTCTTGAATACGGGCTTCAACCCGATGTATTAGTATGTAGAGCCGAACACGACATCCCTCAGGATGTAAGAAATAAAGTTGCTCGTTTTTGTAATGTAGAATCTGAAGCAGTAATCGCTTCTTTAGATGCAGAAACAATTTACGATGTGCCACTCTTGATGATGGAGGAAAAATTAGATCAGGTTGTTTTAAAAAAGCTCGATTTAAAGGTAGGTGAAGATCCTGCCTTAACTACTTGGAAAACATTTCTTACAAAACTGAAAAACCCTAAAAACTCTGTAACGATTGGTTTGATTGGGAAATATGTGGAGCTAAAAGACTCCTATAAATCTATTGCTGAAGGATTTATACATGCAGGTGCACACAATGAGTGCGCTGTTCAAATAGAGTGGATTCATTCTGAAAGCATTAACAAAGAAAATGTTCAGGAAAAACTAGGCCATTTAAATGGTGTGCTCGTTGCACCTGGTTTTGGAGAACGTGGAGTGGATGGAAAATTGGTTGCGGTTCAGTATGCTCGAGAAAGCAAAACTCCATTTTTTGGAATTTGTTTAGGCATGCAATGTGCAGTTGTAGAATTTGCTCAAAACGTGCTTGGTTTATCCTCATCTTCAAGGGAGCATAATGATAATACACAACACCCTGTTATTGATCTAATGGCTGAGCAAAAGAAAGTTGAAGATAAAGGAGGCACAATGAGATTAGGAGCTTATCCTTGTAAAATAGAAGAAGGTTCTTTTGCGCATAAGGCATATGGTGAAACCGAAATTTCGGAGCGACATCGACATCGATATGAATTTAATAGCGCCTACAAGGAAGAGTTTGCTCAAGCGGGAATGAAAGCATCTGGGATTAATCCAGAAACAGGTTTGGTTGAAATTGTTGAGATTACTGATCATCCATACTTCATTGGGGTACAATTTCATCCTGAATATAAAAGCACTGTTGCTAAACCACATCCTCTTTTTATTGAATTTGTAAAGGCTACACTGGAAAATTCATAATAACTTAGTATAAAATTAACCTATGGATAAGAATCAAGTAATTGGTTGGATATTAATTGTTGGAATTGTAATTAGCTTCCTCTTTTTTACAATGAATCAGCAAGATGAAATTGTACCTGAAGCGCAAGAAAGCATTACACAACAAACTAATTCTGTTGAGGATAAAAAAGAAAACTTATTGCCTCAAAAATCTGGGCCTGTTTTCATTCAAGATATTGATACTACGCTTCCAATTGAAAAACAAGCTGAAATTAAAGCCAATAACAATATTGCAATAAACAATTATGGCGTTTTTGCTGGAGCTGCGAATCACCCATCTAAGGAAGTGATTGTTGAAAATAATTTAATTCGATTACACATTAATACGAATGGAGCCTACGTATCCAAGGCTGTCCTAAAAAAATACAAGTCTTATTCGGATAAAGATCAAACTAAAGCTGAGCTAATCCTTTTTGAAGGTGATGGAAATAGTCAAAAATTGAAATTCAACCATTTAGGCAGAGATCTAGAAACAAGTCAATTAAGATTCACCCCATCCATTGAAAGATTACATGTAAAAGATGGTGAAGGAAGCATTACGTTCTCATTACAAACTAACGATGGAAAAGGGAAAATAGATTATGTGTACAGTTTAAAAGCGGATGAATATTTGATAGACTTTAATATTAATATGGTTGGTTTGGGTAATAATGTTACCAAAACTGATAAAGGTCTTCAGTTGCTTTGGGAACAAAAACCAGTATCAATAGAAAAAAGTTTAAATATAGAACGCCAAAGTGCCTCGGTATTTTGGCATTCACAAGAAGATGGGTACGATTGGTTGAATGAGCGTGGTCCTGACAATGAAACCGCTGAGTTTAATACAGATTGGGTTTCTTTTAAACAACAATTTTTCTCAAATATTTTAATTTGCAAAGGAGGTGGATTAAATAAACCTTATATGGAAATTGATTACGCTGACGAAGACACTACATACCTAAAAAAATACAGTGCAAACACTACACTTGAATTCAGTTCTACAAAAGATAATTTTTACACCTTTCAATGGTTTTTTGGTCCAAATGATTTTGATTTATTGGCCTCTATTGAAGATGGTGATCTAGCCTTGGAAGATGAGATTAATTTTGGTTGGGGAATTTTTAGAGTAGTCAATAAATACATCTTATATCCGCTTTTTCAATTAATTCTTGAATATTTAGGAGTTTCAATTGGTATTGGAATCATTTTACTCACTTTTGCCATTAAACTTCTCCTTTTCCCAATTACATATAAAAATTATTTAAGCTCCGCGAAAATGAGAGTAATTAAACCTCAATTAGAAAAGCTTAATGAAGAAAATAAGGATGCGGATCCTATGAAAAAGCAACAAGCAACCATGGCTTTATATAAGCAAACGGGTGTTAATCCCTTAGCAGGTTGTATACCAGCGTTGCTTCAAATGCCAATATTAATTGCCCTTTACCGTTTATTCCCTGCATCGATTGAGTTGAGACACCAAGGTTTTCTATGGGCAGATGATTTATCTTCAGTAGATGATTTTATTAATTTAGGATTTCCAATACCAATCTATGGAGATCACGTAAGCATTTTCACACTCCTGATGGCTATTTCAATGTTTTTTTACATGCGATTTAATCAGCAGATGACACCTTCTCAAAGTGGTGGTGGTGAAATGCAAGAAGCGATCCAAAAGAATATGAAAGTCATGATGAATCTCATGCCAATTTTTATGCTTTTCATGTTTAACAATTATGCTGCAGGTTTAAGTTTTTATTACTTCCTAGCAAATACAATTACCATTTTCCAAACGATAGCGATTAAAAAGTTTTTCATTGACGAAAAATCTATTTTAGCTAAAATTGAAAATCAAATGAAACAGCCAATGAAAAAATCTCGTTGGCAAAAGAAGATAGAAGAGATTCAAGCAAAACAACAAGGAAGATAAATGATTAATCGAATTAGAAATATAGGAAAGGCAATGCTTATGACATTGCCTTTTTTATTTTTGAGTTGTAAAAACACAACCAATAACGCTGTGGTTCAAAACAATGATGCCCCACGAATTATATTAGAAAAGACTAAGTGTTACCGAAAATGCCCCGCATATACTGCCAAATTCTTCCAATCCAATGTGGTTAAACTTTATCCTAAAGAAAATTTCGTTGTCACAAAAAAAAGTGAGGGTAAACTAAAAAAAGGAAGACTAGAGGAACTTTTAAAGGAAGCTAATCGCATCAATTTTTGGCAATTAAATGATGAGTATGATAATGAAAATTTAATGGACGCTCCCTCAACATTTATTACTGTAAACGACAAAAAACAAAGTAAAAAAATTAGAGTTCGTGCGAACGCTCCTAAAAATTTAATACGCTTTATTCAACAAGTAGAAAAAGAATTAAAAACGCTAAACTGGACAACAATTCAATAATTTAATTGATCAGCCCCAAAATCCTTTTTAGCCAATGTAATTCTTTGATAATAAATTTGGTAAAAAACTTGATAAGTCGAGTAAATAATCAGAAATTTGATAGATTAGGAAAATAAGAACAAAATGACACAAGTATTTACGAACTGCTCTATATTCAATGGCGAAACTTTTGTGGGAAACCGTGCCGTTGTTACAGAGGGGAACAAAATCAAGAAAGTCGTACATAAAAGCAACCTAGTTGGATACGACAATATCTTTGATTTAAAAGGAGCTCTCTTGGTTCCTGGTTTCATTGATTTACAAGTAAATGGCGGTGGAGGAGCTTTCTACACGCAAGAAGCTTCTGTTGAAAATTACAAAGTAGCCAATAAAGCCCACCTTGATTTTGGTACAACTTCCTTATTACCCACGCTTGTATCGACTTCGCTAGATAACATCATTGCACAATGTAAAATTGTAAAAGAAATGATGGAAGACCCTGATTCTGGAGTAATCGGTCTTCATGTAGAGGGTCCTTATTTTAATCCTGAAAAAAAAGGTGCCCACTCACTTGATTTTATTCGTCATGCCACTGATTACGAAATAGAAAAGATAATTGAGCATGGTAAAGGGATAATCAAAATTTTAACTTGTGCTCCTGAAGTTGTGAAGGAAAAACATATTAAAATGTTAGTTGAAGCTGGAATCCCTGTGTCAGCAGGCCATAGTAACTGTACGTATGAACAAGCTATGAAGGCATTTGACGCTGGTGTTACAAAGGTTACCCATCTTTACAATGCACAATCACAGTTTACCAGTAGAGCTCCTGGTTTAGTAGGTGCTTTTTTAGATTCACCTGACAATGTGTATGGTGGTATTATTGTGGATGGCGTTCACTGTAATTATGCTTCTGTTCGAATTGCGCATAGAGCTAAAAAAGGAAAATTATTTCTTGTTTCTGATGCTTCTTTCGTAAAACACCCTGTAAATAATTTTGAAATTGATGAATTCAAAATTTTCTTTAAGGATGGTATGTATTTAACTGAAACAGGAAACCTTGCAGGATCTGCTGTTTCAATGTTAGACTCTGTTCAAAACTGTTTTAGAGAAGCAAATATTGAATTAGCTGAAACATTAAAGATGTCTTCCCGTTACCCTGCAGAATTCTTGGGTATTGATGACGAATACGGATACATCAAAAAAGGTTATCGAGCTGACTTCAACGTACTAGAAAGAGATACATTAAAGTTAATTGATGTATACAAATCTGGTGAGAAAGTTAAATTTGATGAAGTTGTAAAAGCCTAATAAATTATAAAGACATTAAAAAAGCCGCTTAATGCGGCTTTTTTAATGTCTTTATATTCTCAATTTATAATTGTTTTCTCTTTAGTAGATTCTTTTGGTACTTTCCTTGAACAATATCAATTAAAATAAGAATAGAAATCACAAAATAGAACGTCCCAGTATTCATTTCCTGAATTTCTTGGTTAAACACTTTCATGTGGGCTAAATGTCCTCCTTCTGTCAACAACATAATCCCAACGACTAATAAAACAAAAAGTCCCAATACCTCATACATCCTATTTTTCTGTAAAAACTTGCTTACCCCATCGGCTAACCAAATCATAAGTATACCCGAAATCACAATAGCCGTTGCCATTATCCAAAACTTTTTAGTTAATGCCATTGCACCTAAAATAGAATCAAATGAAAACAAAAGGTTCATGAAAACGATCAAACCTATAATTTTAAGTGGACTTGAAGATTCCTTATGGACTTCCTCATTTGGATCAAAATTCATCATATGCCAAATTTCCTTAACTGCTGTCCATAAAATAAATCCGCCACCAAATAATAAAATTAAAGCGTGGCCACTCATATCCCCTTCTAGATATCCTTTAAAGGAAAAGTTAAAAATGGGATCCTTTAAATAATCTATAACGGAAGTTATGAGGAATAAAAGAACTATTCTTAAAAAAATCGCTATTCCAATACCTGTTGTCCTAACCATCTTTTGTTTTTCAAGAGGAGCTCTCCTACTTTCTAAAGAAATATAGAGCAGGTTATCAAATCCTAAAACAGCTTGAAGTAATACGAGCATCAATAGTGTACCTAAATCCGAAATCATTTTTAAATTTTTTTCTAAATTAAAAATAAACTAGTACAAAAAAAGCTACTTACTTATAGCTTTTAAAAAATGAGTAGAATTTTTTTACTTCGACACAATAAATTTCATTACTTCCGAAGAAGTATCAAACTTTATAAAATAAATGCCATTCTCAACATTACGTAAATCTAATTGATTGGTAGTAAATGTATTCACAAGAGATCCCTTTTGATCGTATAAAAATCCTTGAGAAAAATCACCTTCAATAGTCGCAAAATTTTGAGCAGGATTTGGATATATTTTTCGATCATTCTCTTTTACTTTATTAACTGTAGTTAGGTTGGCGAGGATTTCGATGTAATCAACATTAATATTACCTTTTACAAAACTTAATTTAAGAATATGCTTACCCTTTTCTAAATACAAGCCACCATCATATCGAAATGTATCATACATTGTCCAACCGCCTGTAAAGAAACCCTCCGATTTAGGCATCCAACCAATTCCGTCAATGAATAACTCAAATTCTCCAACAGGTGAAAACCCATCATTATTTTGAGCAATACGAATATTAACATTATACCAACCGTTCGCCTGAACATCTATGGTATATTCCAACCATTCACCAGCTACGGTATAGCCAACTGCATAGCCTCCTGTAATACTTTCTATATCCACTTCACCGTATGGACGATATGATGAAGCATTTGGAGCTGGTGCCCATTCTGAATATTGCTCATTATACGCAACCCCACTTCCACCTTCATCATAATCTTCAACTTCTATTTTACCAGGAATATGAACCGCTGTTCCCCCGAATGGCGTTTGCCCCTCAAACAAATCTGACACAATAAGAGAGACATTCTCCTCAACACTTAAACCCTCTGGGTCTTCTGCTCGAAAACGTATACTTGTTTCCCCAGACCAATTCGAAGGTGCTGAAATTTTTGCAGAACCACCTTCAATTGTAATTGTTATTCCACTGTATCCAAATGCAGAAAACGTTAATTCATGATCACTCGACTCATAATCTTCAAACACATGAAATAAATCAATTGTAAATTCATTAAACCCTATAGCTTTGGAAATATTATTAAGACTATTTGCAACTACAGGGGCTGTATTAGTAAGTTCCCCTACTTTAAAGAGTTCTAAACTCCCCTCATGTGGATATATATCAATATACATTTTTCCATTTTTCTGGTGAAATAATGTAGGTGAAACAGATAAATTATTTTGTTTAACATCATATGTTCCGTCCAACCCATCTAAATCTATTACCAAAGTAATAGGCTCTTTTATGACTAGTTCACCTAAGTACGAGGATATATCAATCGAATATTGCGGATTTATCGAATTCCACGTAATTACAATCTTTTCTGTTTGATTATCATAATTAACAACAGGTTGAAATTTTAATTTTTGCATTTGGTATGTGAAAATTTCAGAGGCTGTACCCACCCATAAATCTCCTGCTTCAACTTTTGCTTTAAGGTAATCCATATGACCTCTATACGCATCAACTTTTACATGTCCCCAGCCAGAATTTCCCACATTATGGAATTCTCTATTTGCATATAAATTATTGGCAATAATATGATCGATTTCATTGTTCAACTCAGTTAACTGATCCTCCCAATCCATATTTGCGTCGTTATCATCAAAAACTTGGACACCATTTCTAAAAAAACCATTGCTGTTTGGATAAAAACTCGCTAAATCACTCATTTCATACCCTTCTCTGTGATATCCTGCCCAATAATCGTCCGATGAAGGAGAACTCCACCCTGTTCTGGAACCCAAGTAACCTAAATCCTCTAACCTTTGATTCGTTGCATTAGTAAAATTATCATAAGGGTAAACATAGTATTTCGGGACAAAGCCTGTTCCTGTGATAATGGAATTATGTGCCTTGTTGATTTCCCTATCCAAATCAGCACCTAACGGAGCCTCTCCCCAACCGCTTTCACCATCTGAAAACGTACAAGGCTCCCAACCTCGCTCAACTGCACAGGCATGAGATGAAGAGTGATTAGCGATCTCATGACCATGTTTTGCCATCATCACATTCTTTGCATAATCATACAAGTTGGCATATCCATGCGGTTGAACAAATCTAGATTCACATAAATCAGTATATGCACCAAAAACGAATTTTATACCGCGATTGTAAGCAATCGTATCTCCATATTGCCATATACCATCGGCACCTGACAGGCCATAATCATCGTGAACAATTGAGTATGCTGCTCTAGCATCGCCTTTCCAATCAGCAATATACCCCGTTGGAGTTTGACCATGATGTATAAAAGGAAAAAGAATAATCAAAAGCAGTGAAAGTATCTTTCGAGAGAAAGAAATGTTGTGAGTCATAGTTAAAGTCAAATAAGGTTGGTTAGTAGGATTTATCTATTAAGAAAGAACTAAATCCTTTTCTAATATACCAATTTTAAATGTGACAATAAAAGGTCAATCAATTTTTACACACTTATTTTATGGTGTAAAAATGTAATTTAAATCCAACCTTACTCATAAGCTTTATCCACAAAAAAAGCCGCAAAAGCGGCTTTCAAGTATATTTTTAATAAACTAATTAATCTCTACTCATAAATATTTGAAGGATATACCAAAATAAAAGCATAAAAGAAGCAAAAAGACCAAGAGCAGCAGCTACGTGCTGAGACGTATGATAATCATGTACAAGTCTGGATGTTTGATAAAGAATTGAGCCTGATGCAAGTAAAACCATTGCAGCACTAAACCAAACCCCTAAATCAAAACCGAAAATCATACCTGCAAAAATAGTTGCTAATGCTACTGAAAAACCTACAATCAGAATACTTCTAAGGAATGAAAAGTCCTTTTTAGAAAATAAAGCCACTGCACTTAACCCTGTAAACAAACCAGTAGTTACTACAGCTGCTTGACCTAAAATATTAACTGCCTCACCATAAAATTGTTCACTATATAACAAATAATAAAAAACAGGCACAAAAATTATTGCCTCCAAAAGTGCATATAATAACAATCCTAAATATTGCTTTTGAATATTACCTGGCTCAGCAGCCCATTTATTAGCAATCCATGCTCCACCCATAAAAAGAAGTATAATTAACCACCAATTAGATAAAAGAGGGATAGCTATTGATTCTGCAATACCAGAAATAAAAAACAATGTTTCAAAACCAACAAATGCTAAAACTGCTAAAGCGACATGCGCATACGTTTTTCGAATGAACTCTACTCTGCTCACCTCTTGAACATTATAGATATTAAAATTAAATCCTTGATCCATGTGTAATAATAATTTTTAACAAATATATTAATTCATTTGTAAGAGTCAATCTTAAAAAAGATTAAATATTTATCTATAGATATCATTTGTGGTATCTTTATCTAAATTCGTGTAGGATGGAAATGAGTATTGCTGAAATTATTAGCGCATTCTTTTTGAGTGGTGTAAAACTCCTTTTTACGCCCATGGGTTTCGCAGGTGTCTATGCTGATAATTTAAATGCACTTTTCCAAATTGCTGTAATAAGCGGACTAGGCTCTATTTTTAGTTCTGTACTATTTTTCTTTTTGGGTAAGGGACTGGATAAACTTCAATCCAAGAAAAAGAAGACTAAATCCATCAATTTTAAACGAAACAAAATGATTATCCTAATCAAAAATAAATTCAAACTCTTTGGAACAAGTATGACAATAGGAATTATTTCAGTTCCATTGGCCTCAATTTTAGTTGGGAAGTATTTCGGAAAAAACAAAATGGCTATTCCAAGTCTTGTTATCTCTTCGTTTATTTGGTCATTTGGGATTACCTACATTACAGCCTTTGTGGTAAATGTTATTAAACCACTTTTCGCATAGTCTTAAAAAAATCAAGCACTTTTAACAACACGCTCTAATTTCTTAAGTTGAATGATTGTTTTTAGAGGATTACTGGATTTAAAAACGCTACTACCTGCCACTAAAACATCTGCACCACATTCCACTAATAATTTTGCATTATCCGTTCCTACTCCTCCGTCTATCTCAATTAATGTATCCGATTCCACTTCAAGGATTAATGCTTTCAACTCCTTTACTTTATTAAACGTATTTCGAATAAACTTCTGACCTCCAAATCCTGGATTGACACTCATTATACATACGAGGTCTAAGTCCGGTAAAACATCCTTTAATAAATGAACAGGAGTATGCGGGTTAAGGGCAACTCCAGCTTTCATCCCCTCTGCTTTTATTGCTTGAATCGTTCTATGTAAATGTGTACATGCTTCATAATGAACCGTTAACACGTCTGCACCTGCTTTTTTAAACTCACTAATATAACGGTCAGGATCAACAATCATTAAATGAACATCCAACGGCTTTTTAGCGTGTTCTTTTATGGCTGACATCACAGGAAAACCAAATGAAATATTCGGCACAAAAACACCATCCATGATATCTATATGAAACCAATCGGCTTCACTTTTATTTATCATTTCTACATCTCTTTGTATATTGGCAAAATCTGCTGAAAGCACTGATGGTGCAATTTTGTGATCCATTTAAAAAATGTTTAGAATTTAATTTGAATAAAATTAGTTACTTTCCTTCGTTAGTACGTTATGAAATAACGTCAGGTTATAAACATTTTTAGTTAATAAACTATTTCGAATTAGTGCAGAGGTATTACATTTAAACAATAATTTAGTTTTAATGTTTGCAATTTTTAAAAAGGAAATTCGGTATTTTTTTAGTTCCCTCATTGGCCCTATTGTTCTGATCCTTTTTCTCTTGATTAATTCTCTTTTCATTTGGGCTTATTCTCCCAATGACTATATGAATGTGTTAACTTCTGGATTTGCCACTCTCGAACCACTATTCACCTTAGCTCCTTGGATGTACCTAATTCTTATTCCAGCAATGACGATGCGGGCATTTGCAGAAGAAAAAGCGAATGGTACTTTAGAATTGCTTTTAAGTCGTCCATTAACTGAATTTCAGATCATTACAGGGAAATTTTTCGCGTATTTCTCTCTTCTTATTCTCACGTTAATACCTACATTAATTTATTATTTTTCAATCCAATACCTTTCGCACCATTCCATTGATAACGCGGCAACTTTAGGTTCATATATTGGTTTACTATTTCTTGGATCAAGCTTTATTTCCATTGGTCTTTTCGCCTCTGTTATTACAAAAAATCAAATCATTTCCTTACTTGTAAGCTTACTTTTTTGCCTGTTGTTTTATTTTGGATTTAGCTTAATTGCGGATGTTTCTGGCGAAACATCTATTGGCTTTATTATTCAACAATTTGGAATTGAAGAACATTATTATAGTATAAGCAGAGGATTAATTGACACACGAGACATTATATATTATTTCTGCTTGATTGCGACCTTCATTTTGATTACTAAACTAGCGCTATCAAGTCGAAAATGGTAAAAAACTCATGATAAAACACAAAATAAAAGATATCACTAATTTCTTAACAGGACTTGTCGCTATTCTTCTGGCTGCTGTTTTGAGTTATTTCATTTTTCTAAAAATTGATTTAACCGAAGATAAACGATTCACATTACACGACAGTACTGTTGATCTTCTGGAGAATCTAAATGATGTCGTTGAATTTAAAATTTATTTAGATGGTGAGCATTTACCAGCTGATTTAACAAGAGTAAGAAATTCCATATTGGAAACAATGGAAGAAATTCATGATATTGCTGATGGATTTGTTGAATATGAATTCATTGATATCTACCACTCAATTGAAGATTCTAAAACGCAACAAAAAACCCTCTTTAAGCTTCAAAAGAAGGGAATTACTATTCTTCCTATCCCCTACAAGAACGACAAAGGGGAATTGTCAAGAATTTATATTCCATTAGGCGCTGAAGCTTTTCATAATGGCCGTTCAATCCCTGTGCCTTTTGTTAGGGGAAATAAAGGAGGAAAGCAATTAACTTATGAACGAGCAATAGAGGAATTGGAATTTGAGATTACTAATGCTGTAAGAAAACTCCAACAAGACACCCTTAAAACAGTTGGTTTTTTACAAGGACATGGCGAACTTGGTCAATACGACTTGCAAGACTATTCCAAATCGCTCTTTGAATATTATAATACCGGTCCTGCATTTTTAAAAGACTCAATCGGAAGAGAACGAATAGATGCATTAAATGATATTGATCTACTCGTTATTGCTAAACCAGTTCAACCCTTCACTCAAAAAGAACAATACATTATTGATCAATTTATAATGAAAGGAGGAAAAGTACTGTTTATGCTTGAAGGTGCCCAAGGTGCTGAACTTGATTCCATGCAAAAGCAAGGGTTGATTTTTGCCTCTCCACTTGAAACTGGACTTGATAAAATGCTTTATAAATATGGTGTTCGTTTAAATAAACATATAGTAGAAGATCTGCAATGTTCTAAAATACCGATTCAAACTACAGCAAATGGAGACGGACGAGGATTTCAATTGTACAGTTGGATGTATAATCCATTATTAAAATCAAACAATAACCACTTAATTAATAAAAACCTAGATCCAGTAAAAGTAGAGTTTTCAAGTAGTTTAGACACTCTACCCGTTGAAAACATAGCATTCACAACGTTGTACAATACCTCTGGAAACAATCGATTTAAAAAACTTCCTTCTCGCATCTCATTTAGAGAAACAGCAAATGAAAAGATCTTACCTGAAAACTTTAAGGAAGGGAAAAAGCCAATTGCACTTCTTTTGGAAGGTACTTTCGAATCGTATTTTAAAAATCGAATACCTCCTAAATTCAGTAACAATCTCGCTGTTAATTTTTTAGAAAAAAGTCAATCAAATGGAATTGTAGTAATTGCTGATGGCGATATTGGTAAAAACTGGTTTACTCCTAAAGGGGAAATGATACCAATGGGTACTGACCAGTATACAAACCGGTATTATGACAACAAAAAGTTTTTGATTAATTGTGCCAACTACCTTTTAAATGATCATGAGTTAATTGCTGTGCGATCAAAAAAAATTAAAATGAGATTACTTGACTCAAAACTCGTTCAGAAAAACAAATCACTCATACAGGTTATTAATATAGGCTTACCAATTATAGTTATTGTTCTAATTAGCTTAGTGTTTATTGTATTTCGCAAATTTAGATTTTCAACCAAATGAAAAAACAACTCTTTGTATTTTCATTGAGCCTCTGCGCTTTACTTATTGGATTATTTTTTTTCTTTTCCAAAAAAGATGGAGAGCAAAATGATCTTGAAGCAAGGCAGTTTAATATATCCAACATTCAATCGATAGATAAAATATTTTTGGCAAATACCAAGGGTGAAAAAGTGACTTTAACGAAAGAGGGAGATATATGGAAGGTAAATGATCTTTATGTTGCTCGTGATCGACGTATTCAAACTTTATTAAAAACAGCAAAAAATTTAGAGGTAAAACAAAGAGTACCTAAGAAACAACAAACAAGAATAATTAAGAACCTTGCAACAAATAATATCAAAGCAGAATTCTTTAGTAAAGGTGATTTAATAAAATCCTACTATATCGGGTCTGCGGACGGATTAACCACAGGAACTTACATGCTTTTAATTGATGAGGATTCAGGTGAAAACTTCAACACCCCATTTTTGACTTACTTGTTAGGTTTTGAGGGATATTTAACTCCACGATATGAACCATCTCCAAGTACATGGAGGGATTTAAAAATATTCTATTTTCCTAAAAATGCGATTCAGTCTGTAAAATTAGACTTTCCATCTTCTCCTCACGACGGATTTACAATTAAGCTTGAAGACGGCACATATAATTTATACCACGAAGACACGTTGATTTCCAAAGATTCCGAACATGTTAAAAAGTACCTACTAAACTTTAAGTCTGTGGCTGCTGAAAGACTATTGGATAAACAAAAAAACGATAGTTTACTGAACGCACTAACAAATAAGCGTCCCTGGTTTCACCTTTCGGTTACAAATCTATTGGGGAAAACATCTAAAATCACTGGTTATAAGAAGGACATGCCAAAAGGATCAAAAAACGCTATTGGACTCCCACTACTTTTAGATCCTGATCGGTTTTTTGGATTTTGCCTCACAAATGAATTAGCAATACTTCAGCATTATGTTTTTCAATCTATCCTTGTAAATAGAAAATCACTCGAATGAAATACGGATTTATAGAGGATGTTAGTGACATAAACTTTACGCTTCCTCAGGCGCCACCTTACTCAGCACAATTTATACCCAAACCCTCTCATGAAAACATTGAATTTTATATTGGGAGCTCGGTATGGGCCGACAAAGATTTCAAGGGTCATTTTTATCCACCCAAAACAGCGCAAAAAAACTTTCTAGTTGAGTATGCGAAACAATTCAAATCTGTTGAAGTAAATGCAACTCGCTACGGAACACCAAAAACATCCACATTGGAAACATGGAAAAATAATGTTCCAGACGACTTTAAGTTCTCCTTTAAAATGCCTCAAATTATTTCGGTAAGAAAAAATTTACTTGAAAAGGATGTTTTATCCCGCTTGGAAGAATTTATTCTTGCCATGGATAGTATGGGGAAGAAAGCTGGAACCACATTTATACTACTTCAAAATAGCTTCGGAAAAGAAAGGCTTTCAGAATTAGAGGGTTTTTTAAAAGAGCTTCCTCAAGAACAAGAATTTGCAGTTGAAATTAGGAATCCATTTTTTAATCAATCCTTAGAATTGGGAGAATTACTTAATCAATATAATGTAGCTAATGTAATAACGGATACTGCAGGAATGAGAAACGTGGTTCATCAGATGCCCACAAACGAAACACTATATATTCGATTTGTAGGAAACGGGCTAGTAGAATCTGACTATGCTCGGATGAGTGAATGGGTAAAACAGTTTGAAATTTGGATAAAAAGAGGGATTCGGAAATTTTATTGCCTGCATCATCAACCAAATCAACACCGAAGCTATGCTGGTTACGCAGCAAAATACATGATTGAAGAAATTAATAAAACGATACAAGGAATAAATATTTCCGTTCCAAAACTTCACCAATCACCTTCCCTTTTTTAATTTGAAACAGTAAAAACCTTTTGTGAAAAGTTTCGTTAAAATTAAAATCATTTTTACTTTATAGTTTAACAAGTAGTTGATTGAATTTCCTTTTAGATTTTGAATAAAAATGGACAAAAACAAACATTGTTAACCACCTGGATATTGTTAACAAATTCTATCGGTATTAATACATGAATAGTTATTACTTTTACCAATTATTTGATCGCATGAAGAATCGAAATATTATTTTATTTATTAGTTTTTTCCTCTACCTCACAAATGGTTATTGCCAACCTTATGTTGTTAACGAAAAAATTGAAAAAATTTTCTCGGAGGGTTTTACGGATTTTAACGACAACTTTGAAAGCACCTCCAGTTCTGACCGTAAATTTTGGGGGAAATATGCAGATGGTTATTACTATATGGAAAGAAAACTTCCTTCTCCTCGTGCCATCGTTGTAAAAACAGAAGATGTAAACAAAAACTTTTCCATTAAAACAAAATTAACACTAGGGCCTCTTGGAGGAATGGACGCTAGTGTGGGAATTATGTATTTGGTACAATCTTCGGGCAGAGGCGGCTTTGTTTTTGAAATTAACAAGAAAAGGAGTTTTAGAATCACTGATTTAGGTACAAGTGCTTATATTACAAAAGAAGGGAATGATGGGTGGATTAGATCCAAAAATATTGCACCAGCAACAAGAAGTAATACAATTGAGTTAAAGTCATTTAGGGGAAAATTTGACATTTTCATCAATGGTTTTTACATCTATTCATATATTAATGATTCGTATAAAAAAGGTAAATTTGGTGCCTATATTGGACCCCGATCAGCGGCAAGCCTTTATTACTTCAATGTGTATCAATTAGACATCCCTGGAGCCGAACCAGAAATTAATCTCGCTGATTTACAAGATCAATTATCGATCCTAAAAGTAGAGAATGATTCCTTAAAAAGACTCGCACTTCAAGCAAAATATGGAGGAAATGATGATGCCGCTATTTCGGCTATTCAAATATTAGAAGATCAACTTAAAACAGTGAATGAGGAAAATCAACAATTGAAAAATTTGTTAACCGATTATGAAACGGCTGAGCCAGCTTCTAATCCAGAGGAGATAAAAAAAGATCAAACAGCTATGAATACACTCGCTGAAAAAATTGATGCATTATCCTCAGAAAGAGATTCTATTTTCAATTACTCAAGTTCTCTAAAAAATAAATTGTTCCAAACCGCTTTCCAAAGGGATTCTTTAAGAGCAGTTAATTTGAAAATGGAGAAAAAAATCAACTTTTTAGAAGAGCATATCCAAGAAGTTCAAGTTAAAATTGATGAAATAGAGCGTGAAAAGAACAACCCCCTTAGTATGGTACAAAATGAAAAACAAACCACAAAAGAAGACACCATCGATACTAAACCTCCTTTAGCCCCCTCTGAGATAGTTAATGCTTCTGAAATTGCTGTAACCCTTCCAACAGGATCTGACGCCTCACCTTTGGAGTTAATTGAAAAAGACTCTACCTATGATCATACGTTAGATCTGGATGCTATTTTTAGCGAGAGTGACAATAAATCTTCACATGTAAACGACTCATCTCAAACACAAGTTAGTGATTCAACTGATCAATCTACAGTGGCAGATTTATCTTTAAGTACTGAATCAATAATTGATTCAATCCCAAAACTTAAAAAGGACTCTGTTCAACATCCATTAAAAACAACTGAAGAAATTAACCCTGTTGTTGACACATTAAATATTTCAGAAGTAAATACGAATCCTGTTGACACCTTGGAACAAATAAAAAAGCTAATCCCTTTACCCAAACAAAAAATAAAGGTTAAAAAGGCTGTAAAAGGAGCATTCAAAGACTAATTAGTATGTCGGTAAATTTTAACACAAAAAAAAGAATCACCACAAAAACGCTTCAAGAAATGAAAGCGTCTAAGCATAAAATAAGTATGTTAACTGCATACGATTACACCATGGCTAAAATCATTGATGCTGGAGGCGCAGATGTTATTTTAGTTGGTGACTCCGCAAGTAATGTAATGGCGGGACACGAAACAACTTTACCAATTACGCTCGACCAAATGATTTATCATGCATCTTCGGTGGTTAGAGGTGCGCAAAGAGCTATGATTGTTGTTGATTTACCTTTTGGTTCCTATCAAGGAAATACAAAAGAGGGATTATCTTCCGCTATTAAAATTATGAAAGAGTCTGGAGCACATGCTGTAAAACTTGAGGGAGGATATGACATTGTAGATTCAATTAAACGAATTCTAACAGCAGGAATACCCGTAATGGGACATCTAGGATTAATCCCTCAAAGCATATACAAATTTGGTTCCTATACAGTAAGGGCTGAAAGGGAAGATGAAGCTAAGCAGTTAATAAATGAAGCTAAAGCACTGGAGCAAGCTGGAGTTTTTGCTATTGTTCTTGAAAAAATTCCAGCAAGTCTGGCATCGGAAATCGCACAATCAATAACCATACCCGTTATTGGTATTGGTGCGGGAAATGGTTGTGATGGCCAGGTACTCGTTTCCCACGACATGTTTGGAATGACACACGAATTTTCTCCGCGATTTTTAAGAAGATACCTTAATTTATATGGAGAAATGAAAGACGCCGTAAGTCAATATTGTTCCGATGTTCAACGTGGAGACTTTCCCAATGAAAAAGAGCAATATTAGAAATGGACGTTCTTTACGAGGACAACCATATTATTATTGTAAATAAAAAAGCAGGAGAAATCACTCAAGGAGATAAAACTGGAGATCCTCCCCTATCTGATAAAATAAAATCCTTCATTAAAAAAAGGGATAACAAACCAGGAAATGTCTTTCTAGGCACTGTACACCGATTAGACCGCCCTGTCTCAGGTGTAATTTTATTTGCTAAAACGAGTAAAGCACTTAGTCGTTTGAACAAAATGTTTCAAGAAAAACAAATTCAAAAAACCTATTGGGCAAAATGTGTAAACCCGCCCAAAATAAAACACCAGAGACTTGTGCATTTTCTTATTAAAGACGCCAAAAAAAACAAAAGTAAAGCGCACAAAAATTCAGTTCCAAATGGAAAAAAATCAGAATTGATTTATACGCATCTTAAAGATCATAAAGTAACTAACTTAATAGAAGTCACACCACTTACGGGAAGGCCGCATCAAATAAGAGTCCAACTAGCATCTATTGGGTGTGTAATTTTAGGTGATTTAAAATACGGTGCCTCGTATCCTAATCCAGACAAATCAATCTGTTTACATGCGAGAAGAATTGAATTTATTCATCCTGTGAATAAAACTAAAATTGATGTAACAGCTGCACTTCCTGACCTCGAATGGTAAACCACATGTTCTCATTGTATTCGATCATAATCTTACAACATTCGTCACTTTATTAATTCAAAATTTCAACCATGCAACAGTATACCGTTACTTTACCAGCTTTCCCAAGAGGCTTTCATATTATCACAAAATATATTTTAAATGCAATTCCTTCAATGCCATCAATTGGATTAGTAAATATTTTTATTCAGCATACTTCTGCGGGTCTTTCAATCAATGAAGCCGCCGATCCTACCGTACTAACCGATTTCGAAAATAGTTTCAACCAATTTATCCCAGAAAACCAGACGTTTTATACCCACCTTGATGAAGGCAGTGATGATATGCCTGCACATATAAAAAGCTCTATCGTAGGCTCTAGTATTTCCATTCCAATCAGTAATCATAAATTTAACTTAGGAACCTGGCAAGGAATATACCTTTGCGAGTTTAGAAACTATGGAGGACCGCGATCCCTTGTGATTACAGTTTTTTAATCGCCCAAATTTATCTTCATTAACATTTTTTCACTTGTGCTATAAAATCTATCACTTTACTCCTCGTTGAACTGATAAAACAAAATGAACAGAAGAAAATTTATATCTACCTCTGTTAAAGCAACGATGGGAGTTGGTTTACTTTCGGGTTTATATGCATGGCAAATTGAACCTTTTTGGTTGGAGTTTGTGAAAATAAATATGCCACTTAAAAATCTTCCTTCCAATTTGAAAGGCAAAACAATTATGCAAATAAGTGACCTTCATATTGGAAACCGTTTTGATTATAATTATATCATTGATGCACTTGAGGAGGCTAAAAATTACAAACCTGATATTGTCGTTTATACTGGAGATTATGTGAGCTATGAAAATAGTCAACAAGTAACGCAACTGAGGGAGGTAATGAAACACTGCACAAAGGGTACTCTAGGGACTTATGGTATTTTAGGAAACCATGATTATGGTAAAAATTGGGCAGAGCAGAACGTGGGTGACCAAATCACACAAGTATTAGAAGATAATGGCATTAAAATTCTTAAAAATAATAGCGTTGATATTGGTGGTTTAACTATCATTGGAATGGATGACTATTGGGGACCAAATTTTAACGCAAAAAAAGCCTTATCACATTTTCACGCTGATAATGCAAATATTGTATTATGTCATAATCCAGATGTATGTGATCTAAATATTTGGGGAGAATACAATAGCTGGATTCTTTCTGGACATACTCACGGAGGGCAAGTGAAAGCACCATTTCTAGATCCTTTTGTACTTCCTGTTAAAAATAAAAGATATACACAAGGACTTATTTCACTTTCTCAAAACAGAACATTATATATTAACAGAGCAATTGGTCATTTATGGCAAGTTCGATTTAATGTTCGGCCAGAAATCACCTTATTCCATCTTTCCAATGCTAAAGATTAATACATAAACTTAATGTTTTAACTCAGCTCCAAGATTGATTTTTTTACTCCTTTACCATTTGAGAATATTCACCTCCAACCGCATGATGTGAAAAACAAAAATAATTTTTGAAACCTGAATCAAGTGTAATTGGTAAATTGGAATAAATCATCATTATTATGCGAAAAATTAAACTTTACATTGCAATGAGCTTAAATGGAAAAATTGCTGAAAAAGACGGTTCAGTAGATTGGCTTTATGTGAAAGACAATGATGATAATCCAGATCATGGTTATCAAAAGTTTTATGACTCTATTGATACAACTATCCAAGGATCAAGCACTTATAAACAAGTTGAAAGTTGGGGTATTGACTTCCCTTACCCAAATAAAAAAAATTATGTAATCACTCGTGATAAAAGCCTTGAGAACAATGAAAACGTAACCTTTGTAAACACCAATCATATTGAGTTTATTAATGACCTCAAGCAAGAAGAAGGAAAAGATATCTGGCTTATTGGTGGGGGCTTAGTGAATACGATGTTATTGAATGAAGGTCTGATTGATGAACTTCAAATCTTCGTGATGCCAATAATTTTGCAAGATGGTATTGATTTATTTCAAAATTTACCAAATCGAACTGATCTAAAAAAGATCAAAACAATTAATCACGATTCCGGAGCCGTTGAAATCAATTATCAGATTTTGAAATAAATTATGGCTGAAAAATTTAAGAAATGTGGTTTACTCTGAAAATACTTTTTGAAGAATATTCGAAACTCGGGCAGCAGGTTCTTCTCTTATTTTTTTCTCTTCCTGAGCTAAAAGTGTAAACAACCCCTCCATGGCTTTCTTTGTGGTATAATCCTCTAAATCAGGGTTGACTTTTGTAGTAAGAGGAATTTTATTGTACCGCGATGCCAATGGAGTCCAATACTGAGTAACCTTAACTTTCCTTAAAGCATTTTCCACAATTGGTTTAAATACTTCATACAAGGAACTTGAAGTATTCTTTTTTAAAAAATTTGTTGCTGCATCATCATTTCCTTTCAGAAGAGTTAACCCGTCATTTACACTCATATTCTTTATTGCTTGAATAAATAAAGGAGCTGCCTCTCGTGAGGCTATTTCCGCAGCTCGATTTAGAGCAAGTTCAAAAGAGTCAACACGTGCACCCATTCCAATCATTCTAAGCTTATCCTCCATCCTCTTAGCCTCATGAGGAAATGGAATTCTTATATTTTCATTTTTATTAAATCCGTCTATCGAACTCGCTTTACTCCCTGCTTTTTCAATTCCAACTTTTAGTGCTTCCTTTAATCCACTAACGATATCTTCATTACTAAGACTACTAACGGATTTTACTTCCATTGATTTCTTTGCTTTTTCTTTTACAGCCTGCAAATTCATTTGAGCGTTTCCTAAAAATGGAATTAATATAAATAGTACAAAATGTATGCTTCTCATATCTTATCTTTTAAATTCTTGTTTTACCTATCAACTTGTGTTCCAAAATTAATTGATAAAATTAAAATGAATAATCCTTTAATTATTTTTAAATATATGATTTTATGTTACTTTTCACTCCTCTTCTGCATTATTGATATATGAGAGTAATTTACATCTGTTTTATCGCCTTTTTATTTCATTCTTGCTGTAGCCCTCATTTTACTGGGCATATTGATCCTTTATATCTTGAGCCAGACGGCTATGAAGTGTCTTGTTTACTTCGTCCATGTAAAACAGGGGAAGGATGTCGTATTCTACCATGGTTAAACACAGAATTTGAGCAGTCTAATTTTCAAACAGGAAAAATAGGACTCTCCTATTTAGGTTACAGTGATCATTTCATGATGAGTTTTACATCAAATTACATCTCAAATTATTCTTCTACATCTCCCCTTAATGGATTGGGTTTTGAAGCTCAACTGGGCACATTAGGATTTAATAATTACTTCACAACTTTTGCTTCGGTAGAATACAATAGACTTTGGAACTCTAGCGCAACGCATCAATTTCACCCTACTATTGGATTTGCAGCACCATTAAAAGTTGCAAACGCAATCCAAATTAAGGGAGGATATCAAGTTAATCACAACACACCAAATTATTGGACTATTGGTGTAAATTTAAAAACTCCTCTTCTTCATTACCTCATTAATTAAAAGAATTTAATTTAATCCTCTATTGCTTCATAGATGGCTTTTTGAATGTCAGTTCGAATATTCATTCTGATTAACTTTTTATTATCAGCATCTGGATATATTCTGTTCGACAAAAATATATAAATAAGATCCTTGTCAGGATCAGCCCAAACGAGTGTACCTGTGAACCCCGAATGGCCGTAACTACTCATTCCTACATGTTGATAAGTTGGGCCAACTGTATCGCCAGACGGTTTGTCAAATCCTGCCCCTCGCCTATTGTTTTCGTCAGGAAATTGAACTTTAGTGAACTCATCAATTATTTTGGAATCAATGAAACGTTCACCTCCATATTCACCTCGATTTAAATACATTTGAAACATCTTCGCCAAGTCATTTGCATTTGAAAAAAGGCCTGCATGACCAGCGACACCTCCAAGCATAGCTGCACCAGGATCATGTACTGTTCCATGAATCAATCGTTTACGAAAATGCATATCATTTTCAGTGGGTATAATTTGCTCGCGTGGAAATTTCTCTAATGGGTTGTAGGTTAATGTTGTGGCTCCAAGCGGTTTGTAAAATAAACTATCTGATAAAAGATCTAACGATACATCATTTTGATTCTCAATAATATCTTTATAAAAATAATAGCCCAAATCACTGTATCGGTAATCGTGCTTTTTATGAATTCCATGATGTGTAATCCACTCTCTAACGGAATCTTTAAATGCTTGTCTAATGTATAAATCATCGGACACTTTACAAGGATAATCATCGGATTGAGTATTACTATAAACATCATATCGCAACTGCCCTCGTCGCATTGTTCTTTGATAAAAAGGAATCCAAGAAACCAACCCTGCATTGTGAGCAAGCATCCTACGAATATTCATATTGATGTATTTGGTCGTATCTACATAATCTAAATAATCACATAAATTATAATCAAGATTTAGCTCCCCATCTTCCACTAATTTCATGAGGTTAGGAACAGAAGCTGTTACTTTCGTAATAGAGGCTAAATCATAAATATCAGTTGATTCGACTTCTCTTTTTTTATCATAGGTATGGTAACCAAAACTTCTGTTATATATAACATCCCCTCTTCTGGCAATTAAAATCTGACATCCTGGATATGCTTTTTCCTCAATACCAGTAAAAGCAATGGAGTCTACTTTTTTAAGTTTTTCAGGATTAAAGCCCTGTTCAATAGGTATTGAATATTTTAATCGTTTTTTTTTTGTGACAATACCCGTTCCTGCAGTATATCGTTCGGAGGCTGATACAGGAAGTTTTCCTTTTGCTTCAATACCACCAAATATTAATTGGGCAGCGTACTCTTGTGAGAGCAACGCATTTTCATAAGCCATAATCAGAGCTTCTACATTATCTAATTCAGGAAACTGACCTAGCACATATGGATTTGCGAAAAGAGCTAGGATAGCAGGATGTGATTTTCTAATTGAAGCAATTGCGTCTACCATGTTGGAAGTTATACCAAATTTTTTTCGAGGTGATCTACTATTTCCATGCACACCTACAACGGTAAGATTGTAGTCTTTTAAAGACTCCATAAGCGTTTCTATTTCATCTTGAGAAGCGTTTCTTGACAAGGTGAAATGTTTAAATGAAGCATAATTATCAAGCATATTTTGGAATGGGGTAATCTTACCTTCTCCAATGCTAACACTAGCTAACTTTAGTTTTGACAATGCCTTCAGAGGAACTATGTCATTTTCGTTCTTGAGCAATGTTAATGCATTCTCAACTAATTTTCTTCTTACCAGTTTTGATTTCTCAGTATTTAATCGAGCCAACAAATTTTGTGTGGAAAGCGGTTGAAATTCATCAAGATTAAGCCATTTTTTTAATTGCAGTACCTTCTTTACGCGTTTCGTAATCTCTTTTTCTGATATCTTTTTGTCTTGAACAGCTTTTGAAATATACTCAATGGCCTTTTTTACATCTTGGGAGAATAAGAGAATATCATTTCCTGCTAATAGGGCAAGTAAATCAACTTCACCCGTTTCATAATACTTGCTCACTCCATGCATATTAAGCGCATCTGTGAAAGCTAGCCCTTTAAATTTAAGTTTATCTTTCAATAATTTTTGAACAATTTTTGGTGACAACGTGGAGGCTCTATTCTTTGTTTTGTCTAATGCAGGAATATATAAATGCGCAACCATAACACTCCCCATACCGCTGTCAATAAGAGATTTAAAAGGATATAATTCAATATCCATCAATCGCTCTTTTTCATGATGGATTACAGGAAGTCCTAAATGAGAATCTACATCCGTATCACCATGTCCGGGAAAGTGCTTAGCGCATGCAAGAATATGATTATCTTGCATGCCTTTCATGTATGCATTTCCAAGCTTAGAAACATGCTCTTTTAACTCTCCGAAAGATCTAGAATTAATAACAGGATTATTCGGATTCACATTAATATCAACAACAGGAGCAAAATTAACATGAACGCCCGTTAAGGAACATTGTTTAGCAATCTCAACACCCATATCGTAAACAAGTTGCTCATCCTGAACCGCACCAATTAGCATTTGTCTTGGATAACGGATAATAGAATCCAAGCGCATTCTTAATCCCCATTCACCATCAATAGACGTTAGCAAAGGAACTTTTGATAAAGCCATTAAACGATTGTGAGCCTTCACCTGTCTAACTGGCCCTCCTTGCATATAAATCACTCCGCCTATCCCATGATTTTCTATAAGCGATTCTATTTTTTGTAATTCTTTTTCCCCTTTATTGGTATATACTGGATACATGATTAACTGGGCAATTTTTTCCTCCAGAGACAATGTGTTAAGAATAGAATCAATCCAAGGTGATTCTATTGTTGTAAACTCAGGAACTTTTACAGTTGGCCTAGCTTTTCTCTCTCTCATTTCAGCTTCTGTGTAAAAACCTGATCCTAAGACAATAACCAATAAAAGAAGTGATAGAAGTACTTTTCGCATAATAAATGAACGGGTTTCTCTTAAAATTATTAAGAGACTTGGAGCAAAATTGATTCCAATTCAATTTTGTATTCACAAAACAGGTGTGAACAGTTTAATTAAGCTTAAAAAAATAAGAGTAATTTGAAATTAAAAGAATGAATATCAATCCTTCACGCAGTCGGCAGCATTTCGCTTATTCCCTGATTTCTCTTTTCGAGCGCACCCAGGACGTTTACCCAAGAAAAATCTTAAGTTAAAATAAGCATCCGTACCATAAAAATCTCTTACATTGAAAAAACTCAAAAGTTTATCGCTACCAACCGTTAAATAGCCTAATCGAAAAGCGACACCGAGCCTTAAATTATCATAATCATATAAAGATAAAACAGCTGATCCCTCATACCATTTTCGTTGATACCTGCCTGAAAGAGCCCACACATCTGGTCGTTTCACCCCCAATGCATTTGTTCTAAAAAATCCATGCATAACCTGAGCACTCAAGAAATAATAATTTTCATAATTAACATCTAAACCAAGATTCAGAGCCGCAGGAGTAAGCATAGTAAAGCTTGGAGACGATGTAGAATTAAAATTTTGACTCGCAAAAGATCCAAAACCGTCAAATGTAAATTCATTTCCGGTTAAGGTTGCAGAATTCATGGTAGACTCAATATCATATAAAATTGCATCTCTTTTGTAAGCAATATATCCCAAATCAATTATGGCTGCGGTTATTTTGTATTTGTAATCATACGGTTGACAAGCTGATGCTTCTGAGTATGGTTCATAATGGGTAACGTTATGAAGGGTCTTCTTATAAACAAACCCTAAATCAACAGCAAAACCACTTCCTGTTGAATTTCCATTAACACCAGTTGGTGCAGCATAGCCTACAGCTCCATTTAAAGCCAGAAAATCGGTATTTACTGGATTCTGCACATTATAGTCTATTTCGTCAATTCGTATCCCAGCTCCCGTAATACCTACTAAATATTTAGCTGTTATCCCCGCCCCCATGGTTTTATGGGCAAAATGATAAAACATATTAGAATATGAAAAGGCAAACTCTGTATACGCCATTTGATTCATAAACATTTTATTTGCTGAAATTATTTGATCATAATAATCCGAATAATTTTCTGTACCCTGTGCTATTAGAGTGGCCACCTCCGGTGTAATTCTTCGAAAATCGGCATACGTTCTTGCTCGTGAGGAAAAACCAAAACCATGTTCCTTAAACTGTGTAGCGAATGAAACGAATTGTATATCAGCGTCTTGAAAACCTGATTTCCGATCGGTTCCTGGGTCATATTGATAATTTGGCCATTCTTTCCCCTGAACAAAATGAGGTACTAATGAAAATTCATCTTTCGGAAGAAACACATAATCATTATATAAGTATGTCCCTACACCTATTATATTTACATCCAACCAAACTTTATTATCAAGCGTATTTGTTGGATTTATCAGAAATGTTTTGGAAGGAGCGTAATTAGAATGCGCCAAGGCGTACTCATCTTGAGAAAACCCTAAAACAACTTTCAGCAAAAACAAAGAAACAATCAACAACTTTTTCAAAACGCTGTAAAAATAAACAAAGGTCATTCATTTCATGCATCTTAAATAGCATATTTACTAACAAAACTCTTCCTTAATATATTTTTTACCTTTTAAAAACAACCTTTTTATACCTTTGTAGTCTAACAACTGAACCAGAACCAACCTATCATGAATTTGCTCAAAAAAACATCACTCTTCCCATTCTTTTTTTCATTAACATTTCTTTTATTTGGTTGTCAAAAAAACATTGATGAAGATGTTGAACTTGACTTGGATACAGAAATTATAATTGCAGACGCAAATGTAGGAGTAACAGTATCAGAAATTGATAATATCGCTGACCAAGCAGAGGTTTTATCGTTTGTATCAAAAAAAACATACGATATCACTGATGTTTTAAATGATTGTGCAACAGTTGAAAAAGACGATACACTTTTTGGCAATAATTACGACACTTTATATACACGAGTGAGTTTTGGTGAGGTAGAATGTGAAGGTATAGATGGTAGAAAAAGAAAAGGGAAAATTGAAATTATGAGTGTTTATAATAAACTAGGTTTTCGAAAATTCCGAGAGATAAACACAGAAAATTACCATGTACAAGGAAAAAAAGTAAGGCTCCAAAGAAAGCTTGAATATGATACGTTAAATGACCTCAATCAATTCGTTTGGAAATTAATAGGAAATGTTGAAATCACTTATTCGAATAATGAAAAAACTACTGTTGATTTTGATAAAAAATACACTTTAGTTTCAGGAGGAGATACACCTTTGAATTTGGAGGATGATGAGCTTCAAATAACAGGCTCAGAGAATGGAATCCGAAAAAACGGAAAAAACTTTACAAATACAATTATAGAGCCTCTCAAGGTTTCTCGAAATTGTAGATATGTTAAAGAAGGAAAAATAAAATTTGAAATTGAGAATGAAATCGATTTTGTATTAGATTATGGAGCTGGTAGCGATTGTGATAACAAAGTGGATATTCTCTATGGCGATCAAAAAGAAGTAATTGAGCTAGATTAATTAGCTAATAAGAAGACTATTCTTAAAAATGTTTGCTACTTCCTACTTATACAATGGATGGGATCAAAAAGATAAAAAAATGATAAATGGATTTCTCCAAAGACTTTATTGAGCGATTTCAACGAAATATAGACAGGTTAGGGAATTAATTCCCTAACCTAAAAAATTTATATTTTCTCTATAGTTAGATTTACCAATTCTCCTGGCGTGGTTACCGTAAGAAGAAAACCATTATTTTTCTTCTCTAAATCATAAGAAATCTCTTGCTTTTTTTCCGGTAATAAGAAAGTTACACCACTATTCTCAATTGCAATTCCATACTGACCCTCTAAAATGGGATTACCAGTCTCCGATATTAATTTAAAATTCGGACCTTTTTCAAATTGAAAAACATACCCCTCTTTATATTTTTCATGCATTGCAGATAAAATAAATTCCTCTTTGTTAATCATAGCTGCAGCATCATCTACAGCAGTAATTCGCCATTTACCAACTAACAATTCATTTTCTTTATTCGGCGTAAAAGGCTGTGAACTGCAAGCCAAAAATAACGCCATAACTAATCCATATACTATTTTTTTCATTTCTTAAATGTACTGTTAAAAATTTGATATTATTGATGATTTGAAAATTAATCGAATTAGTTTTTGTTTTTTTCTTCAATCCATTTGCTCATATATTTTGATGATCGAAGCGTATTTAGTTTCAAAATTTGACCAACCTTGTTCGCTTTCCTGTGTTGCGAGAGCTGTGCTTTTAATTCAAAAAGCTTCGATTTTAATATTTGATGAAATTTTGTTTTTGAAAACTCCTCTTCAATAACCTTGATGCCTAAATTTTGTTTTTGACGCCAAATATTTTCATCTAAATATAACTTAACCGCTTTATTTGCTATTTCTGCTGGATCATCTGAAATATATCCAGGCCAATGATCACCGTTCATCATTCCCTCAGCACCTATTGAGGTTGTAACGATAGGTGTTCCATTTTTCATTGCATCAATAAACTTCCCCTTTAATCCTGCACCAAAGCGCAAAGGAGATAGACAAACCTTCGCTTGACTCATCACATGAGAGGCATCCTCTGCCCAGCCTTTTATTATAAACCCTTCCGTTAAATTGGTTAATTGCTCAACTTTTGAACTTAAATAACTACCATAAATATGCATTTCAACATGGGGTATTTTTTTTCGAATTAAAGGCCAAATTGATTTTTTCAAATATCGTATCCCATCTACATTAGGATCGTGTAAAAAACTTCCAATGGTAATAAAGTGCATTCGATCACCTACTTTAACAAACTTATTCCCTTTAATAGAGTCTTCCATGAAAGGAACATATAACAATTGCGAATAAGGTATTCCTTTTTCTAGTAAATAATCCACCTCGAATTTGGAAATAATCAATGATAAATCTGAACGATATATACTTGCCAGTTCGCGTAATTCCAATTCATCATTCTTTGAAGAGGGCTTTGAATTTAGCTCCGCTTTTCTTTTTTTTCGCAGTGAGTGTAAATCCTCTGTATCAAGAATTGTAATCGCATTAGGGCATTGTTCTTGAACTCGCCATCCAAATTGTTCTTCCATCATATAGCGATCAAAAAGAACAACCGATGGTTTAAGTTTGGATATATATTCATCAAAGGAAGAGTCATTCACCGCAATGGGTTGAATAGCCACACCAATTTTTTCCAATGGATAAGCATTTTCTGTTCTTACGCAAGGAGTTGAAAAATGAACATCATAACCGTTTAATTTGAAAAACTCAATGAGTTGCATCATTCTTCTACCTGCCGCAGACGACGTAGGCTCAGGCCATACATAACCAATGATTAAAACTTTTTTACTCAAACCTCAAAGGTTTACCTGTCGTTCCATTAGGAAATGAGACATTAATTAATGACGATATAGTTGGAGCGATATCTTGTATATAAACTCCTTGATTTGAATCACCGTGTTTCACCCCATACCCCATAAACAGTAAAGGAACATGAGTATCATAAGAGTATCCAGAACCATGTGTTGTGCCTTTTCCCCGCTGATGAATCCAACCTGGTTTTAGTAAAATGTAATATTCCCCAGACCTTCCTTTAAAATAACCATTCAAAACTTTTTGATCCATAGCGGAATTCGCACCTTTTTTTACATCCTCTATAATTAAAACATCTTTAACACCTGAAAAACCTCGAATTATTTCAATTACCTCATCCTGAACCTTTTTTAATTGAACACCTTTCTGATGAAGTCTTTGTTTAGAAATGATCAGTTGGGAATTACTGTAATTTTCAACCACAGAATCGATATTAAACTTTCGACTAATTTGGGTATTAATAAGGTTTACACATGCCTTAGCATCAAAATAACCAGAAGGCACTTTTTGATCTGTTAAATATTTAGGAACATTAACAGCGCCATGATCGGCTGTTAAAAAATAAAGTACTTCAACCCCCACATTTTTTTGAACAAATTGAAAAAATGACGCCAGCTCTGCATCAAGTTGAATAATCGCATCTTCCATTTCAACAGAGTGTGGTCCATAAAAGTGTCCAATATAATCAATTGGGGAAAAGCTTACCGCGAGTAAATCGGTGTATTTATCGTCTCCTAGTTTTTCTTTCAAAATTGTTTTTTTAGCGAAATCTATAGTCATGGTATTTCCCATTGGAGTATACTTGATAAAACTATATCCTTCCTTTTCTGTTAAACTTGAATAATCATGTGGAAATACAGGAGATGTTTCCCAAAGATGAGTTTCTTCATACTCATTATTATCACTGAAGCTTTCTTCATATTCCATAATAGGAAAAATAGGTTCCCATTTCGTACCCAGATAGTGCTTGGCAGGTAGTGTCTCATTAATTGCCTCCACCCAACGCGGTAGAGTATTCATATAATACGAACTCGAAATCCAATTCCCTTGTTTATCAATCCAATAAGCAGCATCTGCTTTGTGACCACCAGGCAAAATTGCACTACGATCTTTTAATGCAATTGAAATCACTTTTGAATGATTATTATTCATCAATTTCATTTCATCACCGAGGGTAGTAACCAGTAAATTCTTCGGACTTTTATCTCCTTCTTCTGTTGTTGTCCCAACTGAATTATATCGATAATCGTCAACACAATAGGTCATCTGTTGGAAAGACTGATCGTACCATTCATTTGCTGTAATACCATGCTCAGAGGGAGTACATCCTGCATAAATAGTAGCATGTCCAGGAGCAGTGTATGTTGGAACGTATGAATAATTAGCATTTTTAAACAGATATCCATCACTAATCATTTTTTTAAATCCACCGCTACCTAATTTATCCCAGTATCTAAACAGGTAATCATAGCGCATTTGATCAACAACAAGACCGATTAATAATTTCGGATTAATCGACTTTTCAGATATTTCTTGACTCCTACTGCAAATGCTTAAGAACAGTAAAATTACAACGACCCAACACTTCATCATTTTATTTTTTCACGATTTCAGAAAGTACTCTTAATGACTCTCTTACGTAATGATCCTTCTCAGTGTTCTCTTTAAATTTTTTCAGTCTTGTTTTTAAAATCGTATCTGTTTGCGCAGTAAAAGCATCCAGCTTGTTAAAATCAATAATAATATCATCAATTACAACCTCTTTAACTTCAGATTCATCATTCATTTCTTTCCGCTCTTTTTTATATGCTTGGTATTGTTTTAATCCAAGAGGAAGCTTCGTAATATCATTGGATATTTTAATTGCTTTCGCATTCTTAATAACAGACCTAAAATAAGTTGAAGTATCCAACCTCGATTGCGAGTTAGCATTCAACGCATCTAAATCATAATTATTCGAATATGTTGAATAACTGGCTGGAGGAATAGATGACCAAGGTAGCGCATAATCATACTCTTTTTCCCCTACATCAATATATTGATAAATACTCGGGAGTTCCACATCAGGCTGAACACCTTTTAGCTGAGTGGCACCACCATTAATTCTAAAAAACTTTGCAATTGTTTGTTTTAGAGCTCCATAGTCCTCCTCTCTTGAACCCATCGGCATAATATCGTTTAAAGGAAAAAATCGTTGAACGGTTCCTTTACCAAAAGTATTACTTCCTACAATCACACCTCTTCCGTAATCTTGAATAGCAGCCGCAAAAATTTCAGATGCCGAAGCACTAAATTCATTAACCATAACTACTAAAGGCTTTTTAAATTGTTGCTCAGGATCCTTATCTTTATAGCTTTGAGCAGGCTGTCCTGCCCCATCTACTTGCACAACAGGTCCTGTTTTAATAAAATAACCAACCATGTCAACGGCGTCACTGAGCGACCCTCCTCCATTACTTCTCAAATCAAGTATTATGCCCTCAACTTGACTAGACTTTAGTGCCTCTATCTGTTTTAAAACATCAATCGAGCAACGCTTTCCGTTACGTTTTCCAAATTCTGCGTAAAAACTCCCTAAATGAATATACCCGAAATTTATAGAATCTCCTTTTTCTTTTATCACCAAGGATTTAGCATAAGTTTCTTCAATGATTACGACATCTCGAATAATTGGAATAACGCGAATAGTCCCATTCACTTTTTTCACTGTAAGTTTTACCTCTGTTCCTTTAGGCCCTCTAATTAAACGAACAGCTTTGTCTAAACGCATATTTACCACATCAACAGGAACTGAATCTCCTTGTGCCACAGCCGTGATTAAATCTCCTTCCTCTAACTCTCCTTGTTTCCAACTTGCACTTCCCGCAATAACTTTTGAAACTTTTATGTAGCCATCCTTAACTGTTAAAGTTGCACCAATCCCTTCGAGTTTACCACTCATGGAGATGTCAAAATCTTCTTTGTCTTTTGGTGGGAAATAACTTGTGTGTGGACCATAAACTGATAAGAGCGCATTCATAAAAATAGAAAAACGATCCGCTCTTTCCATTTGTTCTAATCGATTAAACCAATCCTTGATTCGCCCACCAACCTTCTCTCTTGATTCTTTCTCTAACTCTTGAATTGATTTTTGAGGCACTGTATCGTTCTCCTCTTGGTTTTTGATCGCAAAATAGAGTTCATTAATAACCCTTGACTGAATATAAGCCGTCCATCTTTCTGAGAGCTCTTTTTTAGAGTCTACATAATTATATTTGTCTGAATCAAGTTCAATTGAATCTTTGGAATCTATTGGAATAGGTTCTGTTAATATTGTTTCAATAATTTTTTTACACATACTCTCCCTTTTTTCAATAATTCCAACATATTGATTAAAAAAAGTTAAGTCTTTACCCTTTATGGCATCGTCCAATTGAAACTTCATTTTACTCAATAGCTCAATATCTTTGCTTAAAAGGAATCTTTTGTTGGGATCTGCACTTTCCAAGAAAGCATCAAATACATTCTTAGAAAATTCATCGTTTAATGATTGTTGATTATAATGAATTTCCTGAATTAACTTATTCGTCAAATCAAAAACTACAGGCTCCTTATTCGTATCTTTCTTCTTAGCTGAAACAGCACTGCATGCGACAAAAAAACCAATTACTACTGCACTGAAAATATAAATTACTTTCTTCATAAACTTCGAAACTTTTTAAACTCACTCAAAAATCAAACGTCCTCTCCAAAAGTATCAAATGTAAGCTTTTTTTCATCGGAACAAAGGGCTAGAAATTGAACACGAATAAGTGTTAACATTGAAAAAGAATTTAGCATGACAAATTTGTATACTTAACTCTACCAAATTTAGTTTGAATAATGTCTTTTTTATTAATAAATCCTATTGATTGTAACGTTGCTAAGAAACAAAATAAAAAAGAGGCCGAAGCCTCTTTTTTATTTTACTTTTTTTTGCTGGTGAAAAATATCTAATCGTTCTCTATTACCGATCTGCTTAGGATTTTCAGTAGGTCCAGATTTACATGAGGCAAGTAAAATACCTAAGGTCATACCCCCAAAAATAATTTTCTTTACCATAACAATTACGTGTTAAATTTATTCTGTACGAATGTAAAAATAAAATTTATTTCAATCTCTAAATTCAATTAGTTAGTTTTCAACTGTATTTTTATTTTTTGACATGTGTAACGTTTGGAATTACATTCGTTATGTGTGTAAAACAAGAAGAAATTTGAAGCAGAAAAAAAGTATATATCATCAAAGTGAGAATGAGATACAGCGAGAAGAAAAGATCTTGAAAAAGTCCATTCATAATCCTAATGCATTTGCGCCCATCTATGAAAAATATTATCTGCAATTATTCAAATTTGTAATTCAACGGGTTGAGAACAATGAAATTGCCGCAGAAATTGTAAGCGATGTGTTTGCAAAAGCAATATTCAATCTCAAAAAATACAAATTTAAAGGCATGCCTTTTAGTGCTTGGCTCTACCGAGTAGCGTACAACGAAATTGCCAACTTACATCGAAAAAAGAAAAAACGTCGAACTGTGAATATTCCGGATGATTCCTGGAATTTATTCCAATTAGAAGAAACCCATACAGAAGACCATAGTAGTTCTATAAACAAAATGAAGGTTTGTTTACAGAAACTAAAACCTCATGAGGTAGAATTAATTGAAATGAGATTTTTTGAAGAACGTCCCTTTAAAGAAGTGGGTGAAATTTTAGGACTCACTACTGAAAATGCAAGAGTCAAAACGCACCGCGCTATTAAAAAACTTCAAAAACTATTTAAAGCTTGAACGTGATGAATGATTTTAAATACCAAAAAACACCCAAGAATTCAGAAGAGGAAATGAAAGCTTTTAAGGACTTTAACAAGGTTTTAGATAAGCACACCTCTATTACAAAAAGTTATACCAGAGTTTGGAAACTAGCAATAATAGCGTCCTCTGCACTTGGTTTATGCATAGGTTATATATTGATTAATCCTTCAAAAAACATAAGCGAGAAAGAAACCAGTTTATTTAACCCTTCATTATCAAAATCTTTGGACATACAATCTGAGCAACAACTTACAGAAACTATTGAAATGAATCAACCAATCGTAACCCCACCAAAAGCTCCAGATGTGAGAAAAGTCAAAGAAGAGATAAATACAAACCATCCAGAAAAGGTAAGTAAACATGTTGAAGTACTATCTGTGGAGTCCAATGCTCAATCCAAGAAAAAAACTCAAGAAAGTACATCGATAATGTTATCCGCACAAAAAACAACTTCCCAAAATAATTCTTGGTTCACATTAAACGAGCAAGCCCCAAATAAAGACATTAAACTACCCACTTTGTTTGTATCAAAAATAGCCTGGCCAGAAAGATTGAAAAAAGAAGAACTCACAAGATTCCCTAATATAAATGCCATTTACAGGGAAGTATCAAGAGAAATTCCAATTGTTGATGGATATGCCTACGTTACGCAAGAAGGGGCAAAAATCAAACCAAAAGGACATCGTATTAAGGGAAATAATTTCCCACCAAGTCTTATAAGAGCCCTTCACCAAGCCGATGAAAAATCAATACTGTTGTTTAAAAACATAACTATTTTCATCCCTGGAGAGGGCTATACCAATATTGGTGACAAGCAAATTACTATTGACTCAAAAATGATTTCTAACTAATCCAAAACATCCTTTGTGTCAATTTTATGCTTCATTTAGAAGTGTGAGCCTATTGAAGTAATGATTCTGTTGCATAGATTTGGTGATCAAAACAACCTTCCGCATCTACATTTACGTGAATAGAAACCGTATCGGTTGATCGAATCTGAAACTCATACTCCCCAGAGTACTTTCTCAAATTAATATCAAACGTAACTGCATTATCTGCACCACACTCAGGAGCAGAATCATATCCACTGGCTGTACTTAACCTTTGAGAAGTTTGACCATTTTTAGTATCCCACACAATAGTAACATGTTCAATCCCTTCTTCATTTAAGGCAGATGCTTTTGCATTTGTCATCCAAAACACTTGTTTTGAAAGTTTATCTTTTTGACAACTTAGTGCCAATACAGCACAAGACAATACAATAAACGCTTTTTTCATTTTGTTTGGTTTAGTTTGTTAAAATTTGGTGGAGTCGGCGGGAATCGAACCCGCGTCCAAAAAAGGAACCAAAATGCTTTCTACATGTTTAGTTTACGATTAATTGTCGGCAGTAACCTGGGCATAAACACCCGAATTAAAGCGTATTCTGTTTAATTTCAACGCAACGTCCAGACACCGTCACATCTAGTTCGAATTCGACAACGCCCCGATTAGTGAAGGTATCGAACAAACGATCACCCGAGACGGTCAGTCCT
>PBLA01000020.1 GCA_002722245.1 Flavobacteriales bacterium | reverse complement strand
CACTTTGGATAAAAGCACAAAAATCAAAAAGCTTTTCTCCAAATAAAAAGAATCGAATGACGTTTATAATTAGGAATTTCTGTATTGGAAATTATTTACCTTTGCATGCGTGATTAAACGTTCAAATAAAAGTGATTATTGAAAAAATTCATTTTTAATACAATCTTTCTTATTTTTTCGGTTACTGGTTTATCTCAGGTTACCGCCAATTTCGATGTATTCGGAGAAACCCAAGGCTGCGCCCCTTTTGTAGTGGAGTTCATGGACCTTTCCACAGGATCAAACCTAGAATACTTTTGGGATTTCGGAAATGGTCTTACCAGCAATGAGCAAAACCCTACAAACGTCTTTACTCAACCTGGTTTTTATACCATTTCTCTGGCTATAGCGAATCAAACATCGACCGATACAATAACTAAATTTTCAATGATCAGAGTAAACCCTGCACCGCTCGCTGATTTTTCTGTGGACGATGACGCTGGGTGTTCGCCCCATTTTGCTCAATTTACAGACCTCTCCATACCTCAAGCAGGAACTATAAAAGAGTGGTTTTGGGCTTTTGGTAACGGAGAATCCTCCACAGAAGCGAATCCCTCAGTGGTTTACACAGTCATAAAGGATTACGACGTTTACCTGAAAATTATTGATGCCAACAACTGCGAAGCTACGGTATCTAAATCAAGTTTTATTAAATTAGACGGTCCCACAGCAGACTTTAGCGTTACAGATTCTGTTGCTTGCGGCCTTCCTTCACCAATTACATTTGTTAATCAATCCATTGGAAATGATATCGAATATTACTGGGACTTTGGAGATGGCACAAATTCAACAGGAGATATTCCAGGAACCCATTACTACAATTCATTTGATAGTATTACTGCTTTTTTAGCAGTAACTGAAAAAAAAACAGGTTGTTCGGATACGCTCAGCAAAGGTTTAGTTGTTGGGAATTATGAAGCAGAATTTGATTGGAATATAGTTTGTGGTAAGGATAGCTTTACAATTGAGGTGGAGAATAAAACTTCGTTTTTCAATACATTACGATGGAAATTTGGAAGTGAAGATTATGACCCAAATCAAACAAATAAAGAGACCACTAGTCACTTGTTTCCATCAAAAGGACCTCACGAAATCACATTAAAAGCAGAAGTAAATCCCTCTTGCTGGGATACAACGACCATTTCATATCAATTACCTTTAGCTAATTTTTATCATGAGGCACCAATCTGTCAAGACCCTTTTGAAGTTTCTTTTACAAATTTATCAAAGGGCACGAATTTAACCTACAATTGGGACTTTGGAGATACTATTTTTAGCGAAGACCCAAACCCTATTCATTTCTACGAAATACCTCCTGAGCAATTCAGAGTAACGCTTGAAGCAAAGGATACTTTTGATTGTACGAACTCGAGAGCAAAAACAATCAGCGTTCCTTTCCCTATTGCACGATTTTATGAAATTGATTCTATCTATTCAGGCTGTGCTCCTTTAACCGTAACGCTTAAAGACACCAGCTACACTCAAAACGCAAAAATATCATATAGAATATGGGACTTTGGAGACCCTTCATCAGGACCTCTAAATGAAAGTACCGACTCAATACCCAGTCACACCTTTGAAAAACCCGGTGAATACGATATTACCTATATTATTTTTACCGATAAATCAGCAGATTCAGCCTGCTCGGACACCAACACATTTAAATCTATTATTCGAGTAGGCGAAAAGCCAGATAGCGCCACGTTTGAACAATTCACTAATGACACGATTTGTTATGGCGGTTCAATACAATTTGTAGACACTGCCTTCTACAGAACCGAGTTTATTTCATCCAATTATTTTTGCTACGCCTTTGAGGAAGATCAAAATAAGTTACTTCCTGATTCCAATTCATCCCCTCCCAATGAGTGCAAGCGAGCCTTCAATCCCAACAACTCGCACTATAATGGAGAGAATCCTTCACGAAAGTATGAAGAGTTCAATAATACACCTGAGCTCATCAATAATTTATATTATTCTGGAGAAATACTTCCCAAAGCAGGACAACTTTACACCCATCTTTTTATTGGCTATAATGATTGCCTCGAGGAAGTGATTAAACCTACTTTTGTTGACACAACCATTGCGATTAATGGATATGCATTACCGGACAGTTTTTTACTTTTTGCAGACAGTACCCTAGAGGTAGGTTTTTATCAAGCGTCCATGAACTACGATTCCATAGCCTATAGTTATGTGTATAAAAACTCTCCCTCCGATACGCTATTTTACATTCCTCAAAACGACACCATTTTCGAGATACTTCAAGAAGGGTTTACTTATGGTATCAAAACAAAAATCTTCAACACAGTATCAGGTTGTGAAAATGAATCGATCGATGTCTTTCCTATAGACTCTGTTCGACTTTCTTTGGAGTATCCATCAAGATGGTGTAAAAGTGATGGGCCTACCAGACTTATTGATCTTTCGTATTCTAAATTCTATAAACATCAACCAAGATTACGAACTTGGAAAATAAATGGTGAAAAAATCATTTCCTCAAGATCCAATGATACTCTTTTTTATCAATTCCCAGATACTGGGACTTTTGATATTGGTTTGGATTTGACCTATGATGCCAATTACACGCTTTACGGTAAAAGGAAGAGAGATTCTTACGTAAAATCAATTACGGGTAAAATTAAAATTGAAGGTGTTAAAGCCAGCGGATTCTCCGACACCACAAGACTATGTAAAGGAAATGAGCTAAAGGTTTTTAGTAGTTCTTCTTCTACAACATTAATTGATTATTATGAATGGCATTTTGGCGATAATACAGACAGCATTCTATTAAAAGATGCGAATCATTTATTTGAACTTTCCGGAATATTTACACCACAATTATTTGTTTCAGACACCTTTGGTTGTGTGGACTCCGTATTTCTTCCTGAAATATCCGTAAGCAGCCCTATAATTGAATTCAACTTTAACGACGACCTAATTTGCGCAGGAGATCTTGTAGCTTTCACGAATAAATCGAAAGGGGAATCATTAGCCTACACATGGACATTTATTGACTCCATGGAACAATCCTTACCTGATACACAATTCTTACCCGATATCAGTCAAAGGTTTGATTTACCAGGAACGTATGATGTAAAACTTTATGCAGAGGACAAATATAGCTGTAAGGACTCCTTGATTAAAACGGATATTATTGAAGTTTCTGCCTATCCAAGGGCTGCTTTTGAAGGGGCTGAACTTGAAATTGACTGTCCCCCATTGAGCACATCATTTACCGACACCTCCTCTACTTCCGCTGTAAGCTGGAAATGGAATTTTGGGGATGGAAAATTCAGCAATGACTCACTACCAAATCATATTTATACTTCACCTGGCCTTTATGATGTTCGACTTATTGTTTTTAATTATGCGGGTTGTTCTGATACACTTTTAAAAGAAGACTATATAGGTGTTAATGGTCCAAGTGGTGAGGTAACTTATGAGAATGACTCAATTTGCTTGCCTGATGAAACAACGTTTACTCTTAACTTAATGAACACGAAATACATTACCATAAATTACAATGATGGCAATATATTAAGCTATGATGTCGATACCTATTCGGATTCGGTAAATTACACCTATAACACAGGCGGAGCCTTTCAACCCATTTTTGAGCTCATGGATGAACTAGGATGTATTTATACCTTACCGCTTACGCCTGTTATTAACGCTGACAGTATTGCGGCAAATTTCACGACTACATCCCCGATTATTTGTGATGTGAACAACATCCCATTTACTAATACCTCAAGGTATACTTTTACACCACAGTTTAATTGGACTTTTGGCGATAATAGTAACAGCAATGATGAATCGCCTATCCATTCTTTTTCAACAGACAGTTTGTATTCCATTCAACTCACGCTTGAGAGTCCTATTGGATGTATGGATTCGGTTACAAAGGAATTAAAAGTATATAACAACCCTCAACCAGAATTAAGCACGCTCACAGATAATTTTTGTATTCCTGCCCAAATCGTTTTTAAACTCAATTATGGAAATCCTAATTTCAATCCGGACAGCACCTTCTTTCAAATCAATAACTTAGCTAAATCAAAGGGAGATTCTATCTTTTATAATTTCACTGACACAGGAAAACAAGCCTCACGATATATGATCCATTTTGGAGAGGGAAATTGTTTAATTGATGACACAATAGAATTCAATATGTATAAGAGACCTATAGCAAACTTTAGCTCATCCTCCGATCAAGTTTCTATCGAGGAGCCTCTGGTTGAATTTCAAGATAAGACCCAACATACCTCTGAATGGAAATGGAATTTTGGTGATGGTGATACAAGTACTAAAGCCAACCCTATTCATGCTTACGGTACGACTGGACTTTATGACGTTCGCCTAATTGTATCCAATGATGGAGGATGTTTTGACACCATAATTCAACAAATTGGTGTTGCTCCAGACAACTTTGTTAAATTACCTAGTGGATTTTCACCTAATGGGGATGGAAAAAATGAAACATTTCGCATTCTTACCGCGGGAAGTTTCGAACTTGTTTCCTTTAAAATTTTTAACCGTTGGGGTAACCTTGTTTTTGAAACCAATGATATTGAAAAAGGGTGGGATGGTATGCGAAACGGGAAACCTCAAAATTCTGGCACCTACATTTACTATTTAGAATACAAGGATCAATCAGGCAAATTATTACAACCAAAACATGGGAATTTTACATTGTTGAGATAATGAGTAAATACACGATTATAGTACTTCTCCTTTTTTACTCCTTGAATATCATGGCTCAAGATATTCATTTCTCTCAATTTAATGATTTACCATTAGCGATGAACCCGGCCTTATCAGGTAGTATGGATGGAACATTTAGGACTGGTGTACTATACAGGAATCAATGGAACAGTGTAAGTGTTCCGTTCGAAAGCACGGGCTTATTTGCAGATTTTAAGCGCTCTCCGAGAATACTGAATGATCAATCCATGGGTTGGGGGATTCAATTTTTAAACGATCGGTCTGGTAGCGGTGGACTCAATGAGAGTATTTTCACTATAAATGGAAGCTTTCAACAATACCTAAACAGCAGTAAAAATCAATTAATCTCATACGGAATATCATTTGGAGGATTTCAAAAGAGTATTGATGTAAGCGCAATAAAATTTCAAGATCAATTCCAAATTCAATCCCTAAATTTTGGTTCCTCCTCAAGTGAGGAAAACTTTCAAAATAATTCACTTACAAGATTCAATCTCGCGACTGGAGCTACCTATACCTATTATAATGAATACGGCTATCAACTAACCACAGGCGTGAGTCTTTACAATATAAATAAACCAAATACGAGTTTCTTTGGAAATGAAGATCCTTTAAGTAGAAAATTTAATTTTCATGCTTCTGGAATTTACCCGCTAAACAGAAGAATCGATATCGACCCTTCTTTACTTTATTCAAGGCAAGCTAAAAACAACAACTTCGTAGCCGGTGCTGATATTTTATACAACTTGGGAAGAAGAACAGTTGAAAAAATTGATTTAAAATTAGGAATTTATGGAAGACTGAAAGACGCCATGAACTTTACTATTGGAATGAACCATGACAACTGGAATATTGACATTGGTTATGATTTAAACCTTTCCTCCTTGATGCCTGTAAGCAATTCAAGAGGAGCGTTCGAAATATCGATTTCGTACGTAAACAGGATGTTTAAAGGGGCTAAAAATATGATGTACATAATACCCGGAGATCGTTTACTATGATGAATTTAAAAAGAACATTCATAATCATAATGAGCTTATTTAGCTTAGCTCTCCCTGCCCAATACAAAACTACAAAACTCAAAATGGCCGAAGGACTGTTTGAGGAAGGAAAGTACTTTGCATCATTGAAGATATATATTGACATTGCAAATACCCAAGGCGACAATCCAGAAATAACATTAAAAATTGCTCAACTTAATGAACGATTATTTAATTACGTGGAGGCCGCAAGATGGTACTATGAACTCTATGAGATTCAACGAGGCGAATACCCAAAAGCTGAGTTTAAGTTTGCAGAATTAATTATGATGCAAGGAAAATATCGAATTGCACTAGAACATTTTGAGAGCTTTTTAAAATCCTATAGAGGTCATGATAAAGCTACATATTCAAGACTATGTAAATCATACATGACAAGCTGTAGCGAGGCCTTAGAAAAACTCCCAAATGCTGAAATAACAGTAAAAAAAGTAAAAGGAATTAATTCTGTATATACAGATTTATCGCCTTTTGTCTTCGATAATCACCTATACTTTGCCTCTATCCCAACAGACACATCAATAGGATATACTGGTTTTTTAGATTCTGCGCCATCGTTTCAAATTTTCAGAGCTCGCCAGATAAAGGAGGGAACATTTGATACAGCCGTTTTATTTATTCCCGAAATAATTCAAGACCCGTATAAACATAATTCAAGCTGTTCTTTCAGTTCTGATGGAAGCATGTTTTTCTTTACCAAGTGTAAACAAAATATTGATGGAAAAAATATTTGTAAGATATACTGCTCATTAAAAAATGACACATCATGGAATGAGCCTGTTTTATTAAGTAACGAAATAAACAGTAGAGATAATGATTTTTCAAGTACCCATCCGGCAATAATGAGTTTTAAAAAGGGAGGGCGAACACCTACAACGGTTCATAAACTCATTTTTGCTAGCAATATGCCGGGAGGGACTGGAGGGTATGATTTGTGGATGACTACAATTGACACATCATTAAAAATAGGTAGACTAGAAAATTTAGGTAGAAGGGTAAATACAAATCAGAACGAATTAACTCCTTATTATTCTCCTGAGGAAGAAAAACTGTATTTTTCCTCTAATGGACATGGTGGACTTGGCGGACTAGACATCTATGAGAGCCCATTCAAAAATGGGAGAGCAAAAAAAATTAATGCACTTGATCGACCCATTAACTCATCCTGGGACGATTGGTACTACAGTGAAATGAACTCAAATTATGCGTTTATGGTTTCCAATCGAAAGGGCGCTCAAACGTATCATAATGATATTAGACTGGATGATATTTTTATCATAAAAAAAGAAACAAAAAAATACCTTTCACTATACGCTTATGACAAACAGAGCTCATCCAACTCCCCCCTAAACGAAGCTATTTTCTATGTTAAATTTGCCAATGATAAAAATGCTCAAGGGAAGAACATCAAATCTGGAGAACCCTTTCAAATTATTCCAAACAGAACCTATGAGATTATTGCTCAAAAAAACGATTACTTTAACCAAAGCACATTATTCTCTACCTCCAACGAAGGTAAATCTGATTCTTTAATCTTTAATTTCAATCTTCAAAGGTTACAAATAAATCAAGGAATGATCATTGATGCTATTTACTTTGAAACCAACTCCACAGAATTAAAGCCTGAATCTATGCAGTCATTAAATCGACTATTTCAACTCCTTCTTGACAACCCTTCACTGAAAATAGAGATTGGTGGACATACTGATAATCAAGGTACCGCTGAATATAATTTAACACTCTCAGAAAAGCGAGCTCAACGCGTTATGGATTACCTCGTTAATAAAGGTATTGGTAAAGATATTTTGAGCGTAAAAGGATATGGAAATTCAAAACCTTTAAATCAAGAAAAAAATTCACCAATTAACAGAAGAATTGAATATAAAGTAATTAGTACAAACAACATTACGGGAAAAAAGGAAGCTGAGGCAAAAGACGTCAATTCAATTAACCCAAAACAGTAAATAAATGAAAATAATCCATACGTTACTTTTTTTGTTGTGGACATTCTCCTCTTTTGGATACTGGAGTGAAATTGTCACCCCAACTACTGAAGACCTTAACAAAATTGAAGTCATTAACAACACAGCCTTTTGTATAGGGAGCAACGGAATATTATTAAAGGGCACAAATTTAGGTGAAACTTGGACCGTCGTTAGCACCAGTGCTACTGGTAACTTAACTTCAATTCAATTTACGAATAACTCTACTGGCTATTTCACCACAGGTAATGGAAAAATATATAAATCAACCAATGGTGGTGGATCTTGGACAGCAAAAAACGTTCATGAAGGGGGATTAAACACGATTGATTTTTTAAATACCTCAATAGGCATAACTGCTGGAGACAATGGTGTATTATACAAAACAACAAATGGAGGTTCTTCATGGAATAGCTTGGGAAGTCAATCTATTTATGCAATTAACGATGTGGCTTTCATAAATGATACTCTTGTAGTTGCGGTTGGCCCAAACGGCTCCCTTTTATATAGTACAGATGTAGGTGAATCATGGGTATTTTTAAACACAAATACCACGGAAGTTTTTAATGCGATTGAAAAGAAAAACAACAGTACGGCTGTTATTGTGGGTTCCAATGGAAGTTACACTGAATTCAATGCTGCTAATTTGTCAATTGGTGGAATTGCAAAGGTAGATATAACAGGTGATTGGCTAAGAGATGTGCATGTTACCGAAAAAAGTGATGGATACACAAGAACAGTTGTTGTAGGGTACTCTAGCTCATACCATATTGAAAATTTTGGTTGGAATAAATGGGATTTAGATTCAATGAATAACCTTACTGGAATTCATTTTTTTAATGATACAGTTGGAATAATATGCGGACATCATGGAAAAATATATAAAACAACCTCAGGAGGAGTTCCCCATTTCACCCCAACGGTATTAAAAGAATCGCTTGCTGTTTATCCCAACCCAGTAGCATCCTCTCTCTTTATTTCCAAAAACTTCCATAACCAACAAGTTTCCATCTATTCAACTTCATCAGAATTGGTGCTCCAAAAAAAACTAACGGGAAATCAATTGAATGTAGAATCACTCTCCCCCGGCCCGTATATTATTCAATTAAGTATTGAAAACATTCATTATACAGGAAGATTTATTAAACAATGATGCTTCATCATGTTGTTGAAAAACGGGTTTATATCCTTTCTTTAGTAATTGTACTACTAAACAGCTGCTTAAATACATATTGCTACTTTCAAACGCTTTTCATTCCTATTCAACATTCCATTCAACTTATTTCTTCCAATTTCTTTATGGGTTCTTTGTTAGCCGCCTCAGCTAAAATTTATTTATTGGCCTACTGCTTTAAGATCCTTGTTGAAAAAATGGGATATTCGATCACCTATAAAAAAGCACTTTCCATTTTGTTTGTCACCGCTATTTTGCCCGTTGTTTTTTCACCAATGTTCAAGCTACTCATGCTTGACTATTTAATCTCTGAGATTAATACATCAGTAAAGAAAACGCTCTATTGGATTGATTTATCATTTAATCTAGTTGGGTTTATTTACTTTATTCAAGCGCTAAAAAAAGAGTTTAAATTCACCACACGCAGAGCCTTTTTTACTACTTTATTTATTGGAATGATGTTCTTTTTTACCACATCACCCTTTTATGGAATTGAATTGTAACCATGTATAAAGTCGCCTTCCATCCTATTTATGTTCATCCAGTTCCGGAAAACCATCGTTTTCCAATGGAAAAATATGAATTACTCCCTCAGCAATTAATCCATGAGGGCGTTATAGAACACCAACAATTATTTGAACCTACCCAAATCCAAAAGTATGATTTTTCAATTCACAAGAAAGATTATCTTCAAAGACTGTATAATTTACAACTTACTCGCAAAGAAGAAAGAGCATCTGGATTTATACAAAGTAAACAACTGATCGATCGAGAAATTTGTATCACAAATGGCACTATTGAAGCTTCTGTTTTCGCTTTGAAAGATCAAGTAGCCTTTAATATTGCAGGAGGAACTCATCATGCATTTTCAGATCGACCAGAAGGATTTTGTTTACTCAACGACCAAGCCATTGCCGCAACCCATCTTATAAAGAACGTATTAGCCAAAAAAATATTAATTGTTGATTTAGACGTACATCAAGGGAATGGAACCGCCGAAATCTTGTCAAATAACACCTCTGTTTTTACATTTAGCATGCATGGTCAAAAAAATTACCCTAACCATAAACCTGCATCAAATTTAGATATTGGTTTAGAAGATTTCACTTCAGATGACCAATATTTAAGTATTCTGGAGCAGCAACTCAATAACATTAACCAACTATTTCACCCGGATTATATTTTTTATCAGGCCGGTGTTGACGTATTATCGTCCGATAAATTAGGTAGGCTAAATCTTTCTATAATAGGGACCAAACAGAGAGATACACTAGTTTTCAATTTTGCCAAACAGTTGAATGCTCCGGTCATGGTAACAATGGGAGGCGGATATTCTACCGATATTAAGCAAATCTTAAATGCACATTGCAATACATTCAAAACAGCAAACGAAATATTTATCTAACCCTTTATTTAATGAGTGAAACTCTACCAAACTTTACAATTTCATCCTTCGTGTAGGGATCAATTACATTTAAGCGCCATACATAAACGTCAATTTGCGCAATTTCCCCACTGGTAGGAGAAAGCTCAGTCACACGACCATCCCAAGCCTCCTGTGGCACATTACTCTTCCATATTAGCGTACCCCATCGATTGTATATTCTAAACGAATAGTTTTGACCAAACAGAAAATTTCTACCTTTTGGAAAAAAGGTTTCATTTAACCCATCATCATTAGGTGTAAAGGCATTTGGAACATAAACAGAAAATATATCTCGAATTTGAATAGATTTTAAAACAGAGTCTTTACAACCATAACTATTTTCAACTTTCTGCCAAACATTTACAACTCCTCCTGTGTCATTCGGGGAAGTAAATTTAACCATGGGATTTGCATCATTTAACCTAGAAGAATTTATAACTTCGTTATTAAATACCCCTATTGAATCCTCCAACACATATTCTAAAGAAACTACGTCTGAAGAAGAGGCGTCAAAAATACTAGCCACATTATTTGTCAAATCTAACACGTTTGGTTCCCAATAAAAATCTGCCTCTGGCAACCCGTATGCACAAGCTGCTTCCTCTGTATGTTCACTGTAGCAACCATTCGGGTAATGATTTTTCAATGTGATGTCGTAACATCCTTCTTCAAGAAAGGTGTGAGAAACAATTCCAATTGAATTTGTAGAATCTTCATTATCAAAATACCATGTACTCTGAACAGGCTCAAAACCTGATGCATCAGAAAAACTTATTTCCAGAGGAATACAACCGTTACCTGTTCCAACAAATCTTGTTTCAGGTACTATATTAACAGTGAAGGTAATGGTATCAACATCCTTACATTCTAGACCCGTTTCGTAAATTGCAGTGTATACACCATTAACGGCAGGATCAAATGAACCATCCGAATTTACATCTCCACTCCATATCCCTCCTGATGTAGCAGTCTGTAAAACAAAAGCAGCATCACCTTCACAAAAATCACCTGGAGGAGTTATTGTTGGATCTTGCAGAGGAATAACGGTAAGCGTTGTATCAAAAACATCTTCACATTGTCCCGGAATCGTATGATAAATAGTGTGCACTCCCGGACCCGCAATTGCAGGATTAAAAATCCCTGTATTTAAATCCATTGAACCAGCAGCACTAGATATCCATTCGCCGCCTGTTTCAGTGGGAAGCATAGGCTGCGGCTTATCATCTATACAAAAATGAGGGGGTGAATTAAAAAAAGCATTTGGAACAGGCATCACACCAATAATAATAGCACTATCGGTTGAACACAAGCCATTGTCTGCTTGTAAAAGAATAGTATTAAAATACAAGTTTCCTGCAGGCGTAAATTCTCCACTGGCATCTGTTCCCTGAAGCCAGGTTAATGTTGAATTTGAAGGTGTAGCACTCGCCTCAACCTGAAAAGGATCGTCATCCTCACAAACTAAGAGACCATCTGCCGTTGTATATGTAATTACAGGCATTTTATCTACATTAATGGTAATGGTATCATATGCGGGGCACTGACCTCCAAATCCATATTCAATTCTGAAAGTACCATCAGAAGATGTTTCTGTATTAAATATTTCACCTCCAGCATCCAACGCCCCATTATCCGGATCAATCGATGACCACGTTCCTCCTGCCTCTGAAGAAGTTAATGATTCATCACCATGTGTTTCACAAAAGTCAAAAGATGTATTGGTAATTGTGGGATCAGGAGTTCGAATCACTTCAATATCAATTGTTTTTACATCTCCACAATTCCCTGAAATTGTATAGGTTATAGTATGTATACCATCGCCAGCATCAGAGGGTCTAAATTTCCCTGTATTTGAATCGTAAATGCCATCACCACTGAACGTTCCTCCAGGATCTTCAATATCTAAAATAACCGTATTGGTATCTGAGTCACAGAATGGTCCCACTTGCATTATCGTTGCATCTAATTTATCCGTGGTAGTAACCCATATAGTATCGCGATCACCACAAGGATCATTTTGTACATACACAAACATTTCATTAGTTAATCCAGCACCTAAAACAGTAAGATCGAGTTCAACATCTGTTGCGGATTGAATAACTCCTCCTTGCGGATTTTCATTATCATCTAACCAAGAACCTCCATCTTGAGCAACCACAAAAGTAGGATTAGCATCAAATGCACAAAGTACCAATGTATCTAATGCCGCTGTAATTGTAGCATCTTTCTCAGGATCTACATGAATTTGTATCATCGTATCATTTCCACACAAACCTGAAATTGTATAAAAAATATCATGATCACCAGCTAAAGAAGTAGAAGGGTAAAATTTACCATCACTATCTGCTTCCCCGGACCAGACTCCTGAATCAACAACAGCATTAACGAGTTCTAATTGAACGACGCCATCACCAGCGCAAAATGGACCTACCGATTTAATTTCAGGGTGAGGTCGCTCAAGAACTTTAACGCTTATTGAATCAGCATTTAAGCAACCTAAACTATCTACCCCATATTTTACCGAATAATCACCAGGACCTAACGCAACAGGATCAAAGTTTGGACTAATAAATGGAGTGCCATTGTCAATCTGCCAAACTCCGGTTACATCTCCTCCGTTTGCTGGTATGGCAGTCATCACTACAGCTACAGAATCATCACAAAAAGGGCCTATTTGATCTACTACAACCGTTGGTATTTTTTTAACTTCCACGTACATAGAATCCTCACACGAATTATCAACTGTAAATTTCAACTTATATACACCATATTTTGTATTGGGTGCTGAAGCGTCAAATATGTTTTTACAAGGCGTATAAACAAAATTAGAAGCCCCTCCATTTAAGCTAAAATTCTCTAAGCTCCCATTTAGGTTATTTACAGATAAATCATTCAAAGTATTCTGAGGTGAATTGTTTTGATTTGGTACTCCCTGGTTAGCATCATAATAAGCAATAAGTCCAGGTTCATTACCTATTAAATTACCCATTAAATCATTTTTAATATCCGCAGAAGTTCTTGAAGAATTCCATACTGCAACATCCCACATACTACCTTTAAAGAAATCAGATTCAGATAAATGATCCCATTCCTGGCCAAAACTCACTCTATGGCTTGCAGTAATATTATACTGTATAGTATGCGTTCCTACAGATACTCCATTGACAAAAGCTTCTCCCACACTTCCATTTCTAACATATGCAATATGTGTACAGCCTCCACTAATATCATTACTTGATTTTATTACAAACTTTGATCCGACTGTATTTTTTTGATCATATATATTCAAAGTTTCATTTCCTGTAGTACCCGCTTCTCCAATAGTTATTAAAAATTCATTATCTCCAGGAGCAGGTGCATTAACCGCAAACAAAGCTGCATTAGTGACATTTTGATCATTAACTTGAGTATTAATCCAAAATTCTATTGTAAAATTATTACCGGTTAAGTAACTGGCAAGCTGATCTATATTGACATAATCATTTTGTCCATCAAAGCTCAAGACAGTCTCTGAAGAAGTAGAATCAACCCCATACTTAATAATAGCATCGTCCCCCGAGTTAGATGGAAAAGAGTCGATTGTCCAAACACCCGTACCACTTGAAGAAATTACTGCTGTATCCAATAAAAAGGTTTCACCTACACAAATAGGCTCCGAACTGCTAATATCAGCATCACAACCACAGGTGCCAACAGTGAAGTTTAAAGTATCCCTGAGCTCACAAATCTCAAAATACACCTCGTATGTCCCAGGCCCTGGTACCGTAAGAGCTCCTGTACGAGCATCAATTGCACAAGTTGGGCAGGCATTTGAACCCGTTGTGGCTATTGAATACGCATCCTCATATCTTGGCGTATTTTCTGCAGATGTTCCCTTACACTTCCAAATAGTCTCGAGGTTGATTGGTGAGCAATCCGTCGCTCCAACAGGTGTTTGAATTTTCACACTATCAGCAGGTGGAATATACATATTTGGAAGGCCTAAAGTACCATTTAAATCTGATCCTACAGATATATTATTTACTGATGCACCTGAAATAACAAATAAATCAGTTGATCGAGAATTATTAATGTAAATCTGACCATCTGCACCCGTTTCCAAGCCCGATTCTGAGCCATTAGAATGAGTTGGAAAATCATGAAAAAATGTTCGAGAATTTGTCATCGTTGCTTGAACACCTGATGATATATCATAATATCCTACTTTTCCGACACGTGTCGTAAAATACAATCTCGATTGGTCAGTAGAAAATTCTATATCGTAAGGCTCATCAGTATCTAAATCACTCGAAAAATGAATAGGGTTCGATAATAATCCTGATGAATTATCAAAATCATAAAGAGAAACCTCTTGGTCACCTACAGGCCAAAAAGCCGGATGACCTTGAGCCATCAATGTTCCATCCCAAGAAAACTCAAGTGATCCTCGAGTAAAATTTGATTTCCCATCAAAATCAATACCCAAATCTTGATTCAACTTAGAATCAGCGATATTTAATCCATTACAATCTATTAAGTAAGCATTATAATCACCTGAAGCAAAATCTTGAGCCATAACCCAAACATCAACGCCGTTCGCATGCAATGTTGCTGTAACGCCTTCAAAAGTTCTTCCTGCTTGTATCGTGGTAGGCCCTGTCAGTATTTCTCCTTTGGCATTCACGGTGAAATAATCTAACCCTTCATTTGCTGGATCGGTATCAATAACATCATCTGTACAAAAAACATGATAAACATCAGGATTTAATTGATGTCTGGTCACTAAGATTCCTTGTACAGCAGAACCATTTAACTTATCTCCTTCATTACCTGTTGTAAAACTACTATGAATATTATCTCCATCAATATTCCAAACCCTTCTACCATTCGAAACCCACAATAATTCGCCAGACTCATTAGAAACAGTTGCAGTTCCTTCATATGAAGTTGGTGGGTCAAATGAATCAATTACATTCAAAAGAGAAAACGATGGAGCTCCACTTGTAAAATCTGCAAGAACACCATTTCCAAAAAACCAAACTTGATGATTCGGCCAAGAATATGACGGGTCACCGATATCAGGACATGATTGGGAAAATGATTTTGAATATAAAACACAACAGATGACTATAGAAAATAGCTGAATAGTCCTTTTTTTAAGGCAGAAATTCATTCTTCACAGGTTTGATTGGTCGTACAACGCATCTAGAACATTCCAACATTCTAAATGTTACATGATTAAAACAGACAAATGAAATCTATCTCTGATATGAGATCTCTTTATCACTAATCAATATTAAATCTAATAAAAGTAAATAGTTTTTCTTGCGATAAAATCGTTTAATTTATTCACAATCTTTGAGTTATCAGAAAAGAAAGAACGAAACTACTTTTTCTTTCTGCGTTTTTTATTTTTTATGTTCCTCTCGTTTTCTTCCTCAAATTCAATTTGATCCAACAAATCACCTAAACTCTTTTCGTTTGACAAATCCAATACGGTTTGATACTCCCTCTTGGACAACTCCATCTGTGGAATTTTTTTACCCAAAAACTTTTCAATAGCAATCAATAAGTCCAATTCATTTTGAGCAACAAAAGAAACCGCATTACCCTTAGCCTTCCCTCTTCCAGTTCTTCCTATACGATGTACATAATTTTCAGGAATTTCAGGAAGGTCATAATTTACAACCAATTCTACATTGGGAACATCAACACCCCTTGCCGTAACATCCGTTGCAATAAGTAAGGAGACCTCATTTTCTTTGAATTTTTTCAACGCTGTATTTCGATCTTTTTGATCCTTTCCGCCATGAATTGTTAAGGCATTTATACCTACTCGATCCATGGCAGCCACTACACGCTCAGCACGAACTTGAGTGCGAACAAAAACCATTATTTTCTTCCCCTCATGCTGGCTGACAATATTTTCTAAGAAAAAGCGCTTGTCATCCATTTCAATTAAAGACACAAAATGTGTGACATTTTTTGACACAGGATCTTTAGGTGAAATTTGAATTCTTATCGCATTATTCACCAACGAGTAAGCTAATTTTTTAATTTTCGGGTTTATCGTTGCTGAGAAAAATAACGTTTGTCTTTTTTTAGGGATTCTCTTTAAAACATCTTGAATATCCTTGTAAAACCCTAGGTCGAGCATTCGATCTGCTTCATCCAAAATCAATGTATTCACACGATGTAAGCTTAAATAACCTTGAGCAATCAAATCAAACATCCTTCCAGGCGTGGTTATTAAGATATCAACTCCTTTATTTAATTTATGTATTTGAGGATCTTGATCAACCCCACCAGTTAATGCATAAATCTTTACTGTTGTGTATTTAGCAATCTTATTAAAGACAAGTTGAATTTGTTGAGCCAACTCTCGAGTTGGTACCATTACCAAACACCGCACACCATCTTTTCTTCCTTTTATCGATTGCGTTTGTACTTTATGAACGATAGGAATGGCAAAAGCCGCAGTTTTCCCTGTTCCTGTTTGCGCAATACCTAGCACATCTTCTCCGTTTAATATAGACGGAATCGATTTAAATTGAATATCTGTCGGTTTTTGAAAACCAAGACCCTCCACGCCTCTTTTCACCTCCTCTGTTATGGGGTAATTGCTGAATTTCATAATACAAAGATAGTTTTAATTTATCCAGTATAGAATGACCAATAGAACCTATTGATTTATTTTTCGTCCTTTATTAAACCCGCCCTAAAATGAAAAAATTCATACTGCCTTTATTGTTTTGCCTCCCACTCCTTTCATTCATTGGAGACGACTGGAAAGAAGTCAACGCTGAAAATGGAATAGTCGTTTACAATAAAGATGTTACAGGAAGTAAATTCAAAAAATCAATGGTGAAAACCACTATTTCCTATGGATCAATTAATCATGCAGAACAAATTTTAAAGGACGGAGAGGGCTATGTTCATTGGCAACCAAATTGTGGACAAGGCAAAGTATTACATGAGGAAAAAAACAAGGTGATTTTGTATTTAACCTTTGATGCCCCATGGCCCGTTTCTGATAGAGATTTAATCATTGAATCCACTTATAAAAAACACAACAATCAACTCGTTGTAACCAATCGTTGTAAACCTAACTACATCCCTAAAAAGGAAGACTATGTACGTATTACATTTTCTGAAAGTTCATGGATTATTGAAGAGAAGAAAAATGGATCCTTATATATTCAGAATACAAGCCACTCAAGTCCGGGTGGAAATATCCCATCGTGGCTTTTAACCAGTACTGTGGAGGATCTTCCCTTACAAACCCTGCAAGGGTTTATAAAACAACTAAAATGAGTTACTTAAATAAGGATAGAAGATGCTTAAAATGAATTTCTTTTTCTGATTTACCAACCTTTTCATAGGCGTAACATAAATTGGTGATCATTCTTTTAATGATTGCAATATTGCTACACGGCTTAAAATACTCTTCCTTCGGCTCTACATTAATTTGCTTTAAAAACTCCAAAATGTCTTGTTTACCAAAAACAACTCCTCCACTAAATGTGTTAATGTAAAAGAGAATTCCGGGTGTTGCCATTTCTTCAGGAGCAAAATTGGCCAAAAACTCATCTTCATAAGCAAGAATAAAGTGATGGGGTAAATTCACACCGTAAACAGGAATATCCAGTCCTTGAGCAATAATGGCATATAATACACCTATTGACAATGGAGTCCCTTTTTTTGTGTCGATTACTCGATTTAGAAATGAATTTTTAGGATTGTGAAAATCATCTTTATTGCCATTAAAATCATGTAAATTAAACAAGATATGATTCATCACTTTGATTTTTTCAAACGCAGTTAAATCATCATTTAGTTCAATCCAAACATCTTGTTTTATTTGATTAATCTTACTTCGAATCTTTTCCTCATCAATATTATGATATTGATATTTTGCAACAAGTATAGCGCCATTTAACAGATTTTGACCGCCATTCTCCTTCCAGTTTTTTAACTGTTGATAAACGTCATTAGACTTAATGGAATGAATTAAATTTTCTATTCTCTGCTGAACAAGTATTTCTTCTGCTAATTCCCAGTTATTTTCTAAATAAGGAACAGCCTCTAAACCCAACTCCATTAATTTATCCTTAACATGGCTATATACGCCCTCATCAGGATCATCTAGTAATTGAATCAATGCATGTAATTGATTATTATCCATCATATCGCTCTTCACAAAGAAAATTTATTCCATTTTTAATATCACTGCAAGTGCTATGATATTATACACAAATTTCTGTGAAGAAGGTTACGACAACTCGTTAAATCACGCACCATATTCTTACCTAAAAAATTTAAAAAAGAATACACGAGATTTTAAGCCGCGATTCCGTCAATCATATCATCAATATAATTATCATCAAATTCAGGCTCAAAATAGAGTGCAGGCCGTTCCTCACTAAAAAGAACCTCCGTAATTTCATATTTTCTTAGGTATTTGTTAAAAAACAGCGGAAGCGAGCTTTCACCCACAGGAGTTAAAGCCTTACACTCAATTAACCTTTTCACTAATTCAATCTGTAAAAATGAATCCTCAATTTCAACAGCATTATTCGTTACTTTTAAGTTTTTACCATTTAATTTGCAATGTACAACAGTATTCATCATCATAAGTTTTAAATTCCAAAAGCCTTTCTCTATTAGATATCTGCTTTATTTCGGAGGTTACAATGTGAGAATACAATAGCAAACCGCAATCAGTTTACGGACTATTATTTTTCTTAATTTTTTACCGTTATTTTTGTTTTATGGATAAGGAAACCAGAAATAAATTTATTGAATTTGTAGAGGTCTATGTACAAGAGGATCGCAAGGCAAAATTCAAAAAAGTATTAGATGAACGCACAAAATACATTACCGTTGTGATTGAAGATCCCGTGCGGTCGCAAAATGCAAGCGCAGTTGTTAGAACATGTGACTGTTTTGGAATTCAGGAAACCTATATCATTGAAAACCAATATGAATACACCATTAACCCACTTGTACTTAAAGGAGCCAATCAATGGGTTAATATTCATAAATTCAATAAAAAAGAAAACAATACATTAGACTGCATCAACAAACTCAAATCAGAAGGATATAGAATTATTGCAACATCCCCTCACGCCAATGATATTGATTTGGATCAACTGGATGTAAAAAAAGGTAAGATCGCATTAATTATGGGAAATGAGCGAGAAGGGATATCCAATATTGTAAAAGAACATGCTGATGAGTTTGTGAAGATTCCTATGGTAGGATTTTCAGAAAGTTTTAACATCAGTGTTTCTACAGCTATATGCCTTAATCACCTTACTACTCAATTAAGAAAATCTGAAATCCCTTATCACTTAACCCAAGACGAAAAAGAAGAGTTGTTTGCAGACTGGTGCCTCAAATCAACACATATACCTCATAAAACCGAACATGAGTTCTACCGACGAAATCCGGGGTTGGCCCCTAAAAAGTTTAATTCACATGAGTAATCTTTGATTCAATCAACCCTCAATTCATTCTGTAAATATCCTCCTTCGAAAGATAGCCTACCCATCTGTTTGTAATTTGAAATTGAGGAGAAAGAGTAACAGTTGTAGGATAAGAAAGCTCATTATTTTGAGCTCCCAACACCCAAGATAACGTATGTGAATTTCCAGTTTTAGAATACTCTCGATTAAGGAAGGAGATCGTTTTGTCACTCTCAGCATCCAACTTTATGCAGTAATAATGCTCATTAAGTTCCTTCACCACAACTGAATCCGAAAACGTATTTTCTTCTTGCATTAAACAAAACTTACACCAATCAGTATGTATAAATATCAAAATAGGCTTAGCTTCTTTATATGTTAATTTAGGAAGCTCTTCAAAAGTGACCCAATTCACATCCTGGGCTTGCACAGAAAACGAAAACAGAAACAATAATATACCAAAAATTTTATTCATTTTTTTAAGTTAAATCGAACACCAAGATTTCCTCTTACCCCTTGATTTGGCGCCCAAATATAAGCAGGGTCAAACCGCTCTCCATTTTCCTCATCAAAAGGGTTAAATGTACCGTCTGTCCTTCGAGGGATATCTTCTACATTTAATGCCCACATCGCAGTAAGAGGCAAGGTGTAATTCAGTAAATTTTTAATCCCACCAAACAACTCAACACCATTTTTGAAACGTTTAGTAACCTGAATATTTTGAATACTCCAATACGGTGATTTGGGGTCTCTTACATCCTCCTCATCCTGTAAAGGAAGCAACATAGGCCCGTATAAATTCCCTGTATAATCAAATTGAACACCTCTTTTCTTCATACTGTAGGAAACTCCCCATGTAGCGGTAAACCGCTCTGTGAGCTGTTGTCTTTTTTTTCCATTTTCATTAAATACTGAAACATCCATTAACGTACTACCAAACAATACCGAGAAACCATTTTTAAGTGTCAAATCCGTATTGACACTCACGCCTTTTGAAACGGCATAACCATCAAGATTAGAATATATAATAGCATCATTTTGAGCATCATAATCAGGAAGAATTTGATTTGTAAAATAAGTGTAAAACCCCGAAAAGTCCAGACTCAAAAACGCATCATTTTTGAACAGAAACTTCTTCACATAATTAAGATTTCCATTCCATGATGTTTCTGGATTTAATTCCTCATCTACAATTACTGTTCTTGTTCCAGAAATGGAGGCGTGGTCCTCCGTAAATAAATTAACTACTCTAAAACCATTTCCTGCGGTAAGCCTAAAAATATTTTTTCTGTTTTTACTCATCCATTTATAATTGATTCTTGGTGAGAAAACATTTCCATGATTACTATTATAATCATATCGAGCACCAAACAAAAGTGTATTTTGCTTATTAACCTTTAATTCATCTTGAAAGAAAACTCCAGGCAAATGAATTTCATCGGCATCAGGCGTTGCAACTGTGTTATCATTATATCGTGTATATCGATAGGCTGAACCAATCGTTAAATCATGTTTCAGAACCTTTTTAAACCATGTTAGCTGTCCAAACAAAACCGTTTGATCACCCACATAAAGGACGTCTCCGTAAACCGAATTTTGATGGTGTCCATTACCTGAAAAAGAAAAATCAATTTTCTCCTTAACAGGCAATTGATATACACCGAAAGCCTCCCACCTGCTGGTATAAATACTTTCTCCATAAAGCACATCCCCTCCCCTATATTTCGGCGTCCAATTCAATTCTCCTCCCCATCTGTCCTCATACAGATATCGACCCGCCATAGAGAAAACTCTATTCTTTTTACGATTAAAACTCCACTTGTTGAATATCGAAATTCTATTCTGAAGCGTTAAGTCAGTCATTCCATCATCATTATTATCAATGGGAAAGGCATAATTAAAATAATTAACTCCTAAAATACTAGTCGCCTTTTTTGAAGCAGTAAATTTAAACCCTAGATCAGTATTTATTTCTCCCCAGGTACTCCCCATCGCATCCACTGAAACAAGAGGAGCACTTTCAGGTCGTTTGGTAATAATATTAATGATACCACCAACCGCCTCTGAACCATAAAGGCTGGAAGCAGGTCCTTTAACTATTTCAACTCGATCAATCAAACTTTTAGGTATCCCCATCAAACCATAAACCGTAGATAAACCAGAGACAATAGGCATTCCATCAATAAGAATCATAGTATAAGGTCCCTCTAAACCATTAATGTGAATATCCCCGGTGTTGCACACATTACAATTCAACTGAGGCCTTACTCCATT
>PBLA01000019.1 GCA_002722245.1 Flavobacteriales bacterium | reverse complement strand
GCTCCCCTTGGAAAGGGGAGCGGTTTGTGTGGTGTTTTTTAGAGTGTGTGAGATCCCCTCAGCCCTTTGGGCAGCTCCCCTTGGGAAGGGGAGCGGTTTGTGTGGTGGTTTTTTGGAAGGGGGCGGGTTGAAATAAAAAAACCGAAACAGGTGTTTTGTTTCGGTTTTTTATTGTGTTTCGTGTTGTTTTTATCGAGCGGTTTCGTAGGCTTCGATTTTATCTTTTTGTGCCAAGAGATAGTCAATGTTATCGTATCCGTTTAATAGACATTCTTTTCGGTATCCATTAATTTCAAAGGATTCTTTTTCTCCTGTAGCGATTAATTCTACGTATTGATTTTCTAAATCTACTTTGATTCCTGTATTATTATCGGACTCTATGGCTGCAAATGCGGCTGCTAAAAAGTTTGGGGACACGGTAACGGTTAATACACCGTTGTTAAGGGCGTTGTTGTTAAATATGTCCGCAAATTCTGATGATATCACTACTTTAAATCCATAGTCTGCAATTGCCCACGCTGCGTGCTCTCTGGAGGATCCGCACCCAAAGTTTTTTCCTGCTATGAGTATGTTTCCTGAGTATTTTGGGTTTTCTAATGGAAAGGAGGTTATGGGGTTGTTGTTTTCATCAAAACGCCAGTCTCTAAAAAGATTGTCTCCAAATCCTTCTCTGGTGGTGGCTTTTAGAAACCGTGCGGGAATAATCTGATCGGTGTCTATGTTCTCGGTGGTTACGGGAACTGCGGGGGATATTATGGTGTTAAATTTTTCCATTTCTTTTCGCTTTATTGTTTACAATAGGTCTGCGGGGTTCGCAATTTTTCCTGCTATGGCTGTTGCTGCTGCTGTTGCCGGGGATGCGAGCATTGTTCGTGCTCCTGGTCCTTGGCGGCCTTCGAAGTTTCTGTTCGATGTACTTACGCAATAGGCTTCTGCTGGAACTTTATCATCGTTCATGGCTAAACATGCGGAGCATCCGGGCTGGCGAATTTTAAATCCTGCGGCTTCTATGATGTCGGCAATTCCTTCATCATAAATGGCTTTTTCTACTTGTTTTGATCCGGGAACTAGCCAAGCGGTTACGTTTGATGCTTTTTGTTTTCCTTTCACAACTTCTGCAACTTCTCTGAAGTCTTCAATTCTGGCGTTGGTACATGATCCTACAAATACATAGTCTACGGGTTTTCCGAGCATGGCTTCACCTGGTTTAAAGTCCATGTAGTTCATGGCTTTATCGAAGGATTCTACTTCTTTTTCGGTGGTAGCGCCGATTTCTGCTGCGGTTGGTATTTTTTGTGTAATTCCAATTCCCATTCCTGGATTGGTTCCATAGGTGATCATGGGTTCTATGTCGGCGGCGTCAAAGTTGTATTCTTTGTCAAATACGGCGTCTTCGTCGCTGTATAGTTCTTTCCATTCGGTGATGGCTTTGTCCCAGTTTTCTCCTTTGGGTGCAAATTCTCGTCCTTTTACGTATTCGAAGGTGGTTTCATCGGGTGCGATTAGTCCTCCTCGGGCTCCCATTTCAATGGACATATTACATACGGTCATTCTTCCTTCCATGGTAAGGTTTGTAAAGGCTAACCCCGCAAATTCTATGAAGTATCCTGTTCCTCCTGCTGCGGTTATTTTGGAGATGACATAAAGCACGATGTCTTTTGCGGTTACTCCTTTTTGTACTTCACCATCTACGGTTATTCTCATTCTTTTGGGACGAGATTGCATGAGGCATTGGGTGGCAAGAACCATTTCTACTTCAGAGGTTCCTACTCCAAAGGCAATTGCTCCAAAGGCTCCGTGGGTTGAGGTATGGGAATCTCCACATACCATTGTCATTCCTGGTTGTGTTACTCCGAGTTCAGGACCTACTACATGGACTATTCCTTGATAGGGGTGTTCCAATCCGTAAAGTTCAATACCAAATTCTTCGCAGTTTTTTACCAGAGTTGCTACTTGATGACGTGATAGGTCATTTTGTATTGGTAGGTGCTGGTTTTCGGTTGGTACGTTGTGATCGGCAGTTGCACATACTTGTTTTGGTCGTGCAACAGGAATTCCTCTTTTTCTTAGACCATCAAATGCTTGTGGTGAGGTTACTTCGTGTATGTATTGCACATCGATGTAAAATACATCGGGACCATCTGGTATGGATTCTACTACGTGCTTGTCGTATATTTTGTCAAATAGTGTTTTTCCCATTTTAATGCTGTTTTATTCTTCTTTTAAAATTTTCCTTGTTTGTGATGTAGGAGTGGCTTAGGCCTTTAATAATTTTAAAAGTTCTTCATCGTTAACTTCTTTCATGGTATCGGCTACTTGTAAGAACGCCTGATAGATGACGTTTAATTCATCTTTTGTGGGTTCGTAACCCAGTAATTTAGCTCTGTAGGCCACGGCTGCTCTTCCTGAACGGGCAGTAAGAACAATTGCTGAATGATCTACACCAACGTCTTTAGGGTCGATGATTTCATAATTTTCTCTGTGCTTAATGACACCGTCCTGATGGATTCCTGATGAGTGGGCAAATGCGTTGTCTCCTACAATGGCTTTGTTGGGTTGAACGGGCATTTGCATCATTTCGGATACCTGCTTGGAAATGGAGTTTAATAGTGGGGTGTTGATATCGGTGTACAGTCCTAAATCGGGTTGTTGACGCATGATCATAACAACTTCTTCTAGGGCGGTGTTCCCTGCGCGTTCTCCTATACCATTTATGGTACACTCAATTTGACGTGCGCCATTAATTGCACCATATATGGAGTTTGCTGTTGCTAGTCCTAGGTCGTTATGGCAATGTGTTGATAAGGTTGCTTTGTGTATTCCTGTTACGTTTTCTGCAAGGTATTTTATTTTTTCTCCGTATTGATCGGGTAGGCAATATCCTGTGGTATCAGGAATGTTAAGTACTGTTGCTCCTGCTTTTATGGCTGCCTCACATACTCTTGCCAGGTATTCGTTGTCTGTTCTTCCTGCGTCTTCTGCATAGAATTCAACATCTTCTACATATTTTTTGGCATGAGCAACGGCAAATGATGCTTTTTCAATTACTTGCTCAGCTGTCATTCTCAGCTTGTATTCTCTGTGCATTGCTGAGGTTGCCAATCCTGTATGTATTCTTCCTTTTTTGGCAAATTTAAGTGCTTCTCCGGCTACATCAATGTCTTTCTCTACTGCTCTGGTTAATGCGCAAACGGTAGGGTTGGTAACTGCTTTTGAAATTTCTACTACGGAATTAAAGTCACCAGGAGAGGAGATTGGAAATCCCGCTTCAATGATGTCTACGCCAAGTTCTTCAAGCCGTTTAGCTATTATGATTTTTTCCTCTGTTACTAATTTACACCCTGGTACTTGTTCTCCGTCTCTTAGTGTTGTATCAAAGATTTGAACCTTATCACTCATACGCTTTTGGTTTGTTTTGTTTTTAAGCAGCCCCTAATATAAGTGGGATGTGAATGTTTTTCAAAACTAACCTTGAAATGGTGATACGAGCTTCAATGGGTGTTTTATGGCGTGTAATATGGGTGTTGTTTTTGTTAATGTGCTTTTAATCAGTGTTTTGAGTAGTTTTTGAATTGGTTGTGAGATATGATTTTCAACTGGTTTTTGAAAGTCGTTTTGTGTATTAAATTGGGTGAATTGAACGTTGAGGTAGGAGAGCTAGCGAGTAAGGGCAAAAAAAGAGGGTTGAAAATCAACCCTCTTTACGGTAAACAAAAATCACTTTTTCACAAATGGAATCTCATGTGAAAAAGAAGGGGAATTGAAGAAATCTTTTTCGTTTTCTGACTTTTTTTCGCATTTACAATCTCAACACCTACTTCTGAAAAATTGTATAAGTCAGTTCTATGTTCCATTTTTTTAAACATATTGAAAGAGTGAAATCAATATGTAATGTAATCGATGGATAATTTCTACTATGTATTCAATAATCTGCATCTGATACGTTTAAGTTTACCGTTGCTTTGGTTTAAGTTCTGGTAATTTGTTACAACAAATATATAATTGTTTAACCTTTTTTGATAATCGTTAAACATTAATATATCTATGAGGTGTATAGATAAAACTTATATTATATAAAATTGGCTTTCTGAATGATCTGATTTGTTGGTTTGTAATGCGGGAGGGTGTTACATCGTTCAACCTGTGAAAAAAGAATTATTTTTCTCTTTATCGCTTGTAAACTATTGTATATATTGTACTTTAATATTTGATTAATAAAACACTGCTGTTATGTCTAACAAGAATTCCGATCAACTTTTTCAGTTAATTCAGAGTTTGAATAAGGGGGAGAAAAGGCACTTTAAGTTATATGCCTCTAGGCACAAAGGCGGAGAAAATGCGAAGTTTTTAAAGTTGTTTGATTTGATTAATAGTCAAACGAATTATAACGAACAGAAGATTCTTGCAAAGGATAAGACGCTTAAGCCTTCTCAGCTTCCTAATTTAAAACAGAATTTGTACAAGCAAATTATGGCGAGTTTGCGGATGTTGCATTCGAGTAATGATATTGCGTTGAGTATTCGTGAAATTATTGATAATGCTACGATATTATATAATAGGTGTCTTTATCAGCAGTCTTTAAAAACGTTGGAGAAGGGGAAGGAGTTGGCTAAGCGTTATGAGAAGAATATCTTGCTGTTGGATATTCATAACTTGGAGAAAAAGTTACTTTCTAAGATTGTAAAGAAGGATATTCAAGATCGTATTGATGTGTTGGTTCCTGAAGGAGAAGCGCTTTTGAAAAAGCTTACAAATATTAACACGTTTAGTAATTTGAGTTCTAAGCTGTATGGATTGTATATTAAATTAGGGTTTACTAGAAATTCGGCGGATTTTGAAATTGTGAATTCATTCTTATATTCTTCGCTTCCTGCTTTTAAGGAGGAAAATTTGAGTTTGGAGGAGAAAATGTACTTGTATAATTCTTTTGTTGCTTATTATTTCTTTATTCAGGATTATCGAAGGGCATATGATTATGCGAAGAAGGCGGTGGCTCTGTTTGAAGGGAATGCGGATATTATTCAAAGCAAACTTGAGCTGTATGTAAAAGCGATTAATTCGTTATTGGATAGCCAAAGTAAATTGTCACAATATGAAGAGTTTATTCAAACGAGTTTAAAGTTTGAGGCTATTATTAGTAGGGAGTCTTTGCAAGTTTCTGATAATGTAGCTTATTTGATGTTTAAGTATTCGTCGAAACATAAATTAGATAAGCATTTTATGTTAGGTGAGTTCACCAAGGGGGTGATTGAGGTGGAGGCTATTGCGGAACAGCTGGATATTTATAGTGACAAATTAAATGATCATTCAAAGCAGATTTTTTATTACAAATTCGCGTGTATGTATTTTGGAAATAATCAATACAAGGATGCGGTTGTTTGGCTGAATAAGATTATTAATGCCAAGGATGAAGATATTCGAAGTGATATCTCTGGGTTTGCCAGAATTTTAATTTTAATTTCTCATTATGAGTTAAATAATGATGATTTGGTGGAGTATTTTGCTCGTTCTACGTATCGATTCTTAGCGAAGAAGGATGATTTACATTTTTATCAAAAGCGGATTTTACGCTTTTTGAAGCGCCTTAATACGCTTACAAGAGAAAATTTAAAGGAGGCTTTTGCTGAGCTGCATGATCAGTTGGTTCCGCTTACAACAAATCCTTATGAAAAGCGAGCGTTTGTTTATTTTGATATTATTTCGTGGTTAGAGAGTAAAATTAAATCCAGACTGGTTAAGGAAGTAATTCGAGAGAAGGCTTTAAAGCGAATTGCATCTGCTAATCAGAAGGAATAGTTTTTTTCTGTGTTATTTATTTAGTTTGGTTTTTATCCCCTCAGCCCTTCGGGCAGCTCCCCTTGGTAAGGGGAGCGGTTTTGATTTGGTTTTTTGAAGCGTTTTATTCCTTTGGCCTTTTGGGTGGTTCCTTTTGGTAAGGGGAGTGGTTTTGATTTGGTTTTTTGAAGCGTTTTATTCCTTTGGCCTTTTGGGTGGTTCCTTTTGATAAGGGGAGTGGTTTTGATTTGTTTTTTGATGCATTTTATCCCCTCAGCCCTTTGGGCAGCTCCCCTTGGGAAGCAGAGCGGTTTTGTTTTTTTTGAGGCGTTTTATTCTTTCAGCCTTTTGGGTGGTGCCTTTTGGTAAAGGGAGCGGTCGTGGTTTGGTTATATTCTTTACTGTTTTTGATAAATTGAATCGCATGTTGCGCAAACTTTTATTGTGACTTGTTTTATTTTTCCCACGCAACATCCTCCGCATATTCCAATGTTTGGATATGGAGTTGTTTTTTTATCAATGGCGATAGGACAATATGGGCCAAAGAATATGTCGGCTTTTGTAGTGTAAAGTTTGTTGTTGTGGAGGTGACAGTATTTTTTGTTTTTTGGATTTCTTTTGGTTTCATATCTCATGATTGGCGTACATGAAATTATCAACCAGATTATTATTGAAATAGAGAAAATTTTAAACATATAGTATAGGGATGTTTTTTTCTTTATTTCATAAAAAAAATCATGGGTTGGCGATGTTAAGGCCTCTTGGCTTTTAAAATCGCTTAAAAGGAAAGCGAATGTCATAATTGGTTTTACCCAATCATGATGTGCGCGTCTGGGTATTTATATTTATTCGATTTAACTTTTTTACTTAATGCCATGATAAGCATTAATGTTCCTAATCGTCCTGTAAACATGGAAATGGTTAGGATGATTAAACCTGGGTCAGAGAATTTCCCTGTGACTCCCATGGAGAGGCCTACTGTTGAGAAGGCGCTAAATTCTTCGAAAACAAGTTGTAATATGCTCATGTCTCCACTGGCTAATGCGTCTGATTCGGTAATGGTTAATAGAAAAATCCATAAAAACAGGTTGACTAAAGTAAAGAGTAATACGGCATATGCTTTGATTAGGAGATCGTTTGCGATGTTCTTTTTATATAGTTCAGCGTTCTTTTTGCCTCGTATGGTTGTGTAAACGGATACAAAAAGTAGGGTGAAGGTACTTGTTTTGATTCCTCCCGCTGTTGAGCTGGATGATCCACCAATAAACATAAGTAATAGCATGAGTACGATAACGGGAACGGCAAGTGTTCCTGTGTCAACGGAAGCGAATCCTGCTGTTCGGTTAATGATTTGAAATCCTGCTGTAATGGCTTTTTCGATGAAGTTTTCTTCGGGTAAAAATAGGCCTGTTTTCCATTCGAGCAGAAGGAAGCAAACGACTCCAAAGATGAGGAGGTGGGTGTTGCTGACTAATCCTACTCGGGAACCTATGTCCAGTTTTTTCCAAGGTTTTATCATTCTTTCTCTAAGGTCTTTGAGGTTGATGACGTCAATAATGGTGACAAATCCTAATGCGCCCAAGAAGATGAGGATTCCCATTATACTTAATACGGGATAACAATGGGCTACGGCAGTATTGGTGATTCCTCCTTCGTAAAGGGATATTCCTGCATTGTTGAATGCGCTTACGGAATGGAAAATAGCAAAGAAAATTCTGTCTGATAGTTCGGCTACTTCGGGTGATTCGGGAATGAGAAAGAATAAGCAAACGGCTCCAATAATTTCGATTAAGGTGGAGATAATAAATATTTTAGCAAAGAGTCCGGAGGCTGATTGGTAGTTCGATTTGTTTACGATGTCTTCAATGATGTCGTGTTGTTTTACGCGTATTCCAAATCTTGAGAATACGGCCATGAATATTCCGAAGGCTACAATGTTTAGTCCTCCTATTTTTATTAAAAACATGAGGACTAGCTGTCCTTCAAATGTGAAAAAATGGGCTGTTTCTTCTACCATTAATCCGGTTACACAGGTTGCGCTTGCGGAGGTGAAAAGGGCGTCGACAAAGTTCCAGTCGGACCCTGCGGGTGGATTAATCATTTCGGGAAGCATGAGCATTCCTGCGCCTCCAAAGATGACTCCGGCAAATATGATGATGAACAAAACTGCAGGGTTGATGTGCAGTTTAGATAGGTTGAGGTTAATTTTTCCTACTTCCAGATAGGCCAGGAAGAGGAGATAGATTTGCATGAAGGAGACGTACCATCCTTCGGGATCCGATGAGCCTAGGGCATCAAATAGGTTGTGTAGGATATTTACTTTTAACAGGTAATGTCCTGTGGCGTCTACAAATAGCATGGCAAGCATACTGGCTTCGAACCAAGAGCTTTTTACAAAGTTTTTGATGTCGAAGGAGTAGAGCATTCGAACAGCGTAGCTAAAAATGTAGTAACCGAATAGGCCTTTGAAATTGGCTACGAGCATTTCTTTTTCTCCTATGGTATGAGGGAAGCCGTAATAGTAAACCATTAATCCTAAGGCGAGTATTCCTACCATTACAGAAATAATTCTGAGTGAGCGTAGGGTGATGTTTTTGTTGTTATACAAAAACAGTTTTACTCGTTCTTCTACGTTTCTTAGGAAGCCCATTATTCAGCGCTTTTTATAAACTCGTTTTTTAATCGTTCTTTGTTCACTGGAACCACACCAACTTCTTCGCAAACTAATCCTCCTGCTATGTTTGACAGGGATACAAGGTCTTTTCCGCTCACACCCTGACAAAAGGCTAATGCGGCAGTAGAGATGACGGTATCGCCTGCTCCTGATACATCACTTATGTTTCTGATTTCCGCAGGAAGGTGGGTTTGTTCGTTTTGGTTGTATAGCATTACACCGTCTTCAGATAGTGTAATCATAATGTTTTTTATGTTTTGTTGTTCACTGAAGTGTTTTGCGTGGGCCATGAGGCTACTGATGTCTCCTTTGTGGATTTCTTCTTTTAGGCCAACGGTAAATTCTTTAAAGTTTGGTTTGAATAAATCGGCGCCCTGGTAATGGAAGAAATTGTCTTTTTTGGGATCCACGCAACTGGGAATTTTTTTCTGTTGTAAAAACTGAATAATTTCCTGAATGTTTGATGCTTGGAGTAGTCCTTTGTCATAGTCTTCAAATATGACTACATCTATTTTTTCTTGTTCAATCAGGTTTTTCACGTTTTTGACAAATTCCTGAGAGTCCGCTAAGGAGATTGGTTCGGCAACTTCTTCATCTACTCTTAGCATGTGATGGCTTGAGCTGATTATTCTTGTTTTGCAGGTGGTCATTCGATGATCACTTATGAGTATGCCTTTGTTGGTGAGGTTTTGTTGGGCTAATACGTCTTGAAAGATTTGCCCTTTAATGTCATTACCTACAATGCCACAAAGGATTGGTTCTGCGCCTAATGATTGAATATTGAGTGCTACATTGGCTGCTCCTCCAAGTCTGTTTTCGCGTTTTTTGGCTTCAAAAACAGGTACGGGTGCTTCGGGTGAAATTCTGTTTACGTTTCCCCAGATGTAGGCGTCTACCATTACATCTCCAATTATTAAGCATTTTAAATCGTTAAAACTTTTAAAAAGTTTTTCGACTTCAGATGTGGTCATAAAGATAAATCTTGATGCTAATTTAAGAATAAATTATAGAGGAGGAGTGGTGGGGGTATTTTTTTGAATGGGTGGAATAAATGGAGGTGTGGCTCTATTTATCGGAGTATTGATTGAGTATTTGTTTTTCTCGTTTGGTTAGCGAACTGTATCCACTGGCAGATATTTTATCGAGGATTTGATCGATTTCTTCTTGTGTGACTTTTTGTTGGGTGTTGTAGTCTTCATCCGTCATTCGTCGAACGTTTTCTTGGTTGTACACTACTTTCATTTTTGCTTTTTTGGTGAATAAGTTACTGATGGAGTTGATGATTTTGTTGATTCCTTGGGTAATGTCTTTTCCTTGTCGGAAGGCGGCTGCGTGCCAGTATCCTATGGCTGCGCCAATAAGATGAGCAAGGTGTCCTGCGGTATTTGATTTATCAAAATGAAGAAAATCCTGAAGGATAAGAAAGGCGCCTATGAATACGAGCTTTACAGGGAATACGCCAAATAGTCGAATTTTGGTGTTTGGGATGTAGAAGCAAATTCCGGTTACTATACTCATTACTGCTGCTGATGCTCCCACCGCATAGTTTGGGGAACTAAACATGGGTGAAAGGCTTGTGATAACTAGAAGTGATCCTCCGGCCACAAGGCCCCCTAGCATATAAAGTCCTAATAGTTGTTTTTCGCTGAAATAGTGTAGGAAGAGTCTGCCTAAAAAGAATAGAAAGAGCATATTCCCAATGATGTGCCAAAAGTCGTAGTGCACAAACATGTGACTTAGTAGGGTGTAGGGTTTTATAATGAATTCAAAAAAGTTGTTGATAGGTAGCCCTGTAATGGAATGGAAGATGTGGAGCGATTCAGTTGGCGAGGCGTTGGTAATGAGTTCATAAATGATTTGAAAAAGCAACATGAGTATGTACATCCCTCCATTGATGTAGATCAGTTTAATGAGGGTGTTTCCTTTTCTAAATTGTGCTTTTATGTCGTACCAAATTTCTCTCATTTAGTCCTTTTCCATTGATAAATTAAGATGGCTCCTATTAGTGCGCCTCCTAAATGGGCGAAGTGCGCAACATTGTCATTGGAATCAAAAACAACTCCTTTCATAAAGGCGGAACCTATCATAAAAATAGCGATCCATTTTATTTTTACAGCAATGGGTAAGAATAAGATGTAAAATTTTCTGTCACCAAACAGAATGCCTAGTGCGGCCAAGAGTCCATATATGGCACCTGAGGCTCCTACCATTGGAACGTTTGCTTTAAGAGCGACAATGTCATTGAGGAACTTTTCTGCCACTTCAACTACTTCTTGGTTAATGAGTTTAGGTGATAGGTTTTTATCAATGAGGTTGTACATGTTATTGAAGTTTTTATCTTCAATAAGTATGCTTCGAGGAAGCATGTCGTTGGCAATTTCAAAAAAGGTTTGTCGCGTAGGGTGGAGTGTGAATTCGTAAATTTGGACGTTGAGGTAGTTTATGTATAATTTTGAAAATCCTAGGTGTAAGGCTGCTGCGCCAAGTCCTGTGAGAAGGTAATAGGAGAAAAATCTTTTTGATCCCAATGCACCTTCGAGCATTGGTCCTAAAAAGATTAGTCCAAGCGAGTTGCTTAGGATGTGTGAGATGTCAACATTTCCGAGTGTGTCTCTCGAGGTGGAGTGCATAAAGATATGCGTGATGAATTGCCAGGGTCTAAAGTGTTCGGAGCTTACATCGTACATCGCCAGGTGATAGCCAAGGTTTAATACTGGCACAAAGGCAGTGATTGCCCACATGATTACATTGATGATGAGTAATCTTTTTACGATGGGTGTAAGTCTAATTTGAAACATTAACCTAATTTATCATTTATTTCTTCTGCGGAAAAATAAAAAAATGTGGATTTGCCAGAGGGGTTGATGGACGGTGATTCACAGAGGAAGAGTTGTTCTACAAGTTCTGTCATTTCCTCTTTTTCCATTTTTACGCCGCTCTTAATGGCAATGTTTCTGCTGAGGTTTTTTGCTAGAGCATCACGTTTATTGATTTTTATTTCGTCTCCATTGATTTTAAATTGCTCTAACAGGTTTTCAATAAGCTGTTTGGGATTTAATTGATGAAGATCGGCTGGTAATCCGTTGATGACAAAGTCATTGTTTCCAAATTCATTAATGTCTATTCCCATTTGCTGAAGCTCCGGTAATACGCTCTTTAGTAATTCTGCGTCAGCTGCTTGGAGGGATATGGATTCGGGGAACAAGAGTTGTTGCGAATGGTTTTTTTGATCTTCCATCGATTTTTGGAAGTATTCATAAAGCACGCGCTCATGCGCTCTGCGTTGATGAATAAAAAGAATTTGACCGTTTTTAATGGTTTGAATGAATTGATGATATACTTGATTGACGTATGTGAACTCAGAGATGGGTTCTTCAATAAGTTTTTGTTGTTGATGTTCTTCTTCAAATTCAATTTTACCAAATAGGTCATCGAAGTTTTCTTTTTTTAGGTCTCCTGGGGTTTCATAGAGTTTTTTCCAATTAAAGGTGTTGTTGTCCTGATTTTGTTTCCAGGATGATCCGTTACTCCAGTTTTTTTCATTTGTTTGTTGCGCTTGGGTTTCATCAAATGGATTGAATCCTGGCGTGACTTGTATTTTTGGTTCGGTTAAAGGGGCGCTTGATTTTGGAGTATAGGTGTTGAAGGAGGTTTCTTGTTCGAAGTCCAGCGATGGTGCAATTTTAAATTTGTTTAGGCTTTGTTTGGTTGCGGCTCTTAAAATGGCATAAATCGATTTTTCGTCTCCAAATTTAATTTCAGTTTTGGTTGGATGGATATTGATGTCAACTTCTGCTGGGTCAATTTCCAGTTGTATAAAATAGGTAGGGTAGGTTTTTGGTGGTAGCAAATCGTCCATGGCGCTAGCTATGGCATGGTTTAAATAATTGTTTTTGATGTAGCGCTGGTTGACAAAAAAGAATTGCTCTCCTCTTGTTTTTTTAGCGAATTCGGGTTTCCCAATGAATCCTGAAATTCCAACAATATCGGTGTCTTCTCCTATGGGTACGAGTTTTTGGTCAAAAGATTTTCCAAAAATTGATACAATTCTTTGTCGAAAGTTTCCTTGTTTTAGATGGTATACTTCGGTTTCGTTGTTGATGAAGATGAAGTTAATTTCGGGATGTATAAGGGCTACACGTTGGAATTCGTCAATGATGTGCCGCGTTTCAACGGTGTTGGATTTTAAAAACTTGCGTCTTGCGGGAATGTTAAAGAACAGGTTCTTTACTGCGATGGAGGTTCCTTGGGCCGTGGCAATTGGTTCTTCGGTTGTAATTGTACTTCCTTCATTGACTAGATGATATCCGAGTTCATCTTTTTTTCGCCTTGTTTTCATCTCCACATGGGCTACTGCGCATATGGAGGCGAGTGCTTCTCCTCTGAAGCCTTTTGTGCATAGGGAGAATAGGTCTTGTGCATTGTTTATTTTAGATGTGGCATGACGTTCAAAGCTCATTCGAGCGTCTTGTTCGGTCATTCCGCATCCGTTATCGATGACTTGAATGAGTGTTCTGCCGGCGTCTTTGATAATGAGTTCAATTGTGGATGCGCCTGAATCGATGGCGTTTTCCATCAGTTCTTTCACAACACTAGCGGGGCGTTGTATTACTTCTCCTGCGGCAATTTGATTTGCTACAGCGTCGGGAAGGAGGTTTATAACGTTCTCCATTATTTAATTTTTTTGAGCATTTCCTCTATTTGGTCGAGATAGAGGATTAATAGTACTATAAGTATGGCTAGAACAGTAGCTTTTATTAGCATGCGTTGTTGACCTGCTTTTCTTAAGTCATTAAAACGGGTTCGGTCATACCGATCATACATGGCGTCTGAGATCGGTTTTTCTTTGAACGAAATGGGTTTGCGCTTACCTTCAGAATTTTCTTTCTTTTGATAACGCGGTTTATATTTAAACTGCTTTGGTTTTCTATTTGAAAAGAATGACAACACGTAAACAAAGGTAAAGATGTGTATTTGATATTTCGTTTTTTGATGAATTACTTGTTCACGATTAATTAACAAGTAGGACGTTAATAATTCGTGTTTTATGGATAAAGCGGAACGTGTAGTGGATGATTTTCAGGAGTATTCTAATTGTATGGTGTTAAGATGCTTTTGGGGAAAGGGTTTTATTTTGCTTAAAGATGACTGTTGACTACTAAAAATACCGTGAAATAGTGTTTTTGTTCAAAAGGAAAATCTTACATTTGGGGCACTCAAAAAAATTGAAAATTAAATATTATGAATCTTCACGAATATCAAGGAAAATCAATTCTAGCAAGTTACGGTGTAGGAATCCAAAGAGGAGAGGTAATTGACTCTGTTGATCAAGCAGAGGCTGCTGCAAAAAAGTTAACGGAAGAAACGGGTACAGGTTGGTACGTTGTTAAAGCTCAAATCCATGCTGGAGGAAGAGGTAAAGGTGTAGTGGAAGAGACAGGTTCTCACGGTGTTGTATTGGCGAAAGGGTTGGACAAGGTTGAAGAGACTGTTAAGGGAATCCTTGGAGGGCACTTGGAAACTGCGCAAACGAATGGTAAAGGAAAGAAGGTAAATAAAGTATTGATTGCGGAGGATGTATATTATCCTGGTGAAAGCGAGATTTCTGAAATTTATATGTCGGTGTTGTTGGACAGAGAGTCAGGGCAAAATGTAATTGTGTATTCTACGGAAGGTGGAATGGATATTGAAACGGTTGCTGAAGAAACGCCAGAAAAAATTTACAAAGAAATTGTTGATCCTGCTTTAGGACTTCAAGGATTTCAGGCGAGAAAAATTGCGTTTAACTTGGGGTTGTCCGGGGCTGCTTTTAAAGCAATGGCAAAATTTGTAGGGTCGTTGTATGCTGCTTATGTGGGTAGTGATGCGTCGATGTTTGAAATAAATCCTGTTTTAAAAACGTCAGATGATAAGATCATTGCAGTAGATGCTAAGGTTACTTTAGATGATAATGCTTTATTCCGTCATAAGGAGTATGCTGAAATGAGGGATGTGACTGAAGAGGATCCTACAGAGGTTGAAGCGAAGGCTGTAGAACTTAATTATGTGAAGTTGGATGGAAATGTAGGATGTATGGTTAACGGTGCTGGTTTAGCAATGGCTACAATGGATATTATCAAATTTTCTGGTGGTGAGCCTGCGAATTTCTTGGATGTAGGTGGTACTGCGAATGCTGAACGTGTGGAGAAGGCTTTTAAAATCATTTTAAAAGATCCTAATGTTAAAGCTATTTTGGTAAACATTTTCGGTGGGATTGTACGATGTGACCGTGTTGCTCAAGGTATTGTAGATGCGTACAAGAACATTGGAAATATTCCTGTGCCTATCATTGTTCGACTTCAGGGTACGAATGCTGTAGAAGCAAAAGCGCTGATTGACGCATCTGGATTGGATGTGCATTCGGTTGTTCAATTACAGGAAGCGGCAGATAAGGTTTCTGAAGTATTGGCATAGGTATTATAAAAAGGATAAAGTTAAAAAGGCGAGCATTGCTCGCCTTTTTGTGTAATAGGTAATTCTTTAGGGAATTAGCAAATTTTTAATACATCGCTTGGTGTGGAACAAAAAACAACTTTTCCTTTGTAGAGCGCAATTGGATTTTTCAACAAAGCGGGGTTGTTCATGATCATGTAATATGCTGAGTCGATGTCGGGATCTCTTCCTTTGATATTTTCTTGATAGTATGGATTTGATTTATCCATAATATCTTTTGCTTTAAGGTTTAATTTGCCTACGGCAAGTCTGAATAAGGTATTGGACAAACGTACTTCATTAATGTCTTGTCGGTTAATGTTTGATGAAATTGCTTGGGCAATGGCGAGTGTTTTTTTATCAATACTCTTCTTACTATTATAAATAATAGTTAATTCAGATTTTTCGTAATGCATATAATTTGACTTTGTAGGTTCTACGAGTTATACGTGAACGGGGTGAAAATGTTCGAAAGTGTTTGTCTTTCATGTGTTTACGAACGCTTGAGTGAATGGTTTATTGTGTGCATTATGCTATTTATTGTTTTAATTAAGACCAGAGGTGCATGAATGTTTACAGGAAGTGTGGTGTGTTGGATTTGTTTCAAGATGTTAAACTCTTGTTAAATCAGGATGCGCTATGGTACTTTATGGCATCTTCCTTGTTAATATAGTACACCATGTGCTAAAATGTTTTGAAATAGACATTGTGTCTGCTCAAAACGTTTATTTTTGTTCTGTAAAACTTTTATAAATGAAAAAGACTGTTTTCTTTCTGTTAATTGTTGTGGCCTCTTTTGTTCGTGTTCATGCGCAAGGGCATAAAATTAAATTTGAGATTAAAGATTTAAATGACAGCGTAGTTTATCTGGCGCGTTATTTTGGAGATAATAAATACATAAAGGATACAATTGCTGTAAATGGCAAAGAAAAGTTTTCTATTGAAGGAAAGGAAGAATTACCCTGTGGAATCTACATGATTGTTCGAGAGAAAAGAAATGCCTACTTTGAGTTTTTAGTAAGTGATCAAAAGTTTACAGTGAAATCAGATACTTCTGATTTTATTAATAAAACAAGCTTTGTAAATTCTCCTTCGAATACGTTGCTATACGAGTATTTTAAGTTTAGGGGTGAGAAGTGGAAGCTATTGCAGGATTCTACATTATCAATGGATCAAAAACGAACGATTCATCAAGAGATTAATGATTACCAAAAGAAATTTATTAATGATCATCCAGAAAATCCGATGTCTATTGTTTTTTTAATTCAGGAGGATGTAGATATGCCGGATTCTCTTGTTCAGCTTAAAAGTGGAGATGCTGATAAGGTAAAGTATCATTATTACCTCAATCATTACTGGGACAAGGTTGATTTACAAAGTTCTTGTTTGTTAAGAACCCCTGTTTTTCATGGTAAACTACAGCGTTATTTTGATAATGTGGTTCCGCAACATTTTGATTCTATTCCTAAATATGCGGATATACTCGTAGAAAAAACACGAGGTAATGAAGAGGTGTTTAAATATGTAGTGAATTATTTAACATTTAAATGGGAGTCTGGTAAGTCCAAAAGAATGTGTTGGGACAAGGTGTTTTATCATATGGCAAGAACGTATTATTTATCCCTTCCTGAATCTCAAACTCCATGGGTTGAAGAGGGGCAGATGGCTAAGATTAGAACCCGTGTGGATGATTTACAGCATTGTTTATGTAATGAAAAGGCTAAGCATTTGCAAATGACATACAAAGGACAGGATTATGGTCCGGCAGGTTTGGATGATACGTTGTTGAATCGTATCGACTTTTATGATTTACCTCAAGATTATATCGTGCTTTGGTTTTGGGATTCTGATTGTGGTCATTGTAAAAAGCAAACGCCTAAATTGTGGGATGTGTATCAAAAATTTAAGGGTGAAGGAAAGAGTTTGGAGGTGTATGCCATTAATATTGAACAGGAGACTAAAGGGTATATGAATTATTTAAGGGATAAAAAGTATGATTGGATTAATGTACAAGATACTGCGCACTTAACGCGTTTTCGTGATTATTATGATATTTATTCTACGCCAGTGGCTTTTGTGTTGGATAAGGAACGGAAAATTGTTGGTAAACGAATAGATCCTGATGCGATTGGTGATTTGTTGGAGCAGATTTACAGCGAAGAAGTGCCTGTGGGTGAGGAGTCTCAAGAGCCAGTGGTTGAAGAGAAAGAGCCTGAAGTTCAAGAGCAGCCAAAAGAGTCTTCTTCACGGAAAGGAAGGCAAAAAGTGAAAAAGTTAAAAAAGAAATAATCAGAAGGGAGCGAATAGCTCCCTTTTTTGTTGTGTATATTTGTGCAACTTAACGTACAGAATATGAAAATTGCAATTTTAGGATATGGTAAAATGGGGAAAGAAATTGAAGCGATTGCTTTGTCCCGTGGGAATGATGTGGTTTTGAAAGTGGGGAAAGAAAATCTACATGAATTAACAGAGGAAAAGCTTAAGAATGCGGATGTTGCGATTGAATTCAGTACGCCTGATACAGCTTTTGATAATATTCAGTTATGTTTTAAAGCAAATGTTCCTGTTGTGGTAGGAACCACAGGTTGGTTGGAAAAACTGAATGCGTGCGTGGAGCAAACGAAACAGGGTGCAGGTTTGTTTTATGCCTCTAATTTTAGTGTGGGTGTGAATGTGTTTTTTGAAATCAATAAAAAATTGGCCCAATTAATGGCGCCATATTCGGATTATAAAGTTGCGATGGAAGAGATTCATCACACAGAAAAGTTAGATGCGCCTAGTGGGACGGCGATTACGCTTGCGGAAGGGGTTATTGATCATATTCCAGTTGTAAATAATTGGGTGAATGAGTCTACAGATGATGCGTCCAAGGTTGGGATTGTTTCCAAGCGAATTGAAAAAGTGCCAGGAACGCATGTGATTACCTATGAGAATGAAATTGATGAAATTTACATTAAACACACTGCGCATAACAGAAAAGGTTTTGCTCTTGGGGCAGTGTTGGCGGCTGAGTTTATGAATAATAAATCAGGCTACTATGGAATGTCTGATTTGTTAGGGTTATAATTTTTGAATCAACATTATTCTAGTTCGTTAGCGAGATTTTAAAAGGTTAGTATTTTCTTTTTCGCGCTACTCGTTTTGGGGGTTGGTTCCCTTTTTTATATCGAAGTGAAATAGAGTTGCCTATCACGATGAGGTCTGAAAAGGCCATGGATAAGGAGGCAATAATGGGTTTTAAGAGTCCTGCAGCGGCTATTGGTATGGCGACAAGGTTATAACTAAGCGCCCAAAGGAAGTTTTGTATTATGGTGCGATACGTTTGCTTACCAATGGTTAGGGCTGTTTTTAATGCGGATAAATTTTTATCCACTAAGATAACTTCCGATGAACTTCGTGCAATGTCGGTTGCTGAACCAAATGAGATGCCAACATGGGCCAACGCTAGGGAAGGAGCATCGTTTATTCCATCGCCAATCATAATGACATTATAGTCTTTGTTTAGTTTTTCAATAATTCTCAGTTTTTCTTCTGGTGATTTTTCGTAATAGTAATCGTCTAAATAGAGTTCTCGGACAATTTCTTCACAGTTTTTTCGGTTGTCTCCAGATAGAAGCATAGTACGGTATCCGTGAGCTTTTAACCATGATATTGTTTCTTCTGCATCAATTTTTGCCCGGTCTTTGATCCAAAGTTCTGCAACTACGGAGGTGCCATTAAAAAGTACTAAATCGGAAGTAAGTTCTCTTGTGGTGATTGTTTTTGCGTGGTTATTTGACACGAGTTGGTAGGTGTTGTCCTCACTATCGGTTCCTTTTACTCCTTTTCCCTTTATTTCAATAAGGTCTTGCAGGTAAATAGGTCCTACATCTTTACTTAGTGCTTTTACAAGGGATTCTGCAATGGGGTGATTGCTCTGTTGCTCTAGAGAGAGGATTACTTGTTTGATTTTTTCTTCGGATTCTTTGTAGTAATTCAGTTTTTTTAAAACGAATTCTCCTGTTGTTAATGTTCCGGTTTTGTCAAAAACAACTAAATTACTTTTTGCGAGTTTTTCTAATGTGCTTCCTCCTTTTATGAGTACACCTTCTTTAGCGAGTTTTCCAATTCCAACCATGATTGCGGTAGGTGCTGCCAGTCCCATTGCACAAGGACAACTCACTACTAAAATTGCAACAGATCGGAGTATAGCGGATTGAACAGAAACTTCAAGGTAAAATTTGGAGAAGAAAAATGTGACGAGTGAAAGGATAATAATTACGGGTACAAATACATTGCTTATTTGATCGCCAACTCGTTGTATTTTAGGTTTTAAATGTTGTGCGTTTTTAACCATATCTATTATTCGGTCAATGGTTGCCTTGCCATATGGTTCGGTGACACGAACAACTGCTGAACCGGAAATTACTGTACTACCTGAGACGACATGTGTTAAGGTATTTTTGTAAATCGGTTTACTTTCTCCAGTTATGATGCTTTCATCAAGCTCAAGTTCTCCAGATGCAATAATACCATCAATGGGTATTTGATCTCCGGTGTTTACGCGGACAAATTCATCTACTTTTAATTGGGTAACATCTACTCGCTCTATTTGATCACCATTGATAATTTTTCGAACAATACGTGGTCTTAGAGATTCAAGTTCTCCTAATGCAGTAGTGGTTTTTTTTATGGCTTTTTCTTCCATAATGTTTCCAAGTAAAACCAATGTGATAATTGAGGCAGCTGTTTCAAAAAACAAGAAATTGATGCTGTTATTCGCGATAAAAACACCATATACACTGTACAAAAAGGCGGAGGTGAACCCTGTTGATATTAGAACGTCCATGTTGGGCAGTCCAGTTTTTAAACTGTAGAATGCACTTTTTAAAAAATGAGTACCACCAACAATAATGACAGGAATGCAGAGTCCCAGTTGAAGGAATTTATTGTGCAATATAGAGTCATCGGGAAGAACCATATGGGCCAATAAAGGCAATGTGAAGATCAATGAAATATAGAAGCGGATGCTTAAGAACGATTTTTGAAGGTTTTCTGTGGCTGAAACAACTTTAAACCCACGTTTATTCAGTGCTTTTTTAACACTGCTGATTTCAAGGCTTCCAATAAAAGATGCTTCACCTGTAGTGAAGGTTACGGTTACTTTTTTCGCACCAAGTTTTTCCAATGTTTTTTTTACGGACGCTGCACAATTGGTGCAAGTCATGCCTTTTATAGTGAGTTTATGTTTAGATGGACCCATTAAATAAAGGTACTAATTAGGATTTAATACATTTTTTGGATTTAAGAAAAAGATTTTTCTATCTTTGCGTTCCACAAATGGCGACGTTAGCTCAGTTGGTTAGAGCACTGGTTTGTGGTTCCAGGGGTCGTCGGTTCGAATCCGATACGTCGCCCTTAAAAAGCAAATCTTATGGTTTGCTTTTTTTGTTTTTGAGATTCTGAACTATTTTTTTGCTGCTCCTTTTTCTTTTGTTTTTATTTTTTTGTCATTCAAACGTCCTTTTTTTGGTTGGTCAATTTTTGGGTTTTGATTTAACGATATTTTTTGTCGATTTATCAGTGAAAAGAGAGTTTTTGTAGTGAATTTTAAAAAACCTGATAAATAATTGAATTTTATTGTAACCTTTTATTGCGACACTGCATATAAAGGTCGGATTGTCATGTTGAAGTTGGTTTTTTGATTAAATAGTTAGATTTTCAAAGTGAATTTTGCGTGCTAAATTGTATTCTACTTTACTTTGAAATCTCTGTGTTTGGATTAGGTAATTTATGACGGAAGATAAATTAAAAGATCAGTTTGATTTACAGTACCTTAAAGAGGTTAGTGGAGGGGATGAAGTTTTTTTAGCACAAATGATTAAGGTTTTTAAACATGAACAGCGTTTAACAATTGAAAAAATGAAAGCTGCGGTTTATAACCAGGATTGGGAGGGGTTGTCAAACGTGGCACATAAGTTTCGTTCTTCCTGTGCTGTTATGGGAATGAAAGGGCTCTCTAAGCTAGCTGAAAAATTAGAGTTTTTTGGGGATAATCCACAAGATGGCACGTATGTTGCGAATGAATTTATAGAATTAATTGATAAACAAAGTAGTTTTGCGATAAACTACATTCAAAAAAATATTTAATGTCAAAAAGTAAAGTACTTGTTGTTGAGGATGATCATTTAACGAAGGATGTTTTAGCTCAAATTATTGAGGCTTTAGGATATGAGGTAGATGCGTGTGATAATGGAGAGAAGGCAATTCAAAAGATTTCAAGTTTTCAACCAGATTTAATTTTATCGGATGTGTTGATGCCTGAATTCTCTGGTTTACAACTGCTTAACTATTTGCAAAAGAAAACATCTTCTACGATTCCTGTGGTATTGATCTCAACTCTTGATGCGCATTCGTTAGAAGATATTGCTGAGGACGTAGGTGCTGCGGGTGTTTTGTCCAAGCCACCTCGAAAAGAGGAGATGGCAGAATTGTTTGAAAAAGCAATAAATGATAGTGTCCCCTTGCTGACAGCCTAGTTTCTTTTTTTACCTTTATTTTGTTAAAAGAATAAAGATGAGACGTGTTTTAAATTTTCCTTTTTTATTGGTTTTAGTGGTGTTTGTATTTGCTTTTCGGTTACAGCCGAGTCAAAATCTGATTGATCGTGCTGAAACGGTGAGTCACGGTGCTTTTGATGCATTACTAAAAAATCATGTGACTGCTTCGGGTGTGGTTAATTATGTTGGATTTAAAGAAAATGCGGAATTTAAGGCTTATCTAAAAACTTTATCGAATGCTCAGCCGATAAATACTAATTGGTCTCGTGAGGAAAAGTTGGCTTTTTGGATTAATGCCTATAATGCGTTTACAATTGAACTGATTACCAAGAATTTGCCTTTGAAATCGATTAGAGATATTGAAGAGCCTTGGAAGCAGGAGTTTATTACTATTTCCGAAAAAAAATATTCATTAAATACGATTGAGCATGAGATTTTAAGGAAAATGAATGAGCCTCGTATTCATTTTGCTATTGTTTGTGCTTCTTATTCTTGCCCTAAACTGTTGAATGCGGCTTATTCTGCAGATCAGTTGGAGGAGCAGCTACTTACTCAAACTAAATTGTTTCTGTCGGATACAAAAAGAAATAAGATTCAACCGGATAAAGCAGAGTTATCGGAAATTTTCAACTGGTTTCAAGTAGACTTTACTGTAAATGGAAGTGTTGTTGATTTTATTAATAGGTATTCTGATGTGAAGGTTAAGGCGAGTGCGGAATTGAATTATTTGCCTTATGATTGGAGTTTAAACAATAAGTGATTTGTTTTTATGGAAGCAGTTAGTACGTTGAAAAAGCGGGGTAGTTTATTGTCTGAATCCCAAATACAAGTTAAAAAATTAGCAGAATCTATTGCTGGAGTTGAAGCGTTCTCAAAGAAAGTGAGTGCCGGGATTCGACCGGCTGAACTAGAAGTTCTTCAAATCAATTTAGGGTATATGTGCAACATGATGTGTGAGCATTGTCATGTAGATGCGGGTCCCGACCGGAAGGAAATCATGGAAAAACATGTTTTGGAGGCTTGTTTACAGGCAATTGATGTGAGTCAAGTTAAGATGGTTGATCTTACAGGAGGTGCGCCTGAGATGAATCCGCATTTTAAATGGTTTGTAGAAGAATTATCTAAAAGGAATGTGCAAACGATTGTACGGAGTAATTTAACCATCCTCGTTTCGAATAAAAAGTACAAAGAATATCCTGATTTCTTTAAACAGAATAAAGTCATTGTAATAGCCTCGTTGCCTTGTTACACAGAAGGTAACGTGGATAAACAAAGAGGGAATGGTGCTTTTAATAAATCAATTGAAGCATTATTGGTATTAAATGAGCTTGGATATGGTAAAGAGGGTACAGGGTTAGAGCTAAATTTAGTATATAATCCAGGTGGACCAGGCTTACCGCCGCCACAGCATGCGTTGGAACAGGATTACAAGAGCGCGTTAAGAGAAAATTTCAATTTGGAATTTAATAACCTGTATACGATTACCAATTTACCAATAAGTCGCTTCCTAGATTATTTATTGGTGGTAGGTAGGTATGAAGAGTACATGTTGAAATTGCATGAGGCGTATAACCCTGCAACGGTTCATGGGGTGATGTGTACAAATACTTTATCTGTGGACTGGGAAGGTAATCTCTATGATTGTGATTTTAACCAGATGTTACGGTTAAACATCGCAAGTTCTGTAGGTAATATTAAAGATTTTGATTTAGCAGAGCTTTCTAAAAGAAAAATAGTGGTTGGAAATCACTGCTATGGGTGTACTGCGGGTGCAGGTTCGAGTTGTCAAGGAGCATTAAACGAATGAAGGAAGCATTAATCGTTTTTGTTAAAAACCCCAAAAAAGGAAAAGTTAAAACACGTTTAGCTGCTGATATTGGAGAGGAGAAAGCGTTGAAAGTGTATTGTGACTTAATATCGTTTTCAAAATCATTAATTTATTCAGAATTAAATGTTTATGTTTTTCATTCTCCATCTTTACTTGAAGGTTTTTTTTGGGCTAATACGCAGAATGAGTTGCAGGTTAAAGGTGATTTAGGGGTAAAAATGAGTACTGCAATCCAACAAGTACTAAGTGACGGAAATGATAAAGTTTGTGTGATTGGAAGCGATTGTTTTGAAATCACTCAAGCGCATATAAAGGAAGCTTTTAGATCGTTAGATAATAACGATTTGGTTTTGGGACCAGCAAAAGACGGTGGTTATTACCTTGTAGGAATGAAAAAATTGCAAAATGCAATTTTTGAAGAAATGCCTTGGAGTCATCCTGATTTAATGCAGGCTACTATATCAAAGGCAAAAAACTTAAATTTGAATTACGAATTATTGGAAGAGTTAAGTGATGTTGATTATGTGACGGACCTCCCAAAAGATTATAAATACTAATGGATACTTATTTAGAAACTACCAAAGACGTATATAAAGAAGCTGCGTTAACACCTGATGTAGGATTGTGTTGTACAACCACTCCAGTTTGGCAATTGCCTGGGTTAAGCATCCCAAAAAAGATGTTGGAAATGAATTACGGATGCGGAAGTACTGTAAATCCAATGGATTTGGTGAACGATCCCACGATTTTATATGTTGGTGTTGGTGGAGGAATGGAGCTATTACAGTTCTCATACTTCTCCCGTCGTAAGGGTGGGGTTATCGGATTAGATGTGGTTGATGAAATGATTGATGCGTGTAAAGAAAATATGATCCAAGCAGAGGAGGAGAATGAATGGTTCGACAAGTCTTTCATCGATGTTCGTAAGGGAGATGCGTTGAATCTGCCTATTGAAGACAATTCGGTAGACGTAGCTGCCCAAAATTGTTTGTTTAATATATTCTCTCATGAAGACTTAAAAAAGGCTTTACAGGAAATGTACAGAGTGCTTAAGCCGCATGGAAGGTTAGTGTTGAGTGATCCAGTAGCTGAGAAAATGCCAGAGAATTTAAAGCAGGATGAAAGGTTAAGAGCGCTTTGTTTATCGGGGTCCCTTCCTTTGCGTGAATATATTAAAATGATTACAGACGTTGGTTTTGGTACTGTGGAGATTCGGGCTAAGCGTCCTTACAGGATATTAGATCCTGAAAATTACGATACGGATGAATTAATTTTTATTGAAAGTGTAGAAGTGTGCGCCATCAAAGATCCAATGCCTGAAGATGGACCATGTGTGTTTACAGGGAAATCGGCTATTTATTATGGTTCAGAGGAATATTTTGACGACGGGAAAGGGCATACTTTATTACAAAATCAACCATTAGCAGTCTGCGACAAAACCGCAGGGGCGCTAGGGGATTTAGGTAAGAAAGATATTTATATTTCCGATTCCACTTACTTTTACGATGGTGGTGGGTGTTGTTGATTTTCAACTCCAGATATCGGGATCACTTTGATCTAGAAGAATAATTTGAAAAAAGATCCGTGTAATCCCAATGATTTGCGGGCCTTCTAACAAATCATTTCGCCAAACCGATAGGAATAAGGAGCAAGACGATCACCCGATCTTTATATCCCAATTTCTATTCCCCATGTTCATAAATTCCTGAGATCTCTCATTTTTAGAGCTAGGATTTCACTATTCCGTGCTGTATATTTGTTACACTAAAATAATCTTTATGGAAATTCGTCACGATTGGAAATATGAGGAGGTAAGCGTGTTATATGATATGCCTTTATTGGATTTAGTGTATAAGGCGGCTACTGTCCACAGACAATTTCATGATTCAAAACAGGTGCAAATTTCGTCGTTGGTATCCATCAAAACTGGAGGTTGTCCTGAGGATTGCTCGTATTGTCCTCAAGCAGCACGGTATTCAACAGATGTTGAAGCGCATAAATTGATGCAGCCTGAGGACGTTATTGCTCAAGCAAAAAAAGCAAAAGACGGAGGGGCTTCCAGAATGTGTTTAGGGGCTGCTTGGAGAGAGGTTAGAGATAACCGTGATTTCGATAATGTGCTAGAAATGGTGCGAGGAATCAATGAAATGGATATGGAGGTTTGTTGTACGTTGGGTATGTTGAACGATGAGCAGGCGCAAAGATTAAAAGATGCTGGGCTATATGCCTATAACCACAATATTGACACTTCTGAAGAAAAATATGAGGAGATTATATCTACTAGGACATTTGACGATCGTTTAGACACGCATAAGTCTGTGAGAAAAGCGGGTGTTTCTCTTTGTTCTGGAGGAATCATTGGATTAGGAGAAGAAAAGAAGGACAGAATCAATATGTTGATCACGTTGGCAAATTATGAAAAGCATCCGGAGTCGGTGCCGATTAATACTCTAGTTGCTGTTGAAGGAACGCCTTTAGAAAATAATGAACAAGTTCCATCATGGGATTTGATTAAAATGGTTTCTATCGCTCGTATTATGATGCCCGAAAGTGCAGTAAGACTTTCAGCTGGTAGGTTAGAATTAACCGATGAGGCGCAAGCGATGTGTTTTATGGCGGGAGCGAATTCGATTTTTGCTGGTGAGACTTTATTAACTACTGATAACCCAGAGTTTAAAGCGGATAAAATCTTATTTAAGAATTTAGGTTTACAACCTAAGATGCCGTTTGTTGATGGAGAGCAACCGGTTGTAAATGAGCGCTACAAGGATAGTTCAGCTAAAGCAAAGATGGAGGCTAAAGTGAAGGCGTGGAAAGAAGAAATGGCTGCTAAATAATTCAGCAGTTTTTAGATATGGAATTTAAAAAACAAAAGCATTTGTTGACTCAGCGTGAGGAAGCAAATGCTTTTCGCTTTTTAAGACAATCTGAGGGACTAATTGATTTTTGCTCGAATGATTATTTAGGATTAGCGCAAAGCGGGGAGGAATTTAGTGGTAACCAAGTAAAAGGTAGCGGAGGTTCCAGGTTGTTAGCGGGGAATTATCCGGATATAGAGGCGTTTGAGGAGTTCTTAGCAGGGTTTCATCAATCTGAGTCGGCTTTGATGTTTAATTCGGGGTATAATGCAAATGTTGGTTTTTTTTCATCCGTTCCCCAAAAAGGCGATACTATTTTTTATGATGAATTGATTCACGCGTCAATTAAAGACGGTATGCGACTTTCTTTTGCAAAGTCATATGCTTTTAAGCACAATGATCTAAATGATCTAAAAAATAAGCTTAAAAGAGCTGAGGGTGATGTGTATGTAGTGGTGGAGAGTGTATATTCAATGGATGGAGATTCTGCTCCGCTTATCGAATTATCGGCTTTTTGTACCAAGGAGGGTTTGTGTTTGATTGTGGACGAAGCACATGCGGTTGGTGTTTTTGGTAGTAAGGGCGAGGGCTTGGTTCAGTGTTTGGGATTGGAAAGGGAAATTCCTGTGCGAATTGTTACGTTTGGAAAAGCGATTGGTGCTCATGGCGCTGCGGTGCTCTCTTCTAAATTGGTAAAAGATTTTCTTGTTAATTTTTCTAGGAGTTTTATTTATACTACGGCTTTACCTCCTTATGCAATTCAATCATTAAAGAGTAGTTACGAAGCGCTTAAAAACAACGTTTTAACAGAGGAGTTAAGAAGGAAAATTAACCTCTTTAAGTCTCAGTTTTCAGCAGGGTCATCACAGGTTTTAATATCAAGTAATTCTTCAATTCAATGTGTTTTAATCCCTGGTAATGAAAGAATTAAGGTTTTTTCTGGTAATTTAATAAATCAAGGTTTTGATGTTCGTCCAGTATTAAGTCCAACGGTTAAAAAGGGCCAGGAGCGTATTCGGATTTGTCTTCATGTTTTTAATTCCGATGAGGAGATTATTCGTCTTTCCCATGCCATTAAGTGTCAACTCGATTAAGCTTGAAATTAAAGAGACTGCACTCTTAGCGCTTCCGATTAGTTTGGGTCAATTGGGGCATGTTCTAACGGGTATCGCTGATTACACCATGCTTGGTCATACCCGTCCTCTAGAAATGGCTGGAGCAACGTTTGCTACTTCTGTATTTTTTCCGGTGATGATTTTGGGACTAGGGTTTGGTTTAGGACTAACGCCATTGGTTGCGCATGCCAACGGGGCAAAAGATGAGGCTAAACTAATGGATTTATTTAGAACGAGTGTGAAAACGAATCTTGTTTTAGGTATCGTGTTTTTTGGTTTTTTATTTTGGTTGGGCGATCATTTAAGTTGGTTTAATCAACCCATCGATGTGGTAGATACCTGTAAAGCGTATTTTGTATTGATTGCATTGTCAATCATCCCAGTAATGCTTTTCCAGTCTTTTAAAACGTTTTCTGACGGTTTAAAGGATACAACTACACCAATGGTTATTTCGCTGCTCTCGAATGCGTTAAATATTGTATTGAATTATTTGTTGATTTTTGATCATGGCTCTTTTGGTGGGATGGGTATTGAGGGCGCGGGGTGGGCTACTTTACTTTCCAGACTTTTTATGGTGGTGACGTTTATGTTTGTTTATTGGAGGAAAAAACGTTTTCAACCATTTTTTTACGGGGTTTTTGCCGATGTCAGAAAGTTTGTTCACCTGCGTGGAATTCTTAATATTGGATTGCCAATATCGGCATACATGTTTTTTGAGGTAACAGCATTTTCTGCCGCTACTTTTATGATGGGTTGGATAGGTGAGGATTATATATCGGCTCATCAGGCTGCTTTGTCATTAGCATCGATTTCATTTGTGGTTTGTATGGGGGTTGGAAATGCAGGTAGTATTCGAACTGCTACTTTTGTTGGAGAAAAGAAATTAAATAATCTTAAAGGGGTTGTTGCATCGGTAGTGCTGGTTTCGTTGTGCTTGAGTTTGGTGGCGGCTTTTATTTTTTTGTTGTTCAGGGATCGTTTACCCCTGGTTTTTGTTGATGCGAATGAGGTAGAGATAATAGGGTATGCATCGGTAATGTTATTGTATGCGGCATTGTTTCAGTTTTCAGATGGATTACAAGTGATTTTTCAGGGGTTATTACAAGGGATAGGAGATGTGAAGATTCCTTCTTTCATTGCGATAACCTCGTATTGGTGTATTGCTTTGCCTTTAGGATACTATCTGGCTTTTCACACTGCCGTTGGATACTCTGGTATTTGGGTGGGGTTAACAGTGGGATTAACGTTTTCGGCTGTTCTACAAATCACCAGGTATTATTATTCTTACAAAAAATTAATGATAAATCATTTTTGAATATGGGCGGTTTGTTGTTTTATAATCCCCATACTTTCCATTAAAAATGAGGCATTCATGGTTTTGCAAAAACCAGGTTTGACTTTGTAATCAAATTTCAATTGATTATTAATGATTTCAATTTCAAAACAGATATTCCGGATGACTTCAGGGTGTTCATTTGCCATATTCGCTAGCTCAATATCGTGGGTAGCAATAATACCGTTTCCATTGAGTGCCATTAAATTATGGATTAAACCAACAGAGCCTTTGTGTTGATCGGCAGAATTGGTTCCTTTTAATATTTCATCGAGTAAGAAGAAGAATTTTTCTTTTTGCTCATAAAGCTCAATTAATTGTTTTAATCGTTTTAATTCGGCATAAAAGAAAGATTCATTGTCTTTTAATGAGTCAACTGTTCTTAAACTGCTAAACAATTTAAAAGGGTAGAAGTTAAATTCTTTCGCGCAAACTGGAGCGCCAATTCGTGCAAGAATAAGGTTAACACCTATGGTTCTTAAAAAGGTGCTTTTACCGGCCATATTTGCTCCGGTTAGAAGGTCAATTTTACAATGGCCTTCAATGGAATAGTTATTTGTAACGAGGTTCTGTTCCTCAATAAGCGGATGTCCTACTTTATGGGCAATAAGCTTTTTGTTTGTTGCTTCAACTTTGGGAAAAGCATAGTTAGGGTGATTTGCTGCAAAGAGTGAAAGGCTAATAATTGCATCAAATTCTCCAATTGCATTCATCCATCGGATTAAGTTCGTTTTGTTTTTTCTTTTCCATTTTTCAACCTGAAAGGCAATGTTTATGTCCCATAAGAATAGTCCGTTCAGAACAATTGCGAGGTATATGTTTAATCGGGCATCAAGTTTGTCCAATAATTTTTTTAGCTGAATTAGGGATGATGAAACGGTAAAACGAGATGTTTCATTTTTAAAATTGCATTGAAGTTTTTGGAGGTAAGGCGATTGGAATGCTTCATTTTCAATGGCAAGAACCATTTTTATGTAGTTTTCAATAATGGCGAATCTGCTTCCTAATTTACTCTGTATTTTGCTTATTCTTGAGGCGTATCTCCCTGATAGGCTCAGCTGAACTAAAAAAGCAATGGTAAATAAGTTAGGTTTTACAAAGTTTAAAAAAGCTAAAACGCCTATGGTTATTGTGAGAATGGGCAATAGAATGCCAATCCATCTCATTCCTGACGATTTAAACAATGGCGTGTCATTTAACCAATGATCAATTGCTTCTTGCGTTTCCACTTTGTCATTACTGGATTTTCCAAATGTAATGAATGCATAACACCAATTTTCTTTTTGCGCGAGCTCTTTTACGGCATCTTGCTTTTGAGTGATTTTATGAGGTGCGGTGAGTGGTGTATTCAGCCATTTACTTAATTGCTTTTTCCCTTTGAATGTACTGGTTCGGTTTAGGATTTGAAACAAGGATTTGAAACCAAAAATGTCTAGGTCATGTGCGTATTGATGTCCTGGAATAATGAACTCTTTTCCATCTTCAAGGCCATCAAAGTTTTTATGAATGAGTTGCAATTCGCGTTGGAAAACGCTTTTTCTATGATTGAGTCCATTCTTTAAGTTTGTCAGTTTGGTTTCTTTAAAGGAGGTAATGACAAAGCCAATAATCACGAGATTTATAATTCCAAAAAGGATGAGCCATCCAAATGACCAGAGTGAAATACAAGCAATTAATCCAATTACGAGTAACATTAAACGTACCCCTTGAAAACGGTTTGATTGTTCCGTGATTTTGTTGATTTGATTCTCCAGTTGATTGATTTGATTCTGGTGATATTCAATGTTGTTTTTTTGGTCGGACATTAGATGTTACAATATGAGTTAGTATGAACCAGTTTTGCATTTTTTGCAAAATTAAAAACGAGGCTTGCGGCTTTCAATTTCACATGGTCCGAGTTTGAATATAATTTTGATACAAAGAAATAAAATTAAAACTGATTATTATGAAAAAGGTGTTATTAATGCTCGTTTTAGTTGTGGCATGTACAGTACTAAATGCTCAAGGCATTGTAGGAAAATGGGTGACGATTGATGATGAAACGGGTAAAGAAAAATCGCATGTAGAAATTTATAAAAAAGGCGATACGTTTTATGGGAAAATAGTTCATATTGTGAATCCTCAAAAACGAAGTGGTAAATGTAGGAAATGCGAGGGTTTTAATAAAAACAAACCGATTTTAGGTATGCAAATTATTAACGGTTTAAAGCGAGATGGTGATGTCTATGAGGATGGAACTATTTTGGATCCCAATAAGGGGAAAGAATACGATTGCGCTCTTTGGTTAGATGAGCATGGAGATTTACAAGTGAGAGGGTACGTGGCTTTTTTCTACAGAACACAAACCTGGAAAAAGTTAAAATAGGAACCAAGGAAATGACTTAAGGCGCAACGTTGATGATGTTGCGCTTTTACAGTGATTTTACTTTTGGAGTTGTGATTAATAGAATAAGAAGTTAAACTGAGATGAATGGTAGAGTGCCATGAGTGCGACACATAAAATCAGCAGTGTCACCATACTTACGATTCGAAATTTTCTTTTAATTCTTCTTTGTATTGTTTTTTTAATTTGATTAATCTCTGTTTGTGTAAGTTGGTGGGCCTTTAGCCCCTTTTGTTTCCTTTTTTTTGTTGTGTTTTTGGGTTTAATCCATCGCTTAAACCCATTGTTGGGTACTCTAGTGTATAAATCTTTCCGCATACCAAAACCACAATATCCCATTATAATTATTTATTTCCTGAAACAATTTACTAATATTTTTAGCTAAAAGCTAATTTTTTTAGTTTTTTATTGATGGAGGTTATGGTGCTTTTAATGCATCAGGAATTAAAATGGATAACCTATACCAAAATTAAATTGTGTTTGGTTTGGTTCAAGTTTCCATTGATTTACATGGTATGCTTGCTTTAAGGGGACTCCCATGTCCAAACGAAATAGGAAAAAATCAAAATCTAGTCGAATTCCAACTCCTGGAGAAACAGCAATTTCTCTGTGGAATCGATGGAAATCAAAATTTCGAGTTTGGGTAACTTCGTCGCTTTGCGGTGATTCTGTCCATACGTTACCTGCATCTGTAAATACTGCTCCCTTGATTATGCTTGTGATTGGGAATCTGTATTCTGCACTTAATTCAAGTTTAATTTCGCCTAACCGATCAAGATTGTCATTAGGGTCAAAATAGGATCCCGGTCCGAGTGTTCGTTGTCTCCATCCTCTTACTGAGTTGGCTCCACCACTGAAATAGAGTTGATCGAAAGGTATTACCCCGTCTTTATCCAGAGGTATTCCGAAACCGATAAAGGATCTCAAGGCTATTTGTTGTTCGTTAAAAAAGTTAAAGTACTTCCGTAAATCACTTTGGGCTTTAATGAAGGTTGCATACCGTATTCCAGCAAGGGTGATCGCGTTGGTTTCTGCATCTCTTGCTTCTATATTTAGCGCCTCGGCAAGTAATGCTGTGGGGCCTATAAGCCATCCTTTTGCGGTTAAAAATGTAGGGTGTTTTACGCGCTCATTACTTTGGTTATTATAAATGAAAGCATATTTTACTCCTGTTGAGATGGCATCTTCAAATTTAAATTTTTGTTGAGGGGATAAATCATTTAAGGTGCTTAGTATTTTGCTGTCTTTCCGAATGAAGGAGATACTTACGTTGGGAATGCTGATTTCATGTTTTTTATATTTCCCTTCATTCCACTCGTAGTTGAGAGAGAAATTGGTAAGGTAACGAGCAAATTGTGAGCGCTGTTGATAATTGAAATAACTCGACAGGGTAGTTTTAGGGTAGGCGTTTTTTCGAATGTTGTTGGTGATTTTTGGCATGAGAAATAAGCGCGGAAAGGTGAGTGATAAACGTGGTCCTATATTAGAACCAATTTTAAAATCATCGTCATCGATTTGTTTCAGATTTTCAAATCCACCAGAAATGGAAAAGTTAAGAATTTCGGCATTTCCAAACGCATTTTTTCGTGTGAAAGAGATTTGACCGTTTGCTCCAAAGCCTTCTCGGAAAATCCCCATAATTTCGGCGGATACGGACATTCTTTTTGAGGGTTGGAGTAAAATATAGGCATCCAGCTCTTTTATTGCTGATGTGTCTAATGGCTCTTTAAAATCTATTTTAATAAAATTGAAGGTTTGTAAATTAACAAACTGACGAAAGGTTTGGCTCTGATTTTGTTCACTGTAAATTTCACCAGGGTGTATGAATAAGCTCCTGTATAATGGGGCTGGATGGAATGCTGATTTTCCTTTGCTGATGAAGTAAACACCTTTATATAGTGTGGTGTCGGTGGTTTCGTTATTGCTGCTATAAGGGTCAAATGTGGTGTTGATATAGATGTCCCGAATGAAGTACCGATGGTGGACGTCTTTTATGGGTTTTTTAATTTTAGTGATGATAATGGTACTGTCTTTTCCTCTAGAGGTGTCTATATTAAATCGTAAATAGTTCTCGGCAAATTTGTAAAATCCATTATTGTTTAAGTGTTGAGATATTCTGCTTCTTTCTTCTTCTAAATCCTCAATTTTTAACACATTGCCTTTTTGTATGTTGCTTTTTGATTCAATTTGTTTGTAATATTTAATGATGTTTTCTTGTTCAATTTCCCAGCCTAAACTATCGATTAGAAGAGGGAGTCCAGTTTTTATAATATAGTGAACAGTGGCTTTTTTCTGCTCCCATCTTTTTATTCCCCATAGGTAATGAGGAGTGATTTTTGCAGAAACTTCGGCGTTATAAAAGCCTTGGTTTTTCATATAGATTTCAAGCTGCTTTTGGGACCGTTCTACAAGGATGGAGTCAATAACTACTCCAGGCCTTGTTTTTCCTGATGCTGAACGATACCAAAGGTTTTTCCATTGTAATCCAATTTTCCATTTCCCAAATAAGAAACTTTTATTGGGTTGTTGACGGATATAAGAGCTTATTTCTTCTTTGTTGATTTTTTTGTTGTCGATAAACTCGATTTTATTCTTTGCCAGGAGTTGTTCATGTGGTTTTAAATGCCAGGTGGAAAGCTGATGTTTGGCGCATCCTACCCAAAGAAAGATGCAGGATAAAATGAGTATGTATTTAAAAAGCTTTCGTATCAAGAACAAATGCCGTTAAGAATGGTTAAATTAGCCACAAATTGTGCCTCAAAAAAATGCTTTCCAAAAATAAGATAAAGTTCATTAAGTCGCTTCAGCAAAAGAAATTCAGAACAATGAATAATTTGTTTGTTGTAGAAGGGCGTAAGGGGGTGTTATCGTTAATTGGAAGTTCTTTTACTGTAGAGGAAGTGTATTGTAGTCCGAATATTTTTTCGGAGTATCCTGAAATTAATACGTTGAATCCTATTGTAGTGGAGGAATCAGTTTTGGAGAATGCAAGTGCTTTGATGACGAACAGAGAGGCGATTGCTGTGGTTCATCAAAAAGAATCTCCGAATATCGATTGGGAAAGAGAAATTTTATTTCTGGACGGGATTTCGGATCCAGGAAATTTAGGTACCATTATTAGAACTGCAGAGTGGTTTGGAATTCATCAAGTAATTTGTTCGTTTGATGCGGTAGAATTTTATAATCCTAAAGTGATTCAGAGTACTATGGGGGCTTTTGCTCATCGCATTCCAGTAGTATTAAGTGTGGAGGAGTTTATTCGTCAAAAACCGCATGATGTTCCTGTGTTTATTGCAGATCTAGCGGGTGAGGCTCCTGAGCAACTGGCTGGATTGTCCAAAGGGGTGTTGGTGATGGGAAGTGAATCTCATGGGGTGTCCACATCATGGGGAGATAATGTTCAAAGGATTTGTATTCCTTCGAGTGTGGAGTCAAAGGCTGAATCGCTTAATGTAGCCATAGCAACTTCTATTTTATGTTACCAAATAAAGAATGGGTAGATGTGTGGGATTAATGGTATATTTTCCAGACAACCAGGAACGGATATTTTGTCCATTGGAAACCGAATGAATAAGCTTATCCAGCATCGTGGTCCTGATGATGAGGGATCGGTGCTTTTTGATCGTTTTAGTGCTTTTCCGATGGCTACGCCTCAATCTGTAAAGAAGCTTGATGGAATTAATTATTTAGCCTACACACAAGCGCCTGCTGAATCAATTGGGTGGTTTGGTCATCAACGCTTGTCTATTTTAGACTTATCGGCATTGGGTCATGAACCAATGGCAGATGATACGGGTAATTATTGGTTGACGTATAATGGTGAGGTGTATAATTACTTGGAGATTAAACAGGAATTACAGGCAGAGGGTGTTCAGTTTAAGTCGGGAACGGATGCAGAGGTGGTTTTAAAAGCATACATCCAATGGGGAGAGTCTTGTGTAGACCGATTTAACGGTATGTGGGCTTTTGCGATTTATAATGTTGAACAGCGCACGCTTTTTGCATCCAGAGATCGTTTTGGAGTAAAGCCTTTTTATTATTATTTCTCACCGACTCATTTTATTTTTTCTTCAGAGCAAAAGGCTCTTGTGATGAGTGGATTAATCCCTCGGAAGATTAATAAAGCGGCTGCGTTTGATTATTTAGCGTTTGCTCAATTGGAACGTGAACCTCAAGGATTGTTTGAAGGTGTTTTGGAGCTTGAACCTGGAAAAGTCCTTCGTTTGGATTTTTCCAGTTGGACATTGGATGTGGAGCAGTATTATGAGTTAAAATTTAATGCGCAAAGAGGGTCAATTGATGGGGTGAAGGAGGTTGAGTATATTGAGGAGATTTCACGCCTTTTTAAGTCATCCATTGATTTAAGATTGCGCTCTGATGTTTTGGTAGGTGCCTGTTTAAGTGGCGGAATTGATAGTTCCGCTATTGTAACTCAAATGGCTGCTTTGGGAAAAGAGGAGATTTTTACCTTCACCTCGTCTTCAAGGATTGATGAGTTTGATGAAACTCAATTCGCAAATTGTGTAAATGAGCAGATTGGTGCGAAATCACATTTTATTTATCCTCATTCGGAGGGGTTAGTTCAGGATATTGAGGAGTTGATATATGCGCAAGATGTTCCTCTTTTTTCTACGAGCACGTATGCTCAATTTAGCGTTATGAAGCGGGTGAAAGAAAGTGGTGTGAAGGTGGTTCTAGATGGTCAGGGAGGGGATGAACTGTTTGGCGGGTATTTGCCTTATCACATTAATCAATGGATGGATGATTTGCGTGCAGGAAATATTAATAGATTGGTGGGTGAACTTAAGAGTTTTGATTCGTTATCGTCTGGTATTCAGTTTTTTGTGAAGCAGTATTTAAAGTATTACGGCCTTCAGTCAATGCCTTCATTTGTGTTTAAGAAAATTATTCAAAAGGTACAATCTGAACATCAGTATCTTTCGCTTGAGCTATTAAATGAATATGGTAAAAGGGGGTATAAGAAGTCAAAGGCTAAGCCGCCTAAATCATTCAATGGAATTTTAAAACATGAATTCTATAACACGCGATTGAAGCAATATTTAAAATGTGAGGATCGATGCAGTATGTGGCATAGTGTTGAGGCTAGAACGCCTTTTTCTGATGATATTCGTCTTATAGAGTATGTGTTTAAAATTCCAGGTGCTTATAAGATTCAAAAGGGTGTGAAAAAGTACCTTTTAAAGGAGGCTACCCAGCATATTTTACCCAAAGAAGTCTATCATAGAAAGGATAAAATGGGGTATGTTACACCGAATAATCAATGGGTTTTTGAGGCCAAGGATGAATTTAAAAAGTATTTCACTCCTGATTTAGAGGAATATTTTAATTATACGTCTTTAATGAACGATTATGATCAGTTTTTTAATCAGGTGAATCGCGTTGAAAATCAAAGGATGTTTAAATTTATTGCGTTTGCAGTGTGGAAAAAGGTGTATGGTCTCTAATTGGTTACGAATAAAAGCGTTTTTGTGCACATGGTGTGCTGTTTTTCTTTGGGGGTGGTGTTTGGTTTTGTTTTCGTGTTCGGCTGAACATTCTTCCGTTTCCAAAAGGCATGCACTATTTTCTGTAGGAACGGATACAATTAAAACCTTTTCTACTGATCGTGTTGTTCTCTCCACTCTTGAAAACAAGACGTATAATAGAATTGTTCTTTTGGCCACGCCTTTTTACAATTATTTTCAGGCATTAAATGCGGAGACAAATGTGGTTGGTGTATTAAATCATGATCGTTTAACGCATGTTGGGTCCCATGTTAAATCTGTTGGCCAAGGTGATCAGATAGATTTGGAAAGGATTATGGCTCTAGACCCTGATTTGATTATTTGTAACTCGTATCAACTTGATCAAGTAAAGTCTTTTGATCAAGTAAAGTTGGTTTGCGATGAGTATTTGGAGTCCGACCCTCTTCGTAGATTGGATTTTTTATCATTGATAGCTCCATTGGTTGGTGCCAATGAAAAGGCTGAGAATGTAATTAATGATAAGCTCAAGTGTTTTAAGACTTACAAAGTGAATGCTGAGAAAATGGTGCTTAAATTGGATAATTTTGGGAGCGGTTGGTATGAGCCTGGATGTGATACGTATGTAAGCAATTTAATACGTTTTGCTGGTGCAAAACCGGTTTGTGTGAATGGAAGCGAAAAAAGTGAGAAGATATCGGATGAGCAAGCTATTTTAGCGCTTGGTAGCCAGAATTTTTTACTTTTTATGGATTGGGGTTTGTCTAAAGAGGGGTATCAAAAAAGGATGGCGCATATTTTAACATTGGATAATTATCCTGCGCGGATGATTTATTGTAATACGACGCAATCGGACTACTTTCAACAGAGTGTTTTAAATTCTCATTTAATTATTAATGATCTGCACGAGGTTCTGTTTAATGGGGCTAAGGGACGATTTTTTGAAATAGTTTCTCTTGAAGAATAGAGGGGTAATCATATTATTTTTTGTTTTGTTGGCATTGGTGGTTTTGGAGCTTTTGCTGGGATCGGTGGATATTGATTTACTGCATGCATTTGATCGTTTTGATTCTGTAGAAGGTAATATTTTACAATCGAGATTGTTGAGGGCTTGCCTGTCCATTGTAGTGGGGGCTAGCTGTGGATTAATTGGATTGGGAATTCAAACGTTATTTAAAAATCCGCTTGCGGGCCCTACTACCTTGGGGGTTAATTCGGGTGCTAGTCTTGGCGTGGGTGTTTTTTATTTGATTCCGGCTGTATCGAGTCAGTTTGAATGGTTAGGATTAAGTGTTTTTGCAGTGCTCGGTGCATTGTTTTTTTTATTTCTTTTAATTGCTGTTGCTGGAAAATCGTTGAATTTAACGTTTGTTTTAATTATTGGTTTGTTATTGAGTTATGGGAGTTATGCCATGCTGGAGGTGCTCTTACAATTGAGTGATGCGGTGGGAATGAAAAATTATGTGTTTTGGGGGATGGGTAGTTTTAATCGGGTTAACTTTTATGCTTTAGGCGGTTTGGCTCTGATTAGTGTAGTTGGTTTTGGTTTTATGAAAAGATATGCATCTTGGTTAAATGTGTATGCTTTAGGGGATGCTGAATTAAAGTTGCTTACAAAGAAATCTGTTTCTTTTAACAAGCGTTTACTTTTACTTGTTTTTGGTGTTTGGATTGGTTTAATTACAAGTTTTGTTGGTCCAATTGCTTTTGTGGGTATTGTTGTTCCGAATATTTTGAAGTTGTTTTTTAAGACATCTAATGTGAATAAATTACTTCCTATGACGGTGTTGTTTGGGGCTATTTTGGTGTTGTTGGCTGATTTGATTGCTCGGGGTGCGCTGGGTGGCTTTATACTTCCACTTAATGCTGTTTTAAGTGTTTTAGGGGTGCCCGTTATAGTTTACTTTTTGATTAAACGAATATCAGGTGTTAGAAGTTAATAATTTACATATTGGTTATACGAAGGCTCTATTTGCTGACTCTTTTTCCAAAAGTTGGAGAAAAGGGGAAGTTGTTGTGTTGTTAGGTGATAATGGGGTTGGTAAATCCACTTTTTTGAAAACGCTGGCTGGTTTGGTACAGCCTATTTCTGGAGAGGTTGTTTCTAATTTTGAATCAATTGGATGGGTGGATTCATCCATTTCAAAAGGAGTTTATCTTTCAGTGGAAGATTTTTTAAGTTTTGGAGTGGACTCGTCTAGCGAGGAAAAAGAGGCTTGGTTAAGTAAGTTTGATTTGGCGATTCCGTGGGATCGGTTTTTGGATGAGTTAAGTGACGGTCAATTTCGTAAGCTTTGTGTGATTCGTCAGTTATTGAAAAAACCGGATGTGTTGTTTTTGGATGAGCCAACCGTGTATTTTGATATGAAAAGCAAATTGCATTTATCAGATATTATACATGAGTTAAAAAAGGATTGCTTGATTTTTTGTTCTACCCATGATCAGCATTTTGCGGATTCTATAAAGACGGATTTAATTTCTTTTTGATGAATGGTCCTAAAAAGGGTTATCTTCTTTCCAATTCAATGATTTCTACGTCATTACTTATCCCTTCTTCAGATATCTTTATTTTGACGGCTGTTTGTACTTTGTGAAATCCATGTTTTCCGCAGGCTCCAGGATTGATGTGAAGATGTTTTAAATCTTCATCATACATCACTTTGAGTACGTGTGAGTGACCGCATATAAAAATGTCAGGGCGTTCTTTTTGTATGAGATTTATGGCTTGTGGTTTATACCTCTTTGGATACCCTGCTATATGTGTGATGATTATTTTTTTTCCGTGAAGTTCGAAAATTTGATTTTTGGGATATTCGGCTTTAACCACATGATCATCAATGTTTCCTTGTACTCCAATTACGGGTTTGAGGGTATTTATTTCGTCCATAACCGAAATGTTACCGATGTCACCTCCATGCCATACCATGTCAACGGATTGAATATGTTTTTTTAATCGGGGGTCGAGATAGGAGTGTGTGTCCGAGAGAATAAGGATTTTTGTCATACGCGTGGTGTAAGAATGAATGTGTTTAATATTGCTTTATTCGCTTTCGAGTACATCGTATACGGGCCCTCGGAAGTAGGCAGAAAAAGGCTGGGCGATTTTAAACGTTTCTACGCAATAATTATTGAATTCGGATTTGCAAATCTCGATGTCTTGGACTTTATGATGGACAACAAAGTCTTTCATTTTTAAATGTTCGATTGCAGGGTGGTCTTTGTCAAATCCTTTAGGTGGACGAACAAGTCTGTTTCCTTCCACGGTTCCAAAAGCGCGGGTGAATGCGCTATGCGATATGATTTTTTCGTACGCTTTATGATTGTATGCGATTTCCTGACGAACGGATTTGAGGATTTCGGGTTGCGGACGCCAAATGCCACTTGCTAAAAGTGATTTATTATTGGGCTCAAGATGAATGTAGTATCCAGGATACATACTTTTTCTACCTCCTTTTGCAATGGAGGCGCTAAAATGGGTTTTGTATGGTGATTTATCCTTGGAAAACCGAACATCTTTAAAAATTCTAAAAATGGCATTTTTGGGTGTTGCCTCTGTAATAAATTCATCCATTTTGGACAGATCAAGAATAAGTTGCTCAACGAATGCAGCAAAATTATCCCTCGCGATTTCATATTTTTTTCGATGATCGTTGAACCAGTCTCTGTTATTGTTCTCTTGTAATTCGGTTAAAAAGGTTAAGGTAGATTGTTCAATCATTTCATAACGAGTTCAAGGTGAATGCCATTCTAAATTAATACTTTTGTGGTAACAATGATGATTCATTTAAACATAAAAATTCACGGAAGGGTTCAGCGTGTTGGGTTTAGAAACTTCACTGCACAAGTGGCCAATGAAAGAAGTATTAAAGGGTTTTGTAGAAATGAGCCCGATGGTACGGTATATGCCGAAATAGAAACTACTCAAATGAAAGCGGATGAGTTTTTAGAGTGGGTTTATAATGGCCCGGTTATGGCTCGAGTTTCTAAAATTGATGTGGAGCCAGGAGAAATTGTTGGGTTCAAATTTTTTGAAATTAGAAGATGATAGAGCTTGTTTATACAGTTTGTGCTTCTAAAGAGGAGGCTCGGATGATTGGTAAATCTTTGGTACGTGAAAAACGTTGTGCTTGTGTAAACATTATTCCAGGAATGGAATCCTTTTATTTTTGGGAAGGTGAGCTGGTGGAGGATCATGAGGTTGTTCTTTTGATTAAATCGATTCAGGGTAGTTTTACGGATTTAGCTAATCGAATAAAAGAACTGCATTCATATGATGTTCCTGCCATTTTTAGCTTAGCTTGTCAGGAAGCGGATAAACAATATTTAGCCTGGGTAAATGATCAAGTGAAATGAGTGCGACGTTTTGAGTGGGTGTAACGATAATTTTTTTGGGGAAATAAAGTATAATGAGGTATTTATTGAGGTTAGCATATAATGGTTTGACTTTTAATGGTTGGCAAATTCAACCTTCTTCTCCTTCTGTTCAGGAAACACTTGAGCAGAAGTTGAGCATGCTCTTAGGAGAGGAAATTAAAGTAACTGGGTGTGGCAGAACAGATACAGGTGTACATGCGAATGACTTTTATGCCCATTTTGATTGCGTAAAGGAGGGTTTAGATACAGAGCAATTACACTATAAGTTAAATGCGGTTGTTCCAAATTCGATTGTTATTAAAGCACTACGAGGTGTTCAAAAAGACTTTCATGCGCGTTTTAGTGCGACTGCGCGTCAATATCATTATTACATTACATTAGTTAAAAACCCATTTAATGAAAACAGGTGGTGGGTGCGTCAGTCGCTAGATGTGCATGCTATGCAAAAGGCGGCTAGTTTTATATTGGATTATTCTGATTTTACCTCTTTTTCTAAATTACATACGGATGCTAAAACGAATATTTGCGACGTGATGGAGGTGGAGTTGAATCTTATTGGGGAGGAGATAGTTATATCTATAACAGCCAATAGATTTTTAAGAAATATGGTTCGTGCAATTGTGGGAACTTTAGTGGAAATTGGTTTAGGAAAACGAAGTCCGGAGGATATGAAACGAATAATTGAAGCGAGAGATAGAGGAGAGGCAGGCGTGAGCGCTCCTGCTCAAGGGTTGTTTTTATCAGCCATTCAATATCCTGATGAATTGATAAAAGCGATAAGGTAACTGTGGGTAATTCGATAACGGGAAAAGCAATTGATGGTAAAGTACTCAAGCGTACGATGAAATATGTACGTCCTTTTCGAACAGCATTTTATGGTACTGCCCTTATTACCATATTACTGTCTTTTATGGCTCCTGTTCGTACTTACTTGATTAAGATTGCTGTTGATGATAAAATTCAGTTTGGTGATACAGAAGGGTTAAGGCAGATTATTTTAGTTTTACTTGGGTTGTTGGTTGTGCATGCGTTTATGCAGTTTTTACAATCTTATTTAGCGAATTGGTTGGGGCAAAGTGTTATTCTGAATATAAGGAAGAAACTTTTTAAGCATGTTGTTCAATTCAAATTAACTTATTTTGATAATACCCCGATTGGTGCTTTGGTTACAAGAGTGACAAGCGATATTCAAACTATTGCAGATGTTTTTTCTTCCGGGTTGCTAAATATCATTTCGGATATTCTGCAATTGATAATGGTTCTCGTATTTATGGTATACATCAATTGGAAACTAACTTTGATTGTTTTGATTCCTGTGCCTGTTTTAATTGTTTCGACGATTTTATTTAAAAAGGCCATCAAATCTGCATTTATTGAGGTGAGAAAAAATGTAGCTGCGATTAATACATTTATTCAGGAGCATGTTACGGGAATGAATATCGTTCAAATCTTTAATCGAGAGGAGGAAGAAATGAGACGGTTTAAGGAGGTGAATAAAAAACATCGTGATGCTTGGGTAAAAACGGTTTGGGCGAATGCTGTATTTTTTCCTGTTGTTGAGGTGTTGTCTGCGGGATCTATTGCTTTATTGGTGTGGTGGGGTGCGAAAGGTGTGATTTCGGGGTATGCCCAGATTGGTGATGTGATGGCGTTTATTTTATTTATCCATATGATTTACCGGCCTATTCGTCAATTAGCGGATCGATTCAACACGTTGCAAATGGGTATGGTAGCGGCTAATCGGGTATTTAATGTGTTGGATACTAATGAACATATATCGGACGAAGGATACGAGGCTGATATACAGGTGGAGGGACACATCTCTTTTAAGGAGGTTTCTTTTGCCTATAAAAAAGGGGTGCCGGTTTTAAAGAATTTATCTTTTGAGGTTGGTAAAGGCCAGGTTCTTGCGTTGGTTGGTGCAACTGGTGCAGGTAAGTCGTCAATTATTAACGTACTTACAAAGTTTTATGAAATTGACAAAGGCTCAATTTGTATTGATGGTGTAAATATCAATGATTTTACTTTGGAGCATTTAAGGAGAGTAACTGCTGTAGTGCTTCAGGATGTATTTTTGTTTGATGATTCAATTTTAAATAATATCACATTAAATAATACAGAAATCTCACGAGCGCGCGTAATAGAAGGAGCGAAATTAATTGGTGTACACGATTACATTATGGGGCTTGATGGTGGTTATGACTATCAGGTCAGGGAACGTGGGGCTGTTCTTTCTGTTGGACAACGTCAACTTTTGGCCTTCCTCAGAGCTTATGTATATAATCCTCAGATACTTGTTTTAGATGAGGCCACCTCCTCGGTGGATACGCACTCTGAACAATTAATTCAGCGGGCGATTGAAAAATTAACGGAAGGGAGGACGTCTATTGTAATTGCCCATCGTTTGTCTACAATTCAAAATGCAGATCAAATCATTGTTATGGATCAAGGGGAAAAGGTGGAACAAGGGACACATAAGGAACTTTTGGGGGCAGATGGTTACTACAAGCGTTTATTTGATTACCAATTTAAAAATGACGATCAATAGCCCCTCTTATCAAGTTTATTTTTGAACAATTCTTATTGCCTGTCGTTTATCAGGTTATATTTGCGGCTATGGGGATTCAGAATCAATTTATAAGGACGAACATGAAAAAAAGAATATTTTTTCTACTAAAAATTTTACTTCTATCTGTTCTTTTTTCTTGTTCTAGTGATCGGGTTAATCATTCCGATTACATCCCAACAGATGCATGTGCTGTTTTAAGCATAAATACGGAAGCGATTTTTAGTGATGCTTTTTTTGATTTGATTGCGCACAATGATTTAACGAATGATATCGCTAAGGGTCCATTGTCGGACTTAATTAAAGATCCTGCTAATGCTGGCATTCAGCGATTATCTAAGTACTATTTTTTTAGTGTTGGTTCAAGTTTTTTGGAAGGTAAAATAGGAGCTGTTCTCCCGTTAAATGATAATGAACTTCTAGCTACGTACATTGAGCAGCATTTCCCTTCCGTTGAGGTATTAACTGATCAGGGGTTTTTAGTTGCTGAGTTATCGTCTGAACACACTTTATTATGGGATGAAAATGCAGCGATTTACTTTTACAGTCCATTTGGTGGTGACTTAATCTCGGAAATGGAAACATTGTTTAAGCAAACAGAATCAACATCGCTTGAACATAAGGATTCTTCATTTCATTATGCCTTACGCAATTCATCCCATCTTTCATTATGGGTAAGTAACGATGATTTTCTAGCGTTTTTAGATGATGGTGTGAAGATGCTTAAGGACTATAGTTTTTTTGAGTCAATAGATATAAAGAAGGAGGATTTAACTGGTGCTAAGTCGGTTTTTTTAGCAAATTTCAATGAAGGGAGAATTGAAGTACAACAGAAACAATATCTAAATCCCACTCAAATGGCTGTGTATAAAGGGTTTGATAAAGCAAACAATATTAAGAATTTAACTGGCGTTGTTCAACAAGCGTATCCTTTGGCGCTTTTTACCACATCGTTAAAATCGGAAGGTTTACTAGATATGCTTAAATTTTATCGTGTAGATAAGGCCTGGGATGCTGCTTTAATGAATTCTCCCATTAAATTTAAAATGGGTCAATTGGCACAGTTTTTTAAGGGCGATGTATTGGCAGCGTTAAACGGAGTGGATACGGTTAAAAAAACGATTAAAACGGTGGACATGGATGATGAGGGAAATGATCTTGTGATTACACAGGAGGTAAGTGAGCCCGTTCAGCAAATTAATTTGGCTATGAGTTTAAAGGATCCTGACAATTTTCAAGGAGTATTGAAGTCAATTAGTGGTGATTTGCCAAAAGTTAATGGCTTCTCGAGTTTAAATGGAACACTTTTTTTCTCTGTAGTAGATGAAAAATTCTTGTTGACAACTACACCGCAGGGTATTGAGGAACTGAAAACTATGTCAAGTAAATTGAGTCCTGAACTTGATACGCTTGTTGGGAATAATCGAACAGCAGCGTATATTGACTTTAATGCGCTTTTTGAGGTTTTGAAACACGAGAGCCCTTTGTTTTTACAAAAGTTTAATAATCTTGATCATCTTCTTTTTTCAGAACAAGGCGTTTACGATGTGGGGGTTGTTGAAGGAAAGATGGTGATTTATTTTAAGAATAATGACAATGGATTGATTTCTACGATTAAATTAATTTCTGAGGCGGGAACGCTTGTTCAGCCTGTGATTGAATGGATGATGTAAATGGAGATCAAATTACTAAATATTGTTCCATCTCCTTTGTTAAGTTCCTACTCACAATCATCCCTATTATGGGGAAAGAATGTGGTGCTTAATGCAGGGGAGTGTATCCATATTTCTGCGCCTTCTGGTACTGGAAAATCAACGCTATTAGGTGTGTTGTATGGAACACGAACAGATTTTACTGGAGAATTATTGATCAATGATTATCCTGTGGAGGATTGGAGTCCTTTACGTGCTAAAAAAATTGCGATTGTTTTTCAAGACTTAGAATTATTGGATGATTTAACAGCGCTTGAAAATGTGCAATTAAAAAATCAGTTAACGGCACACTTATCGGATGCTGAAATTCATGCACTATTTCAGGAGATGGATGTTCAGGATTTAATTAATCGGAAAGTGCTCTTGCTGTCGAGAGGTGAGCGACAGAGAGTTGCAATAATAAGGGCGCTTTGTATGCCTTTTGAATGGTTGCTTTTGGATGAGCCTTTTAGTGCGCTTGATGAGGAGAACACTAAAAAAGCGATAGGGTTAATTCATCGTTTTGTAAAAAGAAATAATGCTGGGATGCTGGTGTCTAATCTATTTAAGGATACTTACTTTAAATATGATCAATATTTAACGATTGCATAATGAGGAGGGTTTCTGTTGCTAAAATATTGTTTCAGGGAAAGTCCAAAAGTAAATTGGTTTTAACCGGGATAGGAATGCTTATTAGTATGTTGATTATTTCATCGGTTTTTCAAATCTATTCTGATTTCGGTTCTTTATTAAATGAAAATAAAAAGGAAGGTGCTTTTGAGTATATTCAAATTTCTAAGGAAATAGGTGTTTCTACGGCGCTGGGTTTAAGTTCCTCTAAGTTTTCAAAAAAAGAAGTGGATAGAATAAAGTCTCAATTGTTTGTTGAGGATGTAGGTGAGTTGTGGAGTAATGATTTTAGGGTGTATGGAAAATTTGCAGGAAATGCTTTTGATATGTTTTTTACCTCCATTGAGGATGATTTTATTGACGCTGATTTAGATGATTTTACATGGCGGGAAGGTCAGCAAGAGATTCCTGTGATTATTTCCAATCAGTTTCTCACTATTCTAAACCATGCCGTTTTACCAAGTCAAGGCCAACGACCAATTCCAAAGGTGGCAATAAAACAAGCTTCAGTAGATTTAACATTGTCTAAAAAAGGAAAATGGCTAAAACATCGAGCAAGAGTTGTGGGTTTTTCAGATCGAATTACCAGTGTGTTGGTTCCTAAAAACTTCCTGGATTATGCCAATGAGGCATTGTCAGGTTCTGTTGTTCAAGATGTCTCAATGGTGGTTTTAAAAGTAAGTGACGCATCGAGTAAGGAATTGAGAAGCTTTTTAAGAGCAAACGATTATGAGGTGGAGGGAGAGTTGCCATTATTGGATAATGCTAAATTGTTGTTAAAGGTTGCATTAGGCGTTCTATTTGCTTTTGGGATTATTATTTTGGGGGTTAGCGTCTCATTAAATTTAGCTCAGTTTCAATTGCTTGTCCTGGAGAATAAAGAGCGGATTAAAATGTTGGTGTTGTTGGGGTACTCTCCAAAATCAATCATTCATTCCATCCTTAAGACGGGCTTTTTGAATATGGGAGTAACTGTATTACTTGTTTTGTTGAGTGTACTCCTTCTTTTTAATAGGGTACATGGTGTAATGGTGGATGCAAAATTAGGGTACCCAGAACTTCATTTGGTTACCTTTTTAATCCCTCTTGTAATTGCTGGGGTTATTATGTTTGGAGTAAAAAGAAAATTGAAAAAATTAGTTTGTTGATTTTGGTTTGTTTTTAACAACAATCATTACACCAAATTTACCTCCTTTGTCATGATGGTTTTGTGAAGGTATGTAGGCTCTTGAAATAGAACCATCCAGATAAAGTGCATTTACGCATCCTTTTTGTTTAAAGAAATTTGCAAAATCATAGAAGTTTATTTTTTCTGATGAAATGGCGAATAATGGATTCCCATTAGGAAGTATACCAACGCCATTTCGGATGTGAGTATTTTTTGATCCCTTTACAAATTTTGGATGAAAGTTTCCATTAATGAGTAGGAGTGGTCCCGATTGGGTAGCGTAATTGATGGTGGTGTCCAATTTGAAATCAATGGTTGGTGAAATTTTCGGGCATTGATTTTGAAGGTAGAAAATTCCGTTTGGTTGCATGTAGAAGTTGCCATATGCATGTTCTGTTTTGTTCACGGGGGTGATGACTTTACCGTTTTCGATATAAAGCCCTAATGGGTTTTGTTTTACGGTATACATTCCTGCGTTCATAATCATAGAAATAGTGGTGTCTTGATTCAAAACACGACCAATATTGCTGTACAATTTATGGTTATGGTCTTTCCAAACAAGTTCAACTTTTTCGCGTGTAAGATCTACTTCATAAGAAAGTATGTTTTTCGCATGTTTTTTTTCGCTTGGAGAGAGGCATATTAAGATGGAAAGGATGATTGCGATCATGTTTTTCATAAGGGACAGGTGTTTAATCAAGGGATAGCTATTAAATGTGTGGGTTAGTAAATCGTGAATTTCTGTTCAAATACATTACCTTTTTGATCCACTAATTTTAATTGATGTTCACCTTCTTTTGGTTGTACACTAATTTGGTGTAGGGTTTCCGTAGTACCCACAAATTCATCATCGATGTGCCAAAAGATAATGCCGTCTTTTTCACGATGAGTGGCTTCAAAATTTACTTTTTCTAGTTTGCCTTCTAGGTTTACAGGAAGATGTATTTTACTTATTTTTTTAGGATAGATAATTTTCATGATGCCTGAATGAGTTTGAATACCGCACAGGTCTAAAAAAGGCGGTGGAGATTTGTAGTTTGCATGAACGGTTTTGTAATAATGCTCCATAAGACCAGGTAATACAAACCATTTTTCTTTTACCATTTCATACACATTGTAGCAATCACTAGTGACCTGATGCGTTTTCTCTTTGTTTAAATGAATTGTTTTGTGGTAGATGCATTTAGGAACATCATTTGCTCTTTGGTTTAATTTTATGTTTTGTGTAATTGGACAATGTTCACTGGATCTGTAACCACTTGATGCACAAATTGAAATGGGTTTGAAATCGGTGAGTGGTTCATTGAACCATGTGGTTTCGGGCAATAGATTAAATACGTCAAAAAGTACAGGGGCAGCTGCCTGAACACCAATTATACCTGGTCGGCCTTGACCTGTGGAGTTTCCCACCCAAACACTTACCACGTATTCAGGGGTAATGCCAATTGCCCATGCATCTCTAAAACCAAATGATGTCCCCGTTTTCCAGGCCACTTTCCGCGAGCTGTTAAATACTTTCCAATTGGATTCGTTTCCGGGTCGAATTACTTCAAGCATTGAATTCAAGGTAAGATACAAGGCACCTTGTCCAAAATTTGAGGCACCCTTCTCTGTTATTTTTCCCGGAAAAACAGAGGTGCGGGGGAATTCACTTTGTTCTTTTATTTGCGTAGCATGCCATGCCATCATTCTGTAGGCGTTATTTAAATCCCATAGGTTTGTTTCTGCCCCTCCGAGAATTAAGGATAATCCATAGTGATTTGCTGATTTGTCAATAGTGGATATAGGGAGAGATTGAAGCTTATGGTAGAAATTGTTGAGCTCCACTTTTTCTAATAATCGTACAGCCGGAATGTTTAAAGACTGCGCTAAACTTTTATTGGCAGGAACAGCACCGGCATAGGTTTGGGCATAGTTTTGTGGGGTGTATCCTTTGTAATAGGTGGGGACATCAGGAAGTAATGAATGTGGCGTTATATACCCTTCGTCAAAAGCTTGACAATATAAAAAGGGTTTTAAAATACTCCCTGAGCTTCTTGGTGCATTAATCATATTGACAGCCTCGTTGTGATTGAAGCCCATGCCAACAACATTTCCATTGTAGCTGATTATTTTTCCAGTGCGTACATCTGTAACAATGACAGCTACATTATTTATGTTGTTTCTTCTGAGTTTTGTAGCGTGTCTTTTGATTAGTTTGTTTACGCTTGTCTGCAGTCCGTAATGAATTGATGTTTTATGCTTAGCGCCTTGAGTTTGAGCAATGTTGTTTAATAAATGAGGAGCATGCTGAGGAAGAGGGTGTGGTTTCTTGGGAAGTTGCTCAATTAAACTGAGTTGATGTTCCTCTGGGGTGATGATTTTTTTTTCCAGTAGTTTTTTTAAAAGTTTATTTCGTTTTGCAAGTAATAAATTGTGATTTTTTCCAGGGAAAATTAAACTGGGCGCATTGGGAAGAACGGCTAAGGTAGCGGATTGAGCCCATGTAAGTTCATGCGCAGGTTTTCCATAATATCGCCAAGAGGCTGTTTCTAATCCAACCACATTCCCACCAAATGGGGCATAGGTTGAATAATAGTTTAATATGTCATTTTTACTTTCTGCAACTTCTAATCGAGTGGCCCAAAGGATTTCAATGAGTTTTTGCCAGAGTGTTCTGGGTGGGTTTTTTCGCATTAATCGAACTGTTTGCATGGTGATCGTGCTTCCACCTGAAACCACTTTGCCTGCAGATAGATTTTGATATAGCGCCCTTCCTATGGCGGGCAAACTAATTCCCCAGTGTTTTTCAAATCGTTTGTCTTCAAACTGAATAATGCACTGTTTAAATTTTTCGGGAACTGAATCGGTGAGCGGAAATCGCCATTGACCATCCTCTGCAATTCGCGCACTCAGTAAATCGCCATTACTGGATTCAATAATGGTGCTTGTAGGGAATTTAAAATAAGTGGAGGGGAGGCAAAAGAGCCAATAAATGAAAAGTAGGGTAAAAAGACTAGTAAAAGCCTTAAACCATTTGTTTTTATGTGCTTTTCTCCATCCCACAATACCAAGTTAATTCAAATCTGTTAAGAAATGATTAGAGATTATTATTTGTTAAACTCCCGAGCAGTTTGATGTGTTTTTAACGATTATTTGACTTCATCATATTCATGCTGATAAAGAAGATGTTTTTTATCTTCGGTTAAAAAAAAGATGAACAATTTTTTATGTTTAATAATTATTTTTTCCTTGTTATCGTGTAATAAAAATGAGAGTAAGGAAGTGCAAGAAGAACAATTAATTGTTCATTGTGAAAGTAATAATATTGTAAAATTTTCAAAAGACGAGTTTATATTTATACCTAATATTTACTCTCCAAACGCTGATGGTATATGTGATTTGATTTGTATAAAATCAAAGCCAAAAATGACAAATCTCAATTTTGTTTTGAAGAATGAAATGGGAGAGGAAGTGTATGCCTCAACTAAAGATAGTTCGGTTATATGGTGTACGCCTTATGACGATAAGCAGTCATTTATAAAAGACGAGAAGTTGACTTTTGAACTAAATTGTAATTTGGGAAATCATACTGTTTCAAAGACAGGTATTATCACATTAGCTAGAGATCCTTACGAAGACTCTCCTTTAAATATAAAATATTGTGACTCTTGTTATTTTGGAGATATGCTTGATATTTGGAATACAGATACCTTTAAGCTAGTACAAACCCACGAAATACTAATATGCGATACTGAACCATAATACCAAAACAGTTGAAATGATATTTAGATGAAAACATGGATCCCCATGTTTAATTAAATTTCTGCTTTATTCATGCCATTAAACTAAATACAGCGGGAATTTTATGAATTTTCAACCTATTTGGTTGAAGTTTGGAAATCGGCATTGTTTGAATGATTTCATTTTCTTGATTAATATTTGCAGCGATAGAAATCCTAGTTGAAGGAGCGCAAAACGCTTTAAGGTTTTCTAAAAGTTGAGAGTTTCTAAAAGGAGTTTCAATAAACAGTTGTGTCTGATTATATTTTTTACTTAACGCTTCTAAATCTTTAATTCTGTTCTTTAACTCTTTTTTGTCTTTTGGTAAATACCCAACAAAGCTGAACGATTGGCCGTTAAATCCACTTGCCATCAAGGCTAGTAATATAGAGGATGGGCCAATTAAAGGGATTACTTGTATTCCTTTTTTATGGGCTTCATGTACTACCTGAGCGCCGGGATCTGCTACGCCGGGGCATCCCGCTTCACTTATTATACCTACTGAATTTCCTTCAAAGAGTGGGGCTAAAAAACTATTAATTTCTGATTCAGGAGTATGTTTATTGAGTGTTTCGAAAGCTAAATCACGAATGGCTTTTGGGTGATCAGCTGCACGCAGAAATCTTCTGCTTGTTTTCTCATTTTCTACAATGAAATGATCCAAGGAGTGCACTGTTTGAAGCGTGTGTTTTGGAAGTACGTCCTTTGGAAGGTTTTCTCCGATTGGACAGGGTATAAGATATAAAACACCTTTATTCATACTCTTTCATTAAGTTTTTAGCGATCTCTTCGCATGCTTCATTGAGTAAATCAAAAACGAGCTGAAAGCCATCATTCCCATAATAAGGGTCAGGGACACTTTTGTTTTGATCAGGGTATGGTTCATTCAGGATCATCTTTATTTTATGATGGTGCTTTTCGGGAGACATGTGAAGTAAATTTTGGTAGTTTGTCTCATCCATCGCATAAATGATGTCGAATTCTTCAAAATCTGAAGGAATTACTTTTCTGGAACGCTGATTAGAGATGTTAATTCCATTTTCCTTTGCATTAGCGATTGATCTACTATCGGGCAATTCACCATCATGCCACCCACTTGTGCCGGCACTATCAACTTGAATGTTTAACTCATATTTCAATACTTTTTCTTTCATTACTCCTTCAGCCACAGGAGATCGACAAATATTGCCTAAACAGACCATCAATATTTTCATATTGCGAAAATAAGGATATTATTTTACGAGAGAGATGCGGCTGTTAAGGCCTGTTTTTGTGATAAAAACCTTTTCAAGGGATGAGTGTATAAGAGGGTGTGAATTTTTTAAAAAATAAGCCATGGATTCAGGTTCTAAAATATTTTTAATTGTTGCTCTATTCATTATTATGATAGGGATGGGCTTGAGCCTTACAACCGCTGATTTTAAGCGCGTGTTACGTTTTCCTAAAGCTGTTTTTATTGGGTTTTTGAATCAAATTATTCTTTTACCGCTGATTGCTTTTGGTTTGACTCAGTTTTTTGATGTTTCGAACGAAATTGCGATTGGAGTTATGATTTTATCGGCTTGTCCTGGTGGACCTACTTCAAATTTAGTAACCCATCTAGCCAAAGGAGATACCGCATTATCGGTAACCTTAACTGCTGTGAATAGTGTTGTTACGATTATTACAATTCCAATTATTGTCAATTTTGCTTTGGGTGAATTCACCTCTTCTGGTGATGAAATCGTTTCTCCCGTAAAAGATATTATAGGAGCTTTACTTGCAATTATAGCGGTTCCATTAACAATAGGAATGATTGTGAAAAACAAAAAGCCAGATGTTGCTGCAAGAATGGATAAACCTGTACGAATAGCAAGTACATTAATTATTATTCTGGTTATTGTAGGTATTGTTATTAAGGAACGTGCTCAGTTAGTGGAAAGAGTTTCTGAATCATTTGCGATTGTTTTTACATTAAATGTTGCCACGATGCTCCTCGGGTATATCACTGCGCGTTTTGCTCGATTGAGTTTTAAACAAGCCTTGGCGATTTGTCTGGAATCGGGTAACCAAAATGGAACATTGGCTATTCAGATTTCTTCACTGATTAATATAGCGTATGGTTTTCCTGCAGCAGTGTATAGTTTGTTTATGTACTTTACGGCATCAATTCCAATAATGATTGGGTTAAAAAAGGCAAAAGAAGAGGTGTGAATTTCATCTTGTGAGGAATTGATAGACTATGAGAATTAGGTTTTTCAGCAAAAAAAACGCTATCTTTGCACCGTTATTGGCCTTGTAGCTTAACTGAATAGAGCACCTGATTACGGCTCAGGAGGTTCGGGGGTTGAATCCCTGCGAGGTCACAAAGAAGCTCAGCATTAGCTGGGCTTTTTTTGTGTGAGGGATTCAAACCCCGAAGTCCCACGCACCTTCAGTTTTTTCAAAACTGCTTTCGATAAACCGAAACTATACCGAAAGTCCAAAGGGACTTTCTCCTCCAAACATCGTTTCTGCGAGGTCCCAAATAAAAAGGGTAACTGGTTGATAAATAAACTGTTGCCCTTTTTTGGTTTTAGAGTTTACCCAGTTTTTTACCCACAAAACCTCTATTTACTTAATTAATCAGTTATTGTTTTAATTTAGTTCTATGAAAAAAGTTTTATCATTATTTTTTGTGGGTTTATTTCTTGTTGCTTTTTCTCAAAAAGAGGAGAAGCAGACTGATTTGGAAAAAGAAAATCTAAAGGGAAAGGTTAAATCAGTAACTGAAACTCAATATAGATCCGTTGAAAAATTCGGAGAGCTTCAAAAAGGCAATTTATATGAGAAATATACTTTTAAATACGATTATAAAGGAAATAAAACAGAATTTGCTGATTATAACTCAGATGGGTCTTTAGAACAGAAGGAGACTTGGAAGTACGATGATAATGGAAATAAAATAGAATGGGCTAAGTATAAATCACATGGGTCTATATATTGGACAGACACTTCCAAGTACGATAAGAAAGGAAATCAAATAGAATGCGCTACGTACAACTCAGATGGGTCTTTAACTCGGAAAGACACTTACAAATATGATGAGAAAGGAAATCAAATAGAGAATGTTCATTATAATACAAATGATTCATTGATTAATAATACAAAACACACCTACACCTACAAGTACGATAATAATGGAAATAAAATAGAATGCGCTACGTACAACTCAGACGGGTCTTTAAATTATAAATATATTTACAAGTACGATGAGAAAGGAAATAAAATAGAAAGGGCTTGTTATTATAGGTCTACCTTATATATTAATGTCACTTGGAAGTACGATGAGAAAGGAAATAAAATAGAATATGCTGAATATAAATCAAATGGGTCTTTAAGATTAGAGACTTGGAAATACGATGATAAAGGAAATAAAATAGAGTATGGTCGTAGTGATTTAAAGGGATCTTTAGAATCGAAAAAAGTTTACAAATACGATGATAATAGGAATCAAATAGAAGATGCTTGGTATAACTCAGATGGGTCTTTAAGAGATAAAAGCACCTTCAAATATGAGTACGACTCAAAAGGTAATTGGACAAAACGTGTATCTTATTTAGCCCAAAGCGAAATAACAAAACCCTACCAAATAGCGGAACGAGAAATCCAATACTACGATTAATTCACTTCTTTTATGGTGTTTAAAAAATAGACTCCTTTAAAAGATGTAAAAACTCTTTTTTACAAATTGTAATTATGATGAACGGTGAACATTCGCGGCAGGAAATCATTAAATTTGTATCCGATGAGTTCAACAAAATATATCCTTGTGGAAGTTTTGTTTCCTTTGTTTTTAGCAGGGTGTATTTATTTACTTTTTCGACCTGAAGGTACTGTTGTTTACAGATTAACGGATGCTTTGGGATTTATTGAATTGGTTGATGTATTTCGGCTTAGGTATAGTCCATCTGGTTTGCCAGAGTGGTTTGTATATAGTTTACCGGGAGGGTTATGGTTGTTAGCTTTCCAAAATATACTTACTTGGGCAAATAAATTTAAAGGGAAACGATTAGTCTTTTTTGTTTTTTCTGCGTTATTGATTGGGGTTGGTCTTGAGGTTGCGCAGGCATTTCATTTTACAGATGGTAGGTTTGATTGGATAGATCTTCTATTTTATGTTGGTGCCACTGTTGTTGCCTTTTCTAATGTGTGGTTGGTACAAAAGAAATGGCAGCTTTATACAGAAAGCGCGGTTTCTTCTCGGTTAATGGGAGGTGTGTTTGTGCTTTTTACTGTGATAATTTATCTGGCAGATATTATATAAAGCGCTATACAATACCCTTCTTAAATTTTAAGTTATCTTTAATCCATGCCGATTGAACAACAATATATTAATCATTTTTCTCGCTTTGGTATGATTGCTCAGCAGGTGGTTGAAGGCTTTTTAACAGGGTTGCACAAAAGTCCATTCCATGGTTTTTCTGTGGAGTTTGCTGAACATAAAATTTATAACCAAGGCGATTCTACAAAGAATATTGATTGGAAATTATATGCTCGGACAGAAAAGCTTTTTTTAAAGGAGTTTGAGGAAGAAACAAATGTGCGTTCAACGGTCATTGTTGATATTTCAGGTTCAATGAATTTTCCTAAGGCCTCTAACCGTTCTGTTGATTCATTAAATAAGTTGGGGTTTTCAGCTTATGCTGCGGCATCTATTTTATTTCTTTTAAATAAACAAAGAGATGCATCGGGAGTTGTTTTGTTTGATGAGACGGTAAGATTGCATTCGGAAATAAAAGGGAGTAAAACACATTTAACTTATTTAATTCAACAATTAGAAAATGTACTGAGTAATGAGTTTAAAGGGAGTGGTGTTTCTCATCTCTCTGATTGTTTACATCAAATTGCCAGTCAAAGTCCAAAAAGAGGGATGGTAACACTATTCACGGATTTCTCTTTTCATTCTCATAAAGAAGATTTAGATAACATATTGCAAGCGCTTCAGCATTTACGCTATAATGGTAATGAGGTGTTAATTTTCAATGTGCTTGATAGGGGGTTGGAGGAGGAGTTTAATTTTGGTAATCGCCCACATAAATTTGTGGATTTAGAAACGGGGAATGAAATAAAAATGACACCAATGGATTTTAAGGAAAAATATCAATCAGAGAAGTCCAGACAATTAAGGTATATCAAAGAGAAACTATTGAATTTCGGTATTGAATATGTTGAGGCCGATATCAATGATGGTTTTACATCTGTTTTAGAAAATTATTTGGTGAAAAGGTCTTTACTGTAGTGTTTTTTAGTTTTTGGTTGAATTTTTATTTTGAGGTTTCCAATCTTTAGTTACGTATATTTTTACAATAAAATTTCGATTGCCTTGTTCGTAGTATTCTAATTTAATGTCTTGACCTTCATTACAAATTACTCCTCCATTTACACATGCATGATGATATCCTGCTATCCTGTGGTAATCTGAGAAAAAAAATGTTTTACCTGCTAGAGAGAAGGATTCATAGGAGCTATGGTCAGCCATGTTTAATGGATTAAAATCATCTACTTTCCCCTGAATGGTTTGTGTGGCGCCATCTTCTATTGTTTTTACAATATGATTGTATTCCAAGTATTGAATAAAACCAGAAATCGACCCCAGAAGTATGGCTAAACATGCGGTAACGATAGTGAATAATTTATATTTTTTGATCCCCTTTTTATAAATGTAAAAAAGCAATAGAGTACCTCCCATGGGTATAATCATTTTCTCAGCTAACGAAAATGAATTTGGATCAGTAATATAGTCGTATATCAGTATGTATTTTTCCATAGTCATTCATGCTTACCAAAGTAGAAAGAATGTGCATTTTTTAATTGTTAGTCAAAATCTAAAACGGCTTGTGCCGATCCATCGCTATCCTGTTGATCAGGTGATATTTTTTCTTGTTCTGTTGTTGCCTCTTTTTCAGGTGCAGGCAATGGTTCGAGGATATTAATGACTTTAATATTCCCTGTCGTTAATCGATTTCCAATAGCTTTAAGTCCTTTCACAGCAATAAATTCTTCCAGATTTACTTTTTCTGGGTCTTTCGTATTTCCTTTTACTTTTCTAAAGATGAGTTCGATCATAGGTTTCCAGTCGGTGGAAGCAATCTCTAGGTAAGATTTCTCATGTTCGGTAATAAACAATACTTTTCTGTCGGTTACTTCAACTAAAAATCGTTTTACATTGAATTGCTCTTTCTCTCCATCCCAGTAAACTGCACTAATGGGTTTTTCGGGATGAAGTTTTTCGATATGAATCATTTCCTCATTGAAGTGGGTGGAAAGATCGAATCCATGGAGTTTATAGGTCCCGTCTGAATTAATGGTGAGTATTTTATCTTCACCCTTAAATTCTCCCAGAAGCTGACCACGTTGATCTGTATTAAGTCTTCTTACTGTGTCGTCATACCAAATTTTACGTGCTGCTAGTGTACTGATTCCTGCTTCTTTGAGTACTACTTTTTTTACAGGGTATTTCGATAATGTATTTCCTTGTGTTGCTCTTCCTTTGATGGCTAGTTGACTGAAATCATAGTCAAAATTAAATTTTTTAATGCCAGGTATAGGCTTTAGAATCACGTTTACAATTTCGGCTTCTCCATTTGGGTTGGCTGTGAAATATAATACTTTAGAACCTGGAGTTCCTTTGGTTACATGATATTCTTTGTCCCGTGTTATGGAGTTGACAAAGAACCGTTTTACCATAATTTTACCTTTTTTTCCATCTTGATAAATCGCGTTGTAAACGGTTCGTGTATCTCCTTTTTTCCATACGTTAATGTGCAGGATATTTTTGCCAAAAAAGGCTTTGCTTTGTATTTTTGACACCATCATTTTTCCGTCTTGAGTAAAAACAATAATGTCGTCAATGTCTGAACAGTCCGCGACAAATTCATCTTTTTTCATTCCGTATCCCGCAAAACCTTCTTGCTTATTTACATAGAGTTTCTGATTGGCAACAACTACTTTTGTAGCTACAATGTTTTCAAAAGTTCTAATTTCTGTTTTACGCGTTTTATCGGCTCCGTATTTCTTTTTTAAGGTTTTAAAATAGTCTACAGCATAATCAATGATGTGTTCTAAATGATGTTTGATTTCTGCAATTTCATCCTCAATTCGTTTAATTGCCTCATCGGCTTTAAACGAATCAAATTTTGAAATTCGTTTAATTTTAATTTCGGTAAGTCGAACGATATCCTCTTCGGTAATTTCTCTGTGAAATAGTTTCCTATAGGGATTTAAACCTTGATCTATTGCGTGAATTACTGCTTCCCATGTTTCGCATTCTTCAATGTCTCGGTATATTCGTTTTTCAATGAAAATTCGCTCTAGGGAACTAAAATGCCACTGCTCATTGAGTTCTCCAAGCCTTATTTCGAGCTCATTGATTAATAGTTGCTTTGTAGATTCTGTGTTTCGTTTTAAAATTTCCGAAACACCTATGAAATGAGGTTTATCTTCAGAAATAATTCCTGAGTTTGGAGAAATACTGGTTTCGCAATCGGTGAACGCATAAAGTGCATCAATCATTTTATCTGGTGAAATGTTTGGTGCGAGATGAATGATGATTTCTACATTTGCTGAGGTATTGTCCTCTACTTTTTTGATTTTTATTTTTCCTTTTTCATTGGCTTTCAGTATGCTATCAATAAGGGATCCTGTTGTGCATCCAAAAGGAACTTCGGTAATAACGAGTGTTTTTTTATCCGCTTTTACAATTTTTGCTCTGCATCGAATTTTACCTCCTCGGATCCCGTCGTTATAATTGCTTACGTCAATCATCCCTGCAGTTGGGAAGTCAGGATAAATAGGCATGTTTCGCCCTCTGAGTCGCGCAATAGAGGCATCAATGAGTTCATTGAAGTTATGTGGCAATATTTTACATGAAAGGCCAACTGCAATTCCTTCTACTCCTTGTGCAAGTAATAAAGGAAATTTAACTGGAAGAGTTTCTGGCTCTTTATTTCTACCGTCGTATGAGTCTCTCCATTTGGTTGTTTTTGGATTGAACACAACTTCCAAGGCAAATTTTGTTAACCGGGCTTCAATGTATCGCGCCGCTGCTGCACGATCTCCTGTTAGGACGTTACCCCAATTCCCTTGTGTATCAATGAGCAGATCTTTTTGACCAATATTCACCATTGCGTCGGTTATACTCATGTCTCCGTGCGGGTGATATTTCATCGTGTTTCCAACAACATTGGCTACTTTGTTGTATCGTCCGTCTTCCATTTCTCGCATCGAATGCAGAATCCTTCTTTGTACGGGTTTTAATCCGTCGTTTAGATGCGGAACGGCTCTTTCGAGAATGACATAGGATGCATAGTCTAAAAACCATTCTTTATAAAAACCTGAAATAAGGGTGGCGTTTCCCATAGTTGAGCTTTCATCTCCACCGTTGATAGGATTGTTTGCATCCGGAGTGGAATTTTCTTCTAAATGGTCATTGCTGTTGTTGTCGTTTTCACTCATTGTTTTTGTTCAATGTTGTGCGTTTAAAAAGTACTTTCACTAAACGCATATTGTATGTTTTATCAATGTCTCCAAGGGATCATTTTAGGCGGCTTCGTCTTTTTTTTCCTTTTTTAACATCTCGGATAAATCTTCTTCCACTTTTAGGTTTTCAATGATGAAGTCTTGACGATCTTTGGTGTTTTTTCCCATGTAAAACGTTAACATTTCATCAATTTTTGAATCTTTTCCAATCACAATTGGATCGAGTCGAATGGCCTCTGGTGATATAAATGCGCCAAATTCTTCAGGGCTAATTTCTCCAAGACCTTTGAAGCGGGTAATCTCTGGTTTTTTGCCAAGTTCTGCAATGGCTCTTTGACGCTCTTCGTCAGTGTAACAATACCGCGTTTCTTTTTTGTTCCGAACTCTGAATAATGGGGTTTGAAGAATATACAAGTGCCTGCGTTGAATCACTTCAGGAAAAAATTGCAAGAAAAAAGTGATTAATAGAAGTCGAATATGCATTCCGTCCACATCGGCATCTGTTGCGATAACAATTTTTTCATACCGCAAATCATCAACACTATCTTCGATGTTCAATGCTGCTTGAAGGAGATTAAACTCTTCATTTTCGTATACTACTTTCTTCGTGAGTCCATAGCTGTTTAGCGGTTTACCACGTAAACTAAACACGGCTTGCGTGTTGGCATTTCTTGATTTGGTAATAGACCCTGAGGCTGAATCCCCTTCGGTTATAAACAACATGGTTTTAGAGGAGTCTTCCTTACCATCCTGAGCGTGAATTCTGCAGTCGCGTAATTTTTTATTGTGTAGTGAAGCTTTTTTAGATCGCTCTCGCGCTAGTTTTCTGATGCCTGAGAGTTCTTTTCTTTCCTTTTCTGCCTGTTGAATCTTTTTAAGTATTTTTTCGGCAGTTTGGGTGTTTTTGTGAAGATAGTTATCGAGTTCTTGCTTTAAAAAATCTCCAACAAAGGCCTTCATTGACTGCCCCCCAGCTTCCACCTCTGTTGATCCTAATTTTGTTTTTGTTTGTGATTCAAAAACGGGCTCCATAACTTTTACGGACACTGCAGCGACTATACTTTGTCTTACATCTTGAGCGTCGAAATTTTTCCCAAAAAACTCTCGAATTGTTTTCACCACAGCTTCTCGGAAAGCACCTTGATGGGTTCCGCCTTGCGTGGTGTGTTGGCCATTTACAAATGAATAATATTCCTCTCCATATTTTTTGGCGTGAGTAATGGCTACCTCGATATCGTGACCTCTTAAGTGTATTGTATCGTATAAGGCATCTGCCGAAAGGTTGGCTTCCAATAAATCCTTTAGTCCATTTTCACTTTTGAACTTTTGTCCGTTGAAGTTGATGGTTAGTCCGGGGTTGAGGTATACATAATTCCATAACATTGTTTCAACGTGTTCTACGCGGTATTTATAATTCTTAAAAATGGAATTATCAGCAATAAAACTTGTTTTAGTCCCTTTTCTGTTTGTAGATTCTGAAATGGGTTGGTCATCAATGACTTCTCCGTTTTCAAAGACTACGCTTTTTTGTTTTCCATCTCTACATGAAGTAACCTCAAACCAAGTAGATAAGGCGTTTACGGCTTTTGTACCTACTCCGTTGAGGCCAACGGATTTTTTAAAGGCTTTTGAGTCGTACTTTCCACCCGTGTTTATTTTAGAAACACAATCAATAACCTTTCCTAGAGGAATTCCTCGTCCAAAATCACGTACAGATACTTTCTGATCGCGAATTTTAACTTCAATGACTTTTCCGTTTCCCATCACAAATTCGTCAATGGAATTATCCAATACTTCTTTTAAAAGTATATATATTCCATCATCGGCTTGTGTACCATCTCCAAGTTTACCAATGTACATCCCAGGACGCAAACGGATGTGTTCTTTCCAATCGAGGGATCGAATGTTATCCTCAGTATATTCAGCCATAGAAAAATGAGTTTTAGCGTAAGTATTAAATATAGCTAAAAACCAATGATAACAGGTGTTTGAAGGGTTTTTTTATTAACAATTACCCTTTGAAATAGGTGAAAAATCTATATTCTGAGGTGAAATAGACAAAATCTTGAGATAATAGGATGGATATCGAGGAAAAGCTGTTGTGTTGTGTTTTTCGATCGAGAAAAAGGATTTAGTGCATAATGAACGGTTTAAGCGCGTCCAAAGCGTAATTTGTTTCATTTGTGGACGAAACAAAAAATGAGAAAAAACAGTAATATTTTCTACATTTATTTCAGGATTCTTAAAAAGTAAAACGGTGAGAATGAAAATTGATTTGGAGGCTGAAAAGAAGGAGATTTTAAAGCGATATCGAAAGTTATTACGGTTGGCTAAAAAATCGATTAATGATTTGGATAAAAAGCAGATTAGAAAGGCGTTTGATGTCGCTTTAGAGGCGCACAAAGAAATGCGAAGAAAATCTGGTGAACCCTACATTTATCATCCTATTGCCGTTGCACAAATCGTGGCTGAAGAAATTGGCCTAGGAACAGTTTCCATTGTCTCTGCCTTGTTACACGATACTGTAGAGGATACTGAAATCACACTGGAGGATATTGATAATATGTTCGGTCCTAAGGTGTGTCTGATTATTGATGGTTTAACAAAAATTTCTGGAGTGATTGATCACTCAGACCCAAATTATTCCATTCAGGCGGAGAATTTCAGAAAAATGATGTTGTCTCTCTCAGATGATGTTCGAGTGATTCTTGTGAAGTTGGCTGACCGTCTGCACAACATGCGAACAATGGAGTTTATGCCGCGGAATAAACAATTAAAAATTTCTTATGAAACGTTGTTTATTTATGCGCCTCTTGCTCACCGATTGGGATTAAATAGTATAAAAACAGAGTTGGAGAATTTAGCCTTTCAATACACAGAGGAAGACCTTTTCAATGAGATCACTGATAAACTAAAAGAGGGGCAGAAAAGATTGACTCGATTTATTAATAAGTTCAGTTTACCCATTATTAATAAATTAACAGACAAAGGGTTTGATTTTGAAATTGATGGAAGGCATAAATCGCCATACTCCATTGCCCGTAAAATGAAGGACAAAAATGTTCCTTTTGAAGAGGTTTATGATATTTTCGCTATTCGTATTATTCTAAAATCGACTCCTGAGAGTGAAAAAGGTGATTGTTGGAATACGTATTCAATAATTACCGATATGTATACTCCAAGACCAGATCGGTTGAGAGATTGGATATCAACACCTAAAGCAAACGGTTATGAGGCATTGCATACTACTGTTATGGGGCCTGAGGGTAGATGGGTGGAGGTTCAAATCAGAACTCAACGCATGCATGAAATTGGGGAACGAGGACTTGCGGCGCATTGGAAATATAAGTCTACTGGCGATGATCATGATAGTAGGGTAGATGAGTGGATTGGAAAAATCAGAAGTTTATTGGATAGCCCTCAAAATCAAGCTATTGATTTTATTGATGATATAAAATTGAATTTGTTTTCCGACGAAATTTTCGTTTTTACACCTGCAGGAGAACTTAAAAATTTACCTTCTGGTGCAACTGCATTAGATTTTGCATATGATATTCATAGTAAAATCGGAGATGCTTGTATTGGTGCCAAAGTAAATCATAAATTGGTTCCTTTGAATTATAAAATCAGAAGCGGTGAACAACTTGAGGTGCTTACGTCTAAAAAGCAGAGGCCGAAACCTGAGTGGTTAAACATTGTAACTACTGCAAAGGCTAAAAATGGGATTAAAAATGGAATTCGAAGGGAGCGTAAGTTAATTGCCAAGGAGGGAAAGTCTAAATATTTTAAAATTGTAGAGGCGCTTAATGAAAACAACCCAAAATTACTCGATGAATTAGTGCGTCATTTTGATCTTTCCGATGCTGGTGAATTTTTTGTTCGAGTTGCTGAAAAGAATATAGAGAAAGGTGCGATAAAAAATTATTTAGCACAACGAGAAAAGCATAAAAAACAGGCAGAGGAGAAGGTGAGTACTCCTCGGAAATCGGAAATAACCGCGAAATCATTTGGTAAAAAAGACGTGTTAGTTCTTGGTGAAGATAAGGATCAGTTTGACTACAAAATATCGCCTTGTTGTAATCCAATACCCGGCGATGAGGTGTTTGGATTCGTTACTGTGGTAGACGGAATTAAAATTCATAAAACCAATTGTCCTAATGCCATGCATTTACAAGCTAATTTTGCTTATAGAACGATTAAAGCGGTTTGGGAAGATAAATCTAAAAGTTCTTTCCTTACAGGGCTAAGGTTTACTGGTACGGATGATTTTGGTCTGGTGAGTAAAATTACGAACATTATTTCAGAGGTGTCTGAATTAAAAATTAAGTCGATTAAGTTTGATGCAGATCACGGTGTTTTTGAGGGGAGGATTATGCTTTATGTTCAAGATACAATTCAACTAACTGAACTGAGTGAGAAACTTAAAGTAGTAAAAGGGATTCATGATATTAAACGAATACACACCAATTAATCATTCTTGATGTTTAGCTAAAATAAAATGAGGATTTATTGTTTCAGTGGATTAGGTGCGGATCAGCGGGTTTTTCAGTATTTAGAAATTATGGCTGAATACACGCTTGTTCCTGTTGCGTGGATTGATCCTAATCCAAATGAATCCATAGAGCAGTATGCAGCGCGTATTGCCAAAAACATAAAAGATCAAGAGCCTTTTGGTATCATGGGGTTAAGTTTTGGTGGGGTGATTGCTCAGGAGGTTGCAAAAATTTTACATCCTGCTTTTACGTTTATAATTTCGACAATTGAGGAAAAAAAGCAAATTCCTTTTATGTTGAAATGGACCCCGAATTGGATGTTAGATCACGCGCCTAAACAATTATTTAATCCTCCAAAATCGATTGCCAACTATTTGTTTTCAACCAAACAAAAAGCACTTTTGGCTGCAATTCTTGATGATACAGATCCTGCGTTTGTGAAATGGGCGTTAAAGGCGCTGAAGAATTGGAAAGCGGAGGGAGAGTTTGGTCCTATAAATGCAATGTGTGGTGACAAAGATCGATTATTTAAACCCTATGGCGAGTCTGTTGTAGTTCAAGGTGGGGGACATCTCATGGTGGTAGATCGTGCTGAGGAAGTAAGTAAGGTGATTAATGATTGGTTACGTCAATATTCAGTAAATTAAAAATTAAACTCTTTGCTGGTGTATAACTTTAAATATACTTGACGTGCTACCCACGCGTCGGTAGCGGCATATCTTAATTGACCTTCACTTAATTGATTGGATTCCCAATTACTTGTTTGTTGGCGTTTACTGATTCGAAAACCTAAAATCATAGCAGTAAGATTTCTTGCTCCAATATTTTGGAAATTTAATGTTTTACAAAGGATGTTTAAATCAGTGACATTTTGGTGTTGAAATTCCCTGTATTGATCAGAAAGTTCTTTCATGTCTTGAAGTATCGCAATCCCTATTTTTTGAATCTGGGGGTTTTCAAAAATACGCGCTAATGAATAAGGGAATCCCATTTTATTCAGCCTAAACAAAAAAACTTTTTTTCCTGTGGCGATTTGAACAAGTGCTGTTTTATTGAGCAGCCCTTTTTTAAATGTTGGTCGTGTTTCTGTATCTACGCCAATGATATTTTCATTTTCGATTTCTTCAATGGCATCAGCAACTTGTAAAGGTGTGTCCACAATAATTATCCTACCTTCGTATTTCCCGAGGGGAAGTTCATTTACTTCATCTTTATTAATTGATGTTTTCACCATTCTGTATGTTAAAGTTAATTTAACTTTGGGTGTACACAATACATTTAAAAATGAGTTTTAACGAGTCGTCTTTTAAAAAGTTAGGGTTTAGGCCAAAGAATGGAGAAAAAAATGTACTCACGGCGAGTGCGGAAATTTGTCCTCATGAATACATTACAATAGAGTTAGAAGTTAGAGGTCAAGATGTTTATTTTATGAATCTTGAGGTTCAAGGGAGAAAGGCAGATGAAGTGAGGAGGCAGTATCTATCCTCATATTCATTAGCGGAAATTCATCAACTATTTACAGCGTTTTAATTTTTTCGAGGTTTTGTTCGTAGATTGTACCTTTTTTTCATGGATTCATCCAGGTAAATATCAAAATGGTATTTATAGCCTGCACTAATCTGAAAAGACGCATTTTTATGATTGATGCGAGGCATGATAAAGAAAGAGTGCTGTTTTGTTCGATAGTTTATCCCAAACCCAAGGTTTATCCCATCATAAAGGAAATATCGTTTTTCATTATTGTAGAGAGGTCTTGAAAAAATTCCTTCAAGATTTAAGGAGTCTCGAGTATTCCGAAAGCCAGGGCCAATCAAAAAGTCAAAAGTGATCGGATGAAAATCTACTAAGATGCGTCTGAAGTTTAAATCGATTTGGTAATCGAGGTAATTTCTTTCTGTAGTTGGTATGTAAAGATGGAGCTCAGGTCCCAAACTGTTTTTTTGAAGAAACCAAAAGTGACTTCTAATCTGAAGACCGCTTTTTTTATTTATTCCATTGTATCGATACCCAAACTCTTGAGAAAATTGTGTGGTAGGAAGGTTACTTTCCGATTGAGCAAAGATTTTGCTAATGCTGCAAAAAATAAGTATTGTAAGCACTCTAATCATGAAACGCTGACATAAAAAAAGGGTAAGCTACTTATATCGCACCGCTACAACCGCCTACCCTTGCTACCTTCCGGTCCTGGGGGAGTTCAGCAGGAGCTGGTCGTATAAGACTTACCCACTACAAATGTACTCACAAACTTGTAATTAAGCAAAAGCTGAGAGGGGAAATACATATTTAAAGAAATTGGTTTAAGATATATTAACGATAAAACGTTAAAACTGAGTTCGATTATTCACGCTTTAGTCTCATTATTCATGTATATTTACAATGCAATTAAGAGGATTGTTTAAGTAATTAACCATGAAAGACTATTCAATTGTAATTCCACTCTTAAACGAGGCAGAATCTCTTCCTGAGCTTCACCAATGGATCGTGGAGGTTATGACCAGAGAGAAGACCTCATATGAAATATGGTTCATCAACGATGGAAGTTCGGATGATTCATGGGAAGTTATTGAAGAACTGCGTCAGAAGGATGAAAACGTTAAAGCGGTTAATTTTCAACGTAATTATGGTAAGTCAGCTGGTTTATATGTAGGTTTTGAGAAAGCAAATGGTGAAATTGTGGTGACAATGGATGCTGATTTGCAGGACAGCCCTGAGGAGCTTCCAGAAATGCGAAGAATGATTCTGGAGGACGGATATGATTTAGTTTCAGGGTGGAAAAAGAAACGATATGACCCACTTACAAAAACGATACCAACCAAATTATATAATTGGACGACTCGAAAAATGAGTGGGATTTATCTGAATGACTTTAACTGTGGATTAAAGGCGTACAAATACGATGTGATTAAAAGCATTGAGGTATACGGAGAAATGCATAGGTACATTCCTGTTTTAGCGAAATGGGCAGGGTATAAAAAAATAGGCGAAAAAGTTGTTCAGCATCAAGCTAGGAAGTACGGTTCCTCTAAATTTGGATTGAGTCGCTTTATTAATGGCCCGTTGGATTTACTGTCGATTATTTTTGTAATTAAGTTTGGAAAGCGTCCCATGCATTTATTTGGGTTGTTAGGAGGCCTATTGTTTTTTCTTGGGTTTTCGATTGGTACTTATCTTACAATGGAATGGGTGATCCATTTTGGATTTAACTATGATACGGTGTATTATCCGATTACGGAACGTCCTATATTTTACTTTAGTTTAGCGTTTATGATTATCGGGACTCAATTGTTTTTAGCAGGGTTTATTGCAGAGTTGATTACCAGAAATTCAAGTATTCGAAACAATTATAAAATTGCAAAGGTTATTCATTAATGGGGGTACCTTCAAAATTAAGCGTTGCGTTTTCTTCATTCAGAACTGCGCATCAATTTATTAAAACGCATCGACTTTGGAAGTATATTATTTTCCCCGGTTTAATCAATATCTTTTTATTTTATTTTTCTTTTAACTGGTTTTTAGGCCGTGTTTCAGATTGGGTTGAAGGACTGATTCATATCGATTGCAGTGACTCGAATCTTTGGGGTTGGTTGTGTACGATTATTTCATTTCTTTCTGGTTTTTTAGAGTTCTTTGTTCGGTTCATACTCTATGTGAGTTTTATCGGCTTGTATCTTTTGGTCTATAAGAATGTTATACTCATTATATACTCCCCAGTACTCGCGTATCTTATTGAGGTTGTTGAGAAAAAACACAAGGGTATAGAAGTTCCATTTAAACTGGAACAATTCATAAAAGATACCGTAAGAGGAATGATTTTGGCGGGGCGTGGACTATTAGTGGAAAGTGCAGTACTGCTTGTATTGTTTATTTTCCTTTTTATTCCAATAATAAACCTTATCCAGCCTATTTTAATGTGGCTTGTGAGTGCTTATTTTTTAGGTGTGAGCATGATTGATTACACGTTGGAACGGAAAGGATATAACATTAAAAAGAGTATTGTATACAGTAAAAAGCATAAGTCTTTGGCTGGAGGAATTGGAATTGTTTTTCAGCTGATATTCATGTTGCCCTTTTTTGGGTGGATGATTGCACCTACTTACTCTGCGGTTGCCGCTTATTTTGCTGTTGATAAGTTAGAGCGTTTAAACGAAAATGAGTAAAATAGTTCCTTTATTAATTATTGGTTGCCTACCTTTTTTGGGGTTGACTCAGGGGGCTTTTCCTAAATGGGATATTGATTATGCTTGGGGTGGTGATCAAGACGATTACTTAATGGATATTTTTCAAGAAGAAAAGGATTATTCAATTGTTTCTGCGGGCTATTCATTTAGTTCAAATAATCAAGATGTTTCATCAGGAAATAAGGGGTATTCCGATTATTGGATTGTAAAGTCCGATACTTCTGGAAGTATTATTTATCAGCGGATGTTTGGGGCCGATTCAGTGGATCAATTGGCTGTCCTTGTTCCAGTTGGCTATGATGCAGATCAAGGGTATTTACTTGCAGGTTCATCGGCATCTGGTCAAAATGGAGATAAGTCAGAGGATACCAAAGGAGGATATGATTACTGGGTCATAAAAATTGATCCTTTTGGCAATAAAGAATGGGATAAGACTATTGGGGGTGATGGAGATGATATTTTAACATCTGCAACCATTGACGCAAATGGAAATTTTATTTTAGGAGGATATAGTTTTAGTGGAGTCTCAGGAGATAAATCAGAAGCTAATCGAGGTGATGAAGATTATTGGATTGTTAAGCTTGATGCATCGGGAAACAAAATATGGGATTTGACCCTTGGTGGAGATACCTCGGACATCTTATCAAACATCACTGTAAGAAATGATAAGATTATTGTGGGTGGTCATTCCCTTTCGGGTGTAAGTGGAGATAAATCACAAGATAGTTTTGGAGGATATGATTTTTGGTTAAATGTATTAGATTTTAATGGGGATATCCTAATGGATCAAACAATAGGAGGGAATCAGGATGATTTTTTAGAGGAAATAAGACCAAGAGCACATGTCGAGGGGTTTTGGATATCCGGGACTACATTTTCAGGTAGTACAGGAAATAAAAATACAAATCAATATGGAAATGGGGATGCTTGGGTTGTAGTTGTAGATACCTTAATGAATATTTCATGGGATAAAACAATAGGTTCGGGAAATTCAGAAGTGATGAAGGATATGGAAATAGCTCCAGATGGTGGAGCCATACTTGCTGGATGGGGGTCTGGAAGTGGAGGGAATAAAGGAAGCAGCACAAATGGCAGTGAGGATTTTTGGATTTGTAAATTAGACACTGCAGGTGATTTTATTTGGGATAAAAACTATGGCGGATTACAAGGAGATAGTATTGAGGCAATATTCATTAAATGCGATCGAGGGATATTAGCGGGCGGTTTTTCTGTATCGGATATCTCTGGTGACAAAACGCATGCAAATAAAGGTGGTGTTGATTATTGGGCTTTTGAGTTGTCTATTACAACGCATCCTTGGTTTCGTACTTCTAACGTATGTGCAAGAACTCCATTGAACTTTTTTGATGAAAGCGATACATGGCCGGATCAGTGGCAGTGGGACTTTGATGATCCAACTTCGGCAAATAATAATAGTACTGATCAACACCCTATACATACATATGCAGAACCAGGAGTATATAATGTGATGATGACAATTAAGGAAGGTTGTCAAAATGATACGTCAATTACCAAAGAAGTAATTGTTTATGAAAATACCGTTTTAGGGAATGTGGATTTGGGAAGAGATTTTAGTTTGTGTGGCTCGGATTCAGTGGAATTAATCAATAAAGGGGATGTTCCGTTGCGATCAACTTACGTTTGGAGCACTGGTGATTCTACAGAAAACGCTTGGATTAAGTATCGAGGAACCTATACGCTAACCGTTACGGAGGGGAATTGTTCCGCAAGAGACTCTGTAGTTGTGGATACTTGTCCAACATTTGCGGTTCCAAATGCTTTTAGTCCAAATGGTGATGATAAAAATGAAGTGTTTAAAATCCCTGGTGTAGGCTTTAATGTGTATGAATTGTTGATTTACAATCGATGGGGACAATTAATTTATCGATCTACTAAACAAGAAGAAGGTTGGGATGGTAGAACAATGAATGGTAAACCTTGTCAAATTGATGTTTATGTGTATAAACTAAATTTCCAAGGATTGGGATTGACGCCTACACAAAAAGTTGGGACAATAGCACTTATTCGATGATAAAATTGGCATAGTTTTTCCTTTCATAAGTCATCAATTTTTTTATTTTTGTCATTTAGCAAAATTAGTTTTCCAAGGCCTCGAATTGGCATTTAAAATGTGTAATATGGAAAGAGTTTTAGGTATTGTTTTATTGGTTTTTTTCTTTGGTTTTAATAGTGTAGCTCAGAGTTTCTCAGCGAAAGAAAAAATCAAATTGAGCGAAGCGGCAACCGCATACTCAATGCAAGATTATGAAAGCGCATTACAGGCGTACAAATCCATTTATAATAAACACCTTACCAATGCTTTGATTAATTACAGGATTGGGATGTGCCATTATTATTTGAAGGAATTCAAGGATGGGTTGGATTATTTTGAAGCTGTTCAAGCAGGTTCTTTGAAAAAGAAGCACTATGATTACTATTTTGGTTATGGTATGACCCGAGTGAAGCTTGGTCAATACGATGAAGCCTTAAAATTATTTACAGAATTCTCCAACAAAGGAAAGGGAAGTGATATCGCATATTTTAATATTCAAGGATTAATGGCAATGTGTAATTATGCGATTGAGCATAAAGAAAAGCCTGTTTCTGCCTTAGTAGAAAACCTAGGGGATTCAATTAATTCAAAATATAATGATTATCATCCTGCTGTTTCGGCTGATGGAAAAACATTTATGTTTACATCGGGTAGAGAGGACAGTAAAGGAGGGATTTTAACTGCAACGGGGGATTATAAGTCCGATGTTTATGTTTCAAACTGGAAAGCTCAAGAGGAAGAATGGAGTGAAGCAAAACCGATAGAAGGGGCATTAAATTCAGATGACTATGATGCGAATGGAAGTGTTTCTGGAGATGGAACAGGGATTTATGTGTATCGCAATTCTGCAGAAGAAAATAAAAAACTTTTATCACCTACCGGTGGAGGAGATATTTATTATTCAAAAAAAGGTGCAACAGGAAGATGGTCTGCACCAAAGTTAATTGAAGGTATAAATACAACTTCGTATGAAGGATGTCCTTCTGCAACTCCCGATGGTAAGAAGTTGTTTTTTGTTAGTTCTCGAAGTGGTGTGATTGGAGGAAGAGGAGCTCAAGGTGGATGGGATATTTGGGTTGCTGAAAAGCAAGAAGATGGATCTTGGGGAGCGCCTAAAAATTTGGGTCCCACAGTCAATACTCCGTTTGATGAGCGTAATATCTTTATTCACCCTAATGGAAAAACATTGTTTTTCGCATCCGATGGATATAATGAAAAAAGCTTTGGAGGATTTGACATCTATAAAACAGAACTTGTAGATGGTAAATGGACAATACCGGAAAATTTGGGGTATCCAATTAATACGCAGTTTAATGAACGAGAATTTTCGGTAAGTACCGATGGAAAAGTTGGATGGCTAGCTGCTGACCGAGACATTGATAAGAAGGATTATGATATCTACGAGGTAGATATGAAGCATTATAATGTTTTTACAGGTGAAAGTGCTGTACTGTCAATATTAAAAGGGAAAGTAACTGATGCGTTAACGGGGTTACCAATGAAGGTAAATATCTCTATCCAAGAGAAGGGGCAGGGTAATGCAGAAGTTTTCTCCAGTGATGATGAAGGTTCATACTTCAATACGTTGGTAGGAAATAAAACATACATTATTAATGTGGAAAAAGAGGGATACAAGAGTTTTACAAAAGAAATCACAATTACGGTCCCTGTAAAAAAACCATCCAAAAGAAAATCATCAAGAAGAAAAAAGACAAAAAAAACAACCCAAACCCATACGGTGGAGTTAAATCTTGAAATTAAGCGTCTTGAATCTTTTGAAGTGGTGAGTAAAGATCTCTTCTCTACACAATACATCGCATTTAATGCCACGGAAACAGGGTTTGAAATAAACGATTTTTCAAAGAATATTTTAGAGATGTTTATAAAGCAATGTGAAAAAGCCCCTTCCATTAAACTTGATATTTCTGGTCACTTTGAAGAGAGTGAAGATGCCAATGTGAAAAGTAAATTGTTAGCTGATCTAGTTATGGACTTTTTAAAAGAGAATGGTGTAAAACCTTCTTTATTAAAGGTTCACTATATGGGAGATACAGAGCCAATTGGTGATAATGATTCAGAAACAGGAAGAACGGCTAACCGTAGAGTTGAAATTAAAATTCTTCTGTAGTAGAATTCTCTAATTAAATTTATTCATGTTAACCCCTCTTTATGAGGGGTTAATTATTTGTTTTCTTTTGAGGAGTTTGTATTGAATCTTGCTGTTGAGTTGGTACTGCTGGTGGCACATCGTCCTGTTGAATAGGTTTTTCACCTAAATCCAAAAAGACTAACGTGCCTACAACAATTGCAAGTATAATAAACATAGAAGCCTTTCTGTTTTTAGGATCGTGTCTTTGAAATCTACTCCATGGTGTTCTGTACGCCTTATGCGTATAGGCTTTATAAGCCCCTTCAAAATTCATCTTTTTTTGAATTTCTTCACTTGATGGTGTTTTGCGATTTACCTTTATATTGTATTTATTATCCTCGCTCATTGTATTTATTGTGCATTTATACATGCAGCATATATTCTTTCATTTTTTTTATTACCCGATGAAGCTTTACCTTCGCATTAGCCACTGTGATTCCTAAAATTTCACTGATTTCCTGATGTGATCTTTTTTCAAAATATTTCATTTCAACTAAAGTGATCTCACCTTCTGATAAAACGTTAAACGCTTTTATTAGGTTTTCATTCGTGACAACTAAATTTTGTTCCTCAGGGATCTCTTCTGCTAATTCCGGCAATGCAGTACTTTCAATACTCACGCATCGCTTCTTTTTTGATTCTCTATAGTGCAGGTTTAATTCATTGAGTCCTATTCTGTATAACCAGGAAGAAAAGGGAAAACCTTTGAATTCAAACTTATCAATATTCAGCATTGCTTTGATAAATGTCTGTTGAGTGAGTTCTTGGGCTAAATCTTCATGTTCAGCTCTTCTTAACAAGAAGAGGTATAGTCGTTCAAAGTATTTATTGTATAGCAGCTGAAAATTTTTCCGATCTTTTTTAGCTAAAAGAATCAGTTTTTCTTCTGTTATTTTTTCTTGTTTTTTTAGCAAAGTTTAGATTAAATTATTCGTGCTCTATAAGAGAATTCTAAAAGATCGTTTGGTTACAAAAAAAATGTATCTAATTGTGAAAAACTCATTATACTTGTTAAAGATATTCAGTTGCATGTCAAAAGTAAAATTTTTATTTCTTCCACTGCTTTTTATCTCGTCTTTTTGTTTCTCGCAGCATTATATTCAACTTGAGAAAACAACCACATGCGAGGAAGCCTCCATGCTATCAATCTATGCTACTTCAGATGATGTGCGTCAATTGGATTCACTAATGAATCAGTGTGATCAATTAGAATACATTCGTATAAAAGGATTTATTGAAGGACCGCATTGGGTAAAGTTGTTCAGTATTTTAGAGCATTGCGTGCGATTAAAAGGGATTGAATTATTTTACAATGATGGCCTTAAGAAACTTCCAAAGACGATTAAGCAAAATAAACAACTTAGGGTGATCTCAGTGGTGGGAAATAGGCAATTGGATTATGATGACTTATTCAAAAAATTGTCAGGATTGGACAGTCTTCAAAAAATATCATTGGTTGATAATAAACTCAGAGAGATTCCGCATTCGTTCAAGAAAATAAAAGGATTAAAACAACTCCATATTTCGGGGAACGAAGGATTGGATTACAAAAGCCTTGTTGCGTCCTTAAAAGAGACAGATATCGAAGAGCTTTCTATTCCTTTAAATAGTTTATCTGATATTCCTGCTGAAATAAAGGAGTTAAGCGAGCTAAAGGTATTGGATATTCGTAAAAACTTCATTTCTGAATTACCAGATGATATAAAGTCTCTTAAAAAGCTTGAAACATTTAAATCAGAAGAAAATATTTTTTTAAACGTAAATGAGGAGTTGTCAAAGCTTAAAGGCTTAAATATTAAGTATTTATCCTTTGATGATGTGAAGGATGACGAGCTTAATGAAATTCAGTCTGTTTTTCCTAATGCGATTATTAAGAAAAAAGAAATGGAAGGAGGGATGGAAGATAATATCAAAGAATTGGCACCAAGTATTGAGGGAAAAGACTTTAGTGTGGTTCAATTGGAAGGGGGAGAGTGTGACTTAGCTATTAAACAATATAATGGGTTGTTTTTAGGGAAAAATAATTACACAAATATTGATTCTCTTGGGTTTTATGAACGCTTAAATAGTGTGAAGTATAGCTATAATGAAAAGGTTCTTGCGGATGGACGATACGAAGGAGTTCCCTTGATGCTGCATAGGAAATGGATGCTGAAGTCAACGAATGTTCATTATCCACGATATAAAATAAAAAAAGGTGAAATAGCATTTAGCATATGTCCGGATGGAAATTTGTATCCTGAGTTAAAAGCATTTAACGGTATGTTATGGGTATATGTAGGAGATAAGAATAAGAAAGATTTTAATAAAGCATATGTGCAAAAGAGAAATTGGAAAGATGTCTTTTTGGAATTTGATGCGGTTAATGAAACATTTTTTGTTGTTTTAAAGGGGGATTTTACGGAAAAGATTCCAGCCTATCCTCGATATGTAAATCCACAATCGAGCTTAAAACACGCCAAACTTCAATACGCTAAAAAATTCCAGATGTATGAGAAAAGGTTGGATTTAAGATCGCATCGTTTTAATAAGGAGATTGAACGACAAAAGATAAAGAATGAGCTACGGAAACAAAAAATAGCGAATAAAAATTGGTCTCGTCTTCGTTCTTATATGTGTGACTTTGAAAAATCATTTAATCGAAAAGGCTGGCTAGATTACCGCGAATTTCATATTAATAAGAATCATATTCCATTAGATACCTTGGAATTTAATTTACTGAATTTAAAAGAAAGTTGTAAAGTACGATATATCAACTATAAAAAGTCAGAAGTTTCTTCGTCTAAGAATATTATAAATCCTGTGATAGGTAAATTTCTGCTTAATTTCAAACAAAGTTCAGGTAATGAATTTCCAACTAAGGTTTTGGTGTATTATCCAACTGTTAGAAAATTAACTGTTTTTAATGGTGAATTCGGCAGTGGGATAGAGGTGCGGCCAAATCTTGATTTCGTGATTATTTTAATAAAAGAAGGAGCGCTGTGCTTTTACACGGGCAAAGAGTTTATGAAGGAGGTTAGATCTGGTTTTTCAGAAAAAAGTCCCATTGATGTTGTTGTTTCTAAATCGTTTAAAAACTACGATTTAAAATCATTTTGGAAAGTAATGAATCATTTTGATTAATGCGTTTACATTTCACTTTTGCGGATCCCATTAATTGATATACTTATATTTTAAGCTTAATTTTGCAGAAAAATATAGATAATGGATAAGTATGAAGGGTTAAGAAAGAAGCTTGCAGAACAAAAATTTCCATGCAAATACATGTTTAAGTTTATCACTTTAGAAGAAAATTTGGCTGAATTGAAACCTTATTTTGAAGATGCTGAAGTAAAAACGAAACCATCCAGTAAAGGGAAATATATAAGTTTAACAGCGGTAATCATGGCTCTGAGTGCGGATGAAATCATTGATCGTTATAAATCTCTTTCTCATATAAAAGGCTTAATTTCCTTGTAATGGTATATTTTGCTCAATTAACTAAAATGAAGGTGGAGTATAACCGCCCCATCAATTACTGGATGTCTACGAATGTTGGAGATCTTCATATGAACACATTGATTGGTAAAGAAATCTCGTTAAAATTTGTTGGTCAAATAAATTGTTCGGTATGCAATTCCTCAATTAATAAAACTTTCGGGACTGGGTTTTGTTATCCGTGTTTCATGACGGCTCCTGAAAATTCAGAATGCATCATACGACCTGAGCTTTGTAGAGGTCATGAGGGAAAAGGTAGAGACGTAGAATGGGAATTAAAAAATCATGTGATACCGCATACAGTATATTTAGCGCTTACTTCTGGTGTAAAAGTTGGAATTACTAGACGTGGAAATGAATTTACTCGTTGGATTGATCAGGGCGCATGGAAAACAATTAAACTTGCTGAAGTCCCTGATCGATATACTTCTGGACTTGTTGAGGTTGCGCTTAAAGAATATGTCTCAGACAAAACCAATTGGCAAAGAATGTTGAAAGATGAGCGTAATGCTGACATTGATTTATTGGATACAAAAGATGAATTAATTGAATATTTACCGGAAGAGTTGCAAAACTTTATTGATGATGATGATGAAGTTTATGAGTTGGAATACCCCATTCATGAATATCCTTCTAAGGTGAAAAGTTTAAATTTTGATAAAACACCAGAGGTTGGAGGTGTGTTAAAGGGAATAAGGGGACAATACCTGATTTTTGAAGGTGGAGAAGTGATTAATCTTCGTAAATTTACAGGATATAATATTGAGCTTACTGTTGGTGATGCGCCAACAAAAGTGGAACAAAAAACACTTTTTTAATATGTTTGGAGATATGATGGGCAAGCTGCAGGAAGCGCAGCAAAAAATGGAAGAAGTAAAAGATAAACTAGACGCTATTTCGGTTGTTGGAGAAGCCCAAGGTGTAAAAGTTGTTGTTAACGGGAATAAAGTAGTCACAGCAATAGATATTCCTCAAATGATCATTGACGATCGAGATAAGGAACAAATAGAGGATTTACTCTTGCTGGCATTAAATAGAGGATTGGAAAGTGCAGATAAGGTTGCTCAGTCAGAAGGCGCTTCTGCTATGAAAGGAATGTTACCTAATATTCCAGGGTTATAGTATGACTGTTAAACAACATATTAAGGGTGTTTTAGTTGCCATTGTATCCGCTACATTAATTTTGTTTGTGATTTCTTTTTTTGCCGGAAGTGAAGTCCGAGTAAATAAAACGTATGTGATAAATGCTTCGGCAGATTCTGTTTATGCATTTATTAAATCGCCTAAAAACTTTAAGAAATTTATTGAAGGGGGAGATGCGTTTGAGATTGATTATTTACCTGATTCAAAAGGAGTGCAATATGAGGGGTTTGATGGGAATTTACATCAATTTAAATATGCTTGTTTTGATAATGCGAAAGGTTTAGAACTGTCTTATTTTAAAGAAGGTGAAAACATGGCTTTGTATAAGATGAAAGCAAAGTCGAAAGAAAAAGCAACGCTAATAGAGTATGAAATTATTTGGCGTATCGGTGTGAATCCTTTAAGTAAAATTTTAAGTTTGGCAGCGGATGAAGATATTGAAGCAGGAATGAAAAAAGATATTGCCAATTTAAAAAAAGAGCTTGAATAAGCTCTTTTTTATTTTATGCTTAGGGTAATGCATTCTAATCTTATATATTTAGTTTGTTTACAAATAGAAATCTTTTAAACATATACAATATGAACAAAGCAGAATTAATTGAAGCTGTAGCCAAAGAATCAGGTTTATCAAAAGCTGATGCAAAAAGAGCACTAGAGGCTTTTGTATCAACTACTACAAATGCATTAAAAGCTGGAGATAAGGTGGCTTTAGTTGGATTTGGTTCCTTTTCAACTTCTCAACGATCTGAACGAAAAGGAAGAAACCCACAAACAGGAGCAGAAATTACGATTGCTGCCAAGAAGGTGGTGAAATTTAAGGCAGGCGCTGAATTAGCAGGATCCTTGAATTAAAATAATATTCCACTAAAAAGAAAAAGTCGCAATAATGCGACTTTTTCTTTTTACTCCCAATGTGTTTTTATAACGACTTACTGAGAATAAACAGACTTCAATTTTTTTTTAATAAAAATCTACACTCTTAATACAATGGATGGGAATCAAAACGCCTCCCTTTAATGAAACATATTGTTCAGTAGTAGCCCAAACAGTGGTTTCTACTCGATATAGGCCTTTCATACTTCTAAATAAGATCTTCGTTTTAGATTTGTAAGCATTGCCTAACTTCTCAGCTCTTTTCAACTTTCTTGTTCGTTGAATTTTGAGCTGTTCATCTCTTAAAACATCATGGTTGCCAAAGGCTAAACTCGTGATGTTTTCCTTCTCAATTGTGCTTGTTTTGCTAAATGGAATGTTCATGTTGTTGGTGGTATGTGTTTGTAAATGCGGTGTAAATTAAGTTTACGGCAGAATAAATCTGTCGTTACGTGGTGTTGTGTTGTTTTAGATGTAAGGGGTGATTAAGACGATGAATCACATGAATATAAAGTTGTAATCCGGAAGGTAAATCCTCACAAATTGGGCGCTTGAAGAAACCCTCATATAAGTATGCATAGAGATGCCAAAGGATTCTGTAATCCCGCCGAACCGAAGTTACGGGCACGCCATAGGCCTTTTTGAGCTTTTCCCTAAATCAATTTGTCCTAAAGTTTCTCAAGCTTTAATTTGTGAGGAATATTTTTAATAAAAGAACGTGTTACGCGTAAGCATAAAATTTATTTTGTGTCATTTTTATTCCATATGACTATGAAATTCAATGAGTTTTCCTATAGGTGCTTTTATAATTATACCAACTCTAGTTTCAAATTCTTTAGCTACTTCTAATAATTGTTTTTTAAAGTGATGAGCGATAGAACCTACAAAGTTTATAGGGAGTTTTTTGTAATTATCGTAGGTAATTACATGACTCTGAAAAAATATTCGAAACGAGTTTTTTACAATCTGTTCAATACAAGCTTCATCAATATTCTGACTCAAAAATGGAGTTAGTGCAGCACAAAAAGCATTTGGTTTATCTGTACTGTACACATTTCCTAAAAGGGAATTCTTATTTGTATTAAATTGTTGTTCAAATTTTTGATCAATCTCAGGTGTTAATTTCCCATAATAATAAGCTTTTATCAATTCTCGACCTAAGTCACTTCCCGAACCTTCATCTCCGAGTAAAAAACCTAAGGAGGGATTATTTGCGATAATATAGGTGCCATCATAAAGACAGGTGTTTGAACCTGTTCCCAAAATACACGCGATTCCAGGGGAATAACCGCATAATGCTCTTGCTGAAGCAAGTAAATCGTGACTTACTTCTACAGATGCACAAGGGAAATAAATTTTAATCGCATTTTCAACTGTTTTAATTTTTTCATCTGTGCTACAGCCAGCACCATAAAAATGCACTTCTTCCACATCACTGAAATCTTCCTCTGCAAAATCAGGCTTGAGAAGATCAATAATTTCTCCTGTAGAATAAAAGTAGGGGTTAAAACCTTTGGTTTGAATATTTTTAATAACCGTAGACCCTTCAGCAAAACTCCAGTCTGTTTTGGTTGCACCCATGTCAGCAATAACGATCATAGTATTGTTTTCGAAAATGAAAAATTAAAATAAGAAACTAATTGATTAAACCCTAACAAATTTTACGGTTTTCCCTTTTTGGGATAGAAGAGTTACCATACCGTGGCTTCCATGTTCAAAATTAAATTCTGAGTCAAAATCAATTGCTTGAACAGGACCAGTAAATTTGTAAATATAGTCTACATCACCATTTCCTTGTGTTCTCTTTACTTCAATTGATTCCGCATTTTTATATGTGATTTCATACCAAGCTCCTGCGCCAATACCTCCAAGCCATTGGGCATTTGGGGAAAGTCCAGGATGTCTGGCAGGAGCGGTCACTTTATTGAGTCCGGCTTTTGTTGGGTCAGGAGTTGTTTCGCCTTTTTCATACTTCATGATTTTTGCCATGAAATTGAATTGTTTCATTTCACCGTATATATGAAGGGCATCTATCTGACCGGATTCATTTAGTTTATATAATGTTTTCTCTGAGCTATAAAAGATATTTCCAAGTGGGGCGGGAGTAAGGTACCAAGGGTATAGAAATTTTCTTCCTCCAGCCTTAACAGAAAAGGCAATTGTTTGAGCTACAAATCGAGAGCAATTGGTGCCACCGTACACAAAAGGTCCATAAGGCGTGTAAGGTTTTTCTTGAATTTTCTGAATAAACGCTAACGCCTTTGCATGATTAATATCCCTTTGAATACCTGCGTATAACGTTCCCTCACCGTGGGTTTGAGGATGGGAGCCTATGGATTGGATAATCTCATCAAAATTGGTGATTACGTGATCTTTAACCTTTGCCTTTACATCAAAAATGACTTCGGGATCAGTTTCTTTGCTTCTTGCTCTCCCGTTTTTATTAGGAGAAATATAGCGTCCGAAGTCATAATAGTCAACTTGGCCGGTTGTACTGTTAATTAGAAGAAAAGCAGCATGCCCCGCTTTGTAATACCCATTTCGATGCAAATTGAAGAGCTGAAGAATTTTATCATAAGGACCACCAGCGGTTCTTACGGGTGCCTCAGGCCAAGCGAGTGGTATGATAAAATCGTTATATTCCATTAAAAATGTAAATTACTTTTTTCTTGGGACACAAAGTTAACATGCTTCATCTTTCTATCCAATTTGTTTAAATGCAATTGTGTAATACTTACCGTTTGGTGACTGCCCATGATTTCCATTTTTAATTTGGTTTCTTTGGTGCTTTCACCACCATAATTATGGAATTGAAACAGACTTTCTGGAGATGAAGGATGTTGTTTTAACCATTCTGCCAACCATTTTTCACGCAAATGAATGGCATCTTTCGTGTAGAGGGTCGCACTACTCCAAATATGAGGCTGCGTTGTAGGCAAAAGGCTTGTATGTTTTTGATTCTCATCCCATCTGAATTCGATTAAAGTATCTTTTTCAAACAATACCATTGTAAAGGGTTCTATGCCCCTCAGGTCAACAGTTTCAATCCATGAATGAAACGAGTTATGTAGAAAAGCTTCCAACACTACAATTCCTCTACTTTTTTTATAGGGAGGCTGAGAGACGTGCTTTTTATACGCGCCATTTAGGATACAAATGACACGATTTTCTTTATCACAGCAAAACCATGTTCCATTTTTATCGGCATCAACAGGGTAAATCAATTTCTGTTTTCCAAATGTTCGTTCTTTTGGAGGTAGAGAAGATTTTCGAGAAAGTTTTTCGTCTCGATTATGAGTAAAAATATATTCACCTTCTTTTAGAGATATGAACGTTACTGTGCACATTTTTCTTCTTGAAATCTGACAGTTGAAGGTGCAACACCAAACGTTTTAGGTATGGCTATATTTGGGAAAGTTATTTGTGTCCCAATTTTTATGAGGGCCATATGATGAATGCAGTGATCCAGGGTGTAGAGTAATTCTCGAGCCACACAAGAGTTGATATAGGAGGATGGTCCTTCATTTAAACTGGTGTTGGACGCTATTTCAACCGAGGTGTTGTGTTGTAAATCGAGTATTCTCTGAATAATCGACTGAAGGGTATCTAGGGTAGCAGAAACAGAAACTTCATAAACCAATTGTCTTTGTCGAGAATCATAGCAAATAGAGGAGTTGTTTACATTGTGAAGGAAACAATCATAGAACTCTAAAATATGGCGAACATGCATACCAATACTTGAGTTATTGAGTACACTGAGCTTTTTTGAATATTCTTGATCACTAAATTGTTGAAGGAAAGAACACAACTGGGTTATGATCTCCTTGTTTGATTCTTTTAATTCCTGCATAGTTTAACCGTGAAGACCAATTTAACAAAGAATTTTCATTCCCCGTAAATAAACACTAAAAAATGAATTCAAAGCTTAACTTAAGCGGAGCAAACTATTTTTTAATTCGTCTAGGTTCAGTGGCTTGGTGAGGTAATAATCAAAGCCGATTTCTTCCGGCGTTTTATGAAGATTTTGAATGACCTGTGCACTTAACCCGTAGATAGGTGCCAAATTATCTTCGTATTTTTTTCTCAGTTTTTGGGTAGCTGTTATACCATCCATTACAGGCATTTGTATATCCATGATAATCAAGTCGAACTTGGATGGAGACGCATCATATTTTTCAATCGCAGACTCACCATTGGATGCTGTTTCTACATTACATCCTAAGTTATTCAGCATAAGAGAAGCTACTTTTAGATTGATGTCTCTATCATCTACCAGTAGTACATTAAAATTAAAATTATTCTCAGGAAATTTTTGAATTTCTCTCTCTGCTGTTTTGTTGTTGTGAAGAACTGGCAGATCTATGGTGAACCAAAAGATGCTTCCAAATTTTTCTTTACTTAAAACACCAATTTCTCCATTCATCAGGGCGACTAGTTTTTTTGCAATACTCAACCCCAATCCTGTACCCGTTTGTGTGATTAAATAATTATTTGCTTGTGCAATTTGGTCGTATTTATTGAAGATAATAGTCTGTTTTTCCTCAGGAATACCAATTCCTGTGTCTTCTACTTTAAATTGAAGTTTAGCCATGTTTTCCGATGAGGAAAGACAATTTACTGAAAGTGTTATTGATCCAGAATCTGTGAATTTCACGGCATTTGAAATAAGATTAGAAGTGATTTGACTTAAACGATGCTCGTCTACCATTACGTAATTAGGAAGATCATTTCCAAACACAAGATTAATTTCTAACCCTTTGCTCTTTGCTCGCTCACTAAAAAGAATAATCATTCGTCTGCAGAATTCATAGAGTGAGGTTTTAGAGGGTAAAAGATCAAGCTTCTCTGACTCTATTTTACTTAAATCAAGAACATCATTAATTACTTTCATTAGATCATCGGAGCTTCCTTTAATTGTATTTAAACAATCTCTTTGATGATTGTTGATTTTAGATTTTATTAAGAGATCCACTAAGCCTATTATACCATTAAGCGGTGTTCTTATTTCATGGGACATACTGGCAAAGAAATCACTTTTCAATTTAGCCATCTCTTCCATCCGGACCTTTTCTTCTGTTAAGTCTCGAATAGTTATGTTTTGCTTAAATGTATTTAGAAAGGTTTTATACAGATTATCCGATGATCTGTAGATAATAAAACAAAAGAAAAGAGTGATAGACGCTAAGGTCATATGACTGATGTCATTGTAGGCAAAATTTGCCACTGTGAGCGGGATGATAATAGGAAGTATGAATACAATGGAGAGGTGCTTTATTGGACCATATATTGTAACAGCTCCGGCTGTAACCCCCGCCATAATAATATAAATGATTGTTATGGTGACTTGATCAGATAAAAAATACGTGCTTCCGGCTATGATACCATAGGCTAAGGAAGATAAGATGGTATTTAAAAAATTTAAACTTACCCATTTTTGAATATTATCTCGATTTGGGGGATGATTTTTCTTTTTAATTAAGAGAAAGATTCGTGTTGCAAGGGATGCGAAAAAAACCGCAAACCAAATCCATAAAACAGTAGTATCAAGTTCCTTATATACCTGTAAAAATAAAACCGATCCAACCAAAATTGTAGAAACCATTGTAAGCTTTAAGCTTTCGTTGACAATTTTTACCTGTTTCAGTAAAATAGAGGATTGAATATTTTTCATGGTAACATCAGCTAAAGATTAACAGAATTTAAAGGTGTAAGCAGAATTCTTCATGTAAAGGACAAGTAAAAAGTAGTAATATTGTGGTATGAAATTTTTCGGTATCAAATATATTCTTTTTTTAGGGTTAGGGATAACGCTTTTATCGTGTAATCGTTCCGATGTGTCATTTAATGGAGACTTTGTTGGGAGCATTGAGAGTAAGAGTAATGTTGGAGACCTCTCTGCCGAGGAGTATGATGAAACATGGTTACCTGTAACGCAAAGAAAAGAGTTGCTCGATGATTTGTTGTTAAAAGTGAAAAATAAGCAATTAAAGGTATACAGTTTTATGCCGGGTGAGTTAACTCCCATGACAAATAGTGAAATTGACTATGTTTTTTATCATGTGGATACAGAATATGTAGAGGATGAATTTGGAGCGATTAAACCAATACCGATTGAGGAGACTTATGATCAATCAGGTATTGTTTTTTTAAAATTCAAGGAATCTCTTTTTTACGACAAAGGAACTGGTCGTTTTCAAAAAAAGGTGAATTATGTGTGTCCAATGGAGAAAGTATATAATGAGGATGGCACAACAAGAGGATACAGAGGATTGTTTTGGATTGAGTTAGAATAGAATGGAGCAGACTGAACTATCCAATGGTATACAAATAATTCATGCACAAAACACCTTTTCAAAGGTGGGTCACATTGGTGTGTTTATTGGAGTTGGATCAAGAGATGAAGTCCTTGGAGAGGAAGGTGTAGCACATTATCTTGAACACGTTATATTTAAGGGGACAAAAAAACGGAAAGCGTATCATGTACTCTCTAGGCTCGACGCTGTTGGAGGCGAATTAAACGCGTACACTACAAAGGAAGAAACATGCGTTTACGCATCATTCCCTGTAGATTATTTGTCTCGATCAATAGAATTACTTTCTGATGTTCTCTTTAACTCAAACTTTCCAAAGCAGGAATTAGAAAAGGAAAAAGAAGTCGTAATTGATGAGATTAATAGCTATCGGGATTCCCCCTCAGATTTGATTTTTGATGAGTTTGATAAATATCTATTCAAAGGGAATCCTCTAGGCAACGATATTTTGGGTACAGAACAACAGGTTCAGTCAATTTCTCGTAAAACGGTTACTTCATTTGTGAAGAAACACTATGTAACACAGAATTTAGTCATCAGCTCGGTAGGGAATTATTCGATTCAAAAACTTAAAAAGCAGATTGAAAAATACTTTTCGCATGAAGCCAACGTGTCCTCACCAAATAAAAAAAGAGTTTGTCCCCAGAAAATTCCCTTAAACGATATTGTTCTAAAGAAAAATTTACATCAAACACACACCATGTTAGGAGGTAGAGGATATTCGGCAAATCACAATAATCGTCCTTCCTTACTTTTGGCAAATAACATACTGGGAGGTCCGGCTATGAATAGTCGTTTAAACCTCAATATTAGAGAAAAACATGGGCTAACCTACATGCTTGAAAGTAATTGTGTCATGTATTCGGATTGTGGGTCATTCAGTGTATACTTTGGAACAGACAATAAGAATACAGCAAAAACAGAAAAACTTGTTCGAAATGAACTCCAAAAACTGTGTGATAAAAAATTAGGAACGTTACAATTAAGTCAAGCTAAAAAGCAAGTTAAAGGACAATTAGCCATTAGTATGGAAAATAGTTTAGGCGTAATGTTAGCGCATGGTAAAAGTATGTTACTCTTTAACAAAGTGGATAGTTTAGACCAAGTATTAAAAGAATTTGAGGCTATTGATGCCTCACAAATATTAGATGTAGCAAATGAAGTAATGGCCCCGTCAAAATTATTTAAAATATCCTACTACTAAACAATGAACTTTTTACCGAAAGAAATAAACGATTACAGCGAACGGTATACCCAAAAAGAAGATGATGTGCTCTATCAGTTGCATCGCGAAACGCATCAAAAGATTCTGCAACCTAGGATGTTGTCGGGTCATTTGCAAGGACAAATATTATCCATGTTCTCCAAAATGATGTGCCCTGAAGCCATTCTAGAGATTGGTACTTATACTGGTTATAGCGCGATATGTATGGCAAGAGGATTGGCAAAAGGAGGAGAGTTACACACCATTGATGTGAATGAGGAAATCGAAGATTTTGCAAAAGGCTTTTTTAAAAAAGCGGGATTACAGAAATGCATAAAAACTTATGTAGGAGACGCGTTAACTATTATTCCTGGAATTAATAAAAAGTGGGATATGGTTTTTGTTGATGCAGACAAAGAAAATTATGTTAATTACTACCATCTTGTTTTTGATGCCGTAAAAGAAGGAGGGCTCATTATTTTTGATAATGTGTTGTGGAGCGGGAAAGTCACAAAAAGTATACATCCTAAAGACGTTGAAACAAAAACGTTAGTAGAACTGGCAAATCTTTTAGAAGAAGATTCTAGAGTAGAACAGGTTCTTCTTCCTATACGAGATGGGTTGTTTATGGTGCGCAAAAAGTGAGTACAATGGGAAGGTGATCCGAAAATCCGTTGTGATAGATAGGCCCGTAATATGTACGAAAAGGCTTATACCCTCCGTACGTTTTATCTTCTTCCAATAAAAACGATTTACGAAAAGGATAGGACAGGTAGTTGAAGTTAGTAGAGCATATAAATTGATCAAATGTTTGCCAGCGACCTCTATATTTTAATGTTCCTTTAAATTTCTCTGATTGATTAGAAAACCCATTAAGAAGTTGTAAACTGGAATCTTTTGGTTCATCATTAAAATCTCCCATGGCAATAACTTTTTTTGTGGGAAACTGTTTGGTAATCGAATCCATAACCTGCAATAAAACCTGAGCAGCTGCCATTCTCTTAGGTTGCGATGCTTTCCTACCGCCAAATCTACTAGGCCAGTGGTTTACTAACAAAGCAAGTGTGTCTCGATCGTTTACAAGTGTGGCCGATAAAATATCTCGAGTTGGCCTTCCTTTCAAAACAACAGGATAGGGTTTTAAACTGTGTAAATGCCATTTGTTTGAATTATAAAGAAGGGCGCAATCAATTCCTCGTTGATCTCCGGATTCAAAATGAACTATACGGTAATGTTGTTTTTTTAATTGGAAATGATTGATTATTTCTTTTAGAACGGTTGCGTTTTCAATTTCGGAAAGCCCAATGATATCCGGGAAATTATTCGCAGCAATTACCTTAACAACGCGTGTGATTTTTTTGTTGAATTTATCTTCGTTCCAATTCTTTTTTGCAAAAGGTAAAAATTCATTATCGTTTTTAAGTGAATCATCCTCAATATCAAATAAATTTTCCACATTGTAGAAAACAATCTTAATAGAATCGCATTGAGCAAAAACTTGATGGGTGAGACTAAGTGCCGCGAAGAGAATAATAAAAAATTGCATATGGATTACAATAATACCTTATTGAAACAATATCCGTATTATTTTTGCAAAAAAATAAAGCATGAATAATGTATTAATCATAGGCGCAGGTGGTGTAAGTAATGTTGCGACAAAAAAAATTGCACGTCTTCACACTGTTTTTAAAACAATTACACTCGCCTCAAGAACATTAGCTAAATGTCAACAAATTGCGGCGGAAATTAAAGCAGAAGGTGTGTGTGTACAAACTGCTCAAGTAGACGCGGACAATGTGGATGAAGTTGTTGCGCTTATTCAGCAAACACGAGCGCAATTGGTGATAAACTTGGCTCTGCCTTATCAGGATCTTCCCATTATGGATGCATGCCTTCGTACAAAAACACACTATCTCGACACTGCGAATTATGAGCCAAAAGACGAAGCTAAATTTGAGTATTCGTGGCAATGGGCATATAAACAAAAATTTGAAGATGCTGGAATTATGGCACTTTTAGGCTGTGGATTTGATCCTGGAGTAACACAGGTATTTACAGCTTACGCAGCAAAACATTATTTTGATGAAATTCATTATTTAGATATCGTAGATTGTAACGGTGGAGACCATGGAAAAGCCTTTGCCACCAATTTTAATCCCGAGGTCAATATCAGAGAAATTACCCAACCTGGAAAATATTGGGAAAATGGCCAATGGCTGGAAACCGAACCAATGGAGATTCATCAACCAATTGATTATCCAAATATTGGTACTAGAGAAAGTTATTTAATGTATCACGAGGAGCTGGAGAGTTTAGTAAAAAACTTTCCAACCTTAAAAAGAGCTCGTTTTTGGATGACATTTGGACAAGAATACCTTACTCATTTGCGAGTGCTTGAAAATGTTGGTATGACTAGTATTCAACCAATTGAATATGAGGGTAAAAAAATACAACCCTTACAATTTTTAAAAGCGGTTTTACCAGAGCCCTCAGCATTGGGCGAAAATTATTCAGGAGAAACCTCTATAGGTTGTCAAATATCGGGATTGAAAAATGGTCAGAAACGAACATGTTATATCTACAATAATTGTAAACATCAAGACGCTTTTAAAGATGTGAGTGGTCAGGGAGTTTCTTATACAACAGGAGTTCCAGCTATGTTGGGCGCAAAATTGATGGCTAAAGGCATATGGTTTAAACCAGGAGTTTGGAATGTGGAAGAATTCAATCCAGATCCATTTATGGAACAATTAGGAAGTTACGGTTTGCCATGGGTTGAAATTATTGATCAGCCGCTTCCAATAGAAAAAGAATATAATTGATTAAGTTCGCCTTCGGTTCGAATTTAAGTAGTAGATTTGCAGAGTAATTAATACGTTCTGATGCTTAATAGAAGACATTTAAGAATTAAAGTTTTTCAAGCGATATATTCGTATTTGAGAGGAGCTAAAAATGATTTAGGTGTAGGTGAAAAGGAACTGATTACCTGTATTAATCGAATACATGAATTATTCATTTTACATGTTTCGGTATTTACCGAATTACAACGATTTGCCTCGAAAAGACTTGAAGAGAGAAGAAATAAAAAACTTCCTTCTGAACAAGATTTAAATCCAAATCTTCGATTTGTAAATAATGAACTGCTCATGGCGCTAGTGAATAGTGACTCATTGCAGAAAAAAGTAGAGCAGTATAAAATTTCTTGGGTTGCCAACGACGATATTATTCCAAAGCTCTTCAAAACGATTGAAGCCTCTGAAACTTTTCAACGGTTTATGAATGCGCCGGAGTATGATTTAGAAACTCAAAAAAGTTTCGTTTTAAAACTATACAGGGAGTTTGTTGCGGATAATGAAATTCTTCAAGATCTTTTTGAAGAGCGAAGTATTCACTGGTCCGATGATCACTACTTTGTTTGTGGGTATGTGGTAAAATACTTTAAAGGATTTACCTCACGATTTGCTCAAAACTACCGCGTTCCTGAATTATTCAAAGATTTAGAGGATGATTTAGAGTTTGTTAAAACCCTTTATCGTCAAACCTTAGTTCATAATGATGATTATCAAGCCATTATTATGGAGAAAGCAAAAAATTGGGAAGCGGATCGTATCGCAATATTAGATTTTATTTTAATGAAAATGGCCGTGTGTGAGTTAATAAATCTGCCTTCAGTTCCAGTGAAAGTAAGTTTAAATGAATACATAGAATTATCTAAAACCTATAGTACACCTAAAAGTAGAGTGTTTATTAATGGGATTTTGGATAAAATTGTCCCCGATTTAAAAGAAAAAGGAGAATTGCGAAAAACAGGACGAGGATTAATGAATTGAGATGAAAAGTATACTCTATATTTTAACAGTTGGTCTATTGTTTTCTTGTGGCGCAGGAGATGGAGCATCGATAGACGCTTCAATTGTGAAAAACAATTACTCAGCCATAGAAGATTATGAGTCAGTAACAGGTGGGCCAAAAATGATCTTTAATGAAACTGAATATGAGTTTCCGCCTATGATAAAAGGAGATGAGTTAGAACATGCGTTCTATTTTGTTAATGCCGGTGACGCACCGTTAGTCTTAACAAATGTAAAAGGTTCTTGTGGGTGTACGAATGTTGAATATACAGAAGACCCTATTTTACCAGGAGAAAAAGGACGTATTCTGGCGGAAGTTACTACAGCAAATAAAACAGCAGGGAAACAGTTTCGTGTATCTGTGACGATTGAATCAAACTCATTAGACCAGAAAATTAAACTTTGGCTCAAAGGCACACCAAAAGCAGAATAATTAAAATTTGAAAATGATGAATACTATACTTTTACAAGCACAAGGAGGAAGCAATCTTTTACCGATATTTTTATTGTTAATATTCGGCGTAATGTATTTTTTCTTTATTCGACCTCAAAAGAAGAAAGAAAAAGAATTTGCAAAAAAACGAGAAGCAGCCTTAAAAGGTGATTCAGTCATCACAACAGGTGGTGTGCATGGAGTAATTGCAAGTGTGGATGAAACCACTGCAGTGATTACAGTAGAAAATCATATGAAATTACGCATTGAGAAATCATCCATTGCAGTGTTAAATGGTGAAGGAGCAGGAGCAACAGGAAGAAAATAATTTAGTTAAGATAATTATGAGTTAAAAAGGGAGCTTACAGCTCCCTTTTTTGTACACGTATTTTCGTAAATATGAAGCACATTGAAAGCGCTAAAGGTTAGCTCAATTTTTTCAACTCCTTGATGATGTCTTTTTCAATTTTTTCGGGAACCGTTGTTGGGGCATATCTTCTCAATACTTTTCCTTCAGATGAAATAAGGAATTTTGTAAAATTCCATTTAATGGAGCTGGACAGAAAACCACCTTTTTCTTTCTTTAAGAACTTAAAAATTGGATGTGCGTCATGGCCATTTACATTTATTTTTTCTGTTAATTGAAACGTTACTCCGTAATTAGTTTTACACGCCTCCACAAGCGTTTCATTTGTCTCAGGCTCTTGATTCATAAATTGAGAGCATGGAAATCCAAGCACAACAAGCCCTTTATCCCTGTAGGTTTGATGTAATTTCTCCAAGGCTTTAAATTGAGGTGATAAACCACATCTTGTCGCGGTATTAACCACCAATAATACCTTGCCCGAAAAGTCATTTAAATTTAATTGTTGACCATTGGGTTGTTTAATTTCAAAATTGTAAAAACTCATAAAGTAAAATTCGCTTTTAAAAAAGGCCTAAACAATACTATTGTGTTTAATTGGTTTATTTTTGTTACGAATATCCTTTAGCTTGGTTATGAGTGGTTTGTTGAATGAATTAGAGAAGATTCCGAATCCATGTTTTGTCATTGATGAATCTCTCTTTGAACGTAATATGCAATGTTTGCATAAGCTAGAACAATGTGCCGGAGTTAACATTTTGTGCGCACTTAAAGGTTTTGCGATGTGGGAAGTTTTTCCATTAGCCATGCAATATATTTCAGGAGGAACAGCAAGTTCGCTTAATGAAGTTAAATTAATTGCGGACAAAATGAACTGTAAGGCTCACTCTTGTTTTGTAGTATATACTGAAGAAGAATTTGATACTGTGAATTCCATGAGTTCGCATATCACCTTTAATTCGCTCAACCAATATGAAAAGTTTAAAGGCCGATTAAAGGAGAACGTGAAATATGGGATTAGGATTAACCCTGATTTTTCCACCGTTGAGGTTGATTACTACAACCCTTGCAAACCTGGAAGTAGATTCGGAATAACAAGTGATTTAATGGGAGAACATCTGCCTTTGGGTGTCACGGGGATTCATTTTCACATGCTTTGCGAATCTTCTGCCGAAGATTTTGAACAAGCACTTGAAACGATAGAAAAGCAGTTTGGATATTTATTGCATCAGGCAGAATGGGTGAATTTTGGTGGTGGCCATCATATCACCAAAGAGGCGTATAACATAGACTTACTAACAGTATTAATTCAACGTATTAAACAACGTTATGCCGTTGAGGTATTTTTAGAGCCAGGAGAGGCAATAGGTTTAAACGCAGGTTATTTAATTTCTAAAGTGGAGGATGTTGTTACTGCCCATAGTGTTCATACCGCCATTCTAAATGTAAGTTTTGCTGCCCACATGCCCGATTGTCTTGAAATGCCCTATAAACCATGTGTAATCAATGAAGAATCATCAGGTACATTTCACTATCGTCTTGGTGGTAATACATGCATGAGTGGAGACTATGTTGAAGGATTTACATTTGAAAAGCCCTTGCGGATAGGAGATGTTATTGTGTTTGAGGATATGGTTCATTATACCTTTGTGAAAACCAATTTTTTCAATGGTGTTCAACACCCTTGTTTAGGGGTATGGACTAAAGAATGCGATTTTAAGTTGTTAAAAGAATTTGTCTACGAAGATTACAGAGATCGACTCTCTTAACCTGCTTAAAACCCCAATTTCGTCGGTGATTTGATTCTTTTGACAGAATAAAATAAAATCATTAACGCTTATTAAATAATTTGATAGTCGTTCTCTTAAAAAAACTTAAGAATTTCTGAATTAACATTTAGTGATTCATATTAGCCTAAAGTTTAAAATAATGAAAGAATCTTTTTTAGAATACACGAAGTATATTTTGGAACGCGTAAGTTTTGATCTTGAATTAGTGAAAAAAGAATACCAAAAAGCCCTAAAGTTATTAGAACGAGAAGAAGTTCGACTTTTAAATGCGTGGATGATGACAAAAGGTTATCAGGTTAAGACAGTCCCGGTGTAAATTTCTAGTTTATATTATTTTGATTAAAAAAGTCTTGCTCTAAATCCTTAGTAATGGCGTTCCAGTTATACGTATTGGTGACGAATTGTTTTCCCTGTTGAGCAATTTTTATATTCAACGCTTGATCTTGAAGAAGGTTTAAAATATGGTGTAAGTAATCTTCGGGTGTTTCACCAATAAGTATTTCTTCTCCATCACAAGCTTTTAAGGCATTGTTTGCCAACGCGGAGGTAATGCAAGGTAATTCCATAGACATGGCTTCCAAAAGCTTATTTTGTAAACCTGTTCCAATTTGAAGCGGTGCTATAAAGATTGAAGATTCATTGTACGCATCACGTATATCATCCATCCACCCACTCACATGAATATTTGCATTCGCAAGAGATTTAACCGCATTAGTAGGAGTAGCTCCAGCAATTAATAATTTAATATCTGGTTTGTGTTTTAGAAGAAGAGGAAAGATTTCTTTTGCAATATACATTACCGCATTTACATTAGGAGGGTAACTCATGTTTCCCGTAAAAACAAGATCATATCGTTTTTGTATGTTTTCATTAGGTTTGAAAAAATGATGATCTACACCGTTTGGAGAAACCTTTATATCTTTTGATTCAGGAAAGTCAAAGGATTGTTTATCTTGCTCAGAGATAATGTAGGTGTTTTTAAAATTAGCGTAAATTTTCGCCTCATATTTTCGGAGTCGATTATATTCAAATCGAAATGCTAATTTTTTAATACCAGATGCGTTCAACATTCTGCGTTGGATTCCTTTTGAAAACGTATCCATGTAATCCAAAGATTTTGGAATAGATTTTTCTTTAGAAACATATTCGGCCATTCGAATCAGTTGCACAAAAATGTGATCCGGCTGTTCTTTTTGGATAGCCTTCGTGAAAAAATAATGCGCTCCGGTATTAAAGAAAAAACCAACTTGGAATGGAAGTTTATATATTCCAGCAACGAGCATATTATATAGAATACTCCATTTGGAGGTGGTGTAAACATAAATTTCTTTGACATATTTTTTCAGTTCCCGATCAGCCTCTATGGAGAGTGGCTCTTGAGATATACAGCATAGAATAATATCAGCATTTTTGCTCAAATATTTTATTTGATAATATGCACGTAGCTTATCTCCTTTTTCAAGAGGGAAAGGGATTCGAGAGGTTAAAAACAGTATTTTTTTTCTGTTACTCACGTTGTTTGAAGTTCTTCGAAAAAAGAAATCATTTTTTTACTAATATGCGCATTAGCATACTCATTTTCAATTAACTTCCTTGCATTCTTCCCAATGAATTCACAATATTCAGGATGCTTTAAACAGTGCAAGATTGCTTGGGCAAAATTGTCTGGGGAGTCAGCGATAATGATGTTTTCCCCCGAAGTGCAATTAATTCCTTCAGCTCCAATTGTTGTTGAGATAATGACTTTCCCAAGAGCCATCCCTTCAATTATTTTGATACGCATTCCCGAGCCTGATAAAATGGGGACAATCATTATTTTTTTGGAAAGGTAAAACGCTTTAGCGCTTTTCACTTTTCCAACCGTTACAATATTCGAGTGATTTATTGCAAAAAAATCTTCGGGCATTTCTCTTCCTGCTAAATACAATTTTGCAGGAGGAAATTGTTTATGAACAGTTTTCCAAACGTGATTTAAAAACCATTGTACACCCTCTAAATTCGGTAGCCAATCCATTGAGGCGATGTGAAATATTGAATGTTCTTCCACAGAGGTTTCTTGCGCTTCTTTTTCTGGGCGAATAATATAACCTGTTGGTATTGATGCAATATTTTTTTCAAACCCTAACTTGCAGAAAACAGCTTGATCTACTTTTGTCATTGCAGCTATTCCATCAATATGTTCAAAGGTTTCAATTTCATAATTCTTCAGCCGTTTAGCCAATAAACTAATGTATCTTCTTTTTAGAGGGTTTCGAGTATTTTTGCAAATCCGCTCCCAAATTTTATGCTCAACATTATGTGCTCTCAACACAATTTTGGCGTTGCTGAGCATTTTAATTGTAGAAATGTAGGGGGCTACAAAAAGGCTCTCAATAATAACCACATCAAAAGATGTTTCTTTTAGCATTTTTTGAAGGTGCTGTTGAAAGGCAACACTTATGAAACGCTCAATGTTGTATGACTTTTTCGTAAACAAGTTAAAAAAAGCATCTCGCAAACGAATACTTGTATCAATGTATACAGATTGAAAATTAGTATCCGAAATATACTGTTCTGGAAGATCGGATAGATGAACAGGGTGTTTAGGTGTAGTGATTGCTAAAACGGTTACTTTATGACCATTTTGAAGCAATCCTTGCGTTGTATTATTCATTGCAATTGCTCCACCGTCAACAGCAGGAAATGGAGGTTTATTACAAATCTGAAGTATCTTCATACAATGCAGTTCTCTACTTGAAGGGTTAGCAAGGTGTACAAATATAAGTTTTTCAAGCCTATGACGTAAAGCTTGGATAAGGGTTTATTTTTTTTTGAATAATCGTTTAATAACCGCTTTGTATGCTTCTTTACGGAATATACTTGAATCGGTAGCTGCCTTATAGGTAAGAAAAAGACCAACAGGAGAGAGGATCAAAGGGGCTAACCACATACCCCAGATTGGGTCAAAATCGCCTTTTTTTCCCATTTTATACATCGTCGTTGATAAAACATAATACAATAGGAAGAGCAATACACCAATTACCACGGGTAATCCTAATCCTCCTTTTCTAACAATAGCCCCAAAGGGTGCACCAATAAAAAACATAATGATGCATGCAATTGAATTTGAATATTTCTTGTGGATTTCTAGAGAATGTCTTCCTATGTAAATCGCACCATTTTGTTTGTTTTTTTTCTCCACTTCTAATTTTCGTTTCAATTTTGAAGCTGTCTCTTTTGCTGTTTTTTGGATGATCTTTCGTTTAGAATCTTCAATTGAATCAATTGAACCAATTAGTTCATTATATGAAAAGGCAGTAACAGTATCCCTTAAAAATGTAGTATCCTCAATAAAAAAGTATTTATAATGAAGGTGATTAACAATATTAAAGGCTTCTTTTTTTTGCTTCAACTCGAGACTGTCTTTGTGATGCGCAATATCACTATTGGACATATTTTTTAAATGCTTACTTCTTTTATTTGGATCGGACTTTTCAAAGGTAAATCCTGTGAGCTCAAAAATTAATCGATTTCTACTGAATTGATTTTTTACAAAAGGTAATTTTCTCTGTGTTCCTGGTCTAATCTTTTCTTTATCTAACTTGTAAGTGTTTCCATTGATTAAATTCAGAATTAAATAATTTCCATTTTTCGATAATTCCAATGAACCCGAATCTGCAGCAACAAAGCCTCCCTTTCCGTCATTTGAATCGTCAAAAATGAGGACATCAGCAATAGACTTATCGCGATATTTTTTGCCAATTCGAATGGTATATCCTTTTAGGTTATTGTAAAATACCCCTTCAGGAATCAAAAGCTCAGGCTTGGTTCGAGTTATATCACTCATCAAGGAGCTGAGTTTTTTATTGGAATAGGGGAGATAGTTGTTTGCGAAAAAATAGGCCCCAATAGCCAGTCCCACTGTAAAAACTAAAAGAGGACGCATTGCCTTAGTTAACGACACACCTAAAGACTTCATTGCCGTTAATTCAATCGTTTCCCCCAGTTTTCCGTAGGTCATTATACTGGATAACAAAATTGCCAACGGAAGTGAAAAAGGAATTTGATTCAAGGAACCTCGAGCAATCATTTCAAAAATTACAATGAAGTCAAGGCCTTTACCAATGATGTCCTCTAGATATTTCACCATCCAGATCATCAAGAGTAAAAAATTACTCACGATAAAAGTCACCAAAAACGGTCCAACATAAGTTTTAAAAACTAGTTTATGGAGCTTTTTCATGAAAGAAAAAAAGAGTTATGCACCTAAAGAAATGAAAAGGTCTCTGATTTGGTTATCCCAAAGCATTTTCGCTTCCTCCAATTCATCTTCTTCTGCAAAGTCAATTACAATTAAGGCTACATCATTTGTGATCTCATCAACTTGAATACGTAATTCAAAGTAGGTGTCATCTTCTTCATCCTCCCACTGCCAACGTATAAATTGATTGTCTTTCTTACCAATTACTTCAGCAATTTGACCAGAACCCTCCCAGAAAAACTCCATCTTCTTACCATTATCATAAAGCGTAATGTCGTCGCAAAACCATTCTGTAAGCTTAGAAGAGTCAACAAGTGAATCATATAAAACTTTTACTGAGGATTTTACAGGGTATTCTAATTCAAACTTCGTCATAACATCGAAAAAATAGTGCTGCAATTTACAAATTAAAAACCTTTCAAGGTAGCTGTTTTAATTAAAATAATTAATACGCAATTAAATTTCACAAAATATTAGATGTGGTTATAAAACGAATGTTATATATTTGCGCTCCCGTTATTTGATGGGAATACGCGCCGAGGTAGCTCAGCTGGCTAGAGCGCGTGATTCATACTCACGAGGTCGGCGGTTCGAGCCCGCCTCTCGGTACTAAACCGGATTTTTTCAAATTGTTATGAAAATTTCCGGTTTTTTTATACAAGTTTTCTTTAATGTAAATTAGTAAAACGTATTGTAAATTGGGTTAAGCGATAACTGATGAAAAGTTGAAACAGAAAATTTATTGAATGAAACCAATCTTTAATATAATTCCATTATTAATGTTTTGCTTAGCTAACGCTCAAAGCATTTCAGTTTTCCAATTCAATGGGGAGCAAATTGGAAAACCTGTAAAGCAATTGAGTCAAGTATTTGAAGTCATTGATCAAAGTGGATTAGTTGATCCCGAGTATGGAGGTGATTTTATTGTATACGAGGGTCATTTATCTCCTAAAAAAGTAGAGAAATCACTTAAGGAAATTAAAAATCTTGTTGATTTTAAATATCCGTACATATATGATTTGAATTTTTCAGGAGTTCAATGCAATATTAAAAACGCTAATGGATTACCAACAGGTGTTTGGAGAATAGCCTCTGTATTTGAGGATGAAAAATATTTTAGTCTTGAAAAACCAGTTAAAAATGGATTATTAAATGGTGATTACAAAGTGATTTACCCGAACAGTAAAAAACTTAATAATTGTAAGTTCTTTAATGGCGTTGCTCAATCTTATGTTTCTATTGAACCCAATGGTGATTCGATAATAGCCTATTTTGATTCCTGCAATGTTGAATTAGAAAGAAGAACATTTAATGCTTCAAATAAATTATTAAGAACATACTCTTGGATACCAAATGAAGGTGGTTTAGGAGTTGAGATGGATGAAAACGGACGTATTATTCATTACCAAGTATTCGGAAAAAACAAAGAGGTTGTTGAAGTAGATGTTACAAATAAAAATCAACCGTTAATAAACATGTTTAATCAGAATGATTCTATGAAGTGGGTGGAAGTTAAAGGATCGAAAAATGGACCTTGTATTAAATACTATAAAAACGGAATTGTAAAAGAAATAACCAATTACATGTTGGGTCAGAAAGTTGGGGAATACAAGTTTTATCATACAAATGGTTTGATTGCGATTTCAGGTAAGTACGGTTATGAAACAGCCTTAGGAGTAATAAAAAGAGATTATGAAATCGATACCAATTATTATTATCCGGAATTGGATACATTTTTGATAACTCCAGATCCAAAAATAAAAGATTTCATGGGTAGAGAAGTTAAGCCTATACCGGTCTATTCAGAGTCGATCAAGCATATTAAAGAAGGCGTTTGGAAATATTACAACGACAAAGGTGAATTAATTAAAGAAGAGAATTACAGGTATAAATCTTGTAAGTAAAAATGCTAAGCATTTCAACTTTAAAAATACTTTTAGATTCACTAAATGAAAATAAGTATAATGTAATTTTTTTTGCGATTCGGTAAATTTTATTTTTACATTGAAATAACCACAGGTTACTCTAAAAGTGAATTTAAACGAAGTAATAGAACTAATTCATGTTATTAAGATTATGTCAAATAATTATTTTTTTCTTGATTTTGACTGGATGATAGTCGATTAATCAATCGAAGGAAAAAAATTTTTGTCTCTTAAATAAGGTGAATAATTACTTTAATCAGAAAGATTGGGAACTAAAATTAGATTCTTCAATTAACCGTTTTATTCTCTCTGATTCATTGAAAGGAGGTTTGGATATGAATTTTCTACATAATCAAGCTTTTAGCACTTTTAAAAAAGAAGGGTTTACTCCAGTTAGAAATGAATTGTTGGACACTCTTTTTAGTTTGTCTAAATTTTCTATTAAAAAATTAGGGCCTGTTAAACAAATATTAAGTTATCAATTAGTTGTAAATGGAGAATTTAGAAATGTAAGCGAAATAGTTTTAGTAAGTTTCGAAAAATCAAATCTTTTTTTTAAAATTTCTAATTCAAGTAGTTCTGAAAATAAGCTGGTAATAAGTAAAGGTATAGGGATATCAATTAATAAGCTTAATAATATCAATTTTAGATTTGAAACGGATAATGCATTTTATGATGGGTATTTAATAGTATCATATTTCTCTTTTCAAGATCAAAAAATATTTGTTAATTATTCTGTAGCTCCTTCAGAAGATTTAATTAATTCGTTAGATTTATTGCTCTCTAATTACCAATGAAAAATTTGCTAACAGCAATTTTTCTTGCTTATTTATTTGGTAGTTTAAGTTAGAAAAATTTTATAGGTTGGATTTTAATTAAATCGTTGGGATTTGAAAAGATATATTTTCTATTTAATATTACTTGAATTATTGATAGGTGTGTTCTTTAGTTTATTTCAACCAAGTTGCGAGCCTTGTAATGAAGGAGGTCCATGCCCAATTTGTATAAGTGAGTTTCAAATCACACTGTTATTTCTATCAGTATTAGTTATGATTTGGTTCATTCTATATTACTTTAAGAGAGTGTCTTAACTATTTTCTATAATGTGATCACTAGCAAAAATTCAACTATAAAGGTGATTTAAATCACGTGTTAAAGGAAGATTAAATCAATTGGAAATCAACTAATTTTTAGAAAGGGAATTAGAACTTAGGACAGCTTTTACAGGGTTTTGATTTCTTTTTGTATTTCTTACAGCATTTCTTTTTTTTAGCACAAACCACACATTCCATGTTTTGGAACAAAGCTTCTAATTCATTTTTAGGTCTGGAATTATTCACGATGCAAAATTATTTTTTTAGCTCGCAAAGTACAATACACCATTTAAGGTATTCTTAAATAAATTCTTAAGGATTCTAGTGAACAATTCGTAGATCGTTGAGTTTGAAAAATTTAAAAAGAAGCTGTTTTTTATATTTCCGTCGTGTATAAAATGGTAAGAAAACATGAAAAAAAAGGTATTAACTAATTGCTTTTAAAGCTTTTAGTTTTAAATTTGTCCTTTTTTGAAACTATGTTTATGAATTTAAATATAGTAGGTATAGCAACCCTTAATATTGTAATTTTTTTTGCATGAAAAATTTAGCACGTAAAACCTTTGATTCATTCAGTTGTATTATACTGTATGTATTGGTTGTTTGTGGTTATTTTTCATCAACTGCTCAATTTTATAACCCTAATCCATGTCAGCAAAAAGGAATTAGTTGTGCAAATGAGGACGCAAGAAAAGAACTTGTTTATTCATTTGGGAATTCCACTTTTGAGTATGTTTCCGTAGGAACATCCTCTCCTTTTTGGATTGCTATTGGAGATGCGTCCAATGGTTTGTTGGATTCTACTTACTCAGGTACTGTCCTTGCTAAATTACTCTCTGGGCCAGGCATTTTAAAAGGAACAATATCTAACAATATTTGGGGACATGCATACTTTAATGATTGGATGTTCACTGAACCAGGAGAATATGAGGTGGAAATTTCAGTGAGTGGTTTTATAACCGATACAATTCTATTCAATGTGCCTGAAAAAATTGATTTATGTGCATTTGCACCTAAAGGATGTAACTCTTCCGCCGGAGACGCGGTGTTTCCGTTATCAGGAAATGGAGGTATTATTCCTGTTGATGCTATTTTTCCCATTACAATTGGTGTTTACGATCGTTTAACTGGTTTTGTTGATTCTACTTTTCAAAATTACGCCTATGTGGATAAGATATCTGGCCCTGGAAATTTGTACGGTTCGTTGAGCATGTATGGAACAGGATGGTTAACATTTACAAATATTCGATTTGATCAAGTTGGTGTATATGACCTTAAATTAAGCGCGAGTGGTAATATAATTCCGGACACAGTTACGGTTCATGTTATTGGTTCAAATAGTACAAGGGAAATTGCTCAGGATAAGTTAAAAGTATTCCCAAACCCTGCCGACAATGAGGTAACGATAGCTGTTGAAGGAAAAGGGCACATCAAAGCCCTTCGAATACTAAACATGCAGGGAAAAGTTATTCAGTATTTTGATGGTTTAAATACCACTTCTATTCAGGTTTCTGATTTGTCTGCTGGAGTGTACTTATACGAAGTTGCTTTAAGTAATTCTGATGAACGTACTAAAGGAGTTCTGATTAAAAAATAGGTTTAGGGTGTATGAAGAGTTTATTTAAACTTATAAAGTCACTTCATCCCACAGAAAAAAGGTATGTTAACCTAAAGTTACAATCGAGTAGGAATAATAGTTTACTGCATAATTACTTTCAAACAATTCAAGATTATAATGAGTATGATTTTGATGCCCTTCAGGAAAAGTATAAGGAAACCTCATCAAAAGTCTTAAAGAATTCTCTTCGTAACCTTTATTTAATTATTCTAAAGCATTTAAGGTCTTATAATGCACCATCTGATCACGAAGGTTATTTGGCAGATATGCTGAAAGATGTAAAAAACCTTCAGGAAAAGTCAATGTTGTTTGAGGCTGGGAAACTTAACGCGAAACTTTTAAAGCATGCTCAAACCCTAGAGTATTTTTTTTATGAAAAAGAGGCCCTGTTAAAAAGCTGGGACCTATGTCATTTGAAAGGAGAGCTCACTCAAACCTTTACCGAGGAAGTTGAACATGCGCTAGAAGAAGTTACGGTACGAGAAAATGAGGTGAATACAATAGATAGTAAATATCGTCAAGCCGTAACATTGTATTATCAGTACTTTTTTTATGAGCGGAAAGAGGAAACCAAAGAGTTGCTTCTAAAACTAACCTCATCAAGCTTAATTGCTGATGTAGACGCATTGAAATCCTCTAAAGCAAAGATGAGTAGTTTTGAAATTCAAGCTATGGGAGCCATTATCCAAGTTGATATGGAAGAGCATCACAATGTTCGAAAACGTCAACTTAAACTTTTGGTAACAGCAGAGGTCTTTAAAAAGAATTATTTGTCTCAACTGCTTGTTTTTAGTAACCTGTTTACTTTTTTAATTGCGAAAGTTGCTATTGATGTTGTAAAAAGTTACTTAGGCTACATGAAAAGGTATTACTTGCCTTTGATTGAAAAAAATACCGATGGTGTACTCACTGAAAAGTATTATGATATTTATTTTCGGACCAATATTTATTTGCAATATTGGTATTTGGACAAGCCAGTTATTAATCAACTACTAGAAGAGTTCAAAACAGTTTCCAAGAAAGAATTTCGAAGAAATAATCTTTTGGTTTCTCGTGTTTACTTACTTTTCGCTCAACTCTTAATTTTATCAGGAGACTTTAAACATGCTTTACTCCATTTGATTGACTATCAATCATTATCGTTAGATAAAAAGAATTCAAGTTATTTTGTGGACAGTGAATTACATTTATTAATGGTTTATCATTTAATGGGTAAACAAGATGTGTTTGACAAAAATGTAGAAACCATAAAGCGTAAAGAAAGGATAGAGGCAATTGTTTTTACTCCTGATCAAAAGCTCTTATTTGATGCTTTTTTTGCAATTTATGATGATCAAAAACTTAAAGGTGTAACCTATAATGGAAAGGAGGGGTGGTTGAAAGTGTATCTTGATGTGCTCTCCAAGAAACCTTTGAAAGAAGCTGTTCACAAACAATTTAATAAAGATAATTTTATTGATTTACCGGAAGAGCGAAAGTTTTTACAGTGGTTGGATCAATTGTAATACTCTTTTTCTGTTTGTTTAATATTTTTTGAAATGTGTTTTTTTTATTCTTATCGATCACATTTTCAATATTTTATGTGTTTTTATTTGTGGTTAGAAATGTGTTTATGCTGGGTGCTTATCTTTTAAAAATTAGAGAAAACATTGATATTTACAAAATAGCCGGTTAACCTTCGGCTATATTGCATACCCAAATAACCCAATCAAATTAGGATAGGAGTTGAGAGGTCAGTTTTCCTACTCCTAATTTGGTTTTTTTTCTGAGTTTTCCCATTTCATATTTAAATCAACACACTAATCTATCCAGTGAGAAATATCTGGAGTAATAATCTCGTTTAGTGCTTGAATACTTGGCTTAAAATAGAGTTGAAGCACACGCTTTGTTTGTAATGAAAGTTCGGGTCGTTTAGAAGTTGTTACGTTTTTTTTATAAATACCATGCACCATCCAACTTCTTACTTTTTTGAAAGGAATGATGGTTCTAAACAACATTCTATTCAATGAATTGGGCTTTTTTATTAATTGATGAACCTTTTTGTTTTTTATCTGTCTATTTTCATTGACTAAATTAAACGTATACCCATTAAAATGATTGAGATTTAAAAAATGCTCTACTTGTTTAAGAAATTGAGCGGTATCTTTTTGCATGTGCTCTTGAAGTCCCACAAATATATTTTCTGAAGGAATATGTTGAAATAGCACCTGCATTCTAGGGAAGAAATCAGCTGTTTCTCGATAATAGAGCGTTCTTGGCGGGTCAACATTAGGAGGGAGGTTTTTACCATTTTTACGACTTTCCTCTAACGAGAGGGCCTCTTCAAATACGGTAACACTTTCATTTGCATCAACTAAATTTTGACTGTGTAATGAGTATGCTACTTCCACAGGATTTCGAAGCAGAACAATAATTTTAGGAGATATACCTAAATCTTTCAACTCTTGATAAATAGTGTCTGAATACAAATACCATACCGATCCGTCGCCGTTGATCCCGGTATTTTTAAAATGGGATTGGTATTCTTCCAAAGTGGGTCGGTCTACTTTATATCCAAGATCTTTTCCGAAATAATGAATTTCTTTAGGCGACATATTTATCTCGGGATGTTGAGATAAATAATTATGTAACGCGGTAGTTCCGCATTTTGGGGCACCAATAATAAGAAAATGTGGAAGAGATTTAATCATCAAAAAATTGTTGGATTAATTCCTGTTGTTCGTTTTACAAAAATAAGCATCATTAAATTCCAAACAACTATGCTTGCGCTTGTTGAAATTGCTGCGCCAGTAATTCCAAGAGTTGGAAGTAGTAAATAGTTTAAGAGAATATTAACAATGATACCCGCAACAATACTCAGCATAACTAATGATTCTTTTTTAGCCATAATTAAAATATATCCTGTTGAACCTAATGCTACATTAAACAGCTGTCCGAAAGCTAAAATGATCATACTTGAGTAACCAACGGTATAGTCTTCCCCTCCTTTGCCAAACCAACTTAAGAGCATTTGCCCAATTACGATTAATAATAGTACAACAAAAGAGCTTAATGCGAAAGATAATCGGACATTCGGTTTAATTTTCTCTCGAAGTTTTTTTGAATTTTCTTCCGAACTGAAATATTTTGCATAATGAGGCACAAGAACCTGATTTAGAATAACCAATCCAAAACCACTAAAAAGGGCAAATTTAAATGCTATTCCATACACAGCATTATCTATTTTACCTAATATTTTAGAAACCATCACAACATCAATTCGCTCATTTACAGTTGTTAAAAGTCCTATGGGGAGGAGAAGTAAAGCTTGTTTTAACCAATTTGTTTTTTGAGGTAATTCTTTCACTTCGGTATGCTGATACACTCTCGCAATTGAAAATATCAATGCGCCAACAAGAATGAAAAGTAAAATCCAAAGTAAAAGATTACCCGATATATCCACTGCAAAAAGAGGGAGAATCATTGTACATCCTAAAAGAATAATAGGTCGAATTAAAACATCGGGCAGCACAGAACTGAAAATTTTGTTTTGGCTCTGCAATATAGCTCTGAAGAATACATTTAACGCGTAAACTGGAATGATCATTAATGCGATTTTCAATCCTGAAAAATCAGTAAGGTCTTTTACGAGGTTATGTTTTGTGAGTCCCCAATACCATAGTCCTCCAAATAAAACTGAACTAAAAAACACAGCAAGCAAAGCTTGTTTACTCAATTTTGAAATTCCATTTCTACCCAAAGATAATGCCTCGCGTTGAGCAAGTGATTGGTAGCCAAGTGGAATAATAACCATAGCAAAAGTAATTATGGAAATGTAGTATTGAAACAATCCAACTTCATCTTGATCCATATATTTGGTAATTGCCCAGTTAAAGGTGAAACTAAAGAACATGCCTACGACAAAAATACCTGCCGTACCAAGGAGTGACTTTAAAATTATATGGATGGTTGATTTATTCTCCAAGGATACTTTTATAAATATGGTCGAATTCTTTTCCAATAGATGCTTTACTGAAATGTTTAACAGCATAAGCTCTTATGGTATTCTTATCCCATGATGTTTGTATTGTTTGAAGCATAGCATCAACAAGCGCACTTTGATTTCTTGCTGGAATAAGAATACCTCTTTCAGCATGAAGAATTTCCCTAATTCCACCCACATCAGTTGCAATAAATGGAACGCCAGCTGCAAAAGACTCAACAATTACACAAGGTAAGTTTTCATAATTACTAAACAACACGGATGCATAACTTTGAGCGAGAAGGTCGTTTATGCCGTCAGCGCTAATTCGGCCATGAAAATGAATGCTTTCAGAAAGGTTAAGTTCTTCCACTAATGATTTAAGTTGATCTTCATCAGTTCCTCCTCCTGCAATATGAAGCTGAAGGTTTGGGTTGTTGTAAAGTACTTCTTGAAATGAGTAAATAATACCAGAAATATTTTTTTGACTGTTTTCTAAATCCGCAACGACTAGAAATCCTGTTTTTGTTTTTTCTTGAATAAAAAACTGATCCGTATCTACAACATTTCGAACGACGTTGAAATTTTTACCGATACGATTTTTTTGAAGGGCTCTTTTAAGGTCATCACTTACTGGAAGGATCATTTCTGAACGTCGAGCAATAGAGGGAATAAGGAGTTTTAAAAGCGTGCTCTTTTTATATCTGCCGTCGCTTTCCAGGTAGCCTGTCCAATGCTCAGTAACCACATAAGGCAGTTGATGTTTTCTTTTCCAGTATTTGGCAATTAATCCAACAGGGTTCATGATGTTACAATGAACTAAGTCAGGAATAAATCCTTTCTCCGCAAGGAGAGTAAGGCCTAAATTGTAATGGAATTTATACTGTTTAACTTTCGTAAGGTTTGCCCAACGAGGTAATTGAGAATTTACCTTAGGGTAATTCACAATTAATTCCTTGTAAGTCTTATTTTCGCTGTATTGAATGTTGGCTTTTGAAATGGATTGATCACTTTGAACATGCAATACTGCAACATGGTTGTATATTCCTGCTGCTTCTGCATGTCTTTGTACAAAAATACCTAGCGTAGGATCTTCTTTATTTGGATACCAACTTGATATGAAAAGAATATTTGCGATTACTTTTGGCTTAATGTTTGGACAATAAAGGTAACATTTCATGTAGCCTAACGAATAACAAAAGCTAAAATTTTGCGTAGGAAGATTGAATTGTGTGTAACTTATAAATGTTTGCTATTGACGATGAGTGCTTTAATAAAGAATTATTTTTTGTTCCCCCTTTTACTATTTTTTATCGCCTTTAATTGTAATACCGCTTTTGCGCAAACTTCTGATGTTTCAGATGTTAAAAAAGCTGCAAAAGCGCTTAAAAAGAAATATGAGCAAGAGCGCAAGGAGAAAGAAAAAGAAATTAAACAAAAGGAAGCAGAGTATAAATCGTTTTTAAAACAAAAGCACGCAGCCGAATTAGCACGAAAGAAGCAATTAAAAAGAGAGACGAAACTCAATGAAGAGTACAAAAAACGTCAAGAAAAAAAACGAAGAGAAATTGCACGAGAAAAACTTCGTCAACAAGAATTAGCACGAAGAATTAAAGAACGAAATGATGCGGAAGAGCTCAAGCAGCAAAGAATGCTTGAAAGAGCTCAAGCAGCAGAGGCAAAGCGAGAAGCTCTTAAAGCAAAGCGAAAGGCAGTTCAAGAAGCCAAATTAAAAGCATTGGAAGATGCGCACAATCGAAAGATGGCTGAGCAAGAGAAAAAAGCGAAAGAAAATGAAAAAGCCTATCAAGACCAAGTGAAGGTTATTGAGGCAAACATGACCGAAATGGAAAAGGCAGCTTTAGAACGAGAAAAGAAATTAAAAGCCTATTATGATACAAAAATCAAAATTCAAGAAGAATTGAATCAAAAACAATTAGATGATTCTAAAAAAGAAACAGAAGAAGAATTTTTAGCTCGAAAGAAGAAAGAATTAGAAAAGATTAATGCGAAAATTGCAGAGGAAACACACAAGGATAACTTACAAACAAAAAATGAAGAGTTAACCAATAAGCTAGATCAGGTGCTTAAAAAACAAGATGAAGCCAACAAGGCATTAGAGAACTTTCAAAAAGAAACAAAGGAGCGTCGAAAATCAGAAGAGGAACGATTCAAAGAGGAGCTTAAAAAATTAGTAGAAGAGCAAAAAAGACGAAAGGAAATCGATGCGTTCAAAGCAAAGCAAAGAGCAGAGGAGGAAAAGAGAAGAGCAGAATTCGAAGCAAAGAAAAAAGCAGAGGAAGAGCGCAAAAGAAAGGAGGCTGAACGAAAAGAGGCTGAGCGCAAACGAAAAGAAGAGGAACAACGACTGGCAGAAGAACGACGACTTAAAGAGGAAGCCCAAATGGTCGCTAGGTTTGAAGAAGAATTGAAAAAAGCAGAAGAGGAAGCTCGAAAAGCAGAACAATTACTGGAAGAACTTAAAAAAAGAGAGTTAGAAGAAGCAGAGGAACGCGAAAAACGTCGTCAAAATGAATTAGATAAATTAAGAAAAGAACTTTTGGGGAGTTGAAATCACTTTGAGTTGAACATGTCAATCAAACCTGTTGCTTTTCATTATCTGAATTAGTTTCTATCCATTTGCTCAAACCAGAATGTAAATCCATGATTTTATGACCTTTTTTACCCACTCATCAATTCATTAAAGCCTTTCATCATTTCATTGAATTAAAATTTAAATGCTAGCCAAAGAATCTTTATTTTCGGTAAATAATCCGATGGTTTTTCACTGTAATTTTTGAAGGAAATTTTCGTAATTTGAAATCCCAAAAGGTTTAAATTATGCCCCTTAAACATTGAATTATTGGGGATATTAAAAACATACGTATGAATAATCAAAGTAGAAAAATAATTCTGATTCTATTGTCCATTTTTATCTCTGCTCTGGGTGTGTTTATCTCATGGAAATTAAAACCGATTGAAGAGCGCACTGAGGTTATAGAGAGTCATCGGCTTGTGAAAGTGTCAACGGTTGAATTGGGTGATCATAAGGCTGAAGTGAGATTTTCAGGTAAATTATCGGCTGAGGACAAAATTGATGTTTTTACAGAAGTTGGAGGTGTATTATTAACGGATAATTTCAAACAGGGGAATACCTTTTCTAAAGGAAGTGTCTTGGTTCAATTAAACGCGACAGAATTTAGCAACAATCTTAAAGCAGTGAAATCGCAGTTAATGACACAAGTTGCTGGCGTGATGGGTGATTTAAAAATGGATTATCCCAGTGAAGCAAAAGATTGGGAAGGCTTTTTAAACACGATTGATGTGCATGATCAATTGCCTGAGTTACCTGAGTTTAAAAATGAGAAATTAAAGCGTTTTATGGCAGGGAAAGGCATATTGAATACCTTTTATTCCATACAGGGACAAGAGGATAAACTCTCAAAGTTTTGTATTTATGCTCCTTTTAACGGAGTGCTAACGAACACAACCCTCAAAAAAGGCACATTAGTTCGACCAGGACAAAAGATTGGAGAATTTATAAATCCAGCATCTTTTGAACTGGAAACGGAAATTAGTTTAAGTGATTTACAATTTATTCAAAAAGGCAGTAAGGTTAATTTACATTCAGATGATTTGAATATGTCTTGGCAAGGAGTTGTAAGTCGAATTAATTCCTCACTAGATCCTTCTTCTCAAATGGTTAAGATATTCATCAAGGCTCAAGGCAGATCGTTGAAGGAGGGAATGTTTCTCCACGGAGTTGCTAGTGGTGCTACCTTTAAAAATGCTACTCAAATAAACAGAAAGTTAATTAAGAATGGAGGTGTTTATATCGTTGAAAATCAGGTTGTAACGCATAAGAAAATTAATGTGCTGTACATCAACCAAGCCAAAGCAATCGTGACAGGTTTGGCAAACGGTGATCAATATATAGCCGATAATATGAAAGGACTTTATGAAGGCATGAAGGTTTCAATGTCCAATTAGACTCAACGAATGAGTCTTGAACTGTTTTAAAATGAACGCGCCAGTATACGGATGAGATGAGAAAACTAATATCCTATTTTATTAAATACCCAATTGCAGGAAACATTTTGATGATTTTACTCATTTGGATGGGGTGGGTAGGGATGAAATCGCTCAGAACCACATTTTTTCCAGAGCGAGAATCAACCCTTATTCAGGTAAGAGCAGTTTACCCTGGTGCATCTCCTGCAGAAATTGAGGAAGGTATTGTTTTAAAAATTGAAGATCGATTAGAAGGGGTAAACGGGATAGAGCGTGTAACATCCACATCCTCTGAAAACCTTGGAATGGTGAATGTTGAAGTGAATTCCAAGTACAGTACAGATGTTGTGATTCAAGATGTAAAAAATGCGGTGGATGGGATTAACTCTTTTCCATCGGGAATGGAGCCTGTATCTGTTGCCAAGCGTGAACCCCCACAACATGCTATTTCAATTGCTTTAAGTGGAGATTTGTCAGTTAAAGAGCTAAAGCATATTGCACGAGGTTGGGAAATTATATTGCAGGAGGATGAGCTGATCTCTCAAGTTGATATCTTGGGGTTTCCGGATGAAGAAATTGAAATTAAAGTAAATGAGCATTTGTTAAAAAAGTTTGCCATTTCCATCCAAGACGTTGCTATGGCTGTGAAGCGAGATAATATTGAGGTCACAGGAGGAGAGCTATTAACCCCACAAGAAAATATTCTTATACGTGCGAAAAATAAGAAATACACAGGTGAGGCATTTGAAAATGTGGTAATAAAGGCAATGCCAAATGGAAACATCGTTCGATTGAAGGATGTTGCAGAGATTAAAGATGGTTGGGTAGATAAACCCGCTGAACGCTATGTGAATGGCGTTCCCTCGGTTTTGGTTAAAATATCCTACACCCTCAATGAGGATCTCAAAAGTATTGTGGAACGGGTGAAAGAATTACTTCAGGATTTTGAGCAGAGCCACCCTAAAATTAAAACTGAAATCACAAGGGATAGCTCCAAGATATTAGTAGAGCGGATAAACTTGTTGGTTAATAATGGGATTTTAGGATTCTTTTTGGTATTCCTTTTTCTTTCCATGTTTCTTCATCCTCGACTTGCAATATGGGTTGCAATGGCTATTCCTGTAGCATTTGGAGGTATGTTTATCCTAGCAAATGGAGCTGGAGTTTCCATCAACGTTATTTCTCTTTTTGGGATGATTATTGTGATAGGAATATTAGTTGATGATGGAATTGTTATCGCAGAAAACATTTACCAGCATTGGGAAAGAGGTAAAACTCCAGTTCAGGCAGCAATTGACGGTACACTCGAAGTTTTACCAGCTGTTTTTTCTGCCATTTTAACCACAGTAATTGCCTTCTCTGTATTTTTTGTGATTGATGGTATAATGGGCGATTTCTTTGTGGATATGGGGTTTGTAGTTGTCGCTACTTTGGTGGTGTCGCTGGTGGAGGGTGCACTGATACTTCCCGCCCATGTTGCTCACTCCAAAGCCTTAACATCAAAAGGGAAACAAGGGAAAATGGTTAAACTAATTAGCTGGTTTACCCGAGTATTGGATGCGGCTAAAACGAAAATATACATGCCAATTATCAATTTCTCTTTACGCAATACAATGTTTGTTATTGTTTCCTCTTTAGGTTTCTTGATATTGGCCGTTTCAATGCTTCCTTTTAAGCATCAAAAATTCTCTTTTTTCCCCCCAATTTATGCCGATAATTTCAGAATTACATTAGAAATGGCTGCAGGGACAAATGAAGCTATTACTGAGCAGTATATTGATAAAGTGTATAAGGCTGTATGGGCTTATAATGATTCGTTGGAACACGCTACAGGAGAAGGTGTGGTAGAAACGGTAGAAAAAACATTAGGTGTTGGAACTCACCAGGCAATGCTCAGTGTTAATTTAACGCGAAGTGAGGTTCGTTCTATAACCTCTTCTCAAATAAGTTCAGCGATTCTTAAAAAAGTAGGGCAAATACCCAACGCAGATAAATTAACAGCCAAAGATGGAGGTCCATTCGGACGACCCATTTCGGTTGCTCTTTATTCCAATGATAACGCCATTTTAGATGAGTTTAAAATGAAGGTTATGGCAGGAATGAAAGACATGGGAAGCTTAAAAAATATTGAATCCTCCGATCAAAAAGGAATGCTTGAGTTAAATATAAAACTAAAAGATAAAGCCTATTCCTTGGGCATGAGTTATCAAGAAATTATTGCCGAAGTACGAAATGGGTTTTATGGATATGAAGTTCAACGATTACAACGGGGATTGGATGAGGTTAAAGTTTGGGTAAGGTATGACAAGAGCAACAGAAACTCTATTGGAGATTTAGAAAACAAGACATTGAGGATTCGAGGGCGAGATTATTTAGCCAAAGATTTGGTAACATTTGAGCAAACGCGAGGGGTTGTTAAATATGAGCATTTGGACGGGAAAAGAATGGTTAAGGTAGAGGCCGATTTATTAGACGTTGAGGGGTCTAGTTCAAGTGATTTATTGCGGTTTGTGAACGATAGTATTGTAGGTCCCCTTCTTTTAGAATACCCTGATGTGCGAAAGTCAGTAGAGGGGCAGGCCAGAGAAATGGCCAAAGTAGGAAAGTCAGTTGGTGAAAGAGGGTGGATTTTTCTCCTCTTTATGTTTATTACAGTAACCATGACTTTTCGTTCATTTACCCAAGCTTTTGCCGTTTTCTTAACCTCGCTTTTTGGTTTTGCAGGTGTAATTTGGGGGCATTTCATACATGGTTACCAAATGAGTTTGTTTTCTATTTTTGGAATGATTGCCCTTATTGGAATTATGGTGAATGATGCTTTGGTTTTAATTAGCGCGCTAAATATTAATATTAAAAAGGGAATGGAATATGTACCTGCATTAAAAAAAGCAGCGATATCAAGATTTCGTCCGATATTACTTACGTCAATTACCACAATTGCAGGACTTGCCCCACTTATATTTGAGAAAAGTATGCAGGCACAGTTTCTTATTCCAATGGCTATCGCAATAGCCTATGGGTTAATTATGGCTACGTTTTTAACCTTGGTGTTTTTACCATCTGTTCTTTTGGTATTAAACCAGATAAACAAAGTGCTTTCTTGGCTGGTAACAGGAAAAGTTTATCGAAAAGATAAGGAAGTAGAACCGGCTTTTAAAGAACTGAAATATGAGCGTATGATTGATGATTCAAATTCAGATGTTTCAAAAAACAAATTTTAAAATATGGCCAAAAAGCTCCTTATTTTAGGTTTATTAATTATTAAAGGGTTAAGTGCTCAAGAGCTTCAACTTCAAGAGGCTGTTCGTATTGCTCTTGCTAATAATCATGGTGTTATTGTTGCTAAACAGGAATCAGAATACACGAAAACGGGTATTCACTCTGGAGCTGTAGGTCTACTACCCACAGTTGATGCAAACGCAGGAGGGAATTATACCTATTCCATTACTGATCAAGCCTTTCATTTAGCATCCATACCTTCTATTGTGAATCAAGAAGCGGCTCAAAGTAATCAATCGGCAAAAATAAGTGCTCGATACATTCTCTTCAATGGAGGTGAGCGTTTAAAAGCTTATGAGCAGTTAAAAATGACAGGAGATGTGTCGGACATTCAAACCAAAATAACCATTGAAAGTACCCTTATTCAGTTGGTTAATCGATATTATGAAGTGGCAAGATTATCCAATCAGCTTAACTTAATACAAGAATCCCTGACTCTTTCAAAAGCTCGATTAAATCGTTTGAATACCAATTATGAATATGGAAATATTGGAAAAATAGAAGTGTTTAATGCCCAGGTTGATTTCAATAATGATAGCGCAAATTATGTAAGTACTCAGCTTAACCTTCGCACAGCGAAAAACGAATTAAATTTTCTTTTAGGGCGAAAAATTTCAATTGATTTTAGTGTTGCGCTAGAATTGGATCTGCCTAAACTTGAGGATGTAGAGGTTTATATTGAAAAAGCAAAAGCAAATAATACTTCAATTCTCCTTTCAAACATCCAATTGACCAAATTAGAATTGGATAAAGAAATAGTAAGTTCACGTTTTATGCCAACCATAGTAGCCAACATGGATTATGGTTATGCTGGTTCAGCGAGTGATGTAGGTGTTTTTAAGTCGAGTTCTTCTTTAGGATATACAGGAGGGGTGAGCCTTTCTTGGAATTTGTTTGATGGTATGAAAAAAAGAAAGGCGATTGAACAGGCTAAAATAAATATTCAAGTAAATACTACGAAGCAACAGCAAACACTCTTAAATATTGAAAAAGAAGCACAAAATTATCACGATGCCATTCAACAACATCTTCAGCTTATTCAATTAGAAAAGCAAAACATAGCGGTGGCAAAATTGAATCTTGATAAATCAAAGGCACTCTATGAAAACGGTACACTTACTAGTATTCAATTTCGTCAAGCTCAGCTAAACCTTCTTCAAATTCAAAACAAATTGAATAATTTCAAATACGTTTGTAAGGTGTATGAGTATCAATTGTTAAGGATGACGAATGAGCTTGTTCAATAGTTTGTAAAAGCTCCGTCCATTCAGCAATGATGGCTTCCCAATAAAATGACGAGGTTGATGTGGCAGAAACAACATCATTTCCAACAGATTGTATCAGCGCTTCATAAAATCCCTCAGGATAATCATATAACACACCTGATTTGAAGTTGTTTTCTAAATGTTCAGGATAGGCTTGATGATTTGGTAAAATTGCAAAGCATCCTGCATCCATAGCTTCTGCTACACTTATGCCAAAGAAATCATGTTTTGATGTAACGGGCAATAGCGTGGCTTGTTGAAGTAAGGTGAGATATTCATTTTTGTTTTCACAATATCCACAGTGAATTAATTCGTTATGAAACTGAGCATTAATGATGCGTTTAACTTCGTTTTTCTCGGTTCCTTTACCCGTTATGATTAGTTTGAATGGAATCTTTTTCTTTTGAAGCGCGGTGATTCCTTTTAGAAATAAATCAGGATTTTTATCATGTTCCCAGCGGTGATTCCAAAGAATTGTATGCATTTTGGGCTTATTCTTACTCTCTTTAACGATTGGGTTACTTTCTATTCCGGGATATATGATCCGGCTTTTTAACCGATCAAAATCATTTTTTAATTTGTGATTAGGAAGCTTTTTAAACAGCTTGAGGCATCCATCAAAGAACGATTTTTGATTAAATAGGGAGTTAAAAACCAAGTTTTTAGTAAATAAAGCTGAGGACAAATTGATAAATCCATAGTGATTGTCTCTTCCCTCTTTTATGTCGGTGTCTTTTTTACTCAAAGGATAAGAGAATTGATTTTCATGAAAATACATTATACATGGTATTCGGTCTATTGTAATTCCTGCATAGGCATAAAACAGAGGGATATTTACCATGTCGGTTGCAATGATACAATTGGGCTTTTTGTTCAATTTTTTGAATTTTTCAGCCAATTCAATCGCTCCGGCTTCCATGCGCCATTTCCAAAACTTTCCACTTAATGTGAGAAGTTCCACTTCAAAAGGAAGACGTTTTTTTAGTTCTTTTCCCCAATACTGATGTGAACCTGTAAAAAATGAATCAACGATGAGGATCATTTCTGGACATTTTCAATAGTATAAGCACATTCAAAACTTTTTTGTGAGGCTAAAGAAATCACTCCGTATTTCTCCTTAAAATCATTGTCCAATTCAGCTTGATCGGCCATTCCGTTCCATGGCTCAATACAAATAAAAGGTGCATTATTTAACGGTTTCCATATTCCCATGTGAGGAAAGTTGTTCCAGGTTACTATAATACGTTCATTTGACTTTGGTGATTCTATGGACAAAGAGGTGCTTTTCAAATCATCAAATATCAAAGCGTCTTCACGAAACAATTCTTCAGATAAAGAGAGTGTATCTCCGTAAAGCCATTTTTCTTCTCGCTCTCCTGTTCTAAATCCCGAGGGAGTTAGTAATATTCGATCCGAACTTTCTGATTTTTCAAATTTTAATTGATAATCATGGAAAGACGTATGTTTTTCAAACGGACAATTAAAACCTGGGTGTGCACCAAGACAAAAATAGATGTTTTCAACAGAAGGGTTAAATACACGATAGAGCACCTTAAGTTCCTTATCCTGAATAGAAAATTGAATTTCTAGGACAAATTCAAATGGATAAATCTCTTTCGTTTGATTGTTGTTTGTTAATTGAAACGTGATAGAAAGGCTTGAATGGTGTAGTACTTTGAAGTCTTGATCTCTTGCAAAGCCATGTTGACTTAATGAAAATTGATCTTGCCCTAAACGGTAGGTATTGTTCTCCACTTTCCCTACAATGGGAAAGAGCGTAGGGGCATGCCTTTTCCAAAATTTAGGATCTCCTTGCCAAATAATTTCTCGTTCGGTCTGTTTATTAAAGTAACTGCATAATTCGGCGCCTAACTGGTTGATTTTTACAGATATATATTCGTTTTCCAATTGATGGATCATGGCGTTTAATTTAAATGTCCAAATATAGTCCTATTCCAAGACATAATTATACCGCCAATCTACCTCGTTAAAACTTTTGTTTGTCTTTTATATTATTAATTTTGTCTCCATAAAAATTCATGATATGAAGATTCCATTTCTTAAAATGTTCGCATGTGTACTCATAGTGAGTACCACAATTGTTTTTCAATCGTGTAACCCAGGTGAAGGGCCGTCCTCTCAGCCTGAGGTTTCTCTTAACCGTCCAATTGGTTCAGAACTTGATGTTTTTTGGAATTTAGTGGAAAATGGATTTCAAGGTAAAAGTTCCTATTTATCGGAATTTATGATTACGAATAACTCTTCTAAGGTTATGCAGAATAGTGGATGGGCTATCTACTTCCATCAGCCTAGAAGAGTAATTTCAGAATCAACGTCAAAAAATATTAAAATCACACATGTCAATGGTGATTATTTTCGTTTGGAACCCACGGATTCTTTCCCTGAATTAAAACCGAATCAAGATGTTTTGGTTTCATTTGAGAGCGATGCCTGGGCAATTAAAGAAGTTGATGCACCAAACGGACTGTTCATTGTTTTCACAGATACAGCTGGAGTAGAATCAACTCCTGAATCCTTAACAAATGTGTCATACAGTCCTTTAGTAAAAGAAAACCAATTTAATCGGTTTAAAAATGACCCTATCGTAAAAACAAATCATGAAACACGCTTTTCGTTTAATGAAAAATTATCTTTTGAAGAGAAAAAGGAATTGGTAAAAATCATCCCAACTCCAGCCAAATATGAGGAAGCAGAGGGGCAATTGGAGTTGCGTTCAGGAATGGTGATCGCGCATGATCCATCCATGAAGTCTGAGGCTGCTTTTCTCGCTGAAAAATTAAGAGTTGATGCAGGGATTGAAGTAAGTATTGAAGAGGGAGATCTTGGTGATATTATATTAAAAAAAGGTGATGTTAAGGTCAATGGAAAATCAGATGAAGCCTATGGATTAATTGTTTCCGATAAAGGTGTGGAAATTCAAGCAAATAATGCGAGTGGAGCGTTTTATGGTGTCCAAAGTTTGAGGGCTTTAATTCCTGCTACTGTACTTGCAGATAAATCAGGGAATGCGCTTATTCCTCATGTTTCTGTGGAGGATGCACCAAGATTTGCATATAGAGGAATGCATTTAGATGTTGTAAGGAATTTTTCCAAAAAAGAAACAGTTTTAAACCTTCTTGACTATATGGCTTTTTATAAGCTAAACAAGTTTCATTTTCACATCACTGATGATGAAGGTTGGCGATTAGAAATACCAGGACTTCCAGAACTAACGGAGGTAGGATCTAGAAGAGGGTATTCTAAAGATGAGTCTGAGATGTTAAATCCTGCATATGGTTCTGGTCCTCATCCTGATGGTTCATATTCCTTTGGAACCGGATTTTATTCAAAAGAAGATTTTATTGAAATCTTAAATTATGCCAAACAACGTCACATTGAGGTTATTCCTGAGCTTGACTTTCCTGGGCATGCTAGAGCAGCTATTATATCTATGAAAGTTCGTCAAAAGAAACTTCTTGCAGAAGGAAAGGAGGCCGAGGCCAATGAGTATATCCTGCATGATCCAAATGACGCTTCACGATATCGATCAATTCAGTTGTACGATGACAATGTTGTATGCGTTTGTCAAGAATCTACGTACAGATTTTTATCAAAAGTTACGGACGAAGTAGTAAAAATGTATGAAGAAGCAGGATTGGAGTTAAAAAACGTGCACATCGGCGGTGACGAAGTTCCACATCCAACGGATGATGATCCTGGGCACGGTGCATGGAAAGGTTCACCAAAATGTAATGGATTATTGGAAGCTGATGACGATTACGCTAATTCAGAGGAATTATTTTACTATTTCGTAGATCGTTTTTCTAAAATATTGGAAGACCGAAAAATAGAAACAGGAGGATGGGAAGAAATTGGTTTAAGAAAGCGTCATGATGAAGAAGGTGATTTACGAGTTGATTTAAATGAAGACTTTAATGAGCGAGGATTTACTCCGTATGTGTGGAATACTGTATGGAGCTGGGGTGACGAAGACAGAGGCTATAAATTAGCAAATGCTGGTTTTAAAGTAGTATTGTCTAATGTTTCGAATAATTACTTTGATTTAGCTTATGATACTGATCCTGCAGATCCTGGATACTATTGGGGCGGTTTTGTGGATACGAAGAAAGCTTGGGAGTTTGCTCCATTAAATGTGTTTGCTGAACCAATTACCAACAGAGAGGGGGTTCGATTAAACGTAAAAGAAGATTTTAAAAACCATGCTCGTTTAACTGAGGAGGGTGTGAAAAATATTAAGGGAATTCAAGGACAATTATGGGCTGAAACAGTAAAAGGGGAGGAAATGTTGGAATATTACCTTTATCCTAAAATGCTTGGTTTAGTAGAAAGAGCATGGGCTCCTGCGCCAAACTGGGTTTCTATTGAAGATGAAGCATTACGATTTGAAACACTGGAAAAAGAATGGGCGGTGTTTGCGAGTAGAATTGGAAACTTTGAATTACCGAGATTAACGTACATGAATGGCGGGGTGAATTATCGTGTGGCTCCTCCAGGAGTAAAAGTTAAGGACGGGAAAGTTATGATGAATTCCAATTATCCTGGAGCTACTATTACCTATACTACCGATGGAACGGATCCTGGTATTCAGTCTACGCCATATACTCAGCCCATTGATGTGAATGGAAAAGAGATTAGAGTGATTGCTTTTTATCCAAATGGAAAGCATAGTAGAGTGACTTCAATTGTATTTTGATACTGCGATATAAAGTATTAGTATGGGCCGGTTTTATTACCGGCCTTTTTATTTTAACTGTTTCGTTCTAAAAATAAGTTCACATATCTTTGATTTAATTGGAAGGCAGTATTCAATACAAAATAAAGCGAACATAATATGAGCTTTAAGTTGGAAGAGAGAAAAAAAGTAGAAATTAGAAAGCATCCATAATACGTGATTCTTAGAGTCTTGGATGGAATACAGTTGATTATATATACCAAAAGGAATTCTATGAAACCTGCATCTGTAAAAGAGATTAAAGCGGAATTAATTTATAAACCGAAAGAAGAACTTGTTGAGTTGTGCTTAATGATGAGTAAGCACAAAAAAGAAAATAAGGAGCTTTTAACGTATTTACTTTTTGAAAGGGGAGATGAGGGAGGTTATATAGAGTCTATAAAAGAAGAGATGAATAACCTCTTTGATGACGTAAACTACAGTAGTTATTACCTTGCAATGAAGGGGATTAGAAAAATTTTAAGAATTGCCAAGCGATACATTCGCTATTCAAAAAATAAAGCTACTGAGGCCGAAGTACTCATTTATTTTTGTGCAAAAGTAAAACTGATTTGTTCGTACTATGAATATAATGCAAGCTTGTTGTCAATTTATGATAAGCAACTGGAAATCGCCCAAAAGAAAATAAAAAGTCTTCATGAAGATTTACAATATGATTTTCAATTGATGATTGAGGAAGAACTTGGAGAGTAGATGCTATTTTGTTTTATTCATTGATTATTTGTTTTAATGGTTTTCATCCTGCAGCAATTAATCAATAACCACATTCGAATAATAGATTAGAACAAAATCGAATCATTGATGATGGTAAGTTTGGGTAAATCAATTAACCAAACTTATTATGAAAATCGCAAAGACATTATTCACTTCAGTTGTGCTTGCAGCACTTTTATCTTCTTGTAGTCAACCACCTAAAGCGCCTGTTCCCGTTGCTCGAGATCAGGTTTTTAAATCTACTCTTCAATCGGTTCGTTTAGGAGATGGAGTTCCATTAAATATTGACGTGGCAGTTCGTTGGAAGATAAATGATTATGTAACTTTTAAAGAGCAGTTTGAAAGTCCAGGTAAATACGATTCTTTAATTTTATCGCCAAGAGAACTAGAACTTGCTAACGATGTGGGTAACCGTTATACAAATGTGGATACACTTTTTAATACTCAGAGACACGCATTTATTAAAGAGTTAAAACAATATTTACTTTCTCATTTAGGTGAAAGCGGAGTAGAAATAAAAGAGGTAATCATTTCTGACATTGAATTTCCTCGATCCTATACAGATTCTAAAGAGAAATTGGCAATGTTGGAACAAAAATTAGAGCAAATACGAAAAGAGGATCTTCTAGAAAAACAGAGAGCGAAATCAGCTACAGAAAAAGCAAAGGCAGATGGTCAAGTTGCTATGGTTCGCGCAGAAATGGATGCGAAAGTCCAAAAAATAAAAGCAGAAACTGAAAAAAGTAGGAGACTAAGTCGCTTGGCAAAAGCGGAAACCGAAAAACAAGTTGCTCGATCTAAAGCGGAATCAGAAGCTGATCGATTAAAATTATTAGCAAAAGCTGACTTGGAAAAAAAGAGAGATATTCAAGCTTTAGACATGCAAAAGCGCAGAGATTTAGACAATATTGAATTAAGCAAAACACAAAAAATAGAGGATCAAAAGTTCTCCAATGAAATGAAAATGGCTAAGCTCTGTTCAGAAAATCCAGTTTATGCTAAATATATTGTAAACAAAGAATTAGCAAGTAAGGTGAAAATTGCTGTTTTACCAAGTGGGCAGGGAGGAAGTGATGTTTTTAATGGATTGCTTAACAATAATATTAATCAATAAAAAAACACTTTTTTGAAAAGTGTACCCTCAAGATCAAATGGTTCTTGAGGGTTTTATTATTTTATTTTAATCAAATCGTTGTGTTTACGACAACCTGTTTAAAGGGAATCAAGTTGATGCGCGAAACTATGTTTTGGTGTTTGAACTTCTGAGGAAGGAATCGTATTATATGAACCGTAAAACAACCAACTTTTATTTTTCAGTATACCAGGGAATACTTTTTCTATAGAATCATGTAACAATTCATTTTCTAATTGTAAGGCAGTCGTATCGGAGATATCAAAAGTGCTTTTATAATCTATTACAGGAAAAAAACCATCTTTACCAACCCTTTGAGAATAAATTCTGAAAATTTCAATATTAGATGTACCTACTTGGAGTGTAAATGGAAAATTATATTTTTCGTTGATTGATTTCGATACAAACTGCAATGTTTGTGTGATATCATCTGATTTTAAATAGTTTAAATTTCCGGATGAAGGTTGTAGTAAATTTGAGCTTACTTCTAATGCTATGAACGCATCTATAAGATGACCTTGTTCCATGTGCTCAATTCCTTTATTGTAAAAATCTAGCGCGTTTTTTCCATAAAAAGAATAACTTCCTAAATTAATTCTATCCAAGAACCATTGATTTTTATGAAGGCTGTAAATCAAGGTCATCATATAACCATCTGATTTACTATTAAATAAATAGGATGAGATATACATTTGTTCAGAATTTATTGGCAGCTCAAAATTGTAATCATCAGAGCCTTTTAAAACAGTATTTTTGCTTGATGTTAATGCCGAAGGATTCGTTGTTAAGTATATATGGTCTTTCTGAATTGGAGTTAATCCTTTGAGTAAAGTGGATATTTGTGGCATCATTGATGCCAAGCTTTTTATATCTGTTTCTTTTTTAAAAAAGGCAGAGGAAATAGAATCAATGCTTAGTGCATTTTCTTCTTTTAAGGAACGAATAATTTTTTGATCATATCGCTGGATGCGTTCTTGAATTTTTTCTGGAATTTCCTTCGCTGAGCTGATGACTTGCACAGATTGATTATTGGAAACATTACATGACAACATCCATATTAAAATGAATAAAGAGAGAACGTATTTCTGCATGGTTAAATTCTTAAAAAAGGAATAAAAATACAGCTATATTTTTTATCCTGATTTATGGAGTTGTTTTTCATATAAAATGAAACGCTCTTTTATTTATTTGAATAATGGCGACCACTTTGTAAGCCTATAAAATCAACAATTAGTGATCAGTATTTTATCTATTATTTGACTGAAAAAAACTGGATTTCAGAAAAATAATTCGCTATATTAATCCGATAACTCTTTGACTGCGAGTTTAAAACAACCACTAATATTCTACTTTACTGAATACGTTTAACTTGCGTAGAATGAATAGATTAATTGGTTTATTTATAACTTTAATGCTGTTTGCATCAATAAGTGAAGCTTCTAACCAAATGAAGTTTAGGGTTCAGTGCGCTTCTTCTCAACAAAATTTATCTGCAGAATTATTAAATAAATTACCTGAAATACAAATGTATATTTTACCAACCGGTATCAAACTTTTCTTTTGGGAAGGGTATTGTAGTGATTTAAAGGAAGCAGAAAATATTTTGAGGAAAGTAAAGGAAATGGGATTTAGAGGAGCTTACATTCGGGTCTTCAATGGTGATGTACTTCTTAGTAAATTAGAAGGTGATCAATATATAGCATCTCTTCGAAAGAAGGATGAACCTACTGTTGTATCAAACGATAAGGGAAAGCAATCTGTAAAAGAAGTACCTACAGAAAAGGAATCTAAAAAGCGAGTAACAAAAACAAAAGTTATTGTGATTGAGGATACTCCTGACAAAAGTCCAGAAAAGATTCAACCAGAATTGTTGGAAGAAAATATAATTGTAAAAGAAGAAATGCCTACTGAACCTACAAAAAGTGGAGGAGAGGCAGCTTATGTAAACAGTACCATGGTACCTTATCCGCCTGTTTTTAGAATTTACTTAACAAATGTTTCTGTAGATAGCTTAATACCTAGCGTAGTGTCACAATTAAAACATGAAACTATTTATATGTACAAGCAAAATGGTCAGAAATATTACCTCGTTGGAACATATGAGAATCATCATGCCGCTTTTCGTGAATTACAGAAGTATAAATCAATTACAAGTAAGGCGAATGTTGTAGCAGAGTTTAGAGACCGTATGATTAGTTTAGATCTTGCCGTTGATCTGTATGATCGATATTACAACACGCCAAAAAGGTACTAAAAAGAAAATTACGTCAATAATTGTTTAGCGGGTTAGTTCCCTAAGTAATCCTTTAAAAATCCAACCATGAAAAGGAGCCACAGAGTACCAGTATAATCTACCCATAAGACCAAGTGGACGGAAAGTAGCAATAAGATTTAAATACCCATTTTCTATTCTAAACTCCAGCCAAGCCTCTCCGGGAAGTTTCATTTCAGCATAAAGTAATAGGCGACCTTCGTGTTTATTGGCATAGATCACACGCCAGAAATCAAGTGCATCACCCGGTGATATTTGAGTCATATTGGTACGTCCTCTGCGTAATCCAACGCCTCCAAATAGTTTATCAATATATCCTCTAATTTTCCAAAGCCAATTCCCATAATACCAGCCGTTGTCCCCTCCAATACGCCAAATTTTTCGGATGGTTTGATCGGTGTTCTGAATTAATTCTTGTCGATACTCTTTAAAGCATCCAAATCTAGGAACATGAATAAAATCTGAAATATTGAACTTTGCAACACTACTGGAATACGCATCTTTCCAACTTGAAAGTATAGTATTGCTCTCAATTTTTGCAAATGCATTTTCAATAGCTTTTTTATAAGGGATAGGACGAATCCCCAACATTTCGTTAATTCTCGAGTCCCTACAAATTACTTCTACTTTCATACTTGCTACAAGTGAAGATGCAAGTTTAAACGAAGTAGATGTAACAAAATAGAGCCAATAGGATGATAGTTTAGGTGTCATTACAGGAATAATCCAAATTTTCCTTTTTAGTTTTCGAACACGCGCAAAGCCTAAAAGCATTTCCTTGTAGGTGAGAATATCATCGGATCCAATATCGAAGTTTTGATGATAGGTTTCTGGATTAAGAGCCCCTTTTTTTAGAATCTGTATGACATCTGCAATAGCAATCGGTTGACAGCGTGTTAAAAGCCATTTAGGCGCAATCATAACAGGGAGTTTTTCCACTAAATCACGAATGATTTCAAATGATGCACTCCCAGATCCAACAATAATACCCGCTCTAAACGTGGTTAATGGAAAGTTTCCTTTTTTCAATTCAACTTCAACATTTTTTCGTGATGTTAGGTGTTCGGAGAGTTCTTTCTCATTCACGATACCACTTAAATAAATAACTTGTTTTACGCGCGTTTTATTTAGCGCCTCTCTAAAATTAATGGCACAATTTCTTTCCATATCGGAGTAGTCAGAGGCTGCTGACATGGAATGAACGAGGTAATAGGCCACATCAATATCTTCAGGAATTTGAGTAAGGCTAGATGGTTCATTCAAATCAACTTCAAGAATAGAGGTGTTGTTCTGAATAAAGTTATGTGACGAAAACCTTGATTGATCGCGGATGCAACAAATAACTTCGTGTCCCTCTTTAATCAGCACTGGTAATAATCGCTTGCCTATATAACCCGTTGCACCTGTTAGTAGTATTCGCATGAAATCGTAGTTAAACTAACCAAATAATGCCTTTACGGAAAATTGAGAGGATAAGTTCTTAAAGAGCCTTTAAATCACCGTTTATAATATATTTCTTCTAGAATACTTGAATAATTAATAGCAATAATCGCACTTAGTCTAAATTCATAGTCCGTTAGTCAAAATTAAGTAACATTTCACATGTGTCACGTTAAATTAAGAGGTTAACCCTTAAAACTATAAGCCATGGACACAGAAATAAATAATGGACTAAAAGCCTTTTTGGTATTAGGCGTTTACTTCCTCATTGTAGAGGCACTGGGGGTTGAACATTCTACTTATTTGAGAATCTTAAATGTTTTTATTGTAGGATATTTTGTAAACAACAGCATATCCAAACGTATGAAAGAAGGTAAAAATTTTATTGGTTTATTTGCAAGCGCATTTGTGACCAATTTAATCGCTGTAATGCTTTCTACAATTGCACTAGCAGGTTACATCTTCTTTTTCCAAGGAGTAGAGCATATAAATTCTCTCGCACAGCCCCTCTTAGCAATTGGCTATTTCAATTTATCTGTATCGCAATTTGCGTTTGCAATCTTTGCAGAAGGGTTTGCAGCAGGGATAATATTGAGTTTTGGCCTCATGCAATATTGGAAAAACAAAATGGAAGGTTCAACCGTGTAAGCAAGATTTTGATTTAGAGTAAAGATGCTGGTAAATGCCAGCATTTTTTTTAGTCATCGGATGGAAAAAAGGCCTCGCTTTTATTCGTTAAAAACTTCAAGTATAGTTTGGATGAAAGGCCAATTCATCATGTATCCTCCTTCGAAAACCCCCACATTAATAGTTCCTATTTGCTCTGTTAGTTCATACCCAAACATTGGGTTAATAGCCTTAGAATATGTTAGGTTCAATTTTGCATCAAATTTACTAGGAGAATAACTATTTAGCAATTCGGTATAAACGATTTTAAAAGCATATGATGGAATGACACCGATGTATATTTTTTGTCTGTTTTTTAGTTTTTTACCATAGAGCAGGGGAGTGTTTAAATTAAACAAATGTAACACATTAGTAAAACTATTATCAAAAGCAAACCCATTCAATGAATGACCAATCCCCACCCTAATTGTATTTCCTCCATTAAATTGATGCTCGTGGTAAACATTCGCCGTGTAACCAACTTTTGGAATTAAAGTTTTTGAAGTAGAAAAGTTAAATCCTCCAGTATAATTCAGTCCCATATCACAATATAAGTGCATGTTTTGTACTCTCTTTTGAGCTGTTAAGGAAAAATTGAAGACAACAGTTATAATAATTAGTAGAATTTTCACGATTTATAAGATAATAGAATTTTTGTTCTTTTTCCAAAATAACTTTTGAATACAATCTACTAACTTAAAAACAAAGAAAGCGCTACATAGCGCTTTCTCTGGTGGTAATTTTGACTTTTAGTTGATCCTTAATTATTGACTGTATGCTCCATGTAAATTTATTTCCAGCGCAATAAATTCATTATATATTTGTTCGCACCAGGAAACAATTCTCTCAGCAGTCATCTCTTCTTGAGTGTCTTCATCCAATGCTAAACCACAAAACACACCATCCTCTAGTTCTGCTTTTGAATCTGTATGTAAATAACCCTCAGTGGGCCATTTTCCGATTAATGTACCACCTTTTTTTAAAATTTGTTCGGCAAGAATTCCTACACCGTCAATAAAATAATCACAATATACTATTTGATCACCTAAACCGTAAAGAGCAACAACCTTATTGGTGAAATCCACCTCACAAAATTCATTGAAGTTAGTGTCCCAGTCGCTTTGTAATTCACCATCAAACCAAGTTGATAAACCTATGATTAAATGGTCATATTTTTCAAGTTCATTTTTATCAAAATCAACTACATCAAACATATCAATAGTTAATTTATTACTTAGTGTTTCTTTAATTTGTTCAGCCGCTGCGGTTGTCCTTCCTGTATCGGAACCGAAAAAAAGTCCTATTCTCATATATGTAGATTTAATTCATTGAAAAGTTTGAGAGTGGGCCTTTTCGTGATTGTTGAAAATGCCGAATCGATATTTTTAAATCATAGTTCCTAATTTTTCCGATTTCCAATGAAATATTTTGTAGAAAATTTAGAAAACCTTGAGTTTCTTTTTTTGTAATAAGAACACTTTGCTCATTTTCATCGTTTTCTATTCTGAAGTTTTGATTTGGATATTTACAATGTGTTTTTTTACATAAATAGGATGACAACGCGGCAATAAGTTCTTCATAGCCTGAGTAACTCTCAATAAGAGCTTGCCCGGAATAGTTTAAGCTGAAATTAGTACTTGAGAATTCACAAGTCCAATTTTTATGTTTTAAAATATGATAGTTATTCATTAGTTAAATTTTCTAGACAAAACTAGAATATGATTCTTCCATCCACAATACCAATGATAAGGTATTAAGCTATAATTTATACCGTATATATGGTAATGAATATTAGTCGTTAGGTGGGAACAAAAAAAAGCATCAACACAGCGTTGATGCTTTTTTGTTATTAAACAAGTATAAAACTATCCTTTTGCTGCTTCAAAAGCCTGATCTAAATCAGCAAGGATGTCATCTATATGTTCAATACCAACGCATAATCTTAAAAGATCTTCTGTTACACCCGCCGATTTTTGTTCCTCTACGGTCATTTGTCTATGAGTAGTGGAAGCAGGATGACAAGCGAGTGATTTTGCATCACCAATATTTACTAATCGCTTAAATAATTTTAAAGCGTCATAAAATTTCTCTGCATTATCATATCCACCTTTAATTCCAAAAGTTAACAATGAAGATGGCTTTCCATTGCAATATTTTTGAGCAAGTTCATGGTATTCACTGCTTTCCAAACCACCATATCTCACCCATGAAACTGATTCATGATTTTCTAGGTGCTTGGCTACAGCTAAAGCATTATCACAATGTCTTTCCATTCTTAAGCTTAATGTTTCCAAACCTTGAATAATTTGGAAGGCTGCCATGGCACTTAATGAAGAACCTGTATTTCTCAACACAACAGTTCTTACTCGAGCAATGTATGCTGCTGGTCCAAAAGCTTCAGTGTAAACAACTCCATGGTAGGATGGCTCTGGTTCATTTAATTTAGGAAAACGATCTTTATGTTTTACCCAATCAAATGTCCCTCCGTCTACGATTACTCCACCAAGTGTAGTACCATGACCGGCAACATATTTTGTTAACGAATGTACAACGATATCCGCACCATATTCAATGGGGTTAATAAGTGCTGGAGATGCTACTGTATTATCCACAATTAACGGAACGCCATGTTGTTTTGCAACCGCTGAAATCGCAGCTATATCAGCAATGTTCCCAGCAGGATTCCCTATACTTTCACAGTAAACTGCTTTTGTTTTTTCGTCGATTAATTTTGCCATATCTGCAGGGTCTGCAGATTCTGCAAATCGAACTTCAATACCTAATTTCGGGAGCATATGTGCGAATAAGGTAAATGTTCCTCCGTAAAGCTGTGGCGCAGACACAATATTATCTCCAACCTCTGCAATATTTAAAATCGCATAGTTAATGGCCGCACTACCTGCACTTACGCAGAGTGCAGCAACTCCACCCTCTAATGCTGCTATTCGCTCTTCCAATACACCAACAGTAGGGTTCATTATTCTACTGTAAATATTACCTTCTACCTCTAAGTTGAAGAGATCAGCACCATGCTGAGCATCATCAAATTCATAGGCAACAGTTTGATAAATAGGAACAGCAACAGATTTAGTAGTTGGTTCTGATTGATATCCTCCATGGATAGATATGGTTTCTTTTTTCATGAAATAGTAGATTTAATTCGTATTATAAATGTATACTTTTTTTACTTAACCGATGAGATTAGAAGTGTAAAATATTCAATAAAGTGGAATCAACTATAAACAGTTGTTTTTTCATTTTGATCGCACTTAGAATCCGATTGAATCCAGATAAAGTTAGTTTTAATAGCAATATCCCTCCTTCATATTCAAAATTATGAAGGAGTACCTAAGTTACCTGTTTGAGGAGTTTTTGAAATCTATGATGTACAAATAGCGCCGGTATTAAGGGTTAAATTCGACTCTTTATTCTTGTCACAATATTGTGTTCTTGAAAGCCTTTTAGAATCACTTTAATGTTTTTATCCCTTGCACCATTGTTGTAAAAATCTCGAATTAATTCTACCACGTCATGACCGAGGTAAACAGATTTTTCAGCATTTATAGTAACTGTAGAACGCTCAGGTAATTGAGCAAATCTTTTTTTAATACGTGATTTATTTAAAAAGGAGACTTCTTTGGCTAAAACGATAAAAATTTCTTCCTCTTCATTTCGTTTTTCTTGCTTAAGTTCATATGCTTTCTTAGTGTATCCTCTAAGTACAAATATTAAACTAACAACTATACCTAAAATAACTCCTTTCAGTAAATCTAAACCAACAACACCAATTGTAGTTACAATAAAGGGAATGAAATGATACCTCCCCACATTCCACATGTTCTTAAACACAGAGGGACTTGCTAATTTCAAACCAATCATAAGTAATATAGCAGCTAAACTTGCCATTGGAATCTTGTTTAAAAAAACCGGTATGAGAATAACGGTAAGTAGCAAGAGAAAACCGTGGAAAATAGCAGAGAATTTTGATCGAGCTCCTGCATCAATATTTGCGGTTGTTCTTACAATAACAGACGTCATTGGTAAACCACCTATTAAACTAGATAATATATTTCCAATTCCTTGCGCTTTCAATTCTATATTTCCATCAGAATGCCGTTTAAACGGATCCAATCGATCTCCTGCCTCAATCGTGAGTAATGTAGCAATACTGGCTACTGCAGCAATGGTAACCGCTGTTATCCAAATATCTGGATTTGAAATAGCTGAAAAATCAGGTAATGAAAATTGACCAATAAATTCCCTAGCAGAACCTGAGATAGGCAATTTTACCAAATGATCACCACTTATTACTAAGTCTGGGCTAAACAAACGAAAAATCTCATTGATTAAAATACCAACAATAACTGCAACAAGAGCTCCAGGCAATAACTTTAATTTTTTGAGAAATTTCACTCTCCCATAACTGATTAAAATACCAAGAGAAACTAGAGTAACAATGATAACGCCAATATGTGCGAAATTTAGGGAATGTATAATTTCGTAGATGTAATTACCGTCTGCACTATCAGTTAAACTATAATTAAAAAAATCACCTTCATGTTCTTTATCGTATCCGATGGTATGCGGTATTTGTTTAAAAACGATGATTAAACCAATTCCACTTAGCATACCTTGAATAACACCCGTTGGGATATAATTGGAAAAGGAACCCAATTTGGCAAACCCCATTATTAACTGAAATACTCCTGCTAATACTCCTGCTACAAGAAAAGCTTCAAAACCTAAATCTTGAATAGCAACAATAATAATCGCAATTAAACTAGCTGCAGGACCAGAAACACTTACATGGGAAGCACTTAAGTAACCAACAACTAAACCTCCAATAATTCCTGTGATAATACCAGAGAAGGCGGAAGCTCCAGAGGCTACTGCAATTCCTAAGCAAAGGGGAAGAGCAACCAAGAATACAACCACACCCGAAACAATATCTGCTTTATATGAAGCACTCAACGATTTTTTTTTGTTTTCAGTTTGTCCCATGATCTTTTCACAAGATTTCAATCTAATTTATTTAAATAACGTGTTTGAGACAAAAAAAAAGAATCAAAAATTTCAATCATCTGATTTTGTGGAGAAGATTATTGAGAGAGGCTATTGGTTAAAATTTACAACCCAAAAGAAATTTATTTGACTGAATTATTATTTTTTTTCAAAATGAAAATTTTATTTTCTTAAAAATTAAATTAAAGATTGAAATATTCATTATTTAATATAAATATCAATCTATTACTGTATTGTGAGGCTTTTGTGTTTTATAATAATTGGTATATATTATAAATATATTGGATAATTTTTTTTTAAAAATGTTGAAAACATTGTTGAAAACAAAATTAAAAAGTTAATTGATTGATTGAGAATAAATTATTTTTGTGAAAAAATTAAATATCATGAAAAAACTACTACTTTCAATTTTATCAATAATTTCTTTAAATGTTTTCGCTCAACCAGATGTTAAGTTTAACATAACAAGTGACTGGGGTACTGGGTATTGTGCTAACATAAATATAACACCGGACCAAGGTTATGACGACTGGGAAATGGTTATAAAGGCTCCCGGAGGAATAAATAGTTTATGGGGGGCTAACTCAGTTCCAATAGGTGGAGGTGAATATAAAATCACTCCATCCCCATGGAAAATTCCAATAGCAACACCTTTTGAAATTGGTTTTTGTGGAGGTGGTTCATCATCGGATATTGAAATTATCTCTCAAAGCTTTACTCCTACTGTAACAGAAGTTATCTCAGAGGAAATTTGGATTGGAGAGAACAGTTCAGCTTATTTGAATACAGGTAAAGAATATTATATGGTCGGGATCAATAAGGATGAGCCAGAGGCAAGTCTGCACGTTGGAACAAATACATCCGCGACTTCGACTTCCATTGTTATAGAGACTGAAGGATCGGATAATGCTGAAATTAATTTTCAATCAGGAACAGGAGTTTCAGAATTGAATTTTCAAAATGGTGATTTATCAGATATATCAAGCTTAACTTTTTCAAAAAATGATAATGGGGCAACAATGTCTTTTTATGATAAAATAAATAGTGAAGAGGTAATTAAAGTTGTGGACGGATCTCTTTATTCTAGAGAGGTGGTGGTACAAACTGACGCTTTTCCAGATTATGTTTTCTCCTCTGATTATAACTTAGCTAGTCTATCAGAAGTTGAGGCCTCTATCGATTCATTAGGTCATTTGCCTGGAGTTCCGGCTGCTGAACAGGTTGAAGAGGAAGGAATGTCTCTTTCTCAAATTACTACCATTCAAATGGAAAAAATTGAAGAATTGACTTTGTATTTAATTCAACAGCAAAAAGAAATTGAGGCGTTGAAAAAAGAATTAAATAATCTTAAAAAGTAAAGTGATGAAAAAAATATTAGGATTATTAGTCCTATTAAGTCTTGGAAATATTAGTTTTTGTCAGTCTCCTTGTGAAACAGGCACTTATACTATGAATCATTCTAAAATTTCAGTTAAGGGGGCGTCAGAAGTTCAAAATATTAGTTCTAGTTTTATATCTTTTGAATCAAATTCTGCAAGTTCTCCTAGTGGAATTAGATTTGGTTCTTTTCAGACATATACCAGAACATCGTGGGATATTATCAATAGGAAATATACCCATAAGCAGGCAGAGTTTAAGTTTTCACATCCAAATATTAGAAATGATCAAATTCAATCTGTATCAGTTACAATAAAATTAATGAGGCATGCAAATGAAGATGAGTTTGGTGATAATCCTGTTATAACCAGTGGAAACGGAAATTATGGATTAACTGTAAGAAAGTCATCATGCGGTAACCAAACTTGGCCTGGCAATATATACGACTGTTTATCTAATGGTTCCAGTAGTTTGACGAGTTTCGTAGGGCAAAAAAATATTACAACCCCAAGAGGATCCTACATTACACAGACATTTACTTTAAGTAATTCGAATATAAATTTCATGAATTCTTCAGCTCAAGAATTTTATATACAGATAATGGCCATGGGTGACAATGTTGGAGGTTTTGTTGTTCAGTCTGTATCTTCTGTAATTACTTACAAAAAACCTCCATCTGTGTCTTTTTCTGCTTCAAGAACTTCCTTTCCTGCGGGAACATCTATCAACTTTACTGATAAATCAACAAGTTGTCCAAATTCATGGGTGTGGAGTTTTCCTGGAGCCGTTACTACTAGCTCAACTTCTCAAAATCCGTCTGGCATAAAGTATAATACTCCTGGTAAATATACTGTTACATTGAAAGCGAAAAACGGAGCTAGTTATGTTACGAAAACTATTACTAATTATATTACAGTAACAAAGGGTGTGGAGGCTAATGCTGGTTCTGATAAGATTGTTTGTAGATCAGGTTATTCTAGCGGTTCGAATGGTAGTGTTACATTATATGGGTCTGCTTCCTATGGTACTTCACCTTATAGTTACAGATGGAAAAGAGGAAGTACAATAATTGGATCCTCTTCAAATATAACTGTGTCAAACCTTAGTTCAAATACAGTATATACTTTAGAGGTTACAGATAATAACGGAGTCAAAAGTACCGATAAAGTTACTGTTAAAACCCAAAATCCATGGGTTGATGCTGGATCAAATATAAAAGTTTGTGAAAATTTAGACTTTCAGTTAAATCCGTCTAGCTCAAGTGGTGTTTCATATAATTGGTCGCCAAGTATTGGATTAAGTTCAATTTCTACAAAACGCCCAGTTGGTAATTTACCAAATTCTCAAGACTATATTTTAAGAGTTACTGATAATTTAGGTTGTAAAGACTTTGATGTTGTTAGTGTAATAGTATCTAATAATTATCCTGTTGCAAATGCAGGCGAAGAAAGAACCATTTGTTCTCAAGCTAAAACAATTTTAGGAGGTTATCCAACAGCCTCTGGAGGTAGTGGCTCGTATTCATATATTTGGAGTTCACCAAGTGGCTTTTCCTCAACTGAAGCTAGTCCTGAAGTTGTAGTGAACTCTACAGAGTCAATTACTGTTACTGTAAATGACGCTAATGGATGTTCTTCAACAGATGAAGTTTTAGTTTCCACAACTGAACTACCAGATGTGGACGCTGGTAATGATGTTGTTGTTTGTTTTTCAGGGACTAAAGTTATAGGTGGAGATCCGGCGGGAAATAGTGATTATGGTATTTTATCATATCAATGGTCTCCTATGGATGGGCTAGATAATTATGACATTGAAAATCCGGAAGCATCACCTATAAATACTACAAATTATACATTGACAGTTACGGATGTTAATGGGTGTAGTTCAAGTGATGATGTTCTTTTTACGGTGAGTAAACCCCAAGTTAATTCATTAGGAGATAAAGATATTTGTTTTGATGAATCTTCCGGTGTTCAGTTGGCTAGTGCCTCAACTGAGGGGTTTGGAGATTATTCATACGATTGGCATCCAACTGATGGAATTAGTGATCCAACTAAATTTGATGCTTTAGCCAAGCCGTTAGAAAGTACCTTGTATACATTAACTGTAACTGATGAAGCAGGATGTACAGCAAGTGAAAATATCGCGGTTACGGTTAATTCTTCTAAACCAGATATTTATGCAGGTGATGACTTAATTCATTGTGAGGGAGTTCCAATTGGATTGGAAGCTACAGTTTCTGGTGGGTCAGGAAGTTATGATGTTGAATGGACTCCTGAAACTAATTTATCAAGTAATTCAATCTTGAATCCGATTTCAGACGCTTCTGAAAGTATGACATACACTCTGACAATAAGAGATGCTAACGGATGTGTTTCAGAAGATGAGATTGGTGTAGAAATATATAATAAAATTGATGTTGAGGTTGCAAATTTAAAGTTATGCGAATTAAATTCATCAAAGCCAGATGTTTCAATATCCTCAGGTGATCAACCTTTTACATGGGATTGGAGTGATAATTTTATAAACGTTAGTAATAACACATCTTCTCCAACAATGTCATTAAAATCCCCCATTACTGAAGATTCTGAGGAAAATGTAATCATAACAGATCAAAATGGGTGTACGAAAAAAGTTGATTATTTGGTTATGAATACAGGTTATATTTGGGGTGTTTCTCAGATTGAAGAAATTTGTGGTGAATATGAAGATGTAAATGATGATATTGTTGCATATGAAAGAATCCAAATGTCAAGTTCTTGCTCTGAGGGTGTTACAATTAATGAATATGCTGAATTGAATCTTGAAGCTGGAAATAAAATTATATTAAGTGACGGATTTTCAGCAAAAAGAGACTCTAAATTTAAAGCATATATTAAGTCTCAATGTAAGCCATGGAGTGTTAGCACTGAGGAGGTTGACCCTATTAGTTTTGAATATGAAATTTATCCAAATCCATCAAATGGTGTTTTGAATGTAAGAATTTATGATAATGATCTCAATATGAAAAACTCAAAGATTAACTTATATAATCTTGCAGGGGAACTGATATTACAAGAATCAATTAAATCAGGAGAGTATACTTATCAGTTAGATTTATCTAATATTGGCTCCGGTTTATATTTTACAGTTATCAAAATAGATGGAAAATCTCATTCTCAGAGAGTTTCAGTCATTAAGTAAAATTAATCACACCCTACTTCTAATATTAGGAGTGGGGTTTTCTGTCTTTTCTCAATGTGATATTAATCCTATAGGTCTTGATTTAGGACCAGATTTAGCTCTATGTGAGGGAGATGCTATAGAGTTTCGTTCCAATATTCATGACAATCTTGGAGAATTTAAATTTGAGTGGACCTCATCGAAAAATGAAGTTTTTAATACTAAGTCAATATTAGTTACAGATTCGGGGTATTATTTTTTTACTGTAGAAAACACATCTGGATGTATTGAATCTGACACAGTTTACGTTTCTAAAGAAGAGATACCCTATCTTGAGATTCAAAATCGATATAAAATATGTGATGGTGATACTCTAAAGGTGTTAAATTCAATAAATACAAAAGATTATTTTTTAGATTGGGTTGATGGCTCAGTAGAATCTGATAATATAATAGTGAATCCTGGAAACTATGAATTTATTATTTCAAATGTTAATTGTATAAATATTCAGAATTTTGAAGTAGAACTTCATAAAGTTCCAAAATTGGATGACTTATACTTGTGTGAAGATTTAAATGAAAGTATTTATTTAGACTCTATAGATTTAAACATTTTTCAATTTGAACACATTGTTTCAGGAGATATTTTTAGAGATTATATTTTCAAAACTGGACAATATAGAGGTGTTACAAATGAAGGCTGTGTTATAGAGACCCTAAAGGTTAAGGAAAAATGTCCGTTTAATTTATATGTTCCTAATACGATAACACCAAATGGAGATGGAGTTAATGATGAATTAGAAATATATTATTCGGGGTTGTTAAATTTAGATTTAGTTCTATTTAATCGATGGGGAGGAAAATTAAATGTTTACAAAAGTTCACCCTCTACCTGGACTTTTGATACTTTTCCTCAAGGCATTTATCCATGGCTCATAACATATGAAATTTTAACAGAGGGAAATCAAATTGTGAGAAGATACAAAAGAGGTGTTTTAAACGTTATTAGGTAATATCTAACCTATTTACTTTTTAAATGAATATACTTGTTAGTTTTTTACTTTAAGAATGGAAAAAGTCTTAAAGTAAAATAACTTAAAGAATAGTGATTAATTATTATAATAAAAGAAAACAAATGTAGAATTATACTATACTGATTTCCATCTAAGCTTAAATCTAATCAAATTGGTGCTCATACTTTGAAATGATTAATAAAACGGGGGTGATATCAATTTTTAATTATCTCTTTTGTTAGGATTGAGGTTAATTAAAAAAGGTGGTAATAGTTGAACTAATTTTCTTTCGATATATTCTTTATTTCTATTGTATTTTATACCTAAAAAAATAATGATTATACCTAAAATACTCAAAGCAATTGGGAATAATAAAGAATCTTTAAATACTTTGAAAGCCAAATGCCCTATGTAATAAAAAACACCAATCGAGCCAAAAATTATAAAGACGCGCCTTTGAATGATTACAGAAAGAAAAATAAAAACAAAGTTTATCAAACAGTAAAAAAATTTGTTTAATTCACTGTCACTATTTAACAAAGATAAGCCTCCCCAAAAAGCAAGTAGACCAAATAAATAGCCCCAAAAAGCAAAATCATCTTTAAACTTTCTATCAATAAAGTATGAAAATAGAAGTAATGCTAAGCCAAAGTATATTGAAACCAATTGTTTTTGCTCCCAACTAAAGTCTATACTACCTTTAAGAATAGGTGTTAAGTCCATTGATAAATACCATAATGAAAACGCTATCGGAAAACTCAAAAAAGGAAACCGAATGAATTTTAAAGCAATAAAACCTGCAATAATTGTGGCTATTTCCATGATTATCCAAGAACCCCTAATCCAAACATGATAATCCTGGAAACTACCTTGAGAATCTTGTGGCCAAAGGTCAGTGTATTTTTCAATGCCAAAAATGATCAATGGGACCATCCATATTGACACAGTGATGAGAAGTCCTCCTGCAATAGTAAGTTTTTTAATAAACCAAAGATGTCGCCCAAATATCAAAAATATCACAAAATAAATAGTCCCAAGAAAAGATATTCCCAAACCACCAATGCTATCCCAAGCCTCAGTCATAAACCAACCCATTGAAGACATAATTATTAATGCTCCAAAATAATAGGCTAAGTTTTCTATGTTGAACTTTGATGAGTTTTCTTTTTCAAGCTCAACCCAAATTTTTTTTGCGGATATATTATCTAATCCAGCTTTTGAGCATGCATCTAATAATTTTGATTTAGATATTTTCATTAAAATAAAATCTAAGTTGAAATATGATTAATTCGGTTTAGGTTTTCTTGTGTGAATTTTTGTTCCAAACCATTTTTAATGGTTTAGTTCTTATTTTTATCACCTCTTTCAAAGAGGGTTCTTTCTCTTTGTTCAATAAATAGTCTTCATCCTTGTGGAAGTTGTAGATTAAATCTTTAGCAATGTACTTGTATGAATTCCATTCTGTTTTTATTTTACGACAATGATTATTGATAGACCAGATTTGAAATTCATCACTTTTAAAAAAATGGAATACATCCTTCTCAAGATTATATGAATTTCTTCCGATACCACTTAAAATTCTCATTGAAACAGTTTGCCACTTTAATCCAAAATTTATCCACCATAAATAATCATAAAGTGTAGAAACTTTAAATGGACATTTTTTAACAAAAGGGGACAGGTAGTTGATTATTTCATCAGTAAATTTATTAGTGCCAAGCTTTCTAGAAATTACGAAATCTAATATATTTTCATAATTACTGAAAGCATCTTTTGAAATAACAGTATATTTCAATTTATCACTACCAAATAATTGATCCCCATGCTCTCCGGTAATAATTGTATCATTACTGTAAATATTTTCATAAATAGTCCCATCTATTATTGTGTGGTTCAGATGTTTTTGAATGACATCATTATAAAAGGATGGATATTCCTTTATTGATTCCTTAGAAAGTAGAACTTTTAATCTTGAAATGTCAAATTGATTATCTAATACCTTTAGTATTGAAATTAAGGCTACTGTTGAATCAATTCCTCCAGACCATAAGATATTGAGCGCTTTCTTATTTTGAAATACGATATCTTTTGCTCGATTTGTGCAAATTTCTTCAAAAGATAAAGACGAAGTGGATACTGGAATTTTATCAATAATTTCAAACTCAAATCCAGACTCTAAAGTTTTTGTTCGATCGATAAGCGTCGCGCCAAAAAATTGACAACTTTTTAAATAAATAGGGTTTGCCAATCTTCTGTATTGGTTGAAAAGCTGTTTTTTAGTTAGGTAGTAAAGAGGGGAATCAAGATTTGGTGAAAATATCATTCGGTTGATTCTTACAAATTGATAAATAGAGTTTGAGTTTGTTTTCCAAATCTTTTAGTTCGAAATCTTTAATGGAATGAGTGAACAATCCAGTTAGGTTGATTTTATCTTTCTTTCGCGTTATTTTAAATAATGGAAATCTTTTCTTAAATATCCAAAAGCCATTATTAACGGCTTCAATTAACCATATATTTTTACTTTTTCTTACTTGATATACTACCTTATATTTTTTTATTTCTGACCCATATTCGTAATTAACAGTTTGCTCTCTCTCCAGAAAATCTTTTCTTTCAGATTGGCACATTTTGTTAAAATCGTTCAAAAAATTATTAATTATTGAGTCTATCTGATGATCTTTCATTATATCAAAACTGTACCATTAAACATTGGATGATTTTTTTCCGATGAACCAACTGAGGAAAAAATATGTAAAGGAATAGCTATCAAACTTTCTTCAGGATAACTTTCAAAATGATGAGGGCACATAGGTTCCAAAATACATATGCTCCCTGGTTTTAATTCAGTTGCTATGCTTGTATTATCCATACCTACGATACTTTTTGCTCTCCCAGAAAGAATTAATACAACTCTAAATGTAGAATGTATATGATGTTCTTGTTCTCTACTAGATGGAGGCATTTTTAAATACTGTAATGTTGGATCTCCTAATCTAATAGGTGAAAAAAGTTGTTTAGTTGAGCAACCATTAACATAAGGGAGAGTTGTTACTCCTTGAAGGGAGATTACGGCATCTGGATGCATATAACCTCTTAAAATAGTAGCTAAATGATAGCTTGAAACTTCACAGGGACCTTTTTTAACAATTGCATTCTTTAATTTTTCGTCGAAATAATAAACACAGTCTCCTTTCTCAATTTGAAGTTTGTGATTTCCTATAAATGTTCTAAAAAAATAGAGCTGATCTTCGTTGGATTCAAAAATATCTGACTGTTTTGAATCAAAATAGTGAGCGCCAAATAATTTGTTTGTCATATTATTTAAATTTCAAAAACATATAAATTTTGTTCAATATAATGTTAATTTTCTTCGATTAGTATTTTATTGTTTGTTATCTGCAAAAGTTTTACCAATTAAAGAAAATAATATTTAGAAAATGATTTTTGAGTAGAAGAGATAAAAATAAATTCGGCAATTTATTAATAACGCTTTACGATTAGTCTACAGCTAAAATCAATAGAGAGATCAATCACTAGATGATTTAGCTTCTAAATAAAGTTTTGAATACGTTATTATATTAAATTGATGATCGTTCTCTTTTGTTTAAAGAGTATTCAATAATTGAATTGTTTACCTATTTTAGGTATCCAATCTAATACCCCTTCTTTTTCATTTTTTGAACAAACTCTTCACCTATTTTTTTGCCCCATTCTTGGCCAATTTGCATGGATTCTTGGGTTATTAAAGGCGTACTTTGAGCAATTTTTTTTCCGACAGGTGAACTATAAAAGTCTATTAATTCCTGTAATTCTTCCTGATTTAAATATTTTACGTAAACAGGTGCTAACATTCTAACAAGATCGTTTATTGAGGTTTTTTGAAATTCTTTTTCAAGTTCAACCCATGTTTTTTCCTCCACGTTAGAATATTGCTCTTTAAACATTGTAAACATTTGTTTAATAACCGTACTATAGGTTTCTTCACTACCTGTTACTTTAAACATTGTTTTTAATGTTTTTACATAATTTTCATCTACTTGTCCAAATGATACAGAATAAGAAGTAATAGTTAACGCAATAATTAATATAATTTTTTTCATAATGCTAGTTTAAATTGGTTTTTTAGTTTTTAAATTAAGAAACAAATTTCCTGGAAGTAGAATAGGTTTATTTCAAAACAAATTTATTTTCCCGAAGATAATTAAAAGGGGAGAGCCCACCCAAAGCTTTGATATATTCATCAGGATTCTGATATTTTTATAGGCGCTTTTGCAAGCGAGCTTTCGAATTATAAAATATTATATTTTGCATCAATACAAATTAAAAGTTTCTTTTAAACAGATCACTTAATGAGTTAGTTGCTTTTTATTTTTTTGTAATTGATTCACTTCTTTTTTTAATGACTTCCAGTATCATTTCATTAAAGTCCTCAAGTATGAAGTCAGCCCACCATTTGCTATAAAAGTTAAGATTAGTAGTTATTCTATAGGTGCATGATAAAGTCACTAGATTGGTATTAAATCCAGTATTTTTAATTTTATAACCACCCTCAATAACATCAAAGTACCTGCCGCCTATCATGACATGTTCATCTAGTGTGGAAGGAGGAATTGAATTAGGATCCACGTTAATATCGTAAGTAAATCCATAACCTTCCTTCCAAGATTTTATTTTTTCTTCGAATAGGATTCCCTTTTCCCAAGTTATGCTCCTTACACCACCTATGTGTTCTTTATCAAGTTCTCCGTCTAGCGGCTTTGGTATTCCAATTAGGTGGATGAAATGAGGTTTAATTTCATTTGGGTTAATATTTTTTACGTTTTTTATATTTTCCCAAACTATAGACTTATCAGCGCTAATTTCTATGCTAGTTTTTACAGTATGAATCTGATTTTCGGGTTTAATATTATTTTCCAACAAAAGAAAACCTAAAGGAACTAACAATGAAAAATATAGCTTAGTGCCTTTGCCACTATTTTTAAGTTTTATAAGTCTGTATATAAAGGCTCCTACAGTTCCTAAAGCCAAGAAAGGTGCCACAATTATGGTTAAACATATCATTCCCTCAAAACCAAAAGCCCAAGCCAAAAAGAAAAATGTCATTGTTATTCCCCAAGGGAGAATTAAATATGTCTTATATGATTTAAGCTGTTCTTTTGTCGAAAACAAAACTGGAATAGCACCGAGAATTAACGGTAAGATAAAAATATAAGCAATTGATACATTTTGATGATAATGCGTAACAATTAGCATTATTATAAATGCATAGAGGACTCCTATTGTAAGGCCTATCAAAAGTGTTTTAATTCTGGATTTTGCCATTTTGTTTTAACCTAATTGCCACTAATATTTACTATTGACTGCGTTTCAATGCATCTTTATAGTGATAGATACTGACTATTCTATTTTAATTATATCTTGAAAATTAGTTGTGCCATCCAACTTAATTGCGACAAAGTATGCTCCTTTTGGTAAGTGTCTTATATCTAATTCTGTCTTGTTCTTTACGTTAAACATATTTTGTCCAATTGCATTAAAAACAGAAGTTTCCATTTGTTCGTAATTAAGTTTAGACTTGATTTTTAGTATTCCATTTGTTGGGTTTGGATAAACGAGAACGCTATTTCTTCCTGTAATCTTAGTAGAAACGGATGAATTATTACATTCAAGCGAGTGCTGTTGAAAAAACGACCAAAGTAGATCAGTAGCGTTAATATAGTTCGAAACAGAATCGCCTATCGTAGTTTTTAATCCTCCTGGCCAAGAATGACCACCATTTTGAGTAATGTAGTATTGCACTTCAGAATTACAATCGCAAGATGTCCATTTAATAAATGTGTATTGAGCGTTATGAACAATGGTATCATTTAAATGAACACAATTACTAATTTCTGCCCAGCTATTCAACACTGAATCTTGAGGTGGATTGTAATGATTTGAGGGGCCATTACCAATACCTCCGTAATATGGAATATGTGCATCTTTATAGGAATGGAAATCAATTACAGGGACAGCACGGAAAGGATTGCAATCAACCATAGCCATTGATGCCGCAACAGGTGCTATAGCTGCTATTCTTTCTGGTAATTCGCAACCTAACCTGTAGGACATAAAACCTCCATTTGACATTCCAGTCGCGTAAATACGGTTAGTGTCAATTGCATATAAACTGATTAAAGTATCTAATAATGCATCAATAAATCCAACGTCATCCGCATCAGAATTACTCGCATATCCACAGCACCACCCAGCATTCCAAGAACTAATATCTAAAAGTCCCCCTACAACTCCTTCGGGATATACAACTATAAAGTTTTCAGCATCCGCTTTTGTACTTAACTGTGATTGATATTCAATATTATAGGCATTTCCAAACCCACCATGCATTGCAATAACCAATGGGATTCCACTTGTTCCATCATATCCATTTGGTAAATGCAATAAGTATGTTCTATCTATACCATCATGGGGAATGCTATCATATTGAGCATAGCTGGATATTGAAGTAAACATTATCATCAATAGAACGAGATAGTTTTTAAATGACCATTTATAGACATTTGTAATGTCTAAACAATCGAGTTTATTATCTGCGATTTCTTTCACTGCTTCTATGAAACGTTTACGTTAATTATCTCACGAATTTATAAATATTTTATGTTGTTTGTGTAAAGCGGTGGCTTGAAGCCTTTTTCTAAGAGGGTATAGATCATATTAAAAGGAAAAGATGATTACCCATCTTTGCATATTAGCCAAACTAACCGAGTTTGCGAATTACAAAATGCTAATCTTTTGCATCAGTAAAATGGAATCCTCTAAGTGAAGTAACGAAGTTTATAAGATCTTTTTGTAAAAAAGTCGAACTAATTACCATAGTGTTAGTCCCTGTTTGTATGTTGATTCTATGAATAAAATTCTTTCTTCTTTAATAATTTAAAAGCAGCTTACTTTACTCTTAAAATTCTAAATTTCCCATCACAACTTTCGTATGAAATAATGTAAGTTTCATTAAAATTATCATCATCAGAATCATAATTAAAAATGATTACATTTCTAAGTTCTTTAAAATCAATATCACCTTTAATCGACTTTATGGTTACAGGGTTGTTTCCAGTGTCTAGACAATTCATTCCTTTTTGCTTCACTATTATTTGGTATTCTGTATGCTGGATATTTTGAACTGAGTCACCTTCCACATAAGCTCCATAATCATAAGATTTGTATATGTGATCAGAATCAAAATTTACACACCCATAACACTCTTCAATACCACCTTTAGTAATAACATATGTTAATCCGACCTTGCCTTCTTTGGATATGTGAATTGATATTTCATTATCCTTATGTAATACCGTGAAACTATGAATAAAACCAATCCTTTGTTTTGATTGGTAATTCGAGTATAATTCTTCAACTTTAAGATTAGTATTATTTATAATCAGAGAATCATTATTGATAATTTTTAATGGTATTTTTTCCCTTTTCAACTTTTTTAGTTTGTAAGGATAAAACTTTTGATATCTGGAAATATCACCATTTTGATAAGTTAAAATACTTTCGATATCACCTACTAAATTGTATTCTTTATATAACCCGTTCTTTTTATTTCCTATCGCTCGAATCTTTCTGTTTTTGTAGTAATAAACTTCATTTCCAATTAAAGTGTCATTCTGGTAGAATCCTTCATATTTAAGATTTCCATTTTCATAAAACTCCATAAATATACCATGCTTGAGACCTTTTTTGTAATACCCTTTTTTCTCTAAAACATTACCTTTATAATATTCATAAAATAGACTGTCTCTTTCTCCATTTTTATAGAATTGTTCGCTATTAACGTATCCTTTGGGGCTATAACAGCCAAGGAATCCGTTAAGAGTGTCATTAATATAGGTTCTAATAAAATTAACTTTTCCATTTTTGTTATATGAATAAAATACTCCTTGTTTCTTTCCTAAAGAATCCTTTTTCCCTTCCTTTAATTTTGGAATTATTTTATACACGGGATTAGATTCAATTGACTTCACTTGGGCATGTAAGTGCTGAATGACTAGTAATAGGGTAACATTGATGATTAATAGTTTCATAATTACGGCTAACGATTAATATAATTATCTCACGAATGTATAAATATTTTATTGTGTTCATGTAAAACGGTAGTTTGAAGCCTGAGCTTTTGACGCGTCCTACAAATGATATTTAGAAAACGATGTTTGGAGGAGAAGATATAAAAATATCTTCAGCATTTAGTTAATAAAACTTTCAGTATAGGATGTGTCGGAAGTGTGAGACTTCACTTTGTTATACGAACACCAAATAAAATATATTGTGGTGAGCTAATGGATTGCAAGTTATAAAGATTATTATTTACACCTAGAATGAAATAAAATCATGTGATTATTTTAAAAATAAGTCGAGCTAATTATCCTTGTGCTGGTGTTCGTTTTGAAATTTATTTTTAATTATCTTTGCACTTTTATTAAATAAGATGAAAAGTATTGTATTTATTTGCATATTGGCTATGTTTTTATTCTCAAGCTGTGCCTCACTTTTTACCTCATCCACTCAAGAAGTTACAGTTAATATTGAAAAGAATTCTAAAGTTTATATTGATGGAAATCAAACAAGTGTTGAAGGCAACAAATTAACTTTAAAAAGAGATGGTAAGATTAAGCAAATTGAGATTAGAAATGATGAAAACATGGACGAAAAGTACATGGTTATTCAAGATGTTACTAATCCTTGGTATGTTGTTTCATGGGTTCCTTTTGGATATTTTTACGCAATACCACCATTAATAGATCTCTATGGAACAGGAAAGGCATTCAATTACATAGATTCTTTACCGTTATCCAATAATATACCTAGGATTCAGAAAAAAGGAATTAATGATAAGAGTATTTTTTTAAATAATGTAGAAGTCAATTTGCCAAAAGATAGTCTAATCTTGTTTAGCTTTAATCGGTTTAAAGGTTTCTTTTATGGCTTTGATAAATATAGCTACGTCCAGAAAATAGAGGCTGATAAAGGTATAAGTTTAGCTAATACTAAATACTCAAGTTCATTAAATAAGATTTTATTAAAAAATAAATACCTTGATAATAGTAATAAAGTTTTAGGAGAGTCTTACTCCAAAAATATATCCATTAATTCAACTATTTTTAAGCTCCGATTGAATAGGTTTAAGTATCGGCGAGACTATCTTTTTCAGTTGGAGATAGGTATAAAATGGGAAGTGCTTGATTTTTATGAAAAGCCAATTTCAACTGATGTAATATATGTTAAATCAAATCAATTTGCTTCAAAGGACCCAACCATGAGTTATTTGGAGTTTGATAATGCGGTTGAAAATGTAATCGAACGTAATTTTTCAAAATTTATTTATTTAAAATCAACTCAGGAATTTTTGAAATATGATACTGCTCAAGTAAAGTCCGAGGAATTTAGTGAATTACAAATGATTTCATCATTCAAAAAAGTTAAATCTTTGACCAATGCAGTCGAGGCTTGTGTAACTGTTAAATCAGTGGATGGACATGGGAGTGGATTTGTAATTAGTGAAGATGGTTACGTAATCACAAATTATCATGTAATTGCAAATTCCATGACAGGTGGAGAACTTTTTTTGAATGATGGAGAAATTATTCCCTTTAAAGTGGTTAGGGTAAGTAAAATCCATGATCTAGCTCTTCTTAAAATGAATAAACATAATCTTGTACCTTTTGATTTTACTGAACTTGAAAAACCAGTTATATCCGAAAGTATTTATTGTATTGGAACACCTACTGCTGAAAACCTTGGACAAACAATTAGTCGGGGAATAGTTTCTGGTTACAGAAAATTTCAAAATTACGAGCTCATACAAACAGACGCAAGTATTAGTCCTGGAAATAGTGGAGGACCTTTAGTTACAAAAAAAGGAAAGGTACTTGGAGTAGTAACTTCAAAATTAGTTGGTTTTGGAGTAGAAGGTTTGTCTTTTTGTATACCAATTACAAAAGCAATTGAAGTCTTTAATCTTAAGTTTCTATAAATGCAGATTTTAATTAGATTATTTTTTATTTCTATTGTTTTAGCATTAACAAGTTGTGCAACTATTTTAACACCCAATAATCATATTTTAGAGTTAAATAATAAAAATCACAGTGCTGATGTTGTACTTGATAGTGTTGTTTTAGGAAATGTTAATGAGGTTAATTTTAAAAGGAATTCACAAAAAAAGCTTCTTACTTTAAAACAGAAGGGCTGTATTGATGAACAATATGTTGTTATACCCAATAGCTTTTCTAAATTAGTATTCTTAGATATACCTTTATCTGCAGTTGGTATTCTTACTGATTTATCCACTGGGAAATTATACAAGTATCCTGAGGAGATAAATCTTAAAGAAAATGTTTTAGAAGTGCCTCTTAAAGGTGATCAAAATAAATTTATAAACTTAACAAAAGTTGTAATTCCTGAATTTATGAGAGCCTTTACGTATTCTTGTAAAGTATATAATTCAACGGGTTTAACAGATAGTCGTCTTGCTAAGAAAACGCATTCAATTTCATCCAAAATAAAATATTTAGATGTCGTGGAATTCACTAAAAATACTCTTTTATCAAAAAAATATATGGCTACCAACAACATAGGACTTACTTATTCCTATGAGAATTCTCTTAAACTAGAATTGGAGATGAAAGATGTTGTTCTAAATACAATTCACCAGGGAAAAAGAAGATCACCCTATACATACTATCAAGTAATTGCGAATCTCAAATGGAATATCACTGATTTTTATGATGTGCCTTTAGAAGTCATAGAAACAAATGTAGTATCTGGTCAATACAGTGATAATAAGTATTATGATGGACGATTAAAATATATCATTGATAATACAAATGATAACGTACTAGCATATCAAGGTATAGATACAACGTTTTGGGAAGAGCTGACAAATGAAATAGTGCAAAAAGGACTTTCTAAACTTTTGAGGAGTGATAAGATGAATAGTCTACTAAAGATTAAAGAAGTAGATGAAAGTGAAAATATGTCAAGCGAACTTATTATTGATAAACCTCAAACTTTTGGAGGAACTATAGCTAATAGTATAGATGCTATTGTTTCTATTAACTCTAAAGGAGAGCAAAAAAGTGGATATTTGATTAGCAATGATGGTTATATACTGACAAGTTTTTGTTCTATTAATGATACAGGAAAGCAAACAGTTGTTTTGCGAAATGGAAAAGAGTATCCATTTGAAATAATAAGGTCTCATAAAGGTTATAATGTATCGCTGATAAAGATAAATTCAAAAAACACAAAAGCTTTACAAAATTTGTTAGATAAGAGTGTAGATTTAGCTCAAATCGTTTATTGTGTGTCATCAAGTGGTGGACTTGAAAACAATACTACCCTTTCTGAGGGGATAATTTCTGGATTTAGGTCAACTTCTTTAGGTTTAAAAGTTTTTCAAACTGATGCGAGTGTTAATTACTCCAGTAATGGCGGGCCAATGCTCAATGCAGATGGCGAGGTAATTGGTTTATTGAACACAAAATATGTCGAGACAGGAGTGGAAGGAATAGGTTTTGGTTTTCCTATCAGTGATGTAGTGAAGGCTTTAAATATTTCTTTTAAATAGAACACTTCATGTATTAGTGGCTTTTTATTTTTTAGTAATTGATTCCTCGTAGTTTTCAAGAAACATTGAGTACATTTTGTAATAGTCTTCACCAGGGGCTGGAATTTCGTTTTTCCATTCCTTGATGTATTTTATAAAAGGAGTTTGAAATTTCAGATTTTTATTGAATTCAACAAGTTTCACAAGTATGGATGATTTATTCCTTATAACGTTAAATGTAAAAATTGTAGCGGTTTTTGAAACAATATATTGTCTTATGACCACTTAGCCAATCGTTTGGATTAGCTTGCAAATTTATTCCTGCTTGCGAGTCAATCCAAAGGATTGGCGTACTTAACTAGGAGAGGAGTAGCTACAGTTTTACCACTATCCCAGCTATTGTTTTTTACATAGTGTTGTATACAGTTTATTTCTTAACGATTCTCTTATTGATGACAATATCATCCAATTCGATTTCTAATAGATATATACCGCTTTTTAGCGAATTAAGATCAACTTGTTTCAATTCACTACTTAATAAAAGGAGTCCATTAATGTTGTAAATTCGAATTTGCCTAAACGTGTATTTAGAGTTTATTAATAATTTCCCAGTTGTTGGATTCGGGTAAACCGAAATGGAGTTGCTACCCACTAAATCTACATTTTTGAATGATGTAATAACTTCAATATAATTAGAATAGTCGTTATATAGCTGAGTTGATGCCCCATTGAGGTTAGGCTGCATGTAAGACCATGCAAATTGAATCATTTCGTAAGGCTGTTGCTCTCCAGCATTCCAAAGTTGTTTTTTTAAAGTTTCAATGTCCGTAGAGGATGCGGCAAAACTTTCATTATTTACAGGCCAACCACTAGTTTGGTGGAAGGTCTCTATGGTAGCACCAAATGTTCTTCCATTATTGTCACAAGCTCTCTTGATTGCTGAGTAATATAAAGGAATATGGTATTCAGGGTTTTTAAGTGTGATTCCGACACCATCTTGAGGGTAAACTCGGTCTAGATTTGGTGCAGTTTGTAGCAGTTCATTATACCATGCTTCTAATTTATCAGCAGGTTGCCACAAGTTGAAAAAAGGAGCGATCATAACTGGCTTTGTAGTCGATTTGGTTTCAATGTAGTCAGTTACGTCTTTGACCCACTGAAAAAGTAATGACTTTTCAGGATCGTCCTGCCATTCCAAGTCATTTAGTTCTTGAGGAATATACCAACCACCAAAAGCAGAGCTCGTTCCAAACAAGTCCCACAACTCATCGATAACTAATTTATGTTTGGATAAAATATTTGAATAAGTATTTGCTGATGCCTTATCAGAACTATTCCATGTCTCGTCGAAATATAGACCGAAGTGCACTTGCATATTCACCTTTTCAGCAGCAGCTACTATGTAGTTCAGTGTATTCATTTTGTAAACGACTGTAGGAATATTGGAAGGTGAATACCAACTCAAGTCGTGGTAAATACTGTATTGTACTACCAAATAATCTATTTGAGCATCTTTCATTTCTTGAAACTCTGAATCCCACTGGGCTTGTGTCCATTCACCACATTTACATCCTGAGGTATTCCAAAGTTGAATAAAAGCACCGTTTAACTTGGCTGACCCAGAGGTAGGAGGGGTATAGCTTGATTCTAATGAGAAATTGTCGACGAGCACATTTTCGCTGTGAGCATAAGAGGTTGTGTTTGAAATTTTGATGTCCCAAGCTCTAATACGATTTAAGTCAATTTGTTCGTTTCCAGCACCTACTACTTTGGTGAAAGAGTTCAAATCAAAAGTAGAAGTTGTCCAATCGGTAGTACCAATTGCTGTATTTGTAGATTGGTAAACTTCATCTTCGCCATCAAAAGTACCGTTTCCATTAATATCTTCCCAAACTCTAATGCTAATTTGATCATTAACATTACCTCCCTTATGGTCAATTGAGAAACCTGTTACCAGATAAGAGTAGTCTTGCTGAGTTGTACCATAATTCCTAAGTAGGGTGAAAAATGAGTTGGTTCCAGCATTGAACGAATAGTTAATGTTCAAGCTACTATTTCCACTAGAAAATTCTGTTTGATTAATGGAGGTGTTAACTGTTCCTGTTCCAGAACCAAAACTATTGTAGTAGTCCAAGTTTGATGTGAATTCATCAATGTTACTAGTTACCTGTGAGTAAGCATTACAAATAAATAATGTATGGATAATAAGTGTTTTGAAGTATTTCATTTCACTTTTATTGTATAAAACGTGTTATAGCCTTTATTTTTTTATTTCAATTTCTATTGTATTACTAGTCAATTCGATATTTGGCATCTTATTAAAAAGTTCTCTTAATTCCGTATTCTCACTACCGTCTCCAAGATAGTCATCTAATTTTGTTGATTTCGTTGAATAGTGAAAGGTAATCTTGTATTTACCTGGATTTTGAAAATTTTCCTTTCTTCCAATTTCGTAAGAGCCAAAGAATCCATAACCATCAATTGATTGATAAGGATTAAATATCTCGCCTGATTTGACGAGTTTAAAGTCTTCTTTCCTTAATGAATTCATATTTCCACAACGGCCAGTTATTGGAAGGGAGTCATTTTTTGGCTTTTCAATATTAAAGTAACAATAAGGACTTCTCCATTGTTTTTCTGAGGCATCTAAACTCCCTATCAAGTATATATCCTTTCCTGAGTTATTTTTGATAGCAACAGTTATTTCTGGGGTTTCACCTATTTCGTAAGTCGATTTAGTTGCGACAATTGAACACTCAAACCCTTTAGAGTTATCAGTCTTCTCATTGGTCAATCCAAAGAGAGTTAAAATAAGTATGCTTAATATTCCTGTCTTCATATTTTATTGGCTATTACGTTTAAGGTAATTATCTCACGAATGTATAAATATTTTATGGTGTTCGTGTAAAGCGGTGGCTTGAAGTCTGGACTTTTGACGCGTCAGACAAATGATATTTAGAGGAGAAAGTTAACAAAACTTTCGGTATTAGATGTGTCG
>PBLA01000018.1 GCA_002722245.1 Flavobacteriales bacterium | reverse complement strand
TCCAATGCCACAAACAAGAGAGCACATTCTTTTAGGAAGACAGGTTGGTGTTCCAGAAATCGTTGTTTTCTTGAACAAAGTTGATATGGTAGATGACGAAGAGTTATTGGAATTAGTTGAGATGGAGGTAAGAGAATTACTTTCTTTCTATGACTATGACGGAGATAACGCTGCTGTTGTTTTAGGATCTGCTTTAGGTGCATTGAACGGTGAGCCTAAGTGGGTTGATACTGTGAAAGAATTAATGGCTGCTGTTGATGAAAAGATTCCTCAGCCAGAAAGAGATAACGAAAAAGCATTCTTAATGCCTGTAGAAGATGTATTCTCTATCACAGGAAGAGGAACTGTTGCAACTGGTTCAATTGAAACAGGAGTTATCACAGTAGGTGAAGAAATCGAAATCGTTGGTATGCAAGAGGAAAAATTAACTTCTACTTGTACTGGGGTTGAGATGTTTAGAAAATTATTAGACAGAGGTGAGGCTGGTGATAACGTTGGACTTTTGATGAGAGGTATCGATAAAGATCAGATCAAAAGAGGTATGGTTATCTGTAAGCCAGGTTCTATTCAACCACACAAGAAGTTTAAGGCTGAGGTTTACGTTCTTAAGAAAGAAGAAGGTGGACGTCACACTCCTTTCCAAAATAAGTACCGTCCACAGTTCTACTTAAGAACTACTGACGTTACAGGAGAAATCTTCTTACCAGAGGGAACTGAAATGGTTATGCCTGGTGATAACGTAACAATTGATGTTCATTTAATCGTTCCTGTTGCAGTAAACAAAGGATTACGTTTTGCAATCAGAGAAGGAGGAAGAACAGTTGGTGCTGGTCAGGTTACTGAGATTATCGAGTAAGAATTAAGATTCAAACCTTATAACAAAGGTGCCTAGATTTCTGGGCGCCTTTCTTTACAAATAAGGTTTTTGATATCTACGGGAGTAGCTCAGTTGGTAGAGCACTGGTCTCCAAAACCAGCGGTCGGGAGTTCGAGCCTCTCCTCCCGTGCTAGAAAAAGAATAAAAGTGGAAAAATTAAAAATTTACTTGCGAGACGTTTTTGTTGAGTTGAAAGAAAGAACAACTTGGCCTACGTTTAAGCAATTGCAAAAGGATTCCTTATTGGTTTTAGGGGCTTCTATTGCTTTCGCTTTAGTGATTAAAATCATGAACATTGCATTTGAGTTTATCATGGATTTTATTTATGATCTCTAATATTAGGTTGTATGGCTGAGGCAAAGAAAAATGATATAGTGTTAAAATGGTACGTAGTTCGTGCTATTAGTGGAAAAGAAAAGAAGGTAAGGGATTACATTGAACATGAAATCAAGGCCGTTGGTCTTGAAGACTATGTAAAGCAAATTTTAATTCCTACTGAGAAGGTTTATCAAATTAGAAACGGTAAGAAAATTTCTAAAGAGAGAAGTTTTTTTCCAGGATACATTCTAATTGAGGCTGCTCTTGTTGGGGAAGTTCCTCATGTAATTAAAAACATTACTGGTGTTATTGGATTTTTAGGGGATAAACAAAATAACCCTGTTCCATTAAGACCTGCTGAAGTGAATAGAATTTTAGGAAAGGTTGACGAATTAGCTGAAACAGAAGAGGAAATGAACATCCCTTATGTGGTAGGTGAAACCGTTAAAGTTATAGATGGACCTTTTAACTCGTTCTCTGGAATCATTGAAGATATTGATGAGGTAAAGAAAAAGTTAAAGGTTATGGTAAAGATTTTTGGAAGAAAAACTCCGCTCGAGCTGAATTTTATGCAGGTTGAAAAGGAGTAATTGTTGGTTTATTAAATTACTTATTAGAAATGGCTAAGGAAGTAACAGGTATTATTAAATTACAGATTAGAGGTGGAGCGGCGAACCCTTCACCGCCAGTTGGTCCAGCATTAGGTGCTAATGGTGTAAACATTATGGAGTTTTGTAAAGCGTTCAACGCGCGAACTCAGGACAAAGCTGGAAAGGTAATTCCGACTATCATTACTGTTTATTCGGACAGATCTTTTGACTTTATTTTAAAAGAGCCGCCAGTTGCTGTGCAAATTAAGGAGGCAATTAAATTAAAGAAAGGATCTTCAGAACCGAACAGAACGAAAGTTGGAAAATTAACTTGGGAACAAGTTGAAGAAATTGCAAAAGGAAAAATGAGCGACTTGAATGCTTTTACTGTACCATCGGCTATGAAAATGGTTGCAGGAACAGCGAGAAGCATGGGAGTTACGGTATCAGGTGATTTTCCTTATTAAGAAACGAATTAATTATTAATTATGGCTAAACTTAGTAAAAACCGGAAGGCAGCACTAGCTAAGTATAATGTTGATGAGTTATACTCGCTAGAAAAAGCAGCCGAGATTGTGAAGGATATTACTACCACAAAGTTCGATGCATCTTTTGATGTTGATGTTCGTTTGGGTGTTGATCCGAGAAAAGCTAACCAAATGGTTAGAGGGATAGCTACGTTACCTCACGGAACCGGGAAAGAGGTAAGAGTTCTTGTTTTATGTACTCCAGACAAGGTACAGGCAGCTTTAGATGCTGGTGCTGATTATGCCGGTCTTGATGAGTATGTAGAAAAGATCAAAGGTGGTTGGACCGATATTGATGTTATTATCACTATGCCTGCATGTATGGGTAAAGTTGGTGCTTTAGGTCGAGTTTTAGGACCTAGAGGATTAATGCCTAATCCAAAAGCAGGAACTGTAACCATGGATGTTGCGAAAGCAGTAACTGAGGTTAAGTCTGGTAAAATTGACTTTAAAGTAGACAAGTATGGTATTATTCATGCTGCTGCTGGAAAAGTTTCATTTGAATCAGGTCAATTAGTGGATAACGTAAATGAATTGATGGCAGTAATCAACAAATTAAAGCCTTCTGCAGCGAAAGGTACTTATGTTAAGAGTTTAACAGTATCGAGTACGCAAAGCCCAGGAGTGAAAGTTGAGACTAAATCATTCAATTAAATTGCTGTTACACGCTTCCAAATAAATAATTTCTCTAATTATTAGATTAAAAACATGAACAGAGAAGAAAAAAATCAAATGATTGCTGATCTTAAAGGAAAACTTGAAGCAAATGCTCATTTTTACCTAACGGATATTTCTGCGATGACTGTTGAGGATTCTAATAAACTGAGAGGTTCTTTTCATGAACATGGTATCAGAGTTGAAGTAGTTAAAAATACGTTATTAAAAAAGGCGATGGAGTCTGCTGAGGCGGATTACTCTCCTCTATATGATGTATTGAAAGGAAACACTTCAATTATGTTCACTGAAGTAGGAAATGTTCCTGCAAAGGTGATTGAAAAGTTCAGAAAAGATAATGAAAAACCGATCTTAAAGGGTGCTTACGTTGAAGAGAGCGTATACATTGGAGATGATCAAGTTAAGGTGTTGAGCTCTATTAAGAGTAAAGACGAGCTTATCGGGGACATCGTTGCATTGTTACAATCTCCTGCTAAAAACGTTATTAGCGGTCTTAAAGGTGGTGGATCTAAACTTTCAGGTATCCTTAAAACATTGTCGGAGAAGGCAAACTAGAATTATTAATTAGAATTTTTACAAATTTTTAAAAGCTTAAAAAAATGGCTGATTTAAAAGATTTTGCAGAGCAGTTAGTTAACTTAACAGTTAAAGAAGTAAATGAACTAGCTGATATCTTAAAAGAAGAGTATGGAATTGAACCGGCTGCTGCTGCAGTTGCTGTTGCTGGTGGAGCTGCTGCTGGAGGAGACGAAGGTGGAGCTGCTGAGCAAACTGAGTTTGATGTAATCTTAAAAGCTCCAGGAGGATCTAAATTAGGAGTTGTGAAACTTGTTAAAGAGATCACTGGATTAGGATTAAAAGAAGCTAAAGGTGTTGTTGACGGTGCACCTGCTCCTGTAAAAGAAGGAGTTTCTAAAGAAGAAGCTGAAGAAATCAAAGCGAAGCTTGAAGAAGCTGGAGCTGAGGTTGAATTGAAGTAATTCAATTCCCAAAATTTAAAAGGGTTAGTACCAATTCCTTAATGGGATTGGTCTGCCCATTTTGTGATTTAACACTATTGTTTTAAAACAAACTACTTTATTTATGTCTGAATTGACTAAATTCCCACAGAGGATTAATTTTGCTGACGCAAAAGCACGTCCAGAATATCCCGACTTTTTAGAAGTTCAATTAAAGTCCTTTAAAGATTTCTTCCAGTTTGAAACTACCCCTGAAAACAGGGAATCAGAAGGATTATTTAAAGTTTTTTCCGAGAACTTTCCAATTACTGATGCGAGAAATCAATTCGTATTAGAATTTTTAGATTATTTTGTTGATCCCCCACGATACACGATAGAAGAATGTATCCAGAGAGGACTTACTTATAGTGTTCCACTTAAGGCAAAATTGAAATTATATTGTACTGACGAAGAGCATGAAGATTTTGAAACTATCGTGCAGGACGTTTATTTAGGTACAATCCCTTATATGACACCTAAAGGTACATTTGTGATTAATGGTGCTGAACGAGTTATTGTTTCACAGTTACATAGATCACCAGGTGTATTTTTTGGTCAGTCACGACATGCAAATGGTACGAAATTATACTCCGCGAGAATTATTCCTTTTAAAGGTTCGTGGATTGAATTCGCTACTGACATTAACAGCGTAATGTATGCGTACATTGATCGTAAGAAAAAATTACCTGTTACAACATTATTAAGAGCGATTGGTTATGAGTCTGATAAGGATTTATTAGAGATTTTTAACCTTGCTGATGAAGTTAAAATCAATAAGAAAAACCTTAAAGCCGCTATCGGGAGAAAGTTGGCAGCCAGAATTCTAAGAAGCTGGGTTGAGGACTTTGTAGATGAAGATACAGGTGAGGTTGTTTCTATTGAAAGAAATGAAATAATTATTGATCGCGAAACGGTTATTGAAGAAAGCCACTTAGAGCTTATTGAAGATTCAGGTGCGAAAACGATCCTATTACACAAGGAGGATACGTCTACCGCTGATTTTGCTATCATATATAATACTTTACAAAAAGATACTTCCAATTCAGAGAAAGAGGCAGTAGAGCATATTTATCGTGTATTGCGTAATGCGGAACCACCCGATATGGAAACTGCACGAGGGGTAATTGATAAGTTGTTCTTTTCTGACTCAAGATATGATTTGGGTGAAGTTGGACGATATAGAATTAATAAAAAATTAGGAAATGACATGTCTGAAGAGTCAAGAGTTTTGACAAGAGAAGACATCATTTCTATTATCAAGTACTTAATTGAATTAATCAACGCGAAAGCAGAGATTGATGATATTGATCACTTATCCAACAGGCGTGTGAGAACTGTTGGTGAACAATTGTATTCTCAATTCGGTGTTGGTTTAGCCAGAATGGCGAGAACGATTCGAGAGAGAATGAATGTTAGAGATAACGAGGTGTTTACGGCAACAGACTTGATTAATGCGAAAACACTATCTTCTGTTATCAATTCATTTTTTGGTACGAATCAACTTTCTCAGTTCATGGATCAAACGAATCCATTAGCTGAAATTACAAATAAGCGACGTTTATCTGCTTTAGGACCTGGTGGTTTATCGAGAGAGCGAGCTGGATTTGAGGTACGGGATGTTCACTATACACATTACGGAAGGTTATGTACAATTGAAACTCCTGAAGGACCAAATATTGGTTTGATTTCTTCGCTTTGTGTATATGCAAAAATTAATCGTCTTGGATTTATTGAAACGCCTTACAGAAAAGTTAAGAATGGGAAGGTAGATTTGAAAGAGTTTGAATATTATTCAGCGGAAGAGGAAGAGGGAAGAATGATTGCTCAGGCTAATGCTCCTTTGAATGATGATGGTACATTCCAAAGTAAAGCGGTTAAGGCGAGATTAGAGGCTGATTATCCGATTGTTGAGCCTACTGAAATATCAATGATGGATGTTGCTCCTAATCAGATAGCTTCGATTGCTGCTTCATTAATTCCTTTCTTGGAACATGATGATGCTAACCGTGCTTTGATGGGATCAAACATGATGCGTCAAGCAGTTCCGTTATTAAGACCTCAAGCTCCAATTGTAGGTACTGGTTTAGAAAAACAAGTTGCAAGAGACTCAAGAGTGTTAATTAATGCTGAAGGCAATGGAGTTGTTGAGTATGTTGATGCGAATGAAATTCATATTCGATACAATAGAACGGATGCTCAAAAATTAGTTTCTTTTGAGGAGGACCTAAAAGTGTATCAACTGGTGAAGTTTAAGAAAACTAACCAAGGTACATGTATAAACCTAAAGCCTATTGTTAGCAAGGGTGAGAAGGTAACAGAAGGACAAGTGTTGTGCGAAGGTTATGCTACGGAAAAAGGTGAATTAGCCATTGGTCGAAACCTTAAAGTGGCATTTATGCCTTGGAAAGGATACAACTTTGAGGATGCAATTGTAATTTCTGAGAAGGTTGTTAAAGAAGACATCTATACTTCTGTTCATATTGAGGAGTTTATTATGCAGGTAAGGGATACTAAACGTGGTTTAGAGGAATTGACTGCAGATATTCCTAATGTTTCTGAAGATGCTACTAAGGATCTTGATGAGAACGGAATGATTCGAGTTGGTGCAGAGGTGAAAGAAGGAGATATCCTTATTGGTAAGATTACACCTAAAGGAGAAACTGATCCAACACCTGAGGAGAAATTATTGAGAGCAATCTTTGGTGATAAAGCGGGAGATGTAAAAGATGCTTCATTGAAAGTATCACCTTCTGTTCAAGGAGTTGTAATTGATAAGTTATTATTCTCACGAGCAATAAAGGATAGAAAATCAAGAGCTGAAGAGAAAAATGCGGTAGCCAAATTAGAGGAAGTATATCGTAAAGATCTTGGTGAAGTGAAAGCTGTGCTTTTAGAAAAATTATGGAAAATTGTTGAGGGTAAAACTTCTGCCGGTGTATTTAACTTGTATAAAGAGGAATTGATCGGTAAGGGATCTAAATTTACCAAGAAGGCGTTAGCAGATATCGATTATGATAATGTGAACCCTATGAACTGGTCGAAAGACGAGGAGGTAAATGATATGATTAAGCGATTAATCCATAACTTCAACATTAAGGCTTCTGATATTCTCGGTGCACACAAGCGTAAAAAATTCGCAATCACTATTGGTGATGAATTACCACAGGGTATTGTGAAATTAGCGAAGGTTTACCTGGCGAAGAAAAGAAAGCTTAAGGTGGGTGATAAAATGGCTGGTCGCCACGGAAATAAAGGAATTGTGGCAAGAATCGTTCGTGAAGAAGATATGCCATTCCTAGAGGACGGAACACCTGTTGATATTGTACTTAATCCTCTTGGTGTACCATCGCGTATGAACCTTGGTCAGATTTATGAAACAGTATTGGCATGGGCTGGTGAGAAATTAGGAATGAAGTTTGCCACACCAATTTTTGATGGTGCTTCTTTAGCGCAAATAAAAGAGTATACAGATAAGGCAGGAATTTCTGAAAATGGTCAGACATTCCTTTATGATGGAGGTACTGGAGAGCGTTTTGATCAGCCAGCAACTGTTGGTATCATTTATATGCTGAAACTTGGTCACTTAGTTGACGATAAGATGCATGCTCGTTCTATTGGACCATACTCATTAATTACGCAACAGCCACTTGGAGGTAAAGCTCAGTTTGGAGGTCAGCGTTTTGGAGAAATGGAAGTATGGGCCTTGGAGGCATTTGGTGCTGCAAACATCCTTCGTGAAATCCTTACGGTGAAATCGGATGATGTTTATGGAAGGGCTAAGGCTTATGAAGCTATTGTAAAAGGTGAGCCAATGCCAGAACCTGGTATTCCAGAATCGTTTAACGTATTGTTACACGAACTTCAAGGGTTAGGTCTTAATATTTCGTTAGGATAATCCGATGTAATTGATTAATTGTTGAATTTATTTAGTGCATTAAGATGGCATATAGAAAAAATACAAAAACTCCACCAAAATTTGATAAGATAACAATAAGCTTATCATCTCCAGAACAAATCTTAGATCGTTCGAGCGGTGAGGTTATTAAACCAGAGACAATTAACTACAGAACTTATAAACCTGAAAGAGATGGTTTGTTCTGTGAACGAATTTTTGGTCCTGTAAAGGATTGGGAATGTCACTGTGGAAAATACAAGAGAATTCGTTATAAAGGAATTGTTTGTGATCGATGTGGTGTAGAAGTTACTGAGAAAAAAGTACGTCGTGAACGTATGGGACATATTCAATTAGTTGTTCCTGTAGCTCATATCTGGTATTTTAGATCATTACCCAATAAAATGGGGTATTTGCTAGGGCTTCCAACAAAGAAGCTGGATATGATTATATACTATGAACGATATGTTGTAGTTAATCCGGGAATAGCAAACAATAAGGATGGTGAACCTTTGGCGTATCTAGACTTCCTAACAGAAGAAGAGTACCTTGATATTCTTGACACGTTGCCAGCGGATAATCAGTATTTAGATAATGAAGATCCGAATAAGTTCATCGCTGCAATGGGTGCTGAAGCGCTCGAGTTATTGTTGAAGCGTCTAGATCTTGATGCGTTATCGTATGAGTTAAGACATAAGGCAAATACAGAAACTTCTCAGCAAAGAAAGGCTGAAGCATTAAAGAGATTGCAGGTTGTTGAGGCGTTTAGATCGGCAAACAAACATATTGAAAATCGTCCTGAATGGATGATTATTAAAGTGGTTCCTGTAATTCCGCCAGAATTACGTCCATTGGTTCCATTAGATGGAGGTCGTTTTGCCACGTCTGACTTAAATGATTTATACAGAAGGGTAATTATTAGAAATAATCGTTTAAAGCGATTGATTGAAATCAAAGCACCTGAGGTGATTTTACGTAACGAAAAGCGTATGTTACAAGAGGCTGTTGATTCACTCTTTGATAATTCAAGAAAAGCTAATGCTGTAAAAACTGATGCGAATAGAGCGTTAAAGTCGCTTTCTGATTCGTTAAAAGGTAAGTCTGGACGTTTCCGTCAAAACTTACTTGGTAAGCGAGTAGACTATTCGGCTCGTTCGGTAATTATTGTAGGACCTACTTTGAAGCTTCATGAGTGTGGTTTACCAAAAAATATGGCAGCTGAACTTTACAAGCCTTTCATCATTCGAAAAATGATTGAGCGTGGTATTGTAAAAACGGTGAAGTCAGCCAAGAAAATGGTGGACAAAAAAGATCCTGTAGTTTGGGATATTTTAGAGAATGTCCTTAAAGGACATCCTGTGTTATTAAACCGAGCTCCAACTCTTCACAGATTAGGTATTCAAGCATTTCAACCTAAGTTAATTGAAGGAAAAGCGATTCAATTACATCCTCTTGCTTGTTCAGCTTTTAATGCTGACTTTGATGGGGATCAGATGGCGGTTCACTTACCACTTGGAAATGCAGCAATTTTAGAGGCTCAAATGTTGATGTTGGCTTCGCATAATATCTTGAATCCTGCAAATGGAGAACCAATAGCAGTTCCATCTCAGGATATGGTATTGGGATTGTATTACATAACCAAAGAGAAAAAAGGAACCAAGAAAGACCCAGTTAAAGGGGAAGGAATGACTTTTTATTCTCCTGAAGAGGTAATTATAGCTTTAAATGAAAAAGCTGTTGAAATGCATGCTTCTATCAAGGTGAAAACCATTGTGAGAGAAGGAGAAGAATTGGTTGAAAAGATTATAGAAACCACAGCAGGTAGAGTTTTGTTTAATCAAGATACGCCTAAAGCGGTTGGTTTTATTAATAAATTACTCACCAAGAAGGAATTGAAAAAAGTAATCTCTGAAGTTATTCGAGTTACTGGAATGGCAGAGGCTGCTGATTTCTTGGATAAAATTAAAGAGCGTGGTTTTGTGAATGCATTTAAAGGAGGATTGTCTTTCTCTTTAAATGATGTATTAATCCCAGAGGCGAAGGTTAAATTAATCAATGAGGCTGAAGCTAAAGTTGAAGAGATTAAGAATAACTATAACATGGGATTCATTACCAACAATGAGCGTTACAATCAGGTGATTGATGTTTGGGGTAGAACCAATGTCGAATTAACGGAGGTTTTAATGAATCAATTAGAGGAAGATCGTCAAGGATTTAATTCTGTGTATATGATGTATCATTCTGGAGCTCGAGGTTCGAAAGAGCAAATTCGTCAGTTATCTGGAATGAGAGGTTTGATGGCAAAACCACAAAAATCTGGTGCTACCACACAAGCTGTTATTGAGAATCCGATTATCTCGAACTTTAAGGAGGGACTTTCTATCTTAGAATACTTTATCTCAACCCACGGTGCTCGAAAGGGACTTGCGGATACTGCACTAAAAACGGCTGATGCCGGTTATTTAACAAGACGATTAGTTGATGTTGCTCAAGATGTAGTGGTAACAGAAATCGATTGTGGTACGTTAAGAGGTCTTGAAACAACGGCCTTAATGAAAGACGATGAGGTTGTTGAGACCTTAGCTGCTAGAATTGAAGGCAGAACATCAGTACATGATGTTTTACATCCTCAAACGGGCGAGTTACTTGTTGGAGCTTCTCAAGAAATCACAGCTGAAATTGCTGCTAAAATTGATGAGTCGCCTATCGACTCGATTGAAATTCGATCGGCACTTACATGTGAATCTGAGAGAGGTATTTGTGCAAAATGTTACGGACGAAATTTAGCGTCTGGAAGAATCGTTAAACCAGGTGAGGCTGTAGGAGTTATTGCTGCACAATCAATTGGTGAACCAGGAACTCAGTTGACATTAAGAACATTCCACGTTGGAGGTACTGCATCTACGTCGTCTACAGATAATAAGAACATTGTAAAATATGATGGTGTTCTTGAGATTGATGAGTTAAAAACTGTAGAGGGTGAAAATGAATTAGGTGAAAAAGTGAATATTGTAATTGGTCGATCTGCAGAGATGCGTGTAGTTGATGCAAAGACTAAAATCCAATTAACATCGAACTTGATTCCTTACGGTGCTGTTCTTCATATTAAGCCAGGTAAAAAGGTTAAGAAAGGAGATGTAGTTTGTGAATGGGATCCATACAATGCTTCTATAATTACTGAGGAAGCTGGTAAGGTTGAGTTTGAAAATATTGAGGAAGGAATTACTTATCGTGTAGAATCTGATGAACAAACAGGTTTTGAAGAAAAAGTAATTGTTGAAAATAGAGACAAGAAGAAAAACCCAACGATTAAGGTGCTTAAAGGGAAGGATGTGCTTAGAACGTATTCTTTACCTGTTGGTGCGCACATTAATATTGAGGATGGTCAATCGGTTAAACCTGGTGAAACAATCGCTAAGATTCCTCGTTCTGCAGCGAAAGGAGGAGATATTACTGGAGGTCTTCCAAGGGTTACTGAGTTGTTTGAAGCTAGAAATCCTTCAAATCCTGCAGTTGTTGCTGAAGTTGATGGAATCGTTAGTTATGGTAAGATCAAAAGAGGTAACCGTGAGATTATTGTAGAGGCAAAAACAGGACAGATTAAGAAATATCTTGTGCCATTATCAAAACATATTTTAGTTCAAGAAAATGATTTTGTAAAAGCTGGGATGCCACTTTCTGAAGGGGCAACTACACCTAGTGATATTTTAAGAATCATGGGACCAACTAAAGTACAAGAGTATTTGGTTAATGAAATTCAAGAGGTTTACCGTTTACAAGGAGTAGGTATTAATGACAAGCATTTCGAGGTTATTGTTCGTCAAATGATGCGTAAAGTAGTTATTGATGATGCTGGAGATACGAAGTTCTTAGAAAAAGAAATTGCGAATAAAGTAGATTTCAATAAAGAGAATGATGGTATTTTCGGTAAAATGGTTGTCACTGAAGTTGGAGACTCTCAAGAGTTAAAAGCTGGTCAAATTATTACTGCTCGTAAGTTAAGAGAGGAGAATTCTTACTTGAAGAGAGAAGATAAAGCGTTAGTTGAAGCAAGAGAGGCAATTCCAGCGACTTCAACTGCAATTCTTCAAGGGATCACTAGAGCTTCTCTTCAAACGAATTCGTTCATTTCTGCGGCTTCATTCCAAGAAACAACTAAGGTGTTGAATGAGGCAGCCGTAAATGGTAAAGTTGATCATCTGGAAGGGCTTAAGGAAAATGTTATTGTTGGTCATAAGATTCCTGCTGGTACAGGTCTTAAGCAATACAAGAATATTGTAGTAGGTTCAAAGGAAGAGTATGATGCTGTATTAGAGACTCGAAAAATTAGTGAGGAAGTTTAATGGCAGATTTTAAAGAAAATAATCAATCAGAAAATCAGCTAAGTATTGAGCTGAACGAGGAGGTAGCAGAAGGAGTATATACTAATCTTGCTATAATTTCCCACTCGAATTCAGAATTCATTATGGATTTTGTGAACATCATGCCTGGTATTCCTAAGGCAAAGGTGAAGAGTAGAGTGGTAATGAATCCCCAGAATACGAAACGATTGATTCATGCTTTAACTGAGAATCTCAGAAAATATGAGCAAGTATATGGTCCGGTGAAAATGGAAAAGGGACCGGAGAATCCGGGCTTTCCAATTAACTTTGGAGGACCAAAAGCAGAAGCATAACTAAAAGCCCCTTTTTAAAGGGGCTTTTTTGTTGAAAGTATGGTTATTAAAGGGTTTAGACGTTTTAAATTTAGTGTTTAAGAATATTGTCTTTAGGTATGGAAGTTATTGCGAAAACGTTTGCAGGTTTAGAAGCGTTATTAGAAAAAGAAATTAAAGAGGCTGGAGGTAAGCGTATTAAACCGATTAAGAGAGGGGTGAAATTCGAGGCCAGTGATGAGGTTTTATATCGTTGTATTCTCTGTTTGAGAACCGTACTTAAATTGCTCGTGCCTGTGTATAAATTAAAGGCGCATACGGAAAAAGATTTATACTTTAAGATTAAAAAACTACCATGGGAGGATTACCTTGAATTGAACCAAACTTTTGCGATTGATTGTGTGGCAAACTCCTCTGTATTTAAACATAATAAGTTTGTTGCCTTACGTGTAAAAGATGCAATTTGCGATCGGTTTAGGGCGAATAATGAGGATAAACGACCAGATGTTAATGTAAGAAATCCTGATGTTCCTATTCATGTTCATGTGAGTGATTTAGATGTTACTGTTCTTTTGGATGTGGCTGGGTTTTCACTACACCAGAGAGGGTATAGAACCAGAGATCATAAAGCACCCCTAAATGAAGCACTTGCTGCAGGTGTATTGCTCTTATCGGGTTGGGATAAAAAAACAGACTTGTATGATCCTATGTGTGGTTCGGGAACGATTCTAGTTGAAGCAGCTATGATGGCTCAAAATATTGCTCCTAGGTTGTTTTCTAGTAAACGTTTTGCCCTTGAGAATTGGGATAGTTTTGATGCGCAATTATGGCGGAATATTAAAAAAGAATTAAAGCAAAAAATTGAACCTACTGCCACTAAAATTTGGGGAACAGATATCTCTCCTAAAGCTGTTCAAATGGCAAAGTTTTCTGCCAGAGATGCAGCTGTTGATGAGTTGATTTTTACAGAGCAAGCTGATTTCTTTACGCGTAAAAATAAGTTTGATCAGATTTTTATTGTGAGTAATCCACCATATGGCGAACGACTTAAAGAGGAAGATATTATAGCCTTTTATAAGGAAATAGGGAATGTTTTGAAAAGAGAGTATAGTGGTTGTGAGGCGTGGTTTTTGAGTAGTAATTTTCAAGCATTAAAATTTATCGGTTTAAAACCTTCTAAAAAGATTCCGCTTAAAAATGGAGCGTTGGATGTTAAATTACAACGATATGACTTGTATGCAGGGAGCAAGAAAAATAATAGAACTTAATATTATTGAATAAAGGCCTTTATTTGTTCTCTTGATATCGGCTTATTCACAAAATCACAGACATCCTTAAACTGGAGGGAGTATTTTTTCTCTGATTCTCTTATTGAACTTGTATACATGACGATTTTTGATTGACCTTCGAATCCTTCTTTTTGATAGTTTTCTAGGAATTCAAATCCATTCATTACAGGCATGTTTATGTCTAATAATATTAAATCTGGGAATTTTTCAGCTTCTTTTAGTTTTTTTAGTGCGTCATCGCCATTTACCGCAACAAACACATTTTTTAAACCTGCCTTTTTAAAGGCATTTAATGTGATGAAATTGCAAATTTTATCATCATCAACAATGAGAATTGATTCAGTCATAGTTAGATGTTATTTAGTAATTCCTCCATTTTTTCTGTTGCCACACTCAATTCTAAACAGGCTGATTTTAGCATTTCTAATACTTCATTGTTTATTGTAGAATTTACTTCTGATTCATCAATTAAAAAATTGATTAAACCAAGTATTTTGAGTAATGGAGCTCGTAAAACATGAGAGTTATTATGAGATAAACTATTTATAGAGTTCTGTAATACCTCAATTTCTTTTTTTAAGCTATTGATTTGGTGAATATATTGTTGTCTATCTTGTTTTGATTTTTTTATTCGAACATCAATTACTTGCAGCAGTTCTTTTGCGTTGAAGGGCTTGGTCAAGAAATCATCGGCTCCAAGGTTCATTCCTTCTCTGAAATCGAGTTTATCTGTTTTTGCCGTGAGGAATAAAAAGGGAGTACTTGAAATCTCCTTGATTGATCGTATATTTTTTAATGTTTCAAATCCATCCATTTCTGGCATCATAATATCACAAATAATAAGGTCTGGTTTAAATTGGAGTGCTTTCGCTACTCCTATTAATCCATTTTCGGCTGTATTTATAGTGAATTGATTGAGTTCTAGAATTTCTTTAATTGTTACTCGAATGTTTTTCTCGTCCTCTATGATTAATATCTTACTCATATAACTGGGGGAATATAATTGTAAATGTTGTTCTTTCATTTGGCGATGATTTAACGGATATTGATCCGCCATTTAGTTCAATATATCGTTTGCAAATGACTAAACCAAGTCCTGTGCCTTCAATATCCTGGACGTTATCACTCCTGTAAAAAGGTTGAAATAGATTATTGATTTCATCTTTAGGAATTCCTCGACCAAAATCAGTAACATCTAATGTGACAGCCTTTTTTTCGAAGTATATATCAATTTGTGGAGCAGTTCTGTCCTTTGAATACTTAAATGCATTATCCAATAAATTTGTAAAAGCATGTGTAAATAACTTTTGATCAATTTTTACAAGTTGACTCTTACCATGGATGGTTAGTATGGAATTCCTATTGTCTTTTTGAATAGAATTGACTTGATCCATTACGTTCTTGATTGAGTCAATTATATTAATGGGTTTTATTATTGCTTTCAGTACTTTTGCATTTAATTTTCCAATAAGCAAAACATCATTCATCAAATCTACTAATTTGAAGACTTGATCTTTTATTCGAACGCAAACAGTATCAAATTTTTCTTTAAGTACCTTATCAGTGTTATCCATAACCATTTGAAAGAGCTCTATATTTGATTGAATAACCGTTAATGGAGTTCGGAATTGATGTGAGGCCATTGATATAAACTGGGATTGAAGCTCTCCTAATTTTTTTTCTTTTTCTAGCGCGTTTTTAAGTTCTTTTTTAGTCTTATCTCGTTCTGAGAGAAATGAAATTTCTCTCGAGATTCCTTCTAATAAATTCGAGTCTGAAAATAAAATGTTTTCAGGCGGTAAAAGGATTAAATAAACATAGGAGGTTTGATCTTCCGCAATTATAGGTATGGATGCAATATCGAATGTATGAGATAACTTATCACCCATCGTGTGATTAAGTTTGATATTTTTCTCAGTGCTAGGACTTGAAGACTGAAAAGTTTGATCTAAAAGGAGGTTGAATGTGTTCTCATTGTTTAGATGGATGTCTTTTATCTCATGTTGGTTTTGTTCCGTTGATGTTTGAATATTTTCTATAGCATAGTTCACTCCTGTTTTTGTAGGTAAAACTTTAAACAATATACTCGAGATCCCTAGACCTTGACCCGTGATAATTTTATTGGATTGAATCAATGCCTCCTCTATCTTAACCGATGAATTTGCTATGCTGGCAATAGATTGGAGAAGCTTTGTTTTTTTTTCATTTTCTGAAATTATTTTATTGGCATTGGAGATTTCTTGGTCTCGTTTACGCAGTATTTTCTCATTATCGTTTCGCTCAAATGAGTTGATGAAAATTTCACTGACCAAGCGTAATAGATTTAAGTCTTCATGATTCCATTCTCTGCCTGTTGATTTACATGAAAGCCCTAGGGCTCCTCTTAGATTTTCTTTGTAAAGAAGGGGAATCATGATAACCGAATGAATATTCGCATCTTTTAACAAAGATGTTATAGAAGTATATTCTGAGGGGATGTTCTTTACATCTGAAACAATAAAGGCTTCTCCTTTTGTTAATTTTTCAATGATTAAGGGTTGGTGAACAAATTTTTTTCGATGAAAAATTTTTTTAATATCGGAGTAGATATTTGGCTGATGATTTTCATGCTCAACTGTTATTTCGCTGTTGTGAAACTTTAAAATGAAAGCGTGATCGGCACCATTGAATTCAATGATGTCACCGAGGGCAGCATTTAATTGACTATCGAGTTGATTTGTTTGGATCCCAATTAATTCTGATGATATTTTTGAGATAAGGTGCTCAAATTTATTTCTTTGAATTAATTGGTCGTTTAAAATCTTTAAAGCATGAGTTCGTCGTTCTACGCGTTCTTCTAACTCTTGATTGTATCCTTTTATTTCTTCTTGCGTCTTATTTTTTTCGGTTAAATCAATAATAGTTCCTATTAAACGATTTAGCTTTTTTGAGTGATCCAGGACAGCCTTACCTCTGGATAATACATGGATATAATTTCCGTTTTTATGTTTCAACCTATATTCTAACTCGTAAACTGATGATTTTCCGTTTATAAATTCATCGAAATAGGAGAGTGATTTTTGCACATCTTCTGGATGGAGAAGATGTTCAACTGTTTGAAGTTTGTTTTCTAATTCCTCTGGTTGATATCCCAAAATAAGCTTCCAATGTGGAGAGAGGTATATTTCATTTGTTATCAGATTCCAATCCCAAACTCCTGCATTTGTACCATTTAGCGCAAGGTGTAAGCGTTCTTCACTTTGTTTTAAAGCATGACTTATTCGAATATTTTCATTTTGAATGATTAAACTTGATTGCGCGTTATCTAGGATAAATTTTAAATTTGAGGGTTCCCAAGGTTTTTTTACATACTGCCACAAGCCAACTTTATTAACAGCATGTTCCAAGGCCTCAATGTCTGTATACCCAGTTAAAAGGATATATTTTGAATTTGGAAGTGTTTTTTTTGCTTCAATCATGAATTCGGTTCCTGAAATTCCAGGCATTCTCTGATCGGATACAATAATGTCAAATATTGGTGTTTCGTGAATGAGTTGAAGTGCTTCTTCACCTGATTTTGCGGTATAGATCTCAAAGTCTGATTTAAAACTCATGTTAAATAGACGCAAGTTGATGGATTCATCATCAACGTATAATATTTTTGTTTTTAAGGTTAGGTTACTGTTTGCCATCGGTTATAAAATCAAGAGGTAATTCAATTTTAAAACATGTTTTTTCATGAGGTATACTTTGGACAACTAAGTTTCCATGATGTTTTTTAACAATGTTATAAGAGATTGAAAGACCAAGTCCGGTTCCTTCACCAATTTTTTTGGTGGTATAAAAGGGGTCAAAAATTTTAGTGATATTTTCTTTGCTGATCCCGACGCCATTATCAATGAACTGTATGTAGCATGTACGATCAACCACTTGAGATGTGATTTTAATCTTACCAATATTCTCCTTTACCGCATCAATTGAATTTGAAAGAAGATTTACAAACACTTGATTTATGGAGGCAGGAAAACATTTTAAAAAAATAGGAGTGTCAGGAGTTTGAACTTCAATACTTATTTTCTTTTTTCGAGCATGACTTCCTAAGATTGTTAGAGTTGAATCGATGGCCTTAGAAAGTTCAATCGTTTTAAGGTCATGTTCGTTTAATCTTGAAAAATTTTGTAAACTTTGGATAATATCTGTGACTCTTTTTGCACCAAGTTCAATATCTGAAATTGTTTGATCAGCAGAGGAGGATGTTTCCTGAAAATCTTTTACTATTGTGTCGTTATTGGTATCGTTAATTAATTTTGATATTATCGTATTGTAGGTGTTCAATTCCTTCTTTAAGACATTTACTCCTGCATATACAAATGTTATGGGATTATTAATTTCATGTGCCATTCCCGCCGTTACCATTCCAAGTGAAGCCATTTTTTCATTTTGAACCAATTTAGCCTGCGTTGTTTTAAGCTCTTTTAAGGTGGATTGAAGGGTATGATTTTGCAATTCAAGTTTTTTATTTGATTTTCTTTTTCCCAAGAAAGAGAGTATTGCAAACATTAAAACGGCTAGAAGAATAACTGAAAAGAAAAAGGTGTAAAAAAGGTTTTCTTGGGTTGAATTTAACAGCGTTTCTCGTTCTGCTATAATTACATCTTGTTCACTAATTTTATTTTCTTGACGTTCTAATGCTATTTTTTGCTGATTAAATAATCCTACTTGTTTTCGGAGTTTTTTCTCTTGTTGATGAATTTGAGTTTCTTTTAGAGTAAGATTAGAGGTTGTTTGGACTATTTTTTTAGTGATACTGTCGAGGTGCTGTTCTTGTTTATTTAGTTGAATATTCACAGTTTCTATTTCAGCTGATTTTAAAATCACCTCCTCAGATTTACGTTCGAGAGACTTTTTTATGCCTGAGATTTTATTTTCGAGAAGTACTAATTGATTTTCTTGCATTTTATTTCTTTTCTTAAGTGCTAAGGCTCTATTTCTTTGAGTTCGAATTGAAGAATCTTTAGCTTCAAAGAGCGAAAAGATATCTTGGTCACTTCCACCAAGAATGACCATTAAATTTGAAGGGTTAAATTCATGTGAACGAAGTAATGAAGAATTGATTTTGAATTTTAGCTTTTTGTCGTAACTCGTGTAAAGATTAATCATTGTGAACGACATATCGGATGCTGAATTCGTAAATACAAGCGTTTTTTTATTTTCAAGTAAACCGATATTTTCCTTTAAACTATTAATTTTTTCTTTTTCAAAATATACAATGTCAAATTGATGAATTTTTTTTGCAGAAGTTCCTATTATTAGCTCTACAGGTCTACCGCTTATACTTTTGTTTTTTACATACTCTTTATACTTCAAATAAAAATCCCTGTCATTTGAAAAAAAACCCATTTTTAAGGGTTCTTCTGTAATTTCCCAATCAAAATCTCCAGCTATTTTTAATAAATAAGCCATTCGAATTTGATCGGCATCTATTTGTGCTTTGCAAAATCCAGTAAAAAGTATGAGTAAAAGAGTTATTTTCTGAATCATTACATTTTTTTGAGAGACATAGGACACTTTGATGTTCAATAAATTTAAACGGATTATTTTAATAATCGTCTTAATTTTTGAATCGCATGTTGATTATCTGTACGATTAATTGAATTGTAGGTAATCTTTTTTTCAGATTCTGTTAAATGCCAACTTAAACTCAATTGCTTTTCCTCCGTGTTTTCTAGTACCATATCGATGACATCAATCTTATTGTCAAACCATTCTCCTGCAAATTGAATTAATTGGTCATGGTCATAATCTTGCATAAGAAATAAATTTTTGTAAACTGACTGCACAGGAGCAGAGAAATTTTTAACGAAACTTTTTGTTGGTGCAATTTCTGTTTCAGGTTGTTTTTCAGAATCCCTGATTTGAATAAAAATAATTCCTGAGGTATTTTCTTTAATCCAATCTTTAAAGGTGTATAAAAATTTTATGCTATTTTTCACACCGTAATTATCACTAAGACCAGCATCCATAACCTTTAACTCTGGCTCACTGGGTAAATAAACAAGGGGCATAACATACGGAAATGTACTGCTCATTCTTAGTGCCGTTGTAAATTTTAGATCATCTGCACCCTGATCTTTAAAAACACGTTTAAATTCAATGTTTTCTTGTAAATAATCATTTGATATGTTTTTATTGGGTGCAATATAGGTCATGTATGAAGTAGGTTGTGGGGAAATAATCATTCTTTTACCATTATTGATGATTGTTGGGTTAACAATGAGCATTGGGATTTCAGCTTCAGCCTCGGGTTTATAATATTCATAAAGTCTTCTGTTCATATATCCATGTGTATTTTCATTTAATTGCTCTTCAAACGCATAGCCTCGATCTATTTTATATTGAAAACCATTATCCTCGAATGTTTGAAACTTAAAGATGACGTCATTAACAGTAAGCGTAAATGCAATTTTATTTAGAATGTCTTTTGCCATATCCTCTGCAAAATACTTAGCGTATAAATTTTTAATCTCTCCTCTTTTTTTTCTTAGCATAAGTTCTCTCAAGTAAGAGAGGCCGATTAATCCACCTGAAGATCCCGATATTAACTGAGTTTGCTCTAAAAGCCTTCCATTTAAAATACTATCGCATTGTTGCATAGCATAAAAAGACCAAAGAGCACTCCTCATTCCTCCACCAGTTGTATTGATAAAGATCATTTTAGGTAATTGATCATTGACTTGGTTTTTCTTTTTCCATTTTTCAAGAATTGACAATGTGTGTTGGATGTCTTTTTTACAATTCTCAGGATTGCTGTTTTGGTTTAAAAGTTCTTTATTGACTTGAGCAGGTTTTGTTTCATAATTCAAGCCAAATGCTTTACTGTGAGGAGAGAAAAATTCATATTTACTGGCAAAATTGAAACAGAGAAACAAAATAATCATAACCGCAGGTGCCCAGCCTCTAAACCAAGAGTGAATGGCACTTGTAATCATTACAAACATGGTTAGTAATAGGGCTAAACTCGCACCTGCTGGTATTGTGAAGTAAGGAATACTACTACCAAAACTTAGACCAATTAAGGAGATAAACACAATGATTTCAAAAAGGGCTGCATTTAGATGATTTTGTTCAAATACTTGTTTTAACATGGATTGATCATAATGGTCAATTGATCGTGCAATCCCAACTCTTAGCGGATTGGAAAGATAGGTTTCCACACGCCACTCCCTGTCGGCGTTAAAAAAGTTTTCCCAAGCAACTTTTTTATGCAGTACTGCATTTATCGTAACAGCTTTTGGCTTTTTTACAGTTTGATACTTTCCGCCCGATAATTTTTCTAAGTCCTTGTTGGTTCCAATAAAGTAAAGACCATTTAGAAAAATCATAATGAAAACCCCCACAAGAAAACTGGAAAGAAAGATTATAGTTTGTCCTAAGGAACACCCCTCTTCGTTGATTAAAAAATCGCTTGTGTTTATAATGTAGATGAGTAAAAGGCTACCTGTCCAAAATATATTGTTTAAACAATATTTAAGAAAGGGTTTAGATAAGGTTGCAATGAATGGAAATCGATGTCCATTTGTAACATAGCTTGAGATATTGAATGCCATAATGAAACCACCAAATGAGAACCCTATAATACCATATGATATAAAACTCACCTCTCCCATATATTCAGGTGAGAGAAAGAGAAAAGGTACGCCATATTTTTCTGAAATAAGACTTGAATTAATCCCTACAATGATCGCCCAAATAGTCATTAAAATGGGATTGTTTTTCAGATGTACAAATATGAGTTGAACTGGGAAAAAGTAAAATACTTTTCGAAATAGATTGGTATTCGATATTCTTTGGGCAAAACTCATAGGTAAATCTTTAATTATTACTTAAAATTCACCCAAAAGGTTCATTCAATGTAGAATTTTTTATCAATTCTTTTTACAACAATTCCGTTTACGTATCCTGAGTAAAATGCCACAAACTTTTTGTCATAAGAAATTGATGGAGGACCATCTTTTTCGCCAACAGAAAAAGGATGAGCTGTGGCATTATTTAAATCAAGAACTTGGGCACTTCCGCTTTGATTTAGTCCTACGAAATTTAGCCTTCCAAGTCGAGCTACCGTTTTACCTTTTATTGGGAGCTTATACCATCTCAGATTGCCTTTGTTGGTAGAATATTCATACGCGCCACCATTACATGTTAAAAACAATTTATTTTTCTGTTTAGAAATTCCATCAATAGAATGATTTGTTTCTGCAATTATTCGCTTCTTTTTCGTAACTCGATTATATTCCAACAGTTGATTGGGGTTATTTTTAAAAACGAGATAAAAGACGGTATCATTTTTCCAATGCGCTGTTTCAATATTTTTTATTCCAGTTCCTTGGGTAATTCTAGAATATTTTTCGGTAAGAAAAATTTCATTCTCTTCTCTGTAATGACCGATTGATAAGATTTTTTTCCCTGAGATATTCCATTTAGGAGAAGTGAATGAGGTGTCTTTAGCACCAACAAGTGGAACATATACTCTGTATTTGTCCACAAGTTCATTCACGTATTTAGCCGAGTGAAAACCATTTCTTGAGAAGTTTATAGGGAGATCGTAAAGGTTTAAATAAAAAATTTTTTTTGATTGTTCTGACCCGGATTCAAACACAATATTTTTCCCGCAATTATCCCAATCAATAACACCGGAATTATTATCATAGGTAAGCACTAAAGTATCACCATACATAATTTCTTTGTAAGTCAATCCTCTTTGTGTGAAGGATAAACTGATAAAAAGTATTATGACTAAAATTAATTTACGCATTAATGATTTGCTTAATTAATGTTCTTTTGACTTTACCGCTTTCGGTTTTTGGAAAAGATAAAAGACTAAATTGTTTTTTAATTCGTTCGTATTTAGATAAATATTTATTTAGACTGTGTATGTCAACTTTTTCTCTACCTTCAACCACCAAAGCAATAACCTCTCCAAATTTTGGATTTTTAACACCTATGATTACGAAGGGTTGAAAAATATGTTTTGAAATTTTATGTTCAATTTCCTCAGGAACAAAGAGTATTCCTCCACTTTTGATTAAATGATCACTCCTTCCTATCCATTTAAATTGAGTAGAAGAATATTTTTCAATGAGGTCATTTGTTTTTAATGCGTTTGGATTTAGTTTGTTTTCTAGAAGTATTAGCTCATTTTTTTCACTAATATCAATACGAAAACCTGGAAGTGTTGTAAAATAATCTTCCTTTTTTGGAGATACCATACGAAGTGCAAAATGTGTAAGAGTTTCGGTCATACCAAAGGATTCAAACGCACATGATTTTACATCTCTAAGTTTTTTTATTAACGACAAGGGAACAGCACCTCCGCCAATAAGCATAACATTAATACGTTTAATAAAAGGAGAATTGAGAAGGCCTTCCACTTGGAGTGGTACAAGTGGGCAAAAATCAATTTTTTGGATGTTGAGGGAATTAAAATTAGTTGTTGGCTTAACAATGAAAAGATTTAATTTTCCCTCAATGGCACGAACGAGCATCATCTTACCGGCGATAAACTCACAACTAAGCGGAAGCAAAACCGTTTTTCCTTTTGTTAAATTAAAATACGTTAAGGTAGCTCTAGCACTATAGAGCATTTGTTGTTTTGTAACGGTGATTTTTTTTTTATTTCCTGTAGTCCCGCTGGTCTGAACAATAAATTTTTCTTTCTGAATAAATTCTTTTAAAAATTCGCAATAGGGCGTTATCCACGCTGGTAAATTGGTCGCAATTAGCTGATCAAGAATTTCATTCGGCGAATATTTTGTAAAATCCCAATTAACCATTTTTCATAAAATTACAATTACTTCCTTTTTTATGAAAGTTTAACCCGAGATTTACTGTTTTAGAATGGTTTAAAGCATTAATTTTGAAAGGTGCGTCAGTGGGCCAAGTTGATATTGTTTCTTCTGTTTATCATAACTTGTTTTTTAGGGTATAAAGCAAGTCAATTAGAAGTGGATTACGACTATGAAAAGTACTTTCCTAAGTCGGATGATTCTATGATACATTATGAAGATTATCGTAAACATTATGGTGAGGATAGTGATTTCCTTTTAGTAGGTTTAGAGAATGAATCAGGAATCTTTAATGTTGAATTCTTGAAAAAAGTAGAGAATTATGGAAACAAACTTTTGGAAGATACACTGATTGATTTCGTATTATCACCAGTTCATCATGCAGGGTATTACAAGAAGGCTGGCCTTAATGGAATAGTTTTTAAACCGTTTTTAAATTTAGAGGATAAGAAAATCACTCAAGCAGATAGTTTGAGAATTTTGAATAACCCATTATACGGAGGGAATCTGATCGCCGAAAATGGTTCTTCCATTTGCTTATATATCAAAACTAAAACGAACCTAAATAAGGCAGAGGCTCGTCATGTCCTTGACTTCCTTGAAAAAAAGAAAAATGAATTTCAATTTGATCATTACTATGTTGCTGGAAGAGTTTTGGCTCAAACCTATTTTGTACAGAAAATGATAAATGAACTTGGAATTTTCATGACAAGCGCCATCTGTCTATTAATCATTTTCTTATACATTTCCTTTCGGAGTTGGTGGGGTATATTGATTCCTTTACTAGTAATCATCGTCGCTATTATATGGACATTAGCCATTATGAAATTCACAGGAAAATCATTTGACCTTTTAATGGTGATGCTTCCCACTATAATATTTGTGGTAGGTATGTCCGATTTAGTACATCTTTTAACAAAATATCTGGACGAGTTAAGAAAAGGAAAAGAAAAGGAAACTGCACTGAAAATTGCTTTTAAAGAGGTTCGATGGGCCACATTTTTGACATCATTAACTACATCAATAGGTTTTTTCTCACTCGTTTTCGCAAATATTCTACCCATCAAAGAATTTGGTATTTATGCAGGAATAAGTGTTTTTGTAGCCTATTTTTTAGCATTTACTCTGCTCCCATGTGTACTGTTACTTGTTCAGCCTCCTCAAAAAATAGTAACATCAAAACATGATAATTTTTGGGATAAGTATTTAAGGAAATGGTTCTTGTTAGTAATTAAAGGGAAAAGAAAAGTAGTTTTTGCTACGTTAATTTTGGTGATTATTGGATGTTTTACCGCTTCTAAAATCCAAATTAATAACTATTTGTTAGAGGATTTATCCGATAATGATCCTGTAAAGAAGGATGTTTTGTTTTTTGAAAATAATTACAGTGGTTTACGACCGTTTGAGGCGGAGTTGTATACAAGTGACTCTGCAGGAATTCTAGGATTTGAATTTTTACAGGAATTGGAAAAATTAGAAAATTATCTAAAAACAAACTATACAGCAAATGGTGTAGGGTTTCTCATGTCTCCCTTAACAGGCATTAAAGAGGCTAACTTCATTAAGAAAGGTTCTCATCCTAAAGATAGAAGATTACCAAAATCTGAAAGAAGACTAACATCTTTGAAACGACAAATGAAAAGAGGTAGCGGGGCATTTAATGCTTTAAGCGGCCCTTTTCAATTTAATTTGATTGGACAAGATTCAATGAGTGGCCGTTTAACTGGTAAACTACCTGATGTAGGTAAACAGAATATCGATGCTGCGAATTTGAAACTTCAAAGATTTATGGAAGAAAATATTGATGAACACACATTATCGATGAGGTTAACAGGTACAGCTGCACTTATTGATAAAAATAATGGTACGTTGGTGACCAATCTTATTTTGGGATTACTCCTTGCCTTTGCTGTGATCGCACTTGTCGTTGGGATAATGTTTAGATCGTTTAAAATTTCAATGCTCTCCTTAATTCCAAATCTTCTTCCTTTATTATTGGTTACCACAGTGATGTGGTTGGGAGGAATTAATTTAAACATCAGTACAAGTTTAATTTTTACTCTGGCTTTTGGTATTGCAGTTGATGACACTATCCATTTACTTACTAAGTATAAATTGGAACGATCAAAAAATCGTTCGCATCTATATAGTTTAAAGAGAAGTTATTTATCCTCAGGTAAAGCCGTTATTGTCACTACATTAATTCTTTGCGGTGGATTTTTAACGCTAATGTTCAGTTCTTTTACGAGTACTTTTTACATGGGACTTTTGGTCAGTGTCACTCTTTTTATTGCATTGATACTGGATCTCATGATTATGCCTTTGATTATTCTTTGGGGATTAAGTTCTCAAAATAAACGGTGAAATTAAGGGCTTGAGATTATTGAGTTTTTTTTGAAATGTCCATAACGAGCAACCCCTTTATTTTAAATAGTGTTTTAGGGTGAATACTTATGACACCTTGCGCAATTACAATATGGTTCAAAAAAGGGTATAAGGAACCAAAATTAAAGCCACAAGTTCCATTCACAGTGTCATTACCTAAATCAAGAAATAGAGATTCATTTTTAATAGCAATCAACTTTCCTTTAAGTTTTACTTTGGCAGGTGTATCATCCACCAATTCGTGTTTAATATCTTTTAAGGACAGGGTGTTTCTTTCATCCACGTATTCATATCCAAGTTGAATACACTGAATAGAATCCTGAATGGAGAGATTAAAGAATGTATAATTTTCAAAAATGAGATCATTATCTTTCGATGTGGATGTACATCCAAAAAATAAAACAGAAACGAAAAAAAAGTTCAATCGATAAATCATATTATATTCGTTCTATTAATGAGAAAGATAGCGATTATTTTCATGGTTTTGTTTTCTCCAGCTATATATGCTCAAGGTAATGGAGGAGTTGAGTTTGGTTGGTATGGCCTAATACCTGCCTTGTTTGCAATTGTATTAGCAGTCATTTCAAAACAGGTTATTCTTTCCTTGCTTATTGGAGTGGTTACAGGGGCCTTTATTTTTTCGTTTTCTGATCAGTCAAACTCCTTTGCTTTTGGTCTTGATCATGTTTTTGATCATTACCTACTTCAAGCATTGGCCAACAAAGACCATGCGTCTATACTATTGTTTTCACTCCTTATATCAGCTGGTATTCATGTGATGACTAAAATGGGGGCATTTAATGGACTTGTTCTTTGGTTAAGTAGATATGCCAAATCAAAAAAGTCAGCTCTTTTAATTACGTATTTTTTAGGTTTTGTTGTGTTTTTTGATGATTATGCGAATACATTGGTTGTGGGTAATACGATGCGGAAAATTACCGATAGGTTTAAGATTTCTCGGGAAAAATTAGCATTTATTGTGGATGCAACGGCTGCGCCAATAGCTAGTATAGCGATAGTTTCAACATGGATTGGATATGAAATACAATTAATCGGAGATGCCATTAGTGAAGCTCCATATCCAGGAATGGAAAATGGTTTTAGCGTCTTTATTCATTCTGTTGGTTACTCTTTTTATCCTTTAGTGATTTTAGGATTTATTCTGGTATTGATTTTAAGCCAGAAAGACTTTGGTCCGATGCTACAGTTTGAAAAGGATGTTCAATTGATCGATCAAAAAATAGAGGATGAAGAAGCAAAATCAATCAAAGCAATTTGGGCTGTTATTCCAATTGTAATTTTGTTGTTTGTCACTTTGTTAGGAATATATAGTACAGGAAAAAGAGAAGGGGGGCTTATTGCAGCAATTCAAACTGGGGACTGTTACAAGGGATTAATTTGGGGAAGCGGAGCTTTTCTTGCTGTAGTGACCATTATCAGTTTGTTTAATAGGAATAGGCTTGAGAAAAATATTGTTTGGATTATGGATGGAATGAAATCGCTATTTTCCGCAATGGCAATTTTGGTACTTGCATGGGCCTTAACCGCGGTGTTAACTGATTTGCAATTGGGTGCTTATTTGGGGCATTTGATCCAAAACAATGAGCTTTCCTTTCATTTTATTCCTGCAATTACCTTTGTGTTGGCAGCAATTATTGCTTTTTCCACAGGATCAAGTTTTAGTACAATGGGTATACTAATTCCAATTATTGTTGCTGTTTGTTTATCGTTTTATTCAACTACTACATTTGACCTCGAGATATTTTATGCTGCAGTTGCTTCCGTATTATCGGGTGCAGTTCTTGGTGATCATTGTTCCCCTATTTCAGATACAACCATCCTGAGTTCATTAGCAACAGGATGCAATCATATTAATCATGTTAATTCTCAGTTAATTTATTGCTTAACATGTGGCGGTATTGCACTTTTTCTGATCATTTTAAATTCGTTAATTGGTCTAAATTTGGCCACGACGTACTTGTTTGGTGTTGCTTCAATTTGCTTGATAATCAAGTTGTTGGGAAGAAGGTCGTATTTTGTTCTTGAAAGTTAAATAGTATTTAACGAATAAATAACCTTATTGATAGCTATAAAAACAGTTTTGGGCTAAAATGTGTTGCACGGTGGACTAAAACATTATTTATTTGTATTAAATAAAATTTAACACACAATGGATCAAATTACTGCAAAAGAAATTATTAAGGATACTGATTACTTAGATGGTAGAATTCTTGTAATGGAAGACAGCAAAAAGAAACACAAGTTTTGTAAAATTATTTGGAAAGGTTTTTCGGCTACACAAAAGGACGAAAACAATGAAGAAGGTTCTGCAAGAGTTCGAGTTAAAGATCTATTGTCTGGTAAGGAATTTACTGATAATTTAACAAAAGTTGCCAGAGAATTCCCAGAAGAAGAAATTTCAAGTAAGGAAAGCGCTAAATTGGAAATTTTGACGCTCTTAGAAGAAAATAAATCCGAAACAAAAACGTTGGATTGGATTACAAAATCCGTTTCTTTTAAGAAGGAAGGAGTTAACATTGAGCGACTACTTACCGAGTTATGGTTAGAATCAAAAGTAACCAAGGCTCGTTATAAATCGGATGACTTAGTTGTCTATAATTCCCGCAAGTAGGTTTAACTTTGGCTTTTAGTTGTTAGTGCCGCCCTCCCGGGCGGCTTTTTTATGCCTGTAGGTTTAACCTACACCTCAATTTTTCTGGTAGAAGGTATATGAGTTGAATGAAAGATTAAGTTTTTCGTTGCTTCTTCTTTGCCGCAGGAAACAATACGTTATTCAATATTAAACGATATCCCGGAGAGTTAGGGTAGAGGTTTAAATCAGTTGGCGGATCGGAAACTCTGTGTGTATGATCTTCCGGATCATGGCCACCGTAAAATGTCCATGTTCCTTTTCCAAAATCGCCGTGGATGTATCGAGCTGAATTAACGGATTTTGTTTCACCCATTATGAGGACATCGGAACGAAGATGTTCTTTTTTGTAGGCAGTTGTTTGCCCCATGAATCCCTTAATTACTGATGTGTGATTTTGGCAAAGCATTGTGGGTACAGGATCCCATTTTGCGCTAAAATCAAATAAAGTAAATACATCACCTTTTATTCCTTTTTGATGAAATAAATCATAATGATCTTTAGTGGCATCTATTGAGCTGAATTCATATACGTGTTGGTTAGCCTCAAGAACATAGTTTTTAAATGCAAAACCATTGAGGTAGTTTAATTTATCCTGCATTTGCGGATCATTAGGATCTCCATCAAACATGGATTTACAGATGTCAACATTTTGAGCGGCTAATGCAATATCATACGAATCTGTAGCGGCACACATAGCAAACATGAACCCACCTTGTGCCACAAAGGATTTAATTTTCAACGCTACGGCTAATTTTAATTCGGATACTTTACTAAAACCTAATTTTCCGGCTAAACTTTCATTAAAACGAACATATTCTTGAAACCATGCTACATTTTTATAGGAACTCCAAAATTTTCCGTATTGTCCCGTAAAATCTTCATGATGAAGATGAAGCCAGTCATATTCGGCTAATTCATCATTTATGATTTCTTCATCATAAACGACTTCATAAGGGATCTCAGCATAGGTCATTACTAATGTTACAGCGTCATCCCAGGGTTGTTTGTTTTTTGGTGAATAAACCGCAATTTTAGGCGCTTTTTCCAACTTCATAACATCCTGATTAATTTCAGGACGAGTAATATCAGTAATAATTTTATTGTATTGTATATCGGCTATTATTTCGAAGGTTACACCTCTTACTTTGCATTCTTTTAAGACATCGTCACTTAGTTTAAGTGCAAAAGCTCCGCCTCTGTAATTTAAAAGCCAATCTACTTCAATACGCTTTTCTAAAGCATAATAGGCTATTCCGTATGATTTTAAATGGTTTTTTTGAACATCATCCATCGGAATCATTATGTAGGTAGCCTTACATAGTATGGTAAATAAGAAGAAAAGAACAAAGGCATTCCATTTACAAATGGAAAACAAATCAAATTGAGAAAAAAATTGACCATGCGGATTATTCTTTAGTTTTGAATTTTTGTTATCGGCATGTATTGTTTTCATTTTTAAAAGGTTGATTTTAAAATGGCAGGTCATCTGTAGGCATGTCGTTCATTCGAGATCCTTTTATTACGGTAGTATGCGGATTAAATACTTCGGGTTCATCCATCATTTCTGGAGCTCCTCCAAAATCGGAGAAGCCATCTTTTTCCCAGTCGATAAATCGGCCATATTTTCCTTGAAATCTAAGTGGAATATTTTCTAAAGCCCCATTTCTGTGTTTTGCTACAATGATTTCTGTTAGCCCAATCGTGGAGTTTCCATCCGCATCTTCAGTAATTTCATAATATTCAGGGCGGTATATAAACATAACCATATCGGCATCTTGCTCAATAGCTCCAGATTCTCTTAAGTCGGAAAGCTGAGGTCGTTTATCACCACCTCTTGTTTCTACTGCTCGTGATAATTGAGAGAGTGCAATTACTGGAACACTTAGCTCTTTTGCAATGATTTTTAGGGATCGAGAAATAATTGATATTTCCTCTTGACGATTTCCTCCATCTTTTCCTCCTGCATTCATTAACTGCAAATAGTCAATGATAATCATTTGAATATCGTGTTGAGCTTTAAGTCTTCTCGCTTTTGCTCTTAATTCAAATACAGAAAGACCTGGTGTGTCGTCAATAAATAATGGAGCCTCTGAGAGGGCAGCAACCTTGGCATTTAGTTGTTCCCATTCATGTTGTGCCAAATTTCCTTTCTTGAGTTTCTCTTGCTCTAATCCGGATTCATTGGCGACCATTCTCATGACCATTTGCAATGCAGACATTTCTAGTGAGAAGATAGCTACAGGTAATTTGTAGTCAATGATGATGTTACGAGCCATACTTAAAACAAGTGCGGTTTTTCCCATAGCTGGACGCGCAGCAAGAATGAGTAGCTCAGATCCCTTAAATCCAGAGGTTAATTTATCCAAACGTGTGAATCCAGATGGAACACCACTCATACCGTCGCCTGTTTCACCAGCTTTTTTTATTTGTTCCTTTGCAGCCAGGATTAAAGAGGCCATTGTATCATGACTTTTCCTAATATTCCCTTGTGCTACTTGAAATAATTTTTGTTCTGCATGATCAAGAATATCAAATACATCTGAGGTTTCATCAAAAGAGTCTTTTATGATTTCGGAAGATATTCGAATTAACTCACGTTGAATATATTTTTGAGCAATAACACGAGCATGTTCTTCAATATTTGCTGCTGATGCAATACGAGAAGTAAGTTTGGCGATGTAAGCTGGTCCTCCAACCAGTTCTAAATGACCTTCTTTTTCTAAAGCTGTCTTTACAGTAAGTAGATCGATAGGCTCACTTCTTTGGAAAAGTCCTTGAATGGCACTGTATATTTTTTGATGAGCATCTTTATAAAAGGAATCTGGTTTAAGAATATCAATAACTTCTGTTAAAGCATCTTTCTCTACCATCATAGCCCCAATGACTGCTTCCTCATAATCTAAGGCCTGAGGCGGGATTTTACCATGTTCGGCAATAAGTTGCTCATTGGTAATTTTTCTCGTTCTTCTCGACTTTTTTGATTGTGCTCCAAACTCTTCCATGTTTCAAAAATAGGGAATTAGTCGTTAGTGTTGATGAGGTATTTTACACAACGTGTTAAATAGTGGTGTTAGTATAATGTTCATATCGATGGGAGGTTGTTGAGATGCGTTAAATGAACTGGATATGCTACTCTGTGTATGCTTGTAATATAATTTTTTACTCGCCTTTGAATGACCATACTTTCCCATACTGATTAAAATCAGCTCCTGGTGCTGTTTTAAAGATGCCAAAAAGTGTAGAGCCACTTCCACTCATTGAGGCATAAAGAGCACCTGCATTATAAAGTGCATTTTTTACATCAGCAATTTTAGGATATTGTTTAAAAACAGATGGTTCAAAGTCGTTTTTTAATTCACTTTTCCAAGTTTGGAGAGGTTGTTTTAAGATGTCTGTGATATTTTTTTGAGGTTCTGATGGTGTAACATGCTTATAAGCCTCAGGGGTAGAAACATGAATATTGGGGAATATAACAACAAAGTGATATTGCGATAAATTAATATTGATAGGATTAAATTGATTCCCTATTCCTTGCGCAAAAACAGGTTTGTTTTGTACAAAAAAGGCACAATCCGCACCAAGCTTACTTGCTAATTTAAGAAGTTTATCTTCACTTAGTTTAAGGTTGAATAACTCATTTAAACCTCTGATACAAGCCGCTGCGTTGGAAGACCCACCTCCTAGACCAGCGCCTATCGGTATGTTTTTTAGAAGGTCAAAATCAACATGCGGAATATTAAAGTCCTCTCGAAGTAATGCCCAAGCTCTTACTACTAAATTGGGTTTTCCATCTGATGGAATTTCAATACCATAACTTGAAAAATTAGTTTTTTGATCGGTATTTAACGTAATTTCTAGTGCGTCTTTGATCGGTATGGGGATAAAAACAGATTCAATGTTATGGTAACCGTCTGGCCGTCTTGAAAGAATATTTAGACCTAAATTAATTTTTGCGTTGGGAAAAACGAGCATATGATAAAGTTAGTAAGAAGTATGGAGTCTTTTGTTAAGCAGAGAGGTAAATTTAATGCTCGTGTAAATCCTATGAACTGCTTGTAGCATCTGATTGCTTTTTTCTTATCTTTACTTTTATAAATTTATGTTATGATCTACCTAGATTTCGAAAAACCAATTGCTGAATTAAATGAGCAGTTAGACAAAATTAAAGAAGTTCAAAATAAGGGAGACGTTGATGTTTCTGCTACGATTAATGATATTGAGAAGCAGATTGCTGAGAAGACAAAAGAGTTGTATTCCAATTTGACTCCTTGGCAGCAGGTTCAAGTATCCCGCCATCCGCAGCGTCCCTATACCTTAAGTTATATCGAAAATATAGCAGATGAAGGATCTTTTGTAGAACTGCATGGTGATCGAACTGTAGCTGATGATAAGGCAATGGTAGGAGGTATGGCCGCTATCAATGGTGAAACTGTAATGTTTATTGGTCAGCAAAAGGGTATTAATACCAAAATGCGACAGTATAGAAATTTTGGTATGCCTAATCCTGAAGGGTATAGAAAGGCGTTAAGGTTGATGAAAATGGCGGAAAAATTCAATAAGCCTGTTGTTTGTTTTATCGATACTCCAGGTGCCTTTCCAGGTTTAGAAGCAGAGGAAAGAGGGCAGGGAGAAGCTATCGCAAGAAACCTTTATGAAATGGCACGCTTAAAGGTGCCATTAGTGTGTGTGGTTATTGGTGAGGGAGCCTCTGGAGGTGCTTTAGGAATAGGTATGGGAGACCGAGTTTTTATGATGGAGAACACTTGGTATTCAGTTATTTCTCCTGAAAATTGTTCAACAATTTTGTGGAGATCTTGGGATCATAAAGAGGAAGCAGCAGAAAAGATGAAATTGACCTCAAGTGATATGAAGAAGTTGGGGTTAATTGATGGTGTAATCAAAGAACCAATAGGAGGGGCACACGCTAATCCTTCGGAAGCCTACGAAAATGTTAAACAGGCAATCCTTCAATCGTTGAAAGAGTTAAAGGAGATGGATGATAAGAAAAGAGTTGCCGCTCGAATTAAGAAGTTTGCCTCAATGGGACATACTGAAGAGGTTTAAAATAAAATTCAATTTTTTAAAAGCAGTCATTTGACTGTTTTTTTATTTTATTTTTTATTTTTTTATTTCGTAAAAAGATTTTAAAGTTGCATTTTTGTTCTTCAAAAAGGCGAGCCAGATGCTGGTTAAATTTAGAAATATAATTCTTGTTTTTGTTGGATTCATTAAAGTTGGTTTTGCTCAGGATTACTGTGACAAGATAGATTTAATGTATTCAATTTATAATCGTTTTCATATTGAAGATAAATTAGTTGACAAGACATTTAAACATGAAGTAAGAAGAAGTTTTTTACAACGTCTTGATCCGTATAATTTTATTTTAACAAAAGAAGACCAAGCCCAATTACTAAAAGTTACTAAAGACTGCAATTTTGTTGAGGAATCAGCAAAAATGTATGTTATTAGGGTAAATGAATTTGATTCAATTTCTTCAAAAATTCTAGAATCAAAATTAAATTTAAATGTTCCTCTTAATCTGACTTTATTTGAAACTATTGATGGTTCAGTAAGTAAATTTGATAAGAAAAATAGAGTAGAGAAAGTGCTCAAACATATGGTTCTTAAAGATTTATTTTTTGGCTATGATTATGTTGAATTAGACTCTTTTAAAATTCCAAATCAAATGGAAGTGCAAAAGGAAGTTTCTGAAAGGTTAAGTAAAAGAGTAGCTCGTAAGTCATTAGATTTTAATCAAAGATTATTAGGCTTCCAAGATGTTTTTTTAAATTCAATCGGTCATCAGTTTGACCCGCACTCAGGTTATTTTTCTAAAAATAAAAAGGAAGATTTCCAGAATGCCCTTTCAAAAGAAATTATATCTTTTGGACTGTCTTTTGGGGATAATGAAGAAGGCACTATTGTTGTATCAAGTTTAATGCCAGGTGGAGCTGCTTGGAAGACAGGAGAAATTCATGTAGGAGATGAGGTTTTAGAAATAAAAATAAAAGGCAGGAGCTCAAAAAAAACGACATCCATGTCCGTTCGAAAGGCAAACAGTATATTGAAGGAAGCTAAAGGGGGGGGTGTTGAATTGGTTTTGAAGTCTGATGATGGTAAGGTTTTTAAAATTGATTTGCAAGAAGAATCAACAGAGGTCGAATCTAATATTATTTCCAGTTTTATTCTTGAAGGGGATACAAAATTTGGGTACATAGAACTTCCTGGATTTTACACAGATTATGGTGGTTCATTTGGCTTAGGTTGTGCAAATGATGTAGCCAAAGAACTAATAAAACTTCAAAAAGAAGGTGTTGAGGGTATTATCTTAGATTTAAGATACAATGGTGGTGGCTCATTGAAGGAAGCGTTAGATTTAGCCGGAATATTTATTGATGAAGGTCCTTTTGTTGTATTGAATAAAAAATATGATAAACCGCGAGTTAAAAAGGATAGAAATAGAGGTTCCATTTATGCAGGTCCATTGACTGTTATGGTAAATGGAGCATCAGCTTCAGCTTCTGAAATATTAAGTAAAATTTTACAAGATTATAACAGAGCCGTAATTGTAGGTGGAACAACATATGGGAAAGCGACAGTACAAAATATAATTCCACTTGATACTACAGCCTATACTGAAAATCTTTTTCCAAAGGGACGTCCAAATGAAGACTTAGGTTATACAAAAATAACACTTAGTAAAATTTATGGAGTTGATTTAAATACTTACCAAAAGAATGGTATTAAGCCTGATATTAAAATTCCTTATTACTATGATGGCTTAATTCATAAAGAATCTGATTATTCAACAGCATTGCAGGCGGATAAAGTAGATAAAAATATTTATAATTTCACACCATTAGAAAAACTTCCTATTAATGAATTAAAAATGAGCAGTTCATTAAGAATTAAAAATGACTCTATTTTCAAAGAGTTGAAAAAGTTAAACATAGAATTGATGAATATTTATGATAATTTAAATGTTGAGATTCCTATTTCATTAAAAGAATATCAAGCGTTTTTGAATAAGAGAAAAGTATTAGAATCAAAAATAGATTTGTTAAAAGCTAAGTTAAATCCTTCATATAAGGTATTAAATACAGAATTTGAAAAAGAAATAATAGAACTAAGTGAATATTCTAAAGATAGGAATCAAAGAATTAGAAATGCTTTAAATCAAGATGTGGAGTTAAATGAGGCTTATTTAATTACTCAAGAATTAATTAATATTAACAAATAATAAAATCAATAAAATGAAAAAAGGATCAATAGTTATATCATGTTTTTTTATGCTTTTAGCATTTACATTAACCGGACAAGAAAAACATCCAGCAGTTATTTACATGGAGAAAGTATCGGTTTTTCATAAAGATATTTCAAAGCGAACTTGGAATTATCTTTCAACAGCCGCAAATTCAAAAAGGTTAAGAAAAATAAATAACAAAAGATTAAAGTTGGTTAAAACGATAGCTGATGCAAGGAAAGAAGTATCAAAAATGGATAGTTATGAGGGGAGTACTGTTTATAGAGATGCTGTGGTTAAGTTTTTGGATATTAACGAAACTGTAATGAATGAAGATTTTGGTAAATTAATGGATATGGAAGAAGTTTCTGAGCAATCTTATGATGCTATGGAAGCTTATTTTTTAGCAAAAGACATTGCAAACCAAAAATTACAGGATGCTGGTGATGAATTAACTGCTTCTGAAAAGGAATTTGCTAAAAATAATGGAATAACTTTAACTGAGTCCGAATCTGATTTGAGCAAGAAAATTAAAGCTGCTAGTGAGGTTTTCGGATACCATAGAGAAATTTATCTCATATTTTTTAAGGCATTTAAACAAGAAGCTTATCTATTAACTGCAATGGGTGGTAAAGATATTTCTGCTATTGAGCAAAATAAGAATGCTTTAATTAAAGCTTCAAAAGAAGGGGTTGATGCGTTAAATAAAAAAGAGGCCTTTAAAGGAAATAAATTGTTGATTTATGAATGCAAAAAAGTTCTTGATTTTTACATTAAAGAAGCAGAGAATGATATTAAATTACTAACTGATTTTATAATTGAAAATGAAAAAGTTGGTAAAGCAAAGAAAGCTTTAGAGAAAAATAAGAAAAGAACTCAGAAGGATATTGATGCTTTTAATAAAATGGTTAATGAAGTTAATGTTAAATCACAGAAGGTTAATCAGCAAATGGAAAAATCAAATAGTAAGAGATCTGAATTGCTTGACGGTTGGAACAATTCAGTTCTTCAGTTTACTAGTAAATATGTTCCTAAAAATTAAAAGTATAGATATAAAAATATCAAGGGCGGTTAATTTTAACTGCCTTTTTTTGTGATTTAAAATAAAGTAAAAGAATGTTAATTTACTTGAGTAAATAAATTTGATGGAAGAAGTATCAGCAATTAAAAGCATTTTAACTTGTAAGTGTCCAAGATGTAGAAAAGGTAAGGTATTTAAATATGGTAATCATTACCATCGAAAGTTTGGACAAATTGAGAAAAAATGTTCTCACTGTGGTTTAGTTTATGAAATGGAGCAGGGGTTCTGGTACGGAGCTATGTATGTTAGTTATGGACTGGGTGTAATTATAGCAATTCCTGTCATGCTTATTATTTCTTATCTAACAATGCTCGAAATTTATGAGATTACCTTTATAATCTTCCTGATTCTTCTTTTGTTAATGCCGTTATTATTTCGATATTCCAGAATTATATGGCTCCATATTTTTATTCGATATGACGAAGAAAAGGCTCTTTTAGAAAAGTAGATCAATTAAACACAAGTAGAACACCTTATTTAGGCGCTTTGATGTATATATAAAAAGCGACCAGTCCAAAGAAACCATTCGGTACCCAGAGCGCTATTTTAGCAGGAATAGGGGTGTTCACGGCAATTTTTTCAGCAATGACTTGGAAAAAAGTGAAAACAAGCGCAATGCCTATTCCTACGGCAACATGCATTCCAACTCCTCCCTTTACTTTTCTGGAACTTATGCATGCGGCAATGAATACTAATATGATGATTGAAAATGGATTTGAGGTTCTTTTTACCAGTTCTTGTTCGTACATTCCTAAATGACTTGAACCTCTCATTTTTTCTTTTTCAATGAAGTCAAAAATATCAAAAACGTCCATAGTTTCTACCTCAAAAGGACTACGCTTAAATTCAGTGTTGTCAAAGACATATTCGCCAAATTTAAAGGTTGTGTCTTTCACACTTCCTTGCAAAAGTGTTTCGTGATCGTTTTTAATTACCCGTTCAGCCCAACTTCGTGCAATCCATTTCTGTTTTTTGTGGTCCCATTTCATGTTGTTGGCTGAAAACCGATACAACAATTCTCCATCAATGATTTTTTCCAGTCTGAATTTATATGCATTATCACTTTTTATACTATAATTTTGGACGTAAATAAAATGGTCTTTTGCAATTTCTCTATGTAGTTTAGTGTTGTTGATTCTTCGCGCATTCGTATAAATTCTAGCCTCAATAGCGATTCTTTTTTTATTGGTAATGGGAATTAAAATGTGGCTTAGAACTAATGATAAGATAAAGAGAATTATACCTCCAAAAATATAGGGTCTTAAAAATCGTTTGAATGAAATACCTGATGCTAAAATGGGTATGATTTCTGTTTTTGCTGCCATTCTTCCAGTAAAATACACTACGGTTAAAAATGCAAGTATGGGTGCAAGTAGATTAAATAGCCACGGGATAAAGCTGAAATAATAATCATATATTATTTCATCCATTGTGAATTTTTCAAAATCATCTATTTTCTCTGAAATATCAAATACAACTGCAATGAGAATAAACAGGAAAATCATTAGGAAAAAGGTGCCTCCGAATTTTTTTAATATGTATAAATCCAGTTTCTTCACAACTACAATCTGGAGGTTACTTTTTTAATCATTTTATTTTTCCACGATGAAAAGGTGCCTTCAATAATCTGTTTTCGGGCCTCCCCAACTAACCAAAGATAAAAGGCTAAGTTATGAATTGATGCAATTTGCATTCCTAATATTTCTTTGGACTGAAATAAATGTTTTACATAAGCTTTGTTGTAGTAACTATCTACATAAGAAGTTCCATTTGGATCCAAAGGAGAAAAATCGTTTTCCCATTTCTTGTTTTTAATATTAATGATGCCTTCGCTTGTGAACAGCATTCCGTTACGAGCATTTCTGGTAGGCATCACACAATCAAACATATCAACTCCTAACGCTATGTTTTCTAAAATATTTGCAGGTGTTCCTACCCCCATTAAATATCTTGGTTTATCTTTTGGAAGAACATTACATACCAATTCACACATAGCGTACATCTCCTCTGCTGGCTCACCAACCGAAAGTCCGCCAATAGCATTTCCCTCTCTTTCAAATGATGCGATTGTTTCAGCAGAAGCTACCCTTAGGTCTTTATATGTGCTTCCCTGTACTATTGGAAATAAGGTTTGACTGTGGTTGTAAAATGGTGAGGTAGAATCAAATCGATCGCAGCATCGCTTTAACCATCGATGAGTCATATGCATAGAGTTTTTTGCATAGTTATAATCACATGGGTATGGGGTGCACTCATCAAACGCCATAATAATGTCTGCGCCAATTTTTCGCTGGGTATCCATGACATTTTCAGGAGTAAACATATGGTATGATCCATCTATATGTGATTGAAACCTCACACCTTCTTCTTTGATTTTACGTGTCCCATTAAGCGAGTATACTTGAAACCCTCCACTATCTGTTAAAATGGGTTTGTCCCAATGCATAAACTTATGAAGACCCCCGGCTTGGGTTATGATATCCATGGAAGGTCTTAGATATAAATGATAAGTGTTTCCTAAAATAATTTGTGCTTTTATATCTTCTTCTAGTTCTCGCTGATGCACTGTTTTAACTGATGCAGCAGTTCCTACCGGCATAAATATAGGGGTGTTTATTTCACCATGATCTGTTGTTATTGTTCCTGCTCTGGCTTGAGAACCTGAATCTACCTTTTCTAAATTGAACTTCATGTATTGGTAAAGATATTAATTCAATAGAAGAAACGTCGATGCGTAAAGCGGGTTTTTTAGTTTCTTTGTGTTTATGGAGATAAGTTATTGGTTGGACATATCTTTTGTATTATTGTCAATAGTTCTATTGGTAGTCTATTTAGGTGTGTGGAGAAGGCTGTCGAGTTATCAGAATATGATTCTTTTTGAAAGAAAAGAGTTGCCTTTCCTTTCAGTGATTATTTGTGCAAAAAATGAACGTTTAAATCTTGAAAATCATCTGCATAAAATATTGAATCAAGAGTATCCAGAATTTGAAGTTGTTGTAGTTGATGATAATTCCGATGATGGAACAAACGAATATCTGAGAGACTTAAAAGAAAAACATAATAATCTTTTGGTTTATAAGTTTGATCAACCGAAAATATCTTATGGAAAAAAGGAAGTTCTAGAGTTTGGTATTCAACAAGCAACATCAGAGTATCTTGTATTAACAGATGCAGACTGTTATCCTAAAAGTGAAAAATGGTTGCTAAGTATGGCTGACGGGTTTGAAAATGATCATGAAATTATTTTTGGAATAGGTCAATATGAACAAGAAGATACGTTTATCAATCGCATAATTCAAATGGATACTGGTTTTATTGCCATGAATTATCTCTCGTTTGCATTAGTTAATACTCCCTACATGTCTGTAGGAAGAAATGTAGGTTATAAAAAAAATCTGTTTAAAAAAGTAGGTGGATTTAAAGCGCATTATCATTTATCCTCCGGTGATGATGATTTGTTTGTAAACGAGTTGCCAAAGGAGACGAAAACGGCAATAATTATTGATTCAAAAAGTCAAACTGTTTCCGTTCCGAAGCAAAGTTTTAAAGGGTTTTTTAATCAGAAAACTAGGCACGTTTCCGCTGGAATGCATTACAGGTGGGGGAACTTACTTATACTATCCGTTTTTTACTCTAGCTCCATGTTGTGGTATTTAATGTTGCCTTTTGTGCTTTATTTTACCAAGTTGTTTTTTCTTGTTTTAACAATTGCCGTTTTAAAAAAACTTACAATGTATTCTTTAATTAGGAGAATATTCAGTAAAATTGATGTCAGAGCGAATTATTGGATGATTTTATTAGCTGAATTTATTTCGGTTTTCATACATAATATAGCGGTTTTAGTAACATTATTTAAAAGCAAAAAGGGCACATGGTAGTACCTGGACCGAATTTATCTGAGAAAGCACTTTACGATTATAATTTAGTTCGTAACGCAATCGAAAATAAATCACAGAAAGCATATGCAGAACTAATGGATCGATATAGAGATTCTATTTATTTTATGCTTTTAAAGATGGTTAATAATAAAGATGATGCAGAGGATTTAACGATTGAGGCTTTTGGTAAAGCATTTAAAAAGCTGCATCAGTACACACCCAATTATGCTTTTAGTACTTGGTTGTTTAAAATAGCCTCCAACAATTGTATTGATTTCATTAGAAAGAAGAAAAAAAACACCTTTTCGATTAATAAAACCTTAAAAAACGATGAAGGGAGTGAGTTAGAAATTGATTTGAAATCAGATGCTTTGGATCCTGAGCAAACGTATATGCGTGAACAAAAAATTCAAATAATGCATGACGTTGTTCGGAAACTCAAGCCCCGTTACAGAACCTTAGTTGAACTCCGTTATTTTAAAGAGTATTCTTATGAGGAAATTGCAGATCATCTTGATATTCCATTGGGTACAGTAAAAGCCCAATTATTCCGAGCTAGAGAATTTCTGTACAACATTATGAAAAACACACAGGAAAAAATTTAAAATAAAAGGCGTCCTTCAATTGAGGGACGTTTTTTTATTACATACCCCCTTTTGATTTAATGTTGGAAATAAAGGTTTTTAAAATAAACCATATTCCCGGAATGATAAAGACAGCGATAGGAATCCAATTGATGGATGAATCAAAAAATGATTTAATGTAAAAAAGAATTCCAATGGCTAAAAAAACAAGTCCAATGAGGTAGCCTTTAGGGGAAGGCCTGTTCATTCCAACAATGAGCTTTGTTTTTCTTTTCATTCGTGAGATTGCTTTACTTTATAAGATGTTTTTTTGCTTTCGAAGATTCCGCCGTTGAATGCCTTTAAATAAGATATAGGCTCCGCTAATGAATAGAATAGGCGGATAAAAATAAACTACACCGAAATATTGTCCTCCAAAAAACCATATTAAAGCAATCATAATCATAATTACACCTCCTAAAATACCATTGGAGATACCATATTCATGTAGGCCAAAACTTTTTTCGATTGAATTCAGCTCTTGTTGTGATTGCAATACTTTATGTTCAATTTCTTTCTTATTTTGAAGAACTGTGTGGTCTTCATTGTATGATGGACAAGTGTTTTGGAAATTTGGAATATCATTGATAAGTCCACAAATGATACCCTTTTTAAAATCAAATTTTCGATTGGTACACTGTGAGCAGAAAGATAAAGTGTGTGCTCTGTTATTCATTTAAAAACCCTTTAAATAAATAACTTTTTTTGTTTCAAAAAAATCTTCTGAAAAATAATTTGTTAAATCATAGGACACAAAAGGTCTTTTTGTTTCCTCCAGTTCTCGTGTTAAATCTCCACCTTTTAAATAGAGTAATCCATTGGGGATAGTATTAAAGGATTCACTGTTGAATTTTCCTTTTATCCATTGATTAAATTTAGGTAAATAGGTGACAGCTCTACTCACAATAAAATCGAACTCATATTTTACTTTCTCTGCTCGCTTTTGTACGCCTTCTACGTTATCTAATCCAAGGCTTTCTGAGATGGCATTAACAACTTTTATTTTTTTACCAATTGTATCAACTAAGTAAAAATTAGATTCGGGAAATAATATTGCCAGTGGAATTCCGGGGAAACCACCTCCAGTTCCAACGTCCATTACAGAGGTTCCTGGCTTAAATTGGATGATTTTTGCTATCCCCAACGAGTGAAGGACATGTCGAGTGTATAGCTCATCAATATCTTTCCTTGAAATGACATTAATTTGTCGATTCCATTCTTCATACAGGTTTTTTAATTCAGCAAATTGTTGCTTTTGAATATCACTTAATTGAGGGAAGTATTTTAAAATTAGTTCATTTCCCATCTCAAGAAAACTGTAATTGACTTAATTTTTGATACACGCCATTATGGATTGCTGTCAACTCATCATGGGTTCCTTGTTCAACAATTTGTCCCTTTTCTAATACGACAATGGCATCTGCTTTTTTCACAGTAGATAATCTATGGGCAATTATAATTGATGTTCGTCCATGCATTAATTTACTAAGTGCATCTTGAACCGCTACCTCTGATTCACTATCTAACGCACTAGTTGCTTCATCTAAAATCAAAATAGAAGGATCCCTTAAAATCGCTCTGGCTATAGCTATTCTCTGTCTTTGTCCACCAGAGAGTTGTATCCCTCTATCACCAACAATTGTTTTAAACTTATCAGGGAATTCTTCAATAAAGGAAAGAGCATTGGCTTTGCGCGCAGCTTCCTTTACTTCCTCATAGGAGGCGGTTGGTTTACCATATCTAATATTTTCTTCTATTGAACCTCCCAAAAGAATTACTTCTTGCGGAACAAAGGCCATTTGTGATCTCAGCTCGTTTAACGCATAACTTGAAGCATCTATACCATCGAAGGTAATGGTTCCGCCATCTAGGGCATAAAATTGAAGTAAAAGACTTGCAATAGTTGATTTACCACTACCACTCGGTCCTACAAGAGCTACTTGTTCTCCCGCTTTAATTTGAAGATTTAAGTCTTCAAGGATTTGTATTTCTTTTCTACTCGGATAGGCAAACCGCACATTTTTAAAATCTATAGCTCCTTTGAGGAATTTATCTCCTGAAACGGGCTGAGAAATATCAATATCTTCTGTTTCTTGTTGAATAATTTCCATCACATTTTCTGTTGCTCCAATCGCTTTTTGAATTTTCGCAAATAAATCAGGTAAAGAACCTATAGAGGTTCCCAACATTACAGTGAAGAGAATAAACTGAAAAAATTCCTTTTTATGAATTCCTTCACTAGGCCCTAACTGAACCATTTCTATTCCTTGCCAAATGATAAAAACAATTGCTCCTACCATAATTGTAACTATAAAGGCCACGAACATTCCTCGCCATAAAGCGGCTTTCATATTATACCCTTTAACTTTTTGAACAGCTTTACTGTATTTGGAAAGTTCGATAAATTCATTTGTGTAAGCTTTTAAGTTTTTTATTCCTACAAGCGCTTCTTCTAAAATGTGGTTGGAAGTTGCCGTTTCATTTTGGGCCGATCGAGATAGTTTTTTGATAAACTTTCCAAAGAGAACAGCCGTAATAGCGGCTACAGGAATGACAGCCAACATGATTAGCACCAATTTAGGACTAATGATAAAAATGTAGATAAGTCCTACAGCAACAATAATAATCTGCCTTAAAAATTCTGCAATCGTTGTAGTTAAGGTTTCTTGTATTTGTTCAGTGTCATTGGATATACGAGAAATGGTTTCACCGGTTTTACTCGTGTCAAAATAGGCCATTGGTGATTTTATGAGTACAGAAAAAGCATTTTGTCGCATATCTTTTATTGCACTGTGCGTCACATAATGGAACGTTATAATTCTAAAAAAGCTAAAGAGTGCTTGTAATGGAAGGATAAGAGCAAGGATTGTTAATACTCCATAAATATTATTGGAACTTGCAAACTCCCACTCGGAAGAAAACTCAGTTGCTTCAGCGCCTAAAATTTGTCCTAAAAAAATAGGAAGTGAGGCAGAAACACCACTTGAAAGCAAAAGGAAGATAAATCCTAAAAAATAGATTCCTGAATAAGGTTTTACATAGGATAAAAAGTTTTTCGCTTGCGTATACGAGTTCTTCGTTAAGCTTACTTTTCCATTTTTCTTACTTTGCACCCTATTTTTTCCAAATGCCATACATAAACGATCTATGTGTTACAAAAATACAGTTTGTAGAGCCATTATTGTGTCATAATTTTGTTTTTTTGAAATGTAGTATGAATTGGTTTGTTGAAAAAATAATTTATTGTATCTTTGCGCTCCTCTGTTTTGAGGATAAAATATTTTAGAGATGAAAAGAACATTTCAACCATCGGTAAGAAAAAGAAAAAATAAGCACGGTTTCAGAGCTAGAATGGCGTCTGCAAACGGTAGAAAGGTGTTGGCTGCAAGAAGAAGAAAAGGAAGAAGTAAGTTGTCTGTTTCTGACGAAAGAACAGGAACTAAGCATTAAGATAAATATCTCGTTTAGAGATCAATTAACCTCAACTTCATCTAAGTTGGGGTTTTTTTGTTTAAACTATCGGGAGTGGGAATAGGAATAGAAATATCGTAATTTTGTAATATGGCAAAAGAGGATGAAAGTGTAAAGCTAACGAGAAGAATAAGAAAGGCAGTGTGGAAAGCAAATGAGGATTATGGTCTTGTACAGGAAGGTGATAAAATAATGGTGTGTCTTTCTGGAGGTAAAGACAGCTACACAATGTTGGATATTTTAATGCACATGCAACAATCTCCCTTATTAAATTTTGAAATTGTTGCGGTTAATTTAGATCAAAAACAGCCTGGTTTTCCTGAGCATATATTGCCCGAGTATTTTGAGAAAATAGGAGTCCCTTATAGAATTGTAGAAAGAGATACTTATTCTGTAGTTGTGGATAAAATCCCTGAAGGCAAAACAATGTGTAGTTTGTGTTCCAGATTAAGACGTGGTATTCTTTATTCAGTGGCAGAAGAATTAGGATGTAATAAAGTAGCTTTAGGACATCACAGGGAAGATATTATGGAGACTTTATTCCTAAACATGTTTTATTCAGGAAGAATTGAGACAATGCCTCCTAAATATAAAACTGATGATGGAAAGCATGTTGTTATTCGCCCTTTGGCTTACTGTAAGGAGGCAGATATCGAGGCATATTCTCAATTAAAACAATTTCCAATCATTCCATGTAATCTTTGTGGATCACAGGATGGATTACAAAGGCAGGCTGTAAAAGATATGTTAAAGACTTGGGATGAAAAGTCTCCCGGCAGAAAAGAAATTATTTTTAAATCCATTAAAAATATTGCTCCCTCTCACATGTTGGATAAAGGATTGTTCGATTTCGAAAATTATAAGATTAAAACAGATAAATCGGATATGAAGGTTGAAGATCTTGTTCCCTAATAGGGAGAAAGCAGTACGTTTTATTTTTTAGTTTTCTTTTTTCTGATCTATTCTTCTTTAGACAAACCGATTTTCGTGGTGAGTTCTCCAAGCCAATCAATACATTTTTTGAGTATATCGTAATATAGACTTACAAACAATATGAATGCCATTCCCATAATCACAAAGATATTAACCCAAAATGTATCTATTGACATACCTAAGATGGTTTTCGTGGGAGCAAAGAAGTGTGCTCTGAATCCCTTAGAATCTCTGTATATTGGGTCGGATTTCTGAACAAGTCTTCCTTCAAATTGTATGATTTTGTTGAGTTCGTTATTGTTTTTTACAAGGTCAGTTAAACTTTCGTTTTGATAACGATCTCTTTTTTCAATAAATAGCTTTTTACCATCCTTCTCATTTCTAAATGCAGCAATTTTTCTGTTTTTTGCATCTGCAAACGCATTGTAATATTTGATGTATAAACTTTTAATATCGTTTAAAACAGCATTGATTTCTTTCGCGCTTTTGTCATTGAATTTTTCAATTGTTTCAATTTTACTGATTCTATCGGTGATTGAATTAACCAATTGCTCACGAGTGGAAGCAGGTAAAGCTTTATTTAAGGCACGTAATTCAGCCTTGTCATATATATCATTCTTATTTTTAAAAACTTCTTCTAAAAACAGGTTTTCAGCTTTTATTTCTGAAATAACCAATTGAATATTCTCATTAAATTCATCCTTTTTATCAGGCTTACGCGCATAGTTTACGCTCATCGTTAAGCGAGTTTTTACGGCGGCAATCCAAAAGTTCTTTTTATAATTGGCAATACTCATTGCTTTATCGAATGAATAATACTCTTTTTCAAATTTATTTTCTTTAAATTGATTGACTGCTAGCGCCTCAAAAGCCCATCGTGAAGCCATCATTTCTCCTGCTATTGGAACAACAGTTTGAGAAGAAAGACTTGGGTTTAATTTATCGAATTTAACTATCACTCCACTCAATAAAAGCTGAGGGATAAGCAATATAGGGATGAGAATGTAAATAGTTACTACAGAATTGAATGCTGAAGATATGTTTAAGCCTAGCATGTTCGCAAAGAAACTACACGAAAATAAAACGAACCAATAATCAAAAATCATCCCATTAATTCCTAAAATTAGATTTCCAATAAGAATGTAGGACATTGTTTGAATCGCAGATATTATAAACATAATGGCTGTTTTACTTGCCAAATAACTAAACCTGGAAAGGTTCAAAAACGTTTCTCTTTTCAGTATTTTTCGGTCGCTAATAATTTCTTCTGCACTTACTGTAAGTCCCATGAATAAGGCGACAACAACGCTCATGAACAAGTATGCCGTGATGTTTTCATTATACCGAAATATGTAGGAAGAATCAGGGCCACTTTCTGTACTGAAAAATTTCACCAAATACGCCAATATGAAAGCAAGGAATGGTCCTTCTAAAAAATTAATTAGCATGTATTGTGAATTCGCTACTTTGGATAAGATATCACGAATAAAAAATACTTTGAACTGATTCATTTTTCTAGGGATAGAATAGGTCCCATTTGGCATTTCAGTTCGCTTTACTTGAGTGTCAGGTTTTTCAATGACCTTATGGTAATATTCACTCCATGTTTTGGGAGGAATTCGTCTTTGATTTGTGATATTACCATATTCGTCAACAACCTTGGTTTCAATGATATTGAAGATTTGTTCAGGATTCACATTACCGCAATTGAAGCATTCGCTTTCATTTGCTGATACATGATTGATTGCTTTTTTAAAATAGGTAACCGATTCAACTGGATTTCCATAGTATATTGGAAAACCTCCTGTATCCAGAATCAATAAATTATCAAACATTTTAAAAATGTCTGAAGAGGGTTGGTGAATAACCACAAAAACCAGCTTTCCTTTCAAAGCGAGTTCTTTGAGCAAATCCATAATGTTTTCAGAATCTCTTGAGGACAAACCAGAAGTTGGTTCATCTACAAAAAGAACTTGAGGTTCTCGAATGAGTTCGAGTCCAATATTTAGTCGTTTACGCTGACCTCCACTTATTTTTTTGTTTAACGGGGAGCCTACTTTTAAATCTTTAATTTCATAGAGTCCCAAGCTCTTAAGCATATCGATGCTTTTTTTAGCGATATACTTATCGGGTAGATTATCATAGCACAATTTTGTGTTGTAAAATAGATTTTCGAACACGCTAAGATCCTCTATTAATAAATCATCTTGGGAGATATGTCCAATAACACCCTCTAATTCCTCTTTCTGATGATGAATATCAATCCCATTAATTTTAACAGATCCTGAGGTAGGAGTTAACGTTCCATTTAATAGAGAGAGTAATGTAGATTTACCAGCACCTGAAGCACCCATAATTCCTATTAAATTTCCACTATGGTCTACAAGATTTAATTCGTGTAAACCTATATTTCCAGCAGGAAATTTATAGCCTAGTTTGTCGGCGATGAAGTCAATTTTTTGTGTTTCCTCTTGGGCCCTGTATTTAGATGAAATATCACTAAAATAGATGGGTTTTAGTTTTTTACTTCGGATACTCGATCCATGAGCAAGAAAATAAACTCTATTGTTATCAATAATTTGTCCATTGATATAAATAGCTTCATCACCACAATATTTGGCGATATAGTTACCAGAATCTTCTAGCCGTAATATTTTTACTGCACCTTCTAGGTAAGTGTTATGGATGACTTTCGCTTTTTTGTATTCATCGTTTTCAGCTTGATGAATGATAAGAAAGTTTTCATTGTCAGGGATTTTATTGTCATTAGAAACAACAAATGCCATACTTTCCCTGAATTCATCACCAGATATATTAAAGGTTTCTGCTACTGTCGTAACAAATTCTATTTCTTGGTCTGAATAATTCCCTGAGAAGGTAAACTCCAATAATCGGATAAGTACAACTATTTTTTGTTTTTGTTGCAGTTCTTCATTTATCTGCGTACAGATTCGTAATACTTTAACAGAATTTACAGCAGTTCTTTTTCTTTCTTTACCTTCTTTCCTTTTGGAAATTTTTTGATGTTTTTCAAGGTATTCTTCGAAGAGCTCAAGATATTGAGTTACCAGTTCAGCGTTAAGTTGTTGTTTCAAAAAAGTTTCAACAACAGACCTTCCATCATTATTTACACTGTCTACTTTGGCAACAAGTGCAAAAAGTTGCATTAATGCTTTGAGTATCCTTTCGCTCATACTTTAGTCCTCAAGTAAAGAAACTACAATATACTAAAAAGGCATTGTTTTAGTAAAAAACAATGCCTTTCTTTATTCAATGCTTGACGTTTATTGCTTAAATCCAATTAAAATGGTAGCACAACCTGAAGGGGATTCCAACGCATCCAACTTGGCGCTAATTTTAACAGTAACTGTATTTTCTACTTGAAAGTCCCAATACGGTGCGTTCGCATGTTCTATATTGTCAAAAAGTACGTTGTTATTTTCATCTTTCACTGAAAATAAGATGTTTCCTTGTTCAAATCCTGAGCAAGCTGCTGCTCTGTAAGTAACTCCTCCAAAAAATGTTGTTTCAAACTCAGCTTCTTGGTCACCATAGAGGAATGCTCGATAGTTTTGTCCGTCAGATACATAATCAACAGTGAAATTGTTCTTGTGACAATAGTTTGCAACTGTATCGCATTGGGCATTGGCTTTAAAGGATAAAGCACTGTATATGCATATTAATGAGAAAAATATTTTTTTCATATTCTACCTGTTTTCTACTCTTAAACTTTAGTTACTTTTGTTCTAAACACCTCTATTTTTTCTACAATCTCATTGAATACTTCATCTGAAATCTCCACGGTGGTTTTTGATTTTAGAGTGGTTGTTTTCTTTTCCTTATCAGTTACAGGAGCAACATATTCGTATTTAATATTTACTTTCTCAAATACCATACGGATTTCATCTAAATCATTATATATTTCTTCTACACCGGGCTCAACAATATACCGTTCCAACATCTTATCAAGAATGGTGTTTATGGTATGTTTTTGCATTCCAATCATTTCAACGACGTCCGCGCTTTTGTTTCCTTTTCCTAGAATTCCAGCGAAATGTAAACTTTCTATCCATCCACCAACAATTACAAGTGCACCGATCTGCTTTCGATCACTGGTTTGTAAATAATCATCCGCCTTTCTGTATGAATTGGAAATGAGGTAAAGTAACGAATCTTTGTTGTCAAGATTCCTTTGAATGGCTTTTATTGTTTCAACATCAAAGGCATCTGAAATTCCTAAAACATCGCTAAGCTTTTGAGCAGATTTCATGAAGCCTAATGACTCCTGTTGCTTATCGTACAAAGCACAATATCCTAGATCTGCTCCATATATTCCTAGGTTAAGAGACTGAGAAGCTAAATCAATATATCCTTCTGAAGCAGTAGGATCATTTAAGATATCTTGATTATATGGGGCACCCGATTTTTGAATAACTCTTCCTAGCTGGATAGGAGAAGGAATACTAAACATGGCTCCGTCTACTTTTGTCACAGGAAGAACTTTAACAGTGTCAGTATTTTGAGTTTTGGGAGGCGTTTCAATTTGAATGTCATCCTGCGGTTGATCTGGGCTAGGACAAGCGGTTAATAAAAATGAACCGGCAGCCAATATACCGAAACCTTTGATGATGCTTTTCATACTTTTCATACAGCTTGAAAATATTCTTACTATTAGAGGGGTAAATATAGAATATTTTTTATTAATCCATGAACAATAGCTAATAATTTGGTGTCAAATTTTGATTGAAAAACGGGTGTTAAAATGAATAAGTTATTCTGATATTTAATTAGATTATTTACATTTGCCTGCTACCGAACAAGAAAGATATAAACGGGATTTAAATTATGAAGAAACTTGGAGTTTTAACATCGGGAGGAGATTCACCTGGTATGAACGCTGCGGTAAGAGCTGTAGTAAGAACGGCTGCTTTTCATGGAATTGAGGTTGTGGGTATCCAAAGGGGATATGATGGTTTAATTGAGGGGGAATTCGAATATTTAGTCCCTGGTTCAGTGGCAAATATTCTACAAAGAGGAGGGACTGTTTTAAAGAGTATGCGAAGCAAGGGGTTTATGTCGTTTGAAGGAAGACAAAAGGCCTACACTAATTTAATGAACGAGAAAATTGAGGGGTTGGTGGTGATTGGAGGTGATGGAACGTTCACAGGTGCCAATGTGTTCAATTCTGAATTTGATTTTCCAATAGTTGGTTTACCGGGTACAATTGATAATGATCTCGTAGGGACGGATTACACCATAGGGTATGATACTGCCTTAAATACAGTTATTGATGCGGTGGATAAAATTAGAGATACTGCGGACTCTCACAACCGTTTGTTTGTGGTAGAGGTGATGGGTAAAGATGCGGGTTTTATCGCTTTGAGGGCAGGGATCGGCTGTGGTGCTGAAGCAATTCTCTATCCTGAAAGTGAAGAGGACAGATTGGAGCCACTTATAAGGAGAATGAATTCTGAACACAAGAGAAAGAAATTAAGTAATATCGTTATTGTTGCCGAAGGAGCAAAAGAGGGGAATGCGCAATCAGTGGGTGATGTGTTGAAAGAAAAATGTCCTGGATACGATATTCGAGTTGTTGTACTAGGTCATATTCAAAGAGGAGGAAGCCCCACTTGTATGGAGCGAGTAAGAGCAAGTCAAATGGGGGTGGAAGCTGTAAAGAGTTTGATGGATGGAAGAAAAGGCGAGATGATTGGAATTGTGAATGATGATATTTGTTATACACCTTTTACCAAAGCCATTAAAAATCAAGAAAAAATCAATCAAAATCTCTTGCAAATGATTGATATACTTTCCATTTAAAATTGATATTGGAGTGATGGTTTTTGTTGATGTAATTGTCCCTGTACCACTCTCCAATTTATTCACTTATTATGTAGAGGAAGAATTTGTTTCTGAACTTGTTGTTGGGAAACGTGTTGTTGTGAAGTTAGGGAGGTCGAAGTTTTACACGGCAATTATTCATAAGATTCACCACCAACCGCCGAAGGAGCATCAAGCCAAATCCATAGAGTTTGTTTTGGATGAATTTCCGATTGTGAATCAAAATCAACTAAAATTATGGGATTGGATAAGCGCGTACTACATGTGCGGCCCCGGTGAGGTTATGAATGCTGCATTGCCTTCTGGTTTTAAATTGGTAAATGAGACAAAAGTTTTACTCGATCAAGAATCAATTATTGATTATTCTAGTTTGAAGGATCAGGAATTCTTAATTGCGGAGGCGCTGCAAATACAACCGGTTCTTTCCATTAATGATATATCCAATATTCTTGGTATAAGAAATGTCCATAAGATAATTAAATCTCTTTACGAAAAAGGTGTCATTATCTTGGAGGAGGAGGTCAAAGAAAAATACGCTCCAAAGGTTGACACTTTTGTAAAGATTAATCATAAAAACTTCCCTAATTTAACTTCTTTGAATAATGCTTTTCTTTTGGTTAAAAATGCGCCTAAACAAGAGGATTTACTTTTGCAAATCATAGGAGAAAAGGGGTTTGATTTCGATAGTTTTAAAATTCGTAGGAGTCGATTAATAAAAAAATTTGCATCTAGTTCATCGGTGATAAATGGTTTGGTCAATAAAGGAGTTTTTGATCTTTTTGATGAATCTGTAAATCGATTAAAAGCTTACACAGGAGAAGTTCAAGAATTACCTAATTTAAGTGCAGATCAACATCATGCATTTGAATTGATAAAGGAGCAATTTCTAGAAAAAGAAGCCGTGCTATTTCATGGGGTAACAGGTAGTGGTAAAACAGAGGTGTATATTCGCTTAATTCAAGAAACCATTGATAAAGGGGAACAAGTACTCTATCTTTTGCCTGAAATTGCACTTACAACTCAAATAATTGTCCGACTTCAACGTATTTTTGGAGATGCAGTGGGTGTTTATCATTCTAAGTTTAACCTTAATGAGCGTGTTGAACTTTGGAATGAATTACTAAAGTCGTCTTCTAAATATAAAGTTATACTTGGTGCGCGCTCTGCTTTATTCCTTCCTTTTTCCAATTTAGGATTAGTGATTGTTGATGAGGAACATGAAAACACTTTTAAACAATTTGACCCTGCTCCGCGTTATCACGGGAGAGATTTATCTCTTGTTCTCGCTAAATTTCATCAAGCAAAGGTTCTTTTAGGAAGCGCAACACCATCTGTTGAGTCTTATTTTAATGCAAAACAAGGTAAATATGGTTTAGTAGAATTGAAAAAGCGGTATGGGGGACTTCAATTGCCTGAAGTTCAATGTGGAGATCTTCAGACCGATAAGAAAAAAAAGAAAATGACTTCCTTATTTACCGAGTTGCTTAAGGGAAAAATGGATGAGGCTATTGAATCGGGAGAACAAATTATTTTATTCCAGAATAGACGAGGTTTTGCACCTATGCTAACCTGTTTTACATGTGGCCACGTTCAACAATGTAAGCGATGTGACGTAAGTTTAACATATCATAAACATTCAGATTTATTGAGGTGTCATTATTGTGGATATGTGGAAAAGGTACCATTAACATGTGCTGCATGCGGAAGTGTTGATACTGATATGAGGGGATTTGGAACAGAGAAGATAGAAGAGGAAGTGAAAAATATTTTCCCGAAGGCACGAGTAGCCCGAATGGATTTGGATACAACTCGGGGAAAGCATGCTTATCAAAATCTCATTACTCAATTTGAAGAAAAGGAAATTGATATTTTGGTGGGAACTCAAATGGTGACAAAAGGGTTGGATTTTGACAATGTGAGCTTGGTTGGTGTGTTAAATGCTGATCAAATGCTTTATTATCCTGATTTCAGAGCATTCGAACGGGCTTATCAACTAATGGCGCAAGTATCTGGAAGAGCTGGTCGTAAAGTGAAAAGAGGGAAAGTGATTATACAAAGTCATAATCCGCATCATAATACTATTCGTGATGTGATGGCAAATGACTATTTAAATATGTACACCAGTGAAATTATCAATAGGCGTAATTTTTCTTATCCCCCCTTTTATCGTTTGATTGCGTTAACATTTCGACATAAAGATCGAAATGTTTTAGATGCGTGTTGTGATGGTTTCGCAATGAATTTAAGGAACGATATTGGAAAGGAAAAAGTGCTCGGTCCAGAATATCCTAGTATAGCTCGAATAAATAATTTTTACCACAAAAAAATGATGATTAAGGCTGAAAAATCAACCTCCATACATCGTATTAAATTGGTTATTCAGCATTGGATAAATATTTTTAAAAAGGATTCTGCTTTTAAAACTGTCCGAGTTATTGTTGATGTTGATCCTCAATAGTTTATCCCTTAAAAAGAAAAATTCTTTTTTTCGCCATCAGCGCTTATCGTTCCTTGTGCATCACAGTTTCCTCCTCCAAAGTCAACCGTTTGTTCGTCTTTTTCATTAGGTGTTACATTTGACGTTCCTGATGTAATGAATTCAGCACAATTGAATTTGATTTTATGTTCGGTTGCTGTGATATGGGTAAAACTAGTTTGTGAGAAATCAATACCTGTCGTGTTGCAACTGAAGTTGAATTCATCATCCGCTATTGAGGTTGTTCCTGAAGTAGAGGTTTTTTTCATGGAAAATTCTCCTTTCATTGTCATGGTTCCATTTGGATTCACAATTGAAATTCCATCATCATGGTAATGACCGTTATAGCCTTTTGTTATAGAGTCATATTGGTATAATATTGATCCAAATATTGTTGAACCATCAAATTGATAGTCATCGAACGTGACATTAAGATCTTGTAATTTAACATCACCATTTGCAATGGTGAAGCTAATAATTCCTGATCGTGTTTTTCCTAAGTTACCAATGGAGCCAGAGCCGTAGTTAATTGAAACGGTTTTTGGGTAATTATTGTTAGTAATTTCAGGGTTTGAGAGTACTGCGATATCTAATTCTCCTGAATATCCTTGATTAACAACAAAATCTGGTGCGATCGATAATATTTGTTTTATAATATCTAAGGTGAGTTTTTCTGCAAGTGCAGCTTCAGAGGCAGAACGCGTATGTATTTCTGTATTTTTTTTTACGCAACTTAGCACGAGTAGCGTCATCAATAGGAATAAACTAAATCTTTTCATCATTCTTAAGACGTAAGTTATTGATCTATAGTTGTCTGTCTTTTTTTATATTCACTAAATGTGAATTCATATTGATTTTTTTCATCAGGATTGTATTGGGATTGTTTACATAATTCCCAATTCGAGTTTAGTTTGGGAAAGAAAACATCTGCTTCCAGTTTAGCATCTACCCAAGTGATCATTACACGATCGATTAAATCTTTGTCTAGAAATTGTTTATAAATTTCACCGCCACCAATCACGAAAATTTTCTCTTTTTTGTACGAAGCCGCCAGATTGAGTGCCTCTTCAATTGATCCACACACTTCTGCATTCGGATAATCAATTTCTTGACGGGTAATTATAATGTTTTCTCTTTTAGGTAATGGACGGAACTTTTCTGGGATTGATTCATAGTTTTTTCTACCAGTTATAACGGGGTATCCCGTGGTTTGTTCTTTGAAAAACTTCATGTCTGCAGGCAGGTGCCAAAGCAGGTCATTGTTTTTGCCAATACCATTGTTATGCTTCGATACGGCTACTATTATAATGACTTCCATTATTTAAATTGCTACAGGTGCTTTAATATGTGGATGTGGGTCGTAGTTAATTAATTCAAAATCTTCAAACGTAAAGTCAAAGATATCTTTAACGTCAGGGTTTATAGTTAGAGTAGGAAGTGATTTGGGAGTTCTTGATAATTGAAGATTTGCTTGTTCATAATGGTTGGAGTATATGTGTGCATCACCAAATGTGTGAACAAAATCACCAAGCTGCAAATCACATACTTGGGCTATCATCATTGTCATTAGAGCGTAGGAGGCGATGTTGAATGGAACCCCCAAAAATATATCGGCACTTCGCTGATAAAGTTGACAACTTAATTTTCCATTAGCAACATAAAATTGAAAAAAAGCATGACAAGGAGGTAGGGCCATATTTTCAATTTCTCCTACATTCCACGCACTAACAATGAGTCTTCTTGAGTCGGGATTGTTTTTAATTTGATGAATTAAGTCTGTGATCTGATCAATATTTTTGCCAGATGCTGCTGGCCAACTTCTCCATTGATAACCATAAACAGGACCAAGGTTTCCTTCTTGATCAGCCCATTCGTCCCAAATGCTTACACCATTTTCTTTGAGGTATTTTATATTGGTATCACCTTTAATGAACCATAAAAGTTCATGAATAATTGAACGTAAATGACATTTTTTTGTGGTAACTAGCGGAAACCCTTTACTTAAATCAAAACGCATTTGATATCCAAAGACGCTTTTTGTTCCTGTACCTGTTCGATCACTTTTTTCTACACCATTGTCCAAGACATGCTGCATTAAATCCAAATATTGTTTCATAAAAAGGGGTTAGGCCTTAAATTTCTTAAAATTTGATGGGTAAATAAAGATTTATTGTACGAAGTAATGAACAGGTGTTAATAAGCGTGCTCAATAAATCCATCCAGCGTTTAGAACTTTGCAAGATTAATTTGCCTGACGTTTATTAATTTCGTCACGTATAATTGAAGCTCTTTCATAATCCTCTTGTTTTATAGCTTCATGTAAAAGCTCCTCAAGCTCAGCATCAGATTTTTTTGAAATATCGGAAGAGCGGTCCTCTACCATTTCCGCTAATTCATCTTCATCTGGAATATCTCCACCATCCAAATCCAATTCATCAGAATCTTCATCTAAAATAATACCTGCTGAAGAAAGAATAAATTCAAATGTATACACAGGGCAATTAAATCGGACTGCCAAGGCAATTGCATCTGAGGTTCGAGCATCAATTTCTACTTCTTTTCCATTCTGATTACAAATCAGTTTAGCAAAGAATATACCTTCCACCAAATTATAGATAATTACTTCTTTAATTTTAATTTCAAATGTGTATGCAAATGTTTTAAATAAATCATGAGTAAGCGGACGGCTTGGAGTCATATTTTCAAGTTCTATCGCTATTGCTTGCGCTTCAAAACCACCAATAATAATAGGTAATCTACGTATACCTGCTTTTTCACCTAGCACAAGTGCATAAGCTCCTGATTGTGTTTGACTATACGATAATCCAATTATTTCTAATCCAATTTTATTCATTTGTCCTCTTTAGGAAGTGCAAGAATACAAAAAGCCCCAACGAATAACAAAAATTATCATGAGGCGATATTAACATTATCCTTTTATAGCTTTAATAGCAGCATTTAATTTCGGAACAACTTCAAAAGCATCACCAATAATACCATAATCAGCGGCCTTGAAAAAAGGAGCCTCAGGATCGATGTTAATGACTACAATTGTTTTTGATGAACTTACTCCAGCCAAATGTTGAATAGCTCCTGAAATTCCAATGGCTATGTAAAGATTAGGAGAAATAGCTATACCGGTTTGACCTACATGTTCATGATGGCCTCGCCAGCCAATATCAGAGACAGGTTTTGAACATGCTGTAGCAGCACCAAGTGTTTCCGCAAGTTCTTCAATCATACCCCAGTTTTCAGCACCTTTTAATCCTCTACCTGCTGAAACGACTAATTCGGCATCAGGAAGAGATATTCCTTTTGTATCTCTATCAAATGATTGATGAGTAAGTGATGTGTCATTTCCCTCAGAGGAAATGTTTTCAATGTGTACATCAACAGACTTTTCATGAACACCAAAAGCATTTGTGGATAAAACAATCACGTTTTTCTCATGATTTAACTGAATATTGGCATATCCTTTCCCTGAAAAAGCTTTTTTTACCAATGTGATAGGAGATGTTGAAGAGGGAACCTCAATAACTTCACTTACAATACCAGCGCCCATTTTTACAGCCAGTCTAGGTCCCGCGCCTTTCCCTTCAGAAGAACCTGAAAATATGTAAGTGGTGGAGTTATTCTTTTGTGCCACATCCGCCATTATAGCGGCAACTTTTTGATGGTTTAAATAATCATGTCCACCTACGTTAAACACTTTTTCTAATCCAACATTTCCAAGTTTTTTGATTTCACTTTCTGAGACATTACCAATTGTAACGCCCAAAGCTGAGCCATTTGTTTTTTCTGCGTAGGCTACGGCATAAGATGCAGCTTCTAAAGCGTTTTTTTTGATAATTCCATTGGTATGTTCAATATATACTAGTACAGACATCTTTTATTTTTTTAAAATTAATTAAACATGTGACACAGATTCCAATTTTCATGGAATTCATACATCGTTTAAACACTAAATCACTTTTGCCTCGTTTTGAAGTAGACGAACGAGTTCGTCTACATTGTTTGCATCAACTATTTTGCATGCAGCTTTAGGAGCTGGAGTATCATAGTTTACTACTTTTTGGGCTTCTTTACTTCCCGATGCCTCTACAACATTTAGTGGTTTAGTGCGGGCTTGCATGATTCCTCGCATATTTGGAATTCGAAGGTCTTTTTCTTCTACCAATCCTTTTTGACCACCAACCACAATAGGTAGAGAGGCTGTTAGTTCTTCTTTACCTCCATCAACAACACCGGTTAACGAAGCCTCTGAGCCATTAATGGAAAGCCCAATACAGGGTGAAACTGATGGGATACCTAACATTTCTCCTAACGCATGTGCTACAATCGCACCATTATAGTCTATAGATTCTTTTCCTGTGATAATGAGGTCGTATGGATTAGCTTTCACATAATGAGCAATTTCGCCTGCGACTTGAAGTGGATCTATCGCCTCTACATTTATTCGAACGGCATCATCAGCGCCTATTGCCAAGGCTTTTCGAATTACAGGGTCACTGCTATTAGGTCCTACGTGTAAAACTGTAACATTCGTTCCCGGATTCGCTTCTTTTATGTGTAAAGCTTTCGTTAATCCAAACTCATCATTTGGATTGATAATAAACTGAACACCATTAGACTGGAGTGCGGTGTTGTTGTTGGTAAAACTTATTTTGGTCGTAGTATCTGGGACACTACTTATACATACGAGTATTTTCATAATAATCTGTTTTGTAAAACGCGACTGACCTACTACGCTTATTCATGCAAAAAGGTTCTCTTTTTAATTTAGTGAATTTTCACGATAAAAAACGTCTTTGAACATTGTATTTTTCTAAGCTTAATTATGTGTGTTAAAAATGCTTAAAAAACCAATTATAAATATTAAATTTGGCCGTAATTAAAATTCAACTATGAAGACTTTACAATTCAGAGAGGCCCTTAGAGAGGCTATGAATGAGGAGATGAGAAATGATAAAGATATTTTTGTCATGGGGGAGGAAGTAGCCGAGTATAACGGGGCTTACAAGGTAACACAAGGTATGTTGGACGAATTTGGTCCAGAGCGTGTAATTGATACTCCTATAGCAGAGAATGGATTTTCTGGAATAGCGGTTGGTGCCGCAATGAATGGTTTAAGACCTATTGTAGAGTTCATGACATTTAATTTTTCGTTGGTCGCAATTGACCAAATTATAAACGGAGCGGCAAAAATAAACTTGATGTCTGGAGGTCAATTTCCTCTCCCGATTGTTTTTCGTGGTCCAACAGCTTCTGCTGGTCAATTAGGTGCGCAACATTCTCAAGCTTTTGAAAATTGGTACGCAAATACCCCTGGTTTAAAGGTGGTTGTTCCATCAACTCCTGCTGATGCAAAAGGATTGTTGAAATCTGCTATACGAGATAATGATCCTGTTATTTTCATGGAAAGTGAGCAAATGTATGGGGATAAAGGTGAGGTGCCAGAAGGAGAATACGTAATACCAATTGGTGTAGCTGATGTTAAGCGAAAGGGTGATGATGTTACGATTGTTACTTTTGGAAAAATTTATCATCGTGTGGTTAAAGCTGCTGAGCAACTTGCATCGGAGGGTATTGACGTTGAAATCATAGATTTGAGAACGGTACGTCCTATTGATTACGATACAGTATTTGAATCGGTGAAAAAAACAAATCGATTAGTTATTGTTGAAGAAGCTTGGCCATTGGCATCCATCTCAACCGAAATTGCTTACAAGGTACAGCGTGAGGCTTTTGATTATTTAGATGCTCCTATTCAGCGTGTTACGATGCGTGATGTTCCGATGAGTTATGCAGCAAATATGGTAGAATCTACATTGCCTAATGAAGGAAGAATAATTCAGGCAGTTAAAGCGGTATGTTACGCTTCAGCATAAATTGAATAAATATTAAAGAAAAAAAGGTCAACACTATGTTGGCCTTTTTTTTTGTCAATTTTTCACATGTGAAATGGCTTTGTTAAACATAATTTGTGAAAAACTACCTATGGTTCGTGGCAACTAAATTAAGGAACAAAAGTATTTTTAATTAAACACAAATTTTAAGTTATGCGCAAGCTGATTTTTGCTCTTGTTACTCTCTGCGTTGTGGCAACCATAGGGTATGTTTTGATACCAACCAATAGTAAAAAGTCTTTTGGATATTCAGAAGCTCTAAACGCAATTCCTCAGCAGTCGGCTTTTGTCATTAGGGGAATGAATCCGATAAAGAAATGGGGACAGTTTTCAAATTCCACTTTCGGTTTTGCATTGGAAAAAACGAGTGTTTTTTCCGCGATTACAGAGTTGATTGAAAAAGTGGATTCTGTTGAAGACGATTATCTAAGTAACTTTTTTAAAGAGAAAGTATTTGTCGCTGGAGTGCTCACGGGTGGGGAGCAGCTTAATTATTTAATTTCCTTGGAAGCAAATGGATTTACAAATGATCAAGTCTTAAACTATGTAAATAAAATTTTTGGTGCACAGCCTACTTCATCTAAAGATTATGACTTAAATATTATTTATACCTATTCAATGAATGGTCTTGATGTGTGTTTTTCAAAAATTGGCGGTGTAGTATTGTTTTCTACATCAAGTATTTTGATAGAAGAGGGAATTAGAGAGCTGGCTGCTGAACGTCATTTACAAGATAATACTGGGTTTAAGAAGCTTTTTAAAACAGCTGATGTTTCCTCAGATGGTAATTTTTTCATCAATTTACGAAACATCGGTGCATATTTAAATTTATTTGGCGATAATGCTATAAACTTTGCTCAATCAATGCAGAATTTAGGAGGTTGGGCGGAGTTGGATCTTAATGCTAAAGATCAGAGTTTAATGTTTAATGGGTTTAGTTTTATCAATGATTCTACATTTAGTTATTTAAAATCCTTTGAAGGAGAGCCTGCTCAAGCACTGGGTGTAAGTTCTGTGTTGCCTGAAAATACTGGTGTTTTGTCTTATTTGAGTTATGGGAGTTTTGAATCTTTCAAAAAGAAGTATGATCAGTATTTAACTCAAAACCAAGTATTGTATAAACATCAAAAAAATGTGCTAAACATCAATAAAAAGCACAGTTTTAGTGTTGAGGTTGATTTTTATTCGTGGATTGGTGAAGAAATGGCTTTATTTACTGTTAATGGAGATGAGGGTTCGTATGCCAAAAATACGGGCTTAATTATTAAGTTGGCAGACCCTTCTAAAGCACAAGAAGGGATTAAAGAAATTCATAAAAGCTCTGGAGTTAATAATCCCTCTCAATATCAAACTCTTACAATTAATGATCTTGGATTAACGAATTTTTTTCAACTCACATTAGGTGATGAATTTAAGGCTGTTAAAGGAACGAAATATACCATTATCGAGGATTATATTGTATTTGCAAATGATGAAAGCACATTAAAACATGTAGTTAACTATTATTTAAGAGGAAAAACATTGGTAAAGAATATTCAGTTCAATCAATTTTATGAGCAATTCTCAAGAGAGTCGAACTTATTTTACTATTTCAATTTAAAACAGGCAGTTAATTATTTTAATGCGATGTTAAATGAATCTACTCTTGAATCGTTTAATGCTAATCTGGATAGTTTAAAAAAGCTCCATGCTTTTGGAGTTCAAGTAAATGCAAATAAAAAATTATTTTATACGAATGCATATGTAAATTATAGTGCAGTAGAAGCAACTCAAAATATATCCTTGATAGAGGTGAAATTAGATACTACATACTCTAAAAAGCCTTGGATTGTAAAAAATCATTACACAAACGAAAATGAATTGCTTATACAAGATGATGGCAACAGATTATATTTGATTAATAATGTAGGAAAAATACTATGGAAAATTAAGTTAAAGGAACCAATTATAGGTGAGGTTCAGCAAGTTGATCGCTATAAAAATGATAAGCTTCAATATGTATTTACCACTTCGCAAAAAATTCATCAAATTGATCGAAAGGGGCGATACGTGTCAGGATATCCAGTTTCGCTTAAAGCACCAGTTACCCAAGGAATTGTTGTTGTTGATTATGATAAAAACAGAAATTATCGAATGTTATTAACTCAAGGTGATAATCTTCATAATTTTAGTGTTGATGGAAGGCAGGTTAAAGGTTGGCAATTTCAGTCCAATAAAAGTGCTTTAGTAACACCTCCTCATTTACTTCAGGTAAAGGGTAAGGATTATATTATTGTTTCGCATCAATCTGGAAAAATAAGAGCTTTAAACAGGAAAGGAGAGGATCGTATAACGCTTACAAATCAGTTGCCTGCTGAAGCTACCAACCATATGGTTTGGGATAACAAGGCCCTCTCAAATTCAGGCGTTTTAGCTGCTGATACGAATGGCACGATTTATTTTGTTAAGCTTGCTGATGAGCTTGAAACATTTGCTCTAAAGGCATTTGAAGGTGATTTTAAATTAAATTATCAAGATTTTGACGGTGATGAAATCATTGATTTTGTGGTGCACAATGAGAATACAATTCAGGTTTATAAAAATAATAAGCAGCTTTTATTAGAGGTTTCAGATATCCCATTTAAACCTGAATACGGGGTAGAGTCATTTAATTTACCAGAGGGTCAACAAATTAATATTGTGGCAGATAAAAAAGAACAAAAGATTTTTGGATTTGATCAAAAAGGAGAACTACTAAACAGTTTTCCTATTGAGGGTGTTTCCCCTTCTCTTGTTACAGATTTAGATGGTAATGGCAGTTTTGATCTGGTTGTAGGTGATCAAATTGGCAGCCTCTATATCTATTCCTTAGAGAATTAATAAAAACGCAGAGAGATCTACAGCAAATTAGGAGGAGTAGTTCCTTAAAAATTCTCTCATTCTTGAGTCTTTTTATTTCACAATCCATTTGGTCACATAACTGCTCGATTGAATAGTATAAATACCAGAAGCAATTTGATCAAGATGAATATATGTTTTTTCGCTCGTAATTGTTTGAGAGAAAATTAATTTTCCCTCAAGGTCAGTAATTTGAAGTTTTTGCCCAACTAGTTGCTTCGAGTCAATAACCAAGGATCCATGAGAAGGATTAGGATAGACTGTTAATTGATTATTAATGGAAGGTTTTTGTATGTTAAGTAAAGAGTCAAAGGTACTTGAAAATGCATCAGCATAAGAATAGTTGCATTTTTTTGCATCATGACTTGCACTCCAGGTCATAAACCCACGTAATTCAGGATAGCTATTATCAAGTGTATAATTACCTGGTTTATCTCCTCTTCCCATAATATAATTCGCGGCAGCTTTAAGGTTTTCACCACTTAAAGATGCAGCATCGCCACAGGAGGGAAGCGATATCACAACCTTACTCGCAGGTAGTCCACTATATGTACCCGAAACTTTATTGTTTTTCGATTTAAACCCTTCAATAACTGCCTCGGTATTTACAATGACAAAATCTACAGTACCTTCGTAATATTCGGTAGTAGCCACAGGATGTCCTGGAATGGCATATACACTCCCTGAATTGTAGTATTGAACCATTAACAAATCCAATGAATCACTCATCTGTTCAATGAAAGGAAGGTAGGTTCCGTGGCAAGCATTCCAAGGCGAAAGGCCTGAGGTTACATATCGTACTTCAGGAGCCGAAGTTAAAATCATTTTTTTTCCATATTCCCCTCTATACCATTCCATTATTTCCTTTGTTCCATCAATCAAATATTGCAATGATGCAGCAGGGTTATCCATCGACTGTTGGCCAAAGCACATGTAGTTGTCTTTTTCAATATCTAAATCAATACCATCAACGTTGTACTCTGAAATAAATGCTTTTACTTTAGAAACATATGTGTCTTTGTCTTCAATACTGTTTAGTTTAAAGGAGCCGTTTCCTCCTCCAATACTTACAAGTATAGTTTTACCATCTGCTTGTTTTGTTAATATATCTGATTTAATATCAGCATTTGTATAACCTCGAGAGTTGTATGGCCCCCATTCTAAATCATCAACAATATTATCATTTGCATTGTTATTGATATCGGCTTCAAAAAAAGCTAATACAATAACATTGTATCGTTCATCTAAATCGGCTATTTTAATAAAATTAGCATTCCAATTTTCCCAATATCCAACAAGAACACGTTCTGCTAATTGTGCGTGAATGGATGTGCTTAATAGTAATGCTAATAAGGCAATGCTTGTTTTTTTAAGGAATGTCATAATTTGGTAGTTCGTTGGTTGAGCAATGTAAGATAAGCAATTCCTAAGAGGATGTAATTACCTTCAGGAACTTTTGCTATATTGAATCGTATTTTAAAATTTATTATACGTTCAATGCATGTATAATTTCAAATGTAACATCTTGTTTTTTTTTCTATTCGTGTTTTTTGCTGGATGTGAAAAAGATACGTTTGAGTATATTGACAATAATGAGGCTCCTCCAGATGAAACTATTGAGCATGTAATTATAGAAAATTATATCATTAAACTGTATATATCTGTATTGGGTAGACAACCCACTGAAGAAGAGTTTAATGAAGGGCTTATGATTATTGAATCAAATGATTTAAGCATAAACAATCGAGGTAAGTTGGTGGATGTTGTAATGGCTAATGAAGAATACCTTTATAATGAATATAAACATGTTCGTTCAGATCTTTTAAATGGTGCCGATACTGCTGACTTTACATTTTGGATTAAAGTATATGAAAACATAAAGACCTCTTCTAGTGATGAGCGGCAAATTGATTTTTTAACTGCTGAAATTGAAAAACTAGAAGATTGTCAAAAAATCATTCCTGATTTAGAGAGCGATTCAATTGATTTTTCAGAGGTGCAAAGAAGATGTTGTTTTAATACGATTTATGATGGTATAAATATGGGAACAGAGAATTTTGTGGTCTCTATGTATCAGAATTTTTTGTTTAGATATCCTACTATTGATGAACTGGAGTCTGCTAGTAGAATGGTTGATCAATATGAGTCGATCGTTTTTTTTGAGTTAGGACGATCAAAAGAGGATTTTTTATCAATTTTTTTATCCAGTGATGAATACTATGAAGGTCAAATCAGAAGAATTTATAATCGCTTTTTATTTCGTGAACCAAATACAGCAGAATTAAATGATTTGAGAATACTTTTTACCAAAAACAAGGATTACAAAGAAATGCAAAAGCAAATTTTAATTCAAGATGAATATGTGGGAATTCAATAAAAAGTATTTGTTGTTACCCTTAATCCTTCTTTTTGTCACCATTGGGTGCAAGAGAGAGGAAAAACAATATGTATATAGTGTGAATTCTGTTGATGTTTCTCAGGCAGGAACCGAAAAACCATATGTGAAAACAAGTTCGGAATATATATCCATTGCTTACACGGATATTTTTGGTGAAAACATTCCAAATAAAAAATTAGAGGAGCTTAAAATGGTTTATAAATCATTTGGTGATGTAGGAGTAACAGAGGATTTAATCATAAGGAATTTTTTAAATGATGAAGCAGCTGATCTTCCTGATGAAACCTTTATGCAGGAAAACCCGGATGAATTTGTAATTGAAGCGTATAAAAAAGTATTTAATAGAGTACCAAATGAATTGGAATTATGGTACTTAAAAGATTGTATTGAAAATGACAGTGCACTTACGCCACATGTCATTTATTATGCATTAATGACGTCAAATGAATATCGACAGTTTTAAAATGAAAAGAAGAGAATTCATAAAGAAAATAGGGTTAAGTGCTGCAGGTGTTACCGTAGCTCCTTATATTTTGCCCTCTGGTCGTTTGTTCGCTCAAACTGGTCAACGAAAAGTGAACCATGTGGTTTTTTGTTTATTGGCTGGAGGGATTAGAAATGATGAGTCGGTGAAACAAAATGAAGGAAATTTAATGTCTACGATGCTTAAAGATGTTAGCGGTGGATATGTTGAGCAACCAGGCTTTTTACAAAGGGAAAACATTCCAGATAACCCTTTAGGATTGCAGCGATTGCAGGATAATGGGACGTTATTCAAGGAAGTGCGATTCGCGGAGGGTCCAACAGGCCATTATAATGGGCATATAACTGCACTTACAGGAAGGTATACCAATGCAACCTTAAATTTACGGGCCAATCCTGATTATCCTACTGTGTTTGAATATTATAGAAAACATGCAGGTGGAGGTGAAATGAGTGCATTAAACTGTTGGTGGATTTCTGATTCTTTAGGTCCTTATCCTGCATTGAATTATAGTTCATACCCTGGTTATGGGGCCCTTTATGGAGCTAATTATATTCAACCATCTTCTTTAATTAGTGTAGATGGTTATAATGAGGTGGGAAATCCATTTTATTTCACAGAAAAAGAGAAAGATTTAGCAAATAAGATAAAAGGATTTTGTGATGGTAACTTTACTTCCCAATATGCTGCTGAATCTGTGGGGATCGTTAACAATAAAAGTGAACGAGTACAGCTTGAAACATTTATAAATGAACTTTTTACGGATGCCATTTCAGGACCAGGGTATTTTAATTGGGGGTCTGGAGATTGGGTGAATAATGACCTATTGAATATTTATTATGCAGAAAAAACACTTGAAAAATTTGAGCCTGAATTATTGGTTTTGAATCTTCAAGCCGTTGATATCTGCCATAGTGAGTTTACGAGTTATTGTAATAATTTAATTCGAGCTGATTGGGGGGTGACCCACTTATGGAATTTTATTCAATCAACCCCAGGCTTGGCAAATGATACCGTTATGATTGTAATGCCTGAACACGGTAGAAATGCTGATCCGAACACACTTGTAGATGCTTATGGTAGACCTGCATATGATCACACTAGTGATGAGCGTTCTAGAGAGATTTTCACAATGATCTTGGGACCAAGTAACGTAATTAAACAGGGACATGTAGTGAGTTCCGAATATGGTGAGAGTATTGATGTGGTTCCAACCATTGCAAATCTTCTTGGTTTTGATGCAGATATACCACTCGGTATGTTGAGTGGAAATAGTTTAACAGATGCCTATGCATAGAGTGCAGAATAAATATTACTTTCTTTTTGTTATTTTTTTATTGACATCATGTAGGAAAGATCTTCCTTTATCAGAAAACCCTTTTGATGCGATTGATTATGGAACATCCAATGTGATAAAGGACTCTTTGGATGCAAATGGTATTGTTGCTATACATCGTGACATTTTATTGCCTAAATGCTCTACACCAGGATGTCATGATGGTTCGTTTGAACCTGACTTTAGAACAGTCATGTCTTCTTATTCAACGTTAGTTTATCATCCGATTATAAAAAATAATCCTGACAATTCGTTTACTTACAGAGTCATTCCGTACGACACATCAAATTCAGTTTTGCAGAAAAGACTAAACTGGAACACATTTGCGAATATAAATGATCGGATGCCACAAGATAATATTGGCACGGGACTACCTCAAGAGGATTTAGATCGAATTACAGCATGGATTCAAAACGGTGCAAAAGATCCTGAAGGATATGTTTCTAAACTACCAAATAAACAACCTTTTGCCTCTTACATATGGGTGATAGAGGGTGCAGAAAATTGGACAGATATTTGGCTTAATCCCATTAATCAACTTTCAGGAAAAGATAATCGTGTAAACAATAGTTGGAGCGAACCATTTATTGTAGAGGAAAATATGTGGTTATTTATGATTCCTAATATTCAAGATGATAGCACAGCTATTAAGGATATTCAAGGAGTTAAACTAGAACTCTCCTACGATCTAGAATTTAACACTACCATACACTCTTACATTGGGTCCTACATTCCGCCAAGTGAAAACGGTGGCGATCAATGGTATTTTAATTTTCAATTACCTCATACATTACCCACAGATACAACACTATTTTTAAGAGTAGTTATGAACGATGGAGATCATACTGATAATGCTTATTTCCCAGCCTCTTTTGCTAATGAATGGGATAAAAAAGCCGCAAGTTTTATTATTAAGTCAATGAATAATTAATGAGGAATTTAATTTGGGTTATATGCTTTTCTTTATTCATACTCTCTTGCACAAAGGAAGAAGAGATAGCGTTTTCTAGCACCCCTAGTATAGAGTTTATAAAAATAAGTCCTCAACATGTTACCGCATTACAAGACGAGGTTATTTTAACTGTAATGTATCGTGATGGAAACGGTGATATTGGAGAAAACAGCCCTGATGTAAAAAATCTTTTTGTAACGGATTCCAGAAATCAACTAGTGTATTCGTATCGAGTACAGCAATTAGCACCAGAGGAATCTACCATTAAAATTGAAGGAGAATTAAACATTAATCTTAATGTTTTAACCATGGTAAAAAATGATGATGAGGAGGAGGCTACCTTTGATGTTTATTTATTGGACAGAGCAGGGAATAAAAGCAATACAATTACAACCTCTGCTGTGATTATTTCCCCATAAGTAAGAACAATTTCCGATATTTAATTCATGGATCTAAAATTGTCAGATCAGGAATTGGCAAAAAACTTAAGAAAACCAGAAGGCAAAAATGGGTTAATTGTGGCTGGTTTTATGTCTAAAAATAATGCTAATTTTTATCAACAGCTTTATAAAAATGTTGAATGGAAAGATAATATGCGTATTCTTGAAGTAGGCTGTGGATCAGGTATGCATATAAAAGAGATAAAGTCACGTGCTACAAATATAAATTATGTAGGAGTAGATTATTCACAAACAATGATAAATGAATGTATGAGAATAAATCCTGATGTTGAATTTTATCATCAAGACATTCTTAAGCTTAATTTACCAAAAGGTAGTTTGTTTGATTTAATTGTAACCATTAATACAGTCTATTTTATTGATGATTTGAGATTAATGATGAGGAATTTAAAATCTTATTTAGTGAAGGGTGGTGAACTCCATGTTGGTAAACGACCAAAAGAAGATTTGGATCAATTAAACCACATTACCCAATATAATTTTAATCGATACTCAAATGGCGAAGTAGCAGCGGCATTAATGGAAGAGGGATTAGATGTTTGTTGTTTAACCTCATTCAAAGACAATGTATTGAATAGAAAAGGAAACATTACCCAATTGCATAGTGATTTTATTGTTGCGATAAACCAATAATTTTATACTTTCATACTGCAGAAAGTTCGTCAGAATATCAAATATGAAACACAATTAAGTAATTATCGTAGTGAGTGCATGATAAATTCATTTTTAAAAACACAGTTTATAGCCCTTCTTGTTATTGTTTTATGGGGTTGTGGGAAATCAGAACCTATTCAAACAGATGTTCAAAAATTGGAAACGATTGCAGTTGGCCCCCTTTTTGAAGGTGTAAATACAGCAACAGTTGAATTTGATATTCAGAAATTACTTCCTGGTGAAGTGAAAAAAGATCAACTAAGTGAAGTGAGGATTAAAAGTATTCTGATTGGTTTATCAAATTCCGAAGCACCTGTTCCTAACTCGTTTACCGTTTTATTGGCATCACCCAATACAAGTATGAAGGAGTGTGGCTTTATAAAAGAGGAATCGATAAAAATGAATAATTACCAAGTGAGTTTGGCAGAAGAACAAGACTTTTTAGTAGAAATTCTTCAAGACAACATGCAAACGCTAGTAATTGATTTTGATCTTAAAGAAGATTGGTTCGATGACTTAACTGTAACTGCTGCCATTGATTGGGAACTAAAATTTAAAAAGTAAAACGTTATGAAAAAGTTTAAAACATTAGCCATTATTTTAGCTGGGATATTTTTGTTTACATCAATGATAGGTGAAACCGAAGAAGGAGATAAACTTATAGGTGTTTGGGAACCAAGTAACAAAAAAATCTATTTAAAAATTGATAAAATATCAGGTAAATATTATGGTAAAATTGTCTGGTTAAGAGAGCCGATTGACCCAGTCACAGGAAAACCGAAAACAGATAAAAACAATCCAGATGAAAGTTTAAAGGATGTTCCTTTAAAGGGATTTAGAATGTTGAAAGATTTTGTGTACAAAGGAGATGGAGAATGGGCTGATGGTACAATTTATGACCCTCAAAATGGAAGCACATATAATTGTGTCATTAAATTAAGAGATGATAACACGTTAGATATAAGAGGTTACATAGGATTGAAAACGTTTGGAAGAACGGATGTTTGGAAGAGGTTAGTCAATAAAAAGAAGAAAAAGTAAAACGATAAGACCATGAAGTTAAAAACGCTAATGTGTTCATTGTTTCTCGTTCATCTTGTAACAGTTGCACAAGATGAAGAGGATTATAGTATATATGACGATTTAGAATATGCAGATGAAAGCTCAACGACATTTGTCAGTCCAAAAATCATTGGATTGAGTCCAAATCGTTTTATAAATGTTGCTTGGGATGTCCAATCCCCCTACACAATAAATGCGAGTGATACATTAGGCTATGCTCCCGATGCTTCTTGGTCAATAAAAGAAACTAGTAATGTTAGTTATACTGGTGGATTACGATTAAATGCAAATATTCCGGTAATTTCAAGAAACAATGTTGTGTGGCAAATGGGAGCTAATTATATGAATACTAATTTTAGTATTGATGAAGCAGACCCAACAAATGAGCCTATATTGTCTGAACTTAATAGTCGTTCACTAAATACAGGTGGATTATTTACTACCGTTTTTAAGCCTTTGAACGATAAACAGTTTTTAATATTTCAAGGTCAGGCTGACTATAATGGTAATTATACCTTTACTGATTTTCATTCTTTTGTACTCACCAAATATAGTGCTGCGATTTTGTGGGGTAAAAGTCCGCATGATCGATTGCAGTGGGCCATTGGAGCAACAAGAACCTACAGGGTAGGGGAATTGAATTATGTGCCGATAATAATGTATAACTGGACGTCTAAAAGGGAAAAATGGGGGACAGAGATTTTATTTCCAGCAAGAGTGCACGGGAAATATTGGATGAATAAGAACAGTTTGATCATGTTTGGATACGAACTTGAAGGAGGGAGTTACCATTTAGCAGGATTATCCAATAATGGGAATAGTTTTGAATTAAGAAGAGGGGAGGTAAGACCTCGAATAGAATGGAATAGAAAACTGATTGGATTCTTTTGGTTAAATGCTCAAGTAGGAGCAAGAATAAACTATGGTTTTACATATGATGAATTGGAAAACGGGAAGGAATTCTTCAGAGGCTTCTTTGGACAACAAGAAATTTCAGCCTTTTCTTCCCTTGGAACATCTCTTTATGGTTTAGTGGGAATTAGTTTCGTGAGCCTCTAGATGTTTTGATATACTAGATTCATTTTCATTTTTTAAACATTAAATTAGTAGGTTAGTGCAATACATGTACTATGGAGATTAAAGAATTACAGCAACAAGTAGATCATTGGATTAAAACGATTGGCGTTCGGTATTTTAATGAATTAACAAATTTGGCAATATTAACTGAGGAGGTTGGAGAGTTGGCTCGAATTATTAGTAGGAAATATGGCGAGCAGTCTTTTAAAAACGAGGAAGAAGAGAAGAATCTTGGGGATGAAATGGCTGATGTACTTTGGGTATTAATTTGTTTAGCTAATCAAACAGGGGTGGATCTAGAGGAATCTATTCGAAGAAATATTGAAAAAAAGACAAAGAGAGATCAAGACAGGCATAAGAACAATAAAAAATTATCTGCCAAATAGGAGTAGATTATTTTTTCTAAAGTGTATCTTTTATTGGTTAGTAGCATTATAGAGTCACACACTAAATACCTTTAGATTATACATTAAGTATATTTTAAGCCCTTTCTACACGGAGGGCTTTTTTCATTTTATTTCACGCATATTTCTTTTACCTCGTATTTTTTGAAACGAAGTATAGTAACGTTGACTATTAAATTTTCAGAAAAGGCATCATTTTAAAATTAGAGAGAAGCCATTATCGAATTAGGTTAACCGTACCTACTTTTTGGTTCCATTGATTGGTATGACGCAGTTTAAATTTAATTTTATATACATACACATCCTCTTGCTGCTCATTGCCATTTACTTTACCATCCCACCGATTATCTAAACTTGTAGAATGAAATGCTAAATTTCCCCAGCGATCAAAAATATGGATTTCATATTCATCTAATATTTGGCTGTAAGCTCCAAAATCTTCATTTTTCCCATCTCCATTTGGAGTGAATGTGTTGGGTACATAAATGGGGAAGATGACTTTAACAATAATAGAGTCTGTAACATTGCATCCATTATCATCTATAAAATTATAGTAATAGGTAATGTCCTCTTTTGGTTTAGCCATAACACTATTACATTTACTACAATTTAAATACGTGGAAGGACTCCAATTGTAGGAGTATTGTGGGTTTAAATTGAATTCAATTTCGTCGAAAAAATCTATTTTATATTCTTGGTTAACGCTTTGAAAAGGATCATCATATAATTTAATAGATACTGTGTCAATTTTTGCGCATCCTTGATCAAAAATTTGGACATGATAATCTTTTGATTCTTGAGGATAAATTGTAAGGATAGAATCTGAAGGTAAAGCATTATCATCGGCATTTAACCATACATAACTCTCTCCACCGGTCGATTGGATTTGATGTCTGACTCCCTTGCAAATTATTGTGTCAGGACCTGAAACAGAATTGATTTCAATGTGGTGAACTTGAAATGTGTCTATTTCGTCCCCACAAAAACCTACGGTTCTTATAAAGTAATCTTTGGAAGTATTCTCAGGGAAATAAATGGAATCATTTTCAAGAATAAACGGTTCATTATTTATTTCCGAAATAGAATAATCGGGACTGAGTGGGAAATAAAACTGACTATTTATATCGGAGCACACGCTATCAAGAAAGGATTCACTTTCAGGAGGCAAGTAAACAGGGATGTCAACAAAGGTTGAATAATTGCCACATTCATTGTTGTACATCACAAAATATCTTGTAGTAGAATCTACGACTACGGTTAACGATGATTGATTTCCCATCAGAGTATCGTTAGCAATCCACCATGTATAGTTGTTATCATTTGGTCCCCCTGAAGTATGAATAGTCAATACACTATTATTACATAAAAACGTGTCAATATCAATGTTTATTTCTGGTATTTTAACAACATCAATATCTATATCTGCAGTGTCAGAATATGGACATTGTGTAGAGTCAATGGCTATAAGGGAAATGGAAAACGTTCCTGTATCTTCAAAATTAAATTCTCCGTCAAATGACGTTGAACTACTTCCGTCAGGATAGATCCATTTATATGTTTTTCCACCAGTACTTTGGTTGTATAGATAAATAGTTTCATTTTCACAATGTGTAGAATCTTTTGTGAATTGAATGTTTGCTGTAAGTTTAGAAATATCCATTTTAATCACGGCCATATTACAATTTAAAGAATTGTTTGATGTGGAATATGCCGCTGGAGTTACAGGGAAAGCTGACGATCCACCGCATCCTGCACATACAGCTTGATAAATTGTCCCGTTTCTATCAAACCTACTTGTTCCTCCATCTACATGTTCTTGCAGGCCAAAACCACCAAAAAAAGTAGCATATTTCAAAGAAGAGAAATCAGGACCAAGTAACATAAAATAAAAATCAGAGCCATCGGTTGATTTTTGTTCCGCATCTGTTGTAATGGGCATTCCATTGGTATTAAAAGCAGAGAAGTTCACATCACCTCCCCATCCAGCAAGATATACTTCTTTACAATTGCTAACCATTAACGCACTAGGAACAATGTTAATTAATCCATTCTCTGTACCAATTGTTGTTGCGGCCTCTATACTAGAGAGGTCCTCACTATACTTTTGTAAAAACTGTTTACTGTTGTTATTACGATAAACCCCTTCTGTTACAGGCATATTACCCATTGATTGGCCAAAACAATATACCTTATCTTCAAAATCAACTTCTACAAAATAACTTTGATCATAACTTTCTGTTCCAATGTAGGTTCCATTTAAAAGATTATTTCCGTTTTTGGATATACGGATTAAGAATCCATCAGTTTGTCCGGAAAAACTGGATTGTAAGCCATCTAAACTAAGATTACTACTTGTTGTTCCTCCAGTTACGTATGTTTCTCCCAAAGAATTTTGTTTACTCGCGTAACAGGCGTCGTCGCCACTTCCTCCAAAATAGCTTCCCCAAATGATATTTGATAAGTCATCATTAAATTTGGCAATACAACCGTCTTGCACCCCCCCGCCAAAACTCGTTTGAAAGCCATTTGGAGTAGGTAAGTCATTACTTTCAGTGACAGAGGAAATGTAAATGTTATTATTTTCATCTGTTGTGACCTCACCTCTATAATCATCGGCATAATTAAAAGAGAGTGAGCTGGAGTTCGAAGCATCATTGAGCGCATCATTAGAACTTCCGCCATAGTAAGTGCTTCCAATAATCGCATTTCCATCTTTACTTAATTTGGTGATGACAATATCGGTTCCATTAAAGAATTCTAAAATATTACTGGCTTCAACATAATTTCCACCATTAAATGTCTTGTCATACGCATTTGAACTCACTGGGTAATTTGTAGAACTCGTAATTCCATATATAACCAATTCATTATTACTATTGACAACCATACTGTGTGGTGCTTCTAATCCATTACCTCCAATATATGTGGAGTATTCAAGCGATTTACCATCTGGACTAAATTTTGAAATCGACATATCTATTTGTCCTCCTCCATAGAATGTTTGGAAGGCGCCATTTGTTGTAGGGTATTGCCCACCAAATGAAATTCCTCCTGCGTAGGCATACCCTGCCTCATCATATGTTGCGGTATACCCCCAGTTGTCTAAGCTGGCACCAGTGAAACTGGCAAAGTTTAGCTGAGGGTCAATAATAAGAGTTTCTGTTTCAGAATGGTGATTGACCTTTAACGTGAATGTGTTGTCGTCAATTTTTTCAAAATAAGTCGCTATTTTTTTTAATGGATTATTCTTTAAATATGAAACAGGATCTTCGTCTGTGATTATTCCTACTGAGGTGTGCAGTTGAATAGATTTTTTCTGAAATTGAATATTGTTTAAGTTTGAATATTGAATTCGGATATGATCTAATAAACCCTGAGGTTTTACAATAAAATCATACTTAATGGCATTTTCTTTAAAATAAACTTTTAAATCAATATTGGGATAGATCTCATGGAGTATGATTTCGGATAATGGAGCGAGGTTGGACACCCATTTATTTTGATCTTTTCCTTTGAAAATATTGATCTTGAAACTTTCTTTTTGAACTGAATGATAGGAATTGTTAAAATTAGCTTCAATAAATTTTACTTCAAATACATGGCCATTAATTAATTTATTGGAAGTGTTTCCATTGGTAAAACTCTTAAAGTGGCGAGCGTGATTGTGATCCTCATTATGATGATGATGGTGCCCAAAAATGTCATCTACCTTTTTTGGATCTAAAACCTTAATTTTAAACCGTCCTCCTTTTTCAATATAAAAGTCTCCATAGTTGAGTTTAGTATGAAAAAGAACTTGATTAGGAAGTTGTCCCTTATTTTCAACAAAAAAGCCTCTTTGGGCAAGGGCCCAAAGAGGGGTGAAAAATAGCAGTATAATCACCGATAACCTCGTCATTTACTCAAAATACACATTTTAAGTTATATAGCTAAAACCTTGTAAACTTTCATTTGTTACAAAGATTCCTTGTACGAGAAAATGGTTGCATAGTTTTCAATTTAACTACACTTTTTGAACGTTATATAATTTGAACATTGATAAAGCCAATAAGCCTATACCTAATGCGAACAATAGAAGTTGGGGAGGAAGATTGTCCGAAGGAAAAATTGGAAAAAAATTGTTTTGATTTTCTTCACTTTTCTGTTTGTCCTCAAGACGTGCAATTTTATCCTTATACTTTTGAGGATAAGCCTGATACCATTCGGCATTCCACCATGTTATTTCCGCAAGTTTGTTTAATTCCTCTACTCGTCTATTCAGAACCTTTTTGTAGTAAGGTAGTACCTCAGAGCAATTTTCATCTGTTACCGTTGCAGGATTTTGCATAATATATCTACATTGAAAATTTTGTTTATTTCTAGTTTCTGTAAAGATTAAATCTTGCGGGAAGTGCTCCCGATCATATCTAACATGAAGTCTGGTAAAGTGGAGTCGTCCCTCGTAATTTGCACCCCATCTGTTTGAATGTGCTCTTAACCAATCAACACCTGCGTTTACGAGTTGTTGAGCATCTGGAGGAGTAGTACTACAAGGATCACATTTTGTGAAATTACTTCCATCTAAATCCCAAGAATATTCTAAAAAAGAAGCTGATTTATTATTTGTCCAAGTTTTACTAAAAACACTTTTGTAAAAGTCACCGAATACGTCCTTCACAAAAAGGGGAACATTAATATTAGAAGGCATTTCTTTCGTTCTGTAATTAGACGTTTCAACTCTTCCGTTTTTTGTTAAAGCATATACAATTAAGTCCTGCGTACCGTTAGCATTTGCCATCCCCAATCGAATAGGAAGCATGAATTTTTTATGTGTAAATGATAGTTGAAGAGGACTTAAATAATTATCTCGTTTATTTCTTAACCGTTTAGTATTGATTTTAGCTAAAAAGAATTTCATATCATCTTTAATATACGGTGTAAGCACTTCATTAGCCTTGGATGGGATTTTGTACCCGTTATCGGTTAACCAATTTTGAAGCCCTGAAGATTCTGTAGCAGATAGAATTAAAATATCGTATTCTCCAATCTCGTATTGGGCTTCAACACTTACTCCAGTATACCGATCTTCTTTATCTTCAAAGTTATCCCTATACTTTAAAGCATAGTTTACACCACCATTGGCACCCTCCATGATCATGTATTTGTATCTATTGCAAGGATGATTGTCATAATATTGAGCCATACGCGGTGCTGAATAACTGTCGAATTTTTCAAAGAGGTTCTTATTTACCACCTTTATGTCTGATTTTTTTAACACAACCGGCACGGGAACAACCATTGCAAATTCATTAAAGTCACCCTGATAATCATTTGCCATGGTGATGGTGTTTTTTTGATTGTCCTCATCCCTAACGATAATAACCTGAGAGGATTTATTAAATAATTTTCCTTCAGCTTTTGCAACATAGAATCCGCAAAATGCTTGAGCGGTGTAGGAGAGGGTTAATAATGTAACACAAAATAAATTGATCTTTTTCATTGTTTAGGATTTTTTAGAAGCGAACTCAGAGTACTTCATGTGTTAAACTAAAATATGGTTTGATGCAGAGCGCTCTGAGCGCTCTGAGGTTTTCCAACTAAAGGATGATGATGCGTAAAAGGCGTCCAAAATGGGTGTTAACGGAGAAATAAAAAACAAAACCCAAAAAGGGGCAGATGCGAGGTATTGAAATTCCATTAAATAAAATGAAACTCCAGCTACTAACGCAGCCCAGATTCCTCTAATTAAAAAGTGATTTGGAGTAGTACGAGGATCAGTAATCATGAAAAAACTGAAGAGTAATAATGATCCGCTTGTGAATTTATGCATCACAAAGTCCATAGGCCACCCCAAGTATAGGTTTAAATAAATAGTTTCTAAAAGGAATAAAGTTCCAAGGAAAACAAGTCCAGTAATGAGTTGTTTTACCTTGGTTAATACCAACCATGAAAATATTCCTATAATTAGAAGGTAATGGGCAGTGCTTCCCCATTGACCTGGAGAAATCCATGCGTCATTACTTAATAAAATTGTAACGATAATGCCAAAGTTGACGGGGTTAAAAATATGCTTTCCACGAAAACGAATGATGAATTTTGATGCAATGCTTAAGGTTCCAGCAACGAAAAAAGTGAAGGTACTGTTTGCTCGAAGTAAAAGAATGAGTCCAAGGCCAGATATAAGCGCACTTAAGATTGATGTATAGGCTAGTTTAAATTTTTTAATCGCAATTACCTGTGTAATAACAACTGAAAGAAGTATTGTTAGTAACGTAGTCGCGGTGATTTTCCATTTTAAAATAATTAATCCAAAAAGTAAAAAGCTTCCAAGGAAGATTATTTGAAAATAGCGAGGGTCTTTTCGTTTAAGAAAGTAGTTCATATAAATTGCTTTTGAACTTTAGATGTAGTTCATTAAGCAATTCCATAAATTAAAAACACTTTTTTTTGAAAAAAGAGGATAAACCTGCAATAGCGCTATCCATAATTCATATTAAACCGTCGTTTTAAAGGTCATTTATTCCTATTCTTCTGAGAAGAATTTAAAAAAATATGGGATGGTTTCTATTCCTTTGTAAAAATTAAATAATCCAAAATGTTCATTTGGTGAATGAATTGAATCTGAATTTAATCCGAATCCCATAAGAATGCAATTACTATCCAATGCTTCTTCAAAAAGGGAAACAATAGGAATACTTCCTCCCTGACGAACAGGAACTGGTTTTTTACCAAAAGTGGTTTCCATGGCTTTACTTGCCGCGAGATAACCTTTTGAGTTTAGGTCAGTGACAGCAGGCTCTCCACCATGATGGGCAAATACTTTTACTTTTACCGATTTAGGGGCAATTGATTCAAAGTGTTGTTGGAATATTTTTGAAATTTCTTCGCTATTTTGATTAGGGACTAAACGCATTGAAATTTTGGCAAAGGCCTTTGATGGTAAAACAGTTTTTGCCCCTTCACCCGTATATCCTCCCCAAATTCCATTTACATCTAGAGTGGGGCGAATACCTTGTCTTTCTGGAGTTGAATACCCAACTTCACCATGCTCTTCTTCTATATCTAATGACTTTTTAAATTCTTCTAAATCAAAAGGAGCTCTCGCCATATCATCTCTATTCTCAGGGCTTACTTCAACAACTTTATCATAGAATTCAGGAATAGTAATCTGATTATTTTCATTAGTTAAAGAAGCAATCATTTTACAGAGAATATTAATAGGGTTTCCTACCGACCCTCCATAAGTACCTGAATGAAGATCTCTATTTGGACCAGTTAATTCAACTTCCATATAGGCTAGTCCTTTTAAGCCAGCAGTAATAGAGGGGTTTTCGTTACTGATCATATGGGTGTCTGAAATCAAAATAACATCATTAGAAAGCAACTTTTTATTCGATAAAACAAACGCCTCCAAGTTTTCCGATCCAACTTCTTCCTCTCCTTCAATTAAAACTTTCACATTGCAAGGAAGCTCATTGGCTTGAATCATGCTCTCTAGAGCAGCGAAATACATGAAAAATTGTCCTTTATCATCAGCAGCACCTCTAGCATAAATTTTTTGTTCTTTTATAACTGGCTCAAAAGGAGGAGAGGTCCATAGTTCTAATGGATCAGCTGGTTGAACATCATAATGACCATAAATTAACACAGTGGGAAGAGAAGCGTCTTTTATGAATTCTCCAAAAACTACTGGATGCCCAGGAGTTTTATGGATTCTCGTGTTTTGTAAACCCACCTTATCCATAGCAGTTTTAACCCATTCTGCACATTTTCTCGTATCATCATTGTGACTAGAGTCTGCACTTACAGAGGGGATTCTTAATAAGTCTAAAAGATCGTCCAGGAATTGTTTCTTTCCAGCTTTAATTTTCTGTTGCGTTTGGTCCATGTATTAAAATTAATTCTTTCGTACAGAGATCTCACAGATCTCGCGGATTATTTTTTTATAAACGGATTGCTTATGTTTTTGCGTTTTTTGCAAGATTTAGTTTTAGGTGTGCGGATTTCAATTTAGGAATTCTTGAATTGCTCAGTTTCTTTGAAATATGAAAAAAGGGATGTTTTTGTTGTTGCTGTTAATTAGTCTATTAATCTCTAAAGTATCAGGCCAAATAGATTACAAAGATTCTTGGGTTTCTCTAGCTGGGGGCGGGAGTTATAAAGGTATAATTGGTTTTGAAATTAATGGAGAAATAGAAGTTGGTTTAATTAAGTTAAACAGAGGGAGATTTAGATTATCTGTTTTTAATGAATTAGGAGCAGGTCCAGCAGCTTTAGGCTTTGCATGGTTGAGTAGTAATACTCAAATGGCTAAGGTTTCGTTTTTAGAAATATTTAAACATAAATATGGCTTTGCTTATAGTTTTGGGAGAGATATGTCTTATTTAGCTGCCACAGGAGTTAATAGGAAATGGGGTGGTTTCCAAACACATAGGATCAGTTTTTTGAGAGATCTTGATTCCGAAGTTTTTATAGGCATGAATTTTAATCATCCTGATGATTTTACCAATCTTCTTACTCTAGAGCTTGGGTTTAAAGGTAAAATGGGTATTCTTTAATAATCGTTGAGTTATTTATCCGCTAGATCAGTGGGATTCGCGTGAGTAAATAAAAAAGCCCCGACCAAAGGTCGAGGCTTACACTAGTGTAAGAAATTTCTTAATCTAAATTTGGTTGAGGTGTTAACCTTAAGTAAGGTTTAACCTCAGTAAACCCCTTTGGAAAGTGCTCTGGGATTTCTTCATTCGTCACAGCTGGCACAATCACGCAATCGTCACCGTTATTCCAATTAGCTGGAGTAGCAACTTTATGATAAGCTGTTAATTGTAAAGAATCGATTACTCTTAATAACTCATTGAAATTTCTTCCTGTGGAGGCAGGATAAGTTATCATTAATTTAATCGTTTTATCAGGTGCTATTACAAAAACAGATCTTACCGTTAAGTTAGATAATGCATTAGGGTGGATCATATCATATAATTCAGCTACCTGCTTATCTTCATCAGCAATAATAGGGAAATTAACTTCCGTATTCTGTGTTTCGTTAATATCTTTAATCCATCCATTATGTGAGTCTAATCCATCTACAGATAGTGCAGCAACTTTAACATTTCTTTTGTCAAATTCAGATTTGTATTTTGCTACAGTTCCTAATTCTGTAGTGCATACTGGTGTGTAATCTGCAGGGTGCGAAAATAAAATTCCCCATCCTTCTCCTAGCCAGGTGTGAAAATCTAATTCTCCTTCAGTTGATTTAGCTTTGAAATTTGGCGCGATATCGCCTAATTTTAGTCCCATAATTTTTTCTTTTAATTTTTAATCAAACATATCAACTTTGATTTGATTTTTGCAATTTTTTTGGTGAAATACCAAAAAAAAGCCTCGATTATATAATCGAGGCTTTTTTTTTGAATTAATAAGTTTTCTTAAATGGATTCAGCTAACACAATAACTTTATTGTTATTCATTTCAACAACACCACCTGAAATGGAGTATTCTTTTGATTGATTCTCTGCATCAACAACAGTCATTTTTCCTGTTCCCAAAGCAGAAACAATGGGTGCGTGATTGTCCAATATTTGAAACGAACCATCAATTCCAGGAAGAGCAATTGAAGTTATTTCTCCTTCAAAAACCTTACTATCTGGTGTTACAATTTCTAAATTCATGGTGATTGAATTGTTGTGTTATTAATTACCCATCATTTTTTTACCTTTCTCAATGGCCTCTTCAATAGATCCAACTAAGTTGAATGCAGCTTCTGGGTATTCATCCACTTCACCATCCATAATCATATTGAAACCTTTAATGGTGTCTTCAATAGGAACTAATACACCAGCTAAGCCTGTGAATTGTTCAGCAACGTGGAATGGTTGAGATAGGAATCGTTGTACTCTTCTTGCTCTGTGAACGGCTAGTTTATCTTCTTCTGATAATTCATCCATTCCCAAGATAGCAATGATATCTTGAAGCTCTTTATACTTTTGAAGTAACGTTCTTACTTTTTGTGCAGTATTATAATGCTCTTCACCTACGATGTCTGGTGTTAAAATTCGCGATGTTGAATCCAATGGATCAACAGCAGGATAAATTCCTAATTCCGCAATTTTTCTAGAAAGTACCGTAGTCGCATCTAAGTGAGCAAATGTAGTTGCAGGAGCTGGATCTGTAAGGTCATCCGCAGGAACATAAACAGCCTGAACAGATGTAATCGAACCACTCTTTGTAGAGGTAATTCTCTCTTGCATTAATCCCATTTCAGTTGCAAGTGTAGGTTGGTACCCTACTGCTGATGGCATACGTCCTAATAGGGCAGACATTTCCGAACCAGCTTGAGTAAATCTAAAAATATTATCAATGAAGAAAAGGATATCTTTTCCAGCACCTTCGCCATCACCATCTCTAAAATATTCAGCCAACGTTAATCCCGAAAGAGCTACTCGAGCACGCGCACCAGGAGGCTCGTTCATTTGTCCGAAAACGAATGTTGCCTTAGACTCTTTCATCTGCTCTTTATCTACTTTAGATAAATCCCAACCACCTTGTTCCATAGAGTGCATGAATTCATCACCGTATTTAATAATACCTGATTCTAACATCTCTCTTAAAAGGTCATTTCCTTCACGAGTTCTTTCACCTACACCAGCAAATACTGATAAACCTCCGTGTCCTTTAGCGATGTTGTTAATCAATTCCTGGATTAATACTGTTTTACCTACACCGGCACCACCGAATAAACCAATTTTACCACCTTTAGCATAAGGCTCAATAAGGTCAATAACTTTAATCCCTGTGAATAGTACTTCAGTTGAGGTAGAAAGTTCTTCAAATTTTGGTGGTTGTCTATGTATGGCATAACCTCCAGTTTTATCAACAGCAGGAAGTCCATCGATTGGATCACCTACCACGTTGAATAACCTACCGTAAATGTCATCTCCTACAGGCATTGTAATTGCAGAACCAGTAGCTACAACATCCATTCCTCTTTGCAAACCATCAGTAGAGTCCATAGCAATTGCTCGAACTGTGTCCTCCCCAATATGTTGTTGAGTTTCAAGAACAATTGTAGCACCTAATTGGTTTGTTACTTCTAATGCATCTAAAATGTTTGGTAATTCTCCTGACTCTTTTCCGAAGGATACGTCAATTACTGGACCAATTACCTGTGTGATTTTACCTGTTTGAGCAGACATATTTTAATATACTTTAATAAAGATGAGTTATCCTAAATTTGGGCACAAAGATAGGCTATTTTCTTTTATACACGTAATTATTGCGCATAAATTTATTTCCCTAATTTTGAATATCATCTTTTAAAAGTAAGATTAGGTTTTTAGATCGTATAAAAAGTGAAAGTATACAAAGGTTTTTCTAATTATTCTCCCGTTCAAAATGCAGTGGTAACCACAGGGACTTTTGACGGTGTTCATGTTGGGCACAGAACCATCATTCGTCGTTTAAATGGAATTGCTAAAAAACACCGAGGTGAATCTGTTTTGATTACTTTTCATCCACATCCTCGTTTAGTATTACAAAAGGATTGTGATTTAAAACTTTTAAGTACCATTGAAGAACGAATTGAATTATTAGAGGGTTTAGGGGTTGATCACCTTATAATCATTCCTTTTGACGAGTCTTTCTCCAAGTTAAGTTCTAAGGAATTTGTTCAAAAAATTTTAGTGGAAAAAGTAGGGACTAAACGCTTAGTTATTGGTTATGATCATCATTTTGGAAGGAATAGGGAAGGAACGTTTCAGCATCTTTTGGAATTTGGTCCACAGTATGGTTTTGAAGTAGAAGAAATTCCTGCGTTAGAGGTAGAAGAAATAAAAGTTAGCTCTACAAAAATTAGAGATGCTTTATCCAAAGGGTTTGTAAATAAGGTCACCAGTTTTTTAGAACGTCCTTATTGTTTTACGGGTACAGTAGTTAAAGGAAATCAAATCGGAAGGAGTATTGGATTTCCTACGGCAAATTTACAAATCAAAGAACAATATAAATTAATTCCAAAAGAAGGTGTTTACGCGGTAAATGTAAAGTTGGGTAACATTTTCTACAACGGAATGTTAAATATAGGAAGACGTCCAACAGTTGATTTTGATAATACTTTAACCATTGAGGTTAATATATTTGAATTCAATCAATTAATATATGGAGAAGAACTTACATTGGAAATTATCCAACATGTTAGAAACGAAATCCATTTTGGAGACGTTAATCAACTAAAAATGCAATTGGAACAAGATTTGGAGGCGTGTAAGAAAATTCTTTCGTTTAAATGAAATTAAAACTACTCTTATTATTTGGGTTACTTTCTCTTCAGGGGTTAACTCAAAAGCTATACTCTGATACGGCTTATAAAAATGTAAAGTCTTTTGTGAAAATCGAGGACGCAATAGTGAATCCAGATTCAGTTATTAAATTGATCTTGAGAAAACAAAAACTAACCACAATTCCTAGAGAAATATGTTCGTTTAAAAACTTGGAATATTTGGATTTAAGTAAAAATAAATTGGACTCTATTCCGCTCGAAATCACTCAGCTAAAAAAGTTAAAAGTTCTCTTGTTAGCGCGCAATCAGATTAAAGTAGTTCCCCCCGAAATCTATCTTTTAACAGATTTAAAAATTCTTAATATGAGTTCGAATGACATCACAATTCTTCCAAAAGGTATTCAAGCTTTATCTCAGTTAGAAGAGTTAGATATTTGGAATACGAGTGTGGGGGATTTACCAAATGATATTGAAAAAATAAAATCGTTAAGAGTGGTAGATATGCGAGGTATTCTTCTTAATTATGAACGACAGGAAGAGCTTTTTGAGTTGCTTCCAGATGTTAAGCTGTATATGAGTCCACCATGTAATTGTAGTTTCTAAGAGAGGTTTATTACAAGTAATGGGACGATATTTAAACTCTTTATTTATTTCTTGGGTGAAACGTAATAATTTCGCTTCTAAGAAAGTCTCTATCAAGGTGTGTGTATATTTCGGTGGTCGTAATCGATTCATGTCCTAACATTTCTTGAATGGCTCTCAAATCTGCTCCACCTTCTAAAAGGTGCGTGGCGAACGAATGACGAAATGTGTGCGGACTTATTGCTTTTTTTATTCCAGAGATTTGACATAGGTTTTTTATGATTGTAAAAATCATAACACGCGTTAAACGAGATCCTCTTCTGTTTAGAAATAAAAAATCTTCTTCTCCTGATTTGATATTTTGATGATTTCTATAGTGTATAGAATACTGTTCGATTTCTTTGATTGCTTTTTGTCCAATGGGGACAAATCGTTCTTTATTTCCCTTTCCCACTACCTTAATGAAGCCCATTTCAAAATGTAAATTCGTGATTTGAAGATTAATTAATTCAGAAACTCGAAGACCACAGCTGTAGAGTGTTTCTAAGATAGCTTTGTTCCGTTGCCCCTCATTTGTACTTAAATCAATGGCTGATATTATCGTGTCAATTTCATTTAGCGAAAGGGTTTCTGGGAGTTTTCTGCCTGTTTTTGGCGTTTCAAGAAGTTGAGAGGGGTCTGAGGAAATGTATTCTTCTAAAAGTAAATATTTATAAAATCCCTTTATTCCTGATACAATTCTTGCTTGACTCGATGCACTTACTCCAATATCAGAAATCCAATGAATGAATTTTTGTAAATCATTTAGTTTGAAATCTAATGGCGATTTAGTGGGGTTTAAAGAGGCACTGTACTGATAAAGCTTATCTAAATCGCTCAAGTAAGCATCAATTGAATTAGAAGATAAACTTTTTTCGAGTTTAAGAAATGATTTAAAGCTTTTTCGAATAGAGTGTGACATTAGTTTAGACCTCTACTTTCTTTGATTTTATCATATGCTTCCTGAACCTTTTGAAATTTGTCTTCAGCCGCTTGCATATGATCTTCACCTAAATGAGCCACTTTATCAGGATGATACTTTATGGCCAGTTTTCGGTAAGCTTTTTTCAATTCTGTATCATTTGCTTTGGATGGTACGCCCAATATTTCGTAGCAGGTGGCTAAAGAAGGTCCGTGATGTTTTTTTGTATTGTAATATTTAGAACGATTTCCGTTCGTCTCCCCTTGTTGTCCCATAAACATGGCTTGCATGCTTCTAAATTCATATGGGTTAATACCAATTCCATCACTGATTCGCTTAATCATTAACAACTCTGATTGGGCAATTTCTCCATCAGCTAATGCAATTCCAAACATGTATTGGAGCAAAAGCCTTTTTTCAGCAATTCTCATGTGGAATTTTATTTGGCGAGCTACATCATCAATAGGAATTTCTTGCTTTAAAACTTCCCCCAAAACTTTGATTTTTTCTTTTGCCACTTCTTCACCAAAATTTTTAACAAAAAATCGTTTTACAAAGTCTAATTCAGATTTGAGAATTTTTCCATCGGCATTCATTACAGCCGCTGAAACAACAATTAATGCAGCACTAAAGTCACCTCTTTGCGTACGTTGTTTTTTAGTGGGATTATCTTCGTGTTCGGTATCAAAAATTGATTTTCCTCCTTTGTCAAATGCACTACCTATTGCCAACCCAATAATTGCTCCAATTGGGCCTCCACCCAAAATCCAACCCAAACTTGCCCCAAATATTTTTCCTAACATTTTCTAAATTTTATTGCAATTTTGTCAAAAGGCATACCACCTGAATTGTTATGCCATTTTGACTCATTGGCAAAGATATGAAGAATCATTTTGTACTTTTTGATTTAGATGGAACGATTACCGATTCATCAGAAGGAATAATTAATTCTATTCGTTATGCACTCAAAAAAATGGGTAAAGAAGAGTATGACCAAGATCGATTGCGCTCTTTTGTTGGTCCCTCATTAAAACATACTTTTCTAACTCATTATTTTCCAGAAGGAGAGGAGTATAAAAAAGCTATTTCTTTTTACCGAACGTATTATGCGGAAAAGGGAATTTATGAAAATAAATTGTATCCTGGGATCAAAACGGTTTTGGATACGATTTACGAAAATGGTGGTAAAATTGCCTTAGCAACTGCCAAACCAACCTATTTTGCAAAAATAATTCTTCGTTATTTTAATATAATGGAAAAGTTTGAGGTCGTTGTTGGGAGTCATTTGTCAGGAAGTCGAACATGCAAAAAAGAAATTATATATGAAGTTCTGGATCAATTTGGATGCCCTAATTCTAATCATATATACATGATTGGTGATCGAGAGAATGATATTATTGGAGGAAAACATCACGAATTGATCACCATTGGAGCAGAATATGGCTATGGAGTTTCGGGTGAGTTAAATTCTGTCCAACCAGATTATTTAGTAAATTCAGAAGAAGAAATTTTAAATTGTCTTTAAAAATTATTTTCCAATCAAAAGACGGAAGTCGTATTCAAAACCTTTAGATGGTGACTTTGCATGATTAAAAATAATTTTTCCGTGAGGTCCAATAAGAACGTGGGACGAAGGTTTTTGCCATTGGTGGGTTTCCTGCATTCGGAAGTCGGGAATTCTGTAATCGATCAAAATTTGAGGATCAAAATTGTAGTGATAAATAAAGGACGCTTCATCCTGTTGTGCGATAAAATTTTGATAGGTTTTTAGGTCAATATCTGTTGAAATACATACTACACTTAAATCTTCTTCATAGCGTTGCTGCAGGTAGTGTATAATTTCCAATTCTTTTTTGAAATCAATATCCCAACCTCGAAAGAAGGATATATAAAGGTATTTACCTCTGTAATTTTCAATATCGAAATTTCTCCCATCATTTTCAATGGATAAATAGGGTGCTTTAGTGCCGATTTCTAAATGATTAATTTTTCCTTTGATATTTGTAGCAATTTCTTTGTGTATTGGAAATGACGTGGTTGCGATAATTTGATCAAGAGCGTCAATAAGTTTTGACTTTCTGTAATAATACACATCAGAAATTTCTAAAATACCTTTCATGAGCAGTAACTCATTAAGTTCTTGATTATCTGAAGTAGATGGGTTTACTTCAAATAGCATTTTTGTCAAATTTGTTTGAAGCATGGCCCGATGAAAAGGTGAATTATCATCACTCAAGATATTGTGTTTAATATTTCCTTTAAAAAAGGTGTTTAGTACATGCATGCTTTGCACATTTGATGCATAATTTTTTGTAGATGAGAAATGAAGTTTGACGAATTCATCTCTGAATTTACGCATCACAAACATATGTAATTCGGCTATTTTAAACTGAAGATATTTTTGAAAATAAGGTTTATTTACAGGTTGATAATGTAGCGCAATACTATCTGTAAAATGTTTAATTGAACTATAATTTTTTCGCTTAAATGGATGTTTACTTAAAAAAGAAGAGCAAGTTTTATCCAATGTATCAATTAGGTAATTTAGTTCACCATAAGTGGAGTTTTTTATCGTGGCTTTTTGAGAATCTTTGGCAAAGAATCCTTTTGATGCCTGAAGCTTTTTGAGTGAAGCTTCAACGGGTATATAATAACTTTTTCCTGGTTCAATAAATAATGTGCGCTCAACTCTTCCGAGTTTTAAGATGGCAATATGGGTGTCGGTATGGTGAAAGGAGAGCTTAAAATTTCCATGATCATCAGTAAGACCTTTTTGCAATGTTTCTTTTTTGTAGGTGATGAAGTCTCTAACTATTAATACTTCTACTGGAGAGTTTGAATACGTTCCTCCATCGAACCCTTTAATTGAGCCGAGTAAGGTAGTTTCATTTGCTAAAATTGGCAAAATACTTAAACAAAGAAATATGCTCAATAGTTTATGCACTGGCAAGGAGGTTGTTTAATTCATCAGGAAGAAATTGTGAAACATCACCACCATTTCTTAATATATCACGAATTATAACACTATTTATTGCAGAATATTTAGCATCGGTCATAAAAAAGACGGTATCAACACTGGCTTCAATCTGATTATTAATGATGGCAATACTTTTTTCGTATTCAAAATCCTTCCCATCACGTAAACCCCTTACGATAAATTGAGCATGATGTTTTTTGCAAAATTCAATCGTTAAGCCTGTGTAATGTTTAACGCTAATTTTAGGGTGTTTTTTGAATACGGTTTCAATATGTTGAATTCTCTCCTCTTTGGAGAAATAATTTTTCTTAGAATTATTAGTGCCTATTGCAATAATAATTTCATCAAAAAGCGGAAGCGCCTTGAGTACAACAGCCTCGTGACCTTTAGTAAGCGGGTCAAATGAACCTGGAAAAACAGCTATTCTTTTTTGTGACATAATAAGAAAGTTATAACTAATAACTACACATTTATGTTTTCGTTACATTTCTTTGTGAGCAGTTAGGTGTTGAAAGATCTTTGTAAAAGTAATGATCTTATGCATCATTAATCATCTTTTCGTTGGAATATTGAAAAGTTTACATTGCCGTATTTTCGCGTTTCTTTGTAATTGATATGATTGAACATGGTTGATTTACCGTGTTCAATAATCAACCAGCCTTCACAGGTCAATACGTCTGCATTTAGAACAATATCCGCAATTTCAGTAATATTTGGTAGATCGTATGGCGGATCACAAAAAATAATATCATAGGTTCCCAGGTTGTTATCTTTTAATGCTTTAAAAACATCTCTATTCACTGGAGTAAAGTTTTCACAATTAAGTTCCTGCTTGATTTTTTTTTGGAAGTTGATGCATTTCGCATTAATATCCAGAGAAAGTACTGATTTTACCCCTCGCGATAAAAATTCATAACTAATATTACCCGTTCCACTGAAACAATCTAAAATGGCGCAATCGTCTAAATGGAACGTGTTATTCAAGATATTAAAAAGACTTTCCTTCGCATAATCTGTAGTAGGTCGAACAGGGAGGTTTTGCGGTGCCGAAATTCTTTTTCCTTTAAAACGACCACTGATTATACGCATAAATGTTGATTGAAAAGAGAATAAAAATAATGGTTGGGTAATCCATTTAGGCCAGAGGCTAATTTTATGTTTTTATTTCTACTGCCAAAATGAATATTCTTAATATATTGAAAGAGTAATAGGTGTTCCTCGCTGCCCTTTTGTATTTCGCCCAGCATAAATGTTTCTATTTCGTGAGGATCAATCCCTAATTGTTCACATGCGTATAAAGTGTAATAGAGCAGATCCTCTTTTGAATTGTATAAAAAGGAATTAACAAAATTGAGTTTTCCCTTTTTAAGCTGTATCACATCAAGATAATTGTTGCTTATATTAAGTAGTAATCGATCTTCTGAGAGCGAATGGAAATCTCTTAAAACAGATTGTATTAAAACTGAAATTTCATGGGTAATTTTCGCATTTGGAAAGACTTTATTGATCCAATCATTCAGTTTTTTTGAAAGAATAAAACAAATAACTACACCAGCATCATCTATAACCTGATATTTGATGTCAAATTCACCTTCAGGTTGGGTATTCAGGGAAATGTAATACTCGAGGTTTTTTTCAGAAAACAGTGCTTTTGGAACTACGGAAAATAATTTATTCGCAATTGCAATACTTACTTCCCCATATTTTTTTGAAACTTTTACTGGGCAACTTTTTAACGCATCCACAAAGTTTGAGGTTGGGAACTCATCCGATCGGCTAGTAGAAAATTTTTGCTCCGTAACTGCCAGATGGGTATTTGACTTAACTTTTAAAACATTAGCGCTAAAAAAATCACCTCCGATTTTTAAACCAAGGCTATACTTGTTTAATTGTTTTAAATCGAATGATTTGTCAATTTGAGCTTGCATTCCTCAGGCTTACCAGTTACCTTCTGTAGTGGGTTCTGTTAAACTTCCAAATTGAATAACAACGTCTTCATCGAAATTTTTTGGATATATCTTCAACATGTCCAAATAGGTTTTCTTTTTCGTTTTTACCTCAATATAGAAAACATCTCGATTATTGGCGTTTTTAGTTTTCGCTGTTTTAAGTGAGAACTTTTCTTGTGTATACGGCACATAAGGAAGTGAGTCTAAATTGATGCTCTGTTTTTCACCATAAACTTTTATGTTGATAGGAACATATGCGGTGTCCTTAATAGGTTTCCCTGCCCTTAGGGCGTTGTTAACTGCAGCCGTATCATTTTTATCTACAAGGTAACGTATAATTTGTGCAGAATCATTTTTGGCATAGTGGAGTAATGAATCCCATGAAGAGCAATACTTCTTATTATCACTTAAATATTGAACTTGCAAATCCTTGATAAGCATCAACTTTTCCCTCACTTCTGTTTCTCTCAACTCAGAAATTTCTTTAAATTTTATATCATTTGCTAAACTGAAATAAGATTTAAAACCTAATATAATAGCAAGAACGATCATTGCAATAGTTCCCCCCACTCGGAAACCATTAGATTCAATTGGTATTGAACCTTTGTCCATGAAATACATGAATAAGGTGATTCCAATTAAAATTAATCCAACAATGTAGTAACCTCCAGGATCTTGGAGATTTACTTTTTGAATGTTGAGGTCATTTGGTGTAACGCTCGGAATAGTACTTAATCCATTTGGGTTTCGTATCTGATTAGCCACAATCACAATGTAATCATCCATGGATAGACTTTTTTTCAATCCATCTATTTTATTAATGAGAACAGCATCATTTAATTTAGTAATAGCGTATTTTTCATCAATTAATTGCTCTTGTTTTGATTTCATTTCTTGAAAATCGAAATATGCATTTTTAGCATTGGCTATTCGAGTAGAGTCCTTTGAGAGTTCAGCTTTGGACTGAAGTAATGAAAGAGAATCAGCCAGGGGCTTAAGCTTTTTATGAAATGCTTTTTTCTCTTTACTGGCTAACACATTTTGTTCCGCTTGAATCAATCCTTTTAGATAAGGTTCATAACCTACTTCAATAGAGTCAACCATTGTAATGTAGTAATCATCTCCTACAAAATAAGCTTCTTCATAGCTTACAGATGGAGTAATGATCACCACGAGTCCAACTAGTGCTAATAAGGCATAAATAACGGGTTTTAAAAATTGTCCGAAGTCCATGGTTTATACTTGAAAAATTTGCTCAACTAAATTACAATTATTCAGAGGAGATTAACATTTTTCTTAAAATCTTAATATTAAGTTAACACATGAAGATCTCTGGTTTTTAAAATAGTGAACAAATTAAAGTTCTAACTTTGTACTGTGCAGCGCTTACTCGATTTTTTTCCTTTTACTCCAACAAGCATTCAAGATAAAGCAATTACAAAGCTTGAAGATTTTGTGGGCCTAAAAACTCAACGGAGGTTGTTTGTTTTAAAAGGATACGCAGGTACAGGTAAAACAACACTTATCTCCAGTTTTATCAATTGGTTACCATCTGTAGGGTTTCGTGCTATTTTAGCTGCGCCAACAGGTCGTGCAGCTAAAGTTTTAGGAGGCTATGCGAAACAATCCGCATTTACTATTCATAAACAAATATATTACCAATCGCGAGTGGGCGAAAACATTGTATTTAGTTTACAGAAAAATAAAAACACCAATACTATTTTTATTGTTGATGAGGCTTCAATGATTAGTGATCAAGGCGGTATGGGCGGTTCATTTTTATCCAAAGGAAGAACATTGTTGGATGATTTAATAGAGTTTGTGTTTTCGGGGAAAAATTGTCAGTTGATTTTTATTGGTGATACAGCTCAATTACCTCCAGTAGGTAGTGCCGAAAGTCCTGCCTTGAGCACTCAATATTTAATTTCAAGATATACTTTACATATTGATAGTATTGAATTGACTGAGGTCACAAGACAAGCACAGGACTCTGGAATTTTGTTCAATGCCACTTTACTTCGTCAACTTTTACAAGAAAATGAACCCTTTAAACCGCTTTTTCAATGTAGTCAATTTAATGATGTTGTGAAATTAAATGGTTACGATATTGAAGAAGAGGTCTCTTCGTGTTACAGTAGAGATGGAATAGAGAACACGATGATTGTATGTAGAAGCAACAAACAGGCAAACCATTTTAATCGATACATAAAATACAATATACTTTTTCAAGAGGACGAGCTAAATGCAGGAGATCTTGTAATGGTTGTACGAAACAATTATTTCTGGTTAAAAGAGGAGGTTGATATTGATTTTATAGCAAACGGAGATATGGCAGAAATTATGCGTGTAATTGATTTTGAAGAAAAATTTGGTTTCCGCTTTGCAAATGTATCACTTCGTTTATTGGATTATAAAAAAGCGATTGAATTTGAGGTCAAAATAATGTTAGATACCCTAATGATAGAGAGTCCAAGTTTAGGTAGAGAGGATGGTCAAAGACTCTACCATGAAATTTGGAATTCTTATTCTGAAATAAGAGATCGTAAAAAGCGCCAAAAGGCAGTAAAAGATGATCCTTACTTTAATGCATTGCAAGTGAAATTTGGGTATGCAATAACATGTCATAAATCACAGGGTGGACAATGGAAAAATGTTTTTGTAGATCAAGGATTCCTTAAAGAAGAATCTATAAATCGAGAATATATGAGATGGTTATATACTGGTATTACAAGAGCAAAAGAAAAGTTGTTTTTAACAAACTTTCACGATCGATTTTTTAACGATTAGTCAAAGAATTGAACTGAATATAAGCGTTTGTTTTTTTATTTTTTCAAAAAACCAAAATCTATATGATAATGGTCATCATGTACCATGTCAATCATAGGTGTTAAGTAACGCGCAAAATAAATTCCTTTTTCTTTCACTTTTTTTCCCGAAGGAGTAGCGAAGAAATCATCTTTTAAATTCATTTTAAGGAGTACTTTTTTGATGTATAGCCCTCGTTTTTTAGCTGCCTTTTCCAGGGCAAGTATATGTTTTGCCATATCTTCAAAATCAATACGTATTTTTTTGTTTCGCATACACCTACCTTTCTCATCAAATTGTAAACCATAATGCCAAATACCTTTCCATTGGTCTCCATGGTAAGGGTGGTTATTCTTGGTGAGTGGTGATGCAAAATCAATAGAGGTGCCATTTTGATGAGTTCGATGTGGAAACATTTTCCCACCTTTCCTATGAGAGCATTCCATGATCATAAACTTTCGTTCAGGCATCATTTGTTCGCATATTTTATATGCTTCCAATGTAGCCATGCACACTTTCTCATGCACCCAAGCTCTGTTATCAATAAAGTAGGTGAGTTTTGAAAAATATTTGAAATTAGTCCCTTTTTTGGGAAATCGCCTTCCATTTTTTAAAGATCCTTTCTTCACGGAACCTTTAGAAAGACTTCTACCTTTTCCTTTTATTTTATTGTAGGAACATTGACACAAAAACACAATACAAAGAAGAGAGAGAAAATATGATTTCATTTACTCATCAACGACTAAACCTTTGTTTTATTGAAAATGGAAAGGATTTCTTTACATTTTTCTTTGCGTGCAAATAGAAGAAAGAACATTAATAAGAATGGGATAGCAGGAGTTTTATACCGCACTAAACTCCCCATTATTGGTGTAACCATACCAATAATAGTTAACAATCCCACCGCATAAATGATAAAAAAATAGCCAATACGATGAAAGTTTTCTCGTCTGCCAAACCAAATACAGAAAAGAATAAAAAGGATAATCAAAATATTTTCAAGAACATTAGGAAGAATAACTATTGAATACATATCCCAAGGAAGAGGACGTGTAATTGCATTAAAAAGTCCAAAAGAAAAATGTTGCAAAAAGCTCATGGGGTGGTCTTCCAAAGCACCTGTGGAGATAATACTTTTTGCATTCATTGATTTGGCCAAGCCTAAAAAATCAAGTCTTTTCCATTTTAAGACCATGAATAAACTCCAATTCGGATTAAGGGTATGCCAAATTATAGCCACTATAAAGTAGCCACTAAAATTTAAAATGACTTTTATGATCGGATGAGGCCCTTTGTTGTTTATGATCCATAAATAACCTGTAATTGCAGGAACGAGCAATAATCCAACATAAAATTTTAAATGAAACAAGAACAGGATACAAATTGCTAATACTGTGAAATGACTCCATCTTGCTCTTCGATTGAAAATGGTGTTTAAAATATGTAACGTAATGCCAAAAACCAACAGCAATGGCCCTTCTTTTAGAATCCCTGAACTCCAAAAGAGTAATGATGGTGTAAAAAATAGAATTAATCCGAGCCATACTTTCTTTCCAACAAAATATCGATGAAACGCTTTGTACATAAAAGTAAGACCATAAAATGCCATGAAACAGAAAAAAAGAAGATGAACGTAATAATTACCAGAGGATATCCACCTAATCATTGCATTGATTCGAATAACAGTTCTGTTGTCGTTATAAAACGTCGTTCGTTCTGCTGGAAACCAATTGTTCATCGCGTCCAGATAAGGCATCAGGTCTTCACCGTCATCGGTACCTAGCATCATTCTAAGATAGAATGAAGGGTTCTCACTAGCGGCTTTATGTAAATAATAACTGTCATCAAAATAGCGAAAGGTATCTGCCTCTGATCGTATTTTATAATGATGGGTGTAAATCATCGTCAATACAACCCCAGCAAAAACCTTTACTATAAAAGCAGTGATTAAAAATGTTCTACTCAGACCCTGTAAACGAAAAAAATTCCATTTATATATTCCCCACAAGAAGATAAAAAAGAAAAGTATGGGGAGTACAAAATTCATATTACTAAATTACTCTGTTATTTAATACCTTCGATATATGGGTGTTTTTCACAAAAAAAAGCCGTTTGCACAGCAAACGGCTTTAACATAGTTCTATGTCACAATTATTTATTGAAAATAATTTTCTCTTTAATACGAGCTGACTTACCTGTTCTTTCACGAAGGTAATAGATACGAGCTCTTCTTACTTTACCTCGCTTGTTTACCTCAATTTTAGTAAGGAATGGTGAGCTGAAAGGAAAAATTCTTTCTACACCAATTCCTCCAGAAATCTTTCGAATTGTAAATGTTTCAGTAACTCCTGAACCTTTTCTTTGTAATACAACACCTTGAAAAAACTGGGTTCTTGTTTTTTCTCCTTCTTTGATATCGTAGTATACAGTAATGGTATCACCAGCACTAAATTCTGGCCACTCTTTTTTCTCAACTAACTCGTTTGAAACTTCTCTAAGTAAATCCATTTTAATAATAATATAAAAGCCCTCTAAAAAAGGGAGTGCAATATTACGAATAAAAATTTAATGACACACTACATATAGCTAGAAATAATTTTTGTAGAATAACTTTTATTCAATTTCTTCGTAAAACGATTCGTGTACCAATAAGGGCAATATTGGTCATGAAAATAGAGTAAATGATTGAGTAAACTACGTTTGTGAAGAGATTTTGTTTAAGATATCTATCTAAATTATTAATGGTGATACTGCTCCTGTTGGTATCACAACAAGGTTATGCGCAATCGGGAGGGGATGATATTAAAAAGAAGCTCAAAGAACGTAAAGAACAACTCAAAAAAGAGCGACAAGAAAGAGAACTACAAAGAAAGAAAGAAGAAGAAGAATATAAAAAGTTGATTCGACAAAAAGAATTGGCTAAAAAATACAGAGAGGAACAATTAAAAAAGGAAATTGAATTAGCGAAAGAATATCAAAGAAAAGAGGAGGCAAAAAAGGCAGCCGCTTTAGCAAAAGCGAAAAGAGAAGAAAGTGAACGTCAGCGTATCAAGGCCGCTCAGCTAGAGATGGAAAAAAGAAGAGAAGCCATTAAGGCGAAAGAGGCGGAGCGAGCAAAGGAAAAAGAACAAAAAAGATTAGAGGAAGAAAGAGAGGCTCAACGTGAACTTGACGACTTAGAAAAAAGGTTCCTAGAGGAACAGGATGCGGCAGAAAAACAGGCCGAAGCTAAAAAAAGAATTCTTGAGGAAAAAGAGAATGAGATAGAACGTCAGCAACAAGAAATAGAACGAAAGGCTCAGCTGGCAAAAAAACAACAGGAAGAATATGCCAAAGCCAAAGCTCAAACTCAGAAGAAGGTAGATGAGGTTGAGTTAGAAAACAATAAGGAGAAAGAACGAAAAAAAGCGCAAACCGCTGCCGATAAGGAAATAGCAAAAATTGAGGCCCAGCGAGCTGCCGAGAAAAGAAAGGCAGAGATGCGAAAGCAAAAAGAGCTTCAACGAAAAAAATTAGCAGAATTAAAAAGAAGGACTGCACAAGCGGAATCAAAAAGAGAACGATTAAAAGATGCTGCCGCGAAAAGAAAAAAACTAGATAAAGATCGATTTAAAAGACAAGTCGAACTATTAAAGAAAGAGGTCAAAGAGAAAAAAGAATTAGAGAACTTCAAAAGAAAGGCCATGGATCGAGAGCGTCAGATGAGGGCAAAATATCAAGCCAAATTAGACGCTAAAAACCAAGCTCGAATTAGTGAGCAAAATGAACGCGAAGAAAAGGCAGCACAAATCGAATATGAAAGGCAAGCGGCGGAGCAAAAAAGAGCAATGATACAGGCCAAAATATTTGAAGAACGAAACAAGCAAATTATAGCCCAACATAAAAAACTTGCCAAAGCAGAGAGGAAATTAGCAGAAGAAAAACGAAAGGATGAGGAGCGTCGCGAGAAGGAGGAAGAAGCCCTTTCTAAGCAAGTTGAAAAATATAAAAAGACGGAATTGGCAAAAAATCAAAAAGCGAAAGAGCGGACAGCAAAAAAAGAAGAAAGAATGAACGCTGAAATTCAAAAGCGTGAAGCGTTAGCGAAGAAAAAATTAGCCTATGAAGCTGCTAAAAAGAAAGCAGAAGAAAAAAGAAATTCAGAACGTTTAAGGGAAGCACAAGAAAAAGCAAATTTAGCCGCCGAAAAAGCAAGAAAAGATGCTGAGTTTGCAGACCGAATGAAGAAACGAGCTGAGCAGGTAGAAAAATTAAAAGAAAAGGCCAGCAAGCTGAAAAAAGAAATTAAAAAAGAAAAAATAAAAGGGAAAGAAAATAGAGAAAAAATGAATCAGCGTTTTGCGCAAGAAAAGGATTCATTGGAGCGTCAAAAAAGAGAAGAAAATACGCAGGATAAAATTGATGCACGTCTCGATAAAGAAGGAGAAGATTATGCTTCTCGTCAAGAGAAAAAAGCATTAAGTGAGGAAGACTTAAGAAGAAAAAATATGACGGATGAACAACGACGTCAATTGGAAATTCAGAAAAGAGCCAAAAAAGAGGTAATAAAGTACCAAAAGGACTTGGAGAAAAAAGAACGAGCTATGGCTGCTTATCAGCAAAAGTTAGAGGAGAAAGTTGATGCCTCTAAAGAGGGCCTTGAAGCAGCTCAACAGGCAGAGGCTGAAAAAATAAAAGAAGAACAAAAAAAGTTGGCAGAAAAGCGTCAAATACTTCTGCAAAAGGAGGAGCAGCGTAGACTTCAAAGAGAAGAAAAACAAAAGAAGTTGGCAGAAAAAAGAGCGCTCGAACAGAAAAAATTAGAAGAGAAGCAGCGGATTCGACAAATGGATTTAGCCAGAAAAGATTCTTTGCAAGCAATTAAATTTAGGACCAAACAATTACAAGATTCTCTTGATGCTGATGCAAAAGTAAAGAAAGCAGAAGCACTAAAGGCAAAAGCTATTGAACGAGAAAAAATTAAAGCGCTAAAAAAACAAGAAGCCATTCAAATCGCAAAAGAAAAAGAGCAACAGAATAAAGCCATAAAGGAGATTAAAGAACCTGTTGCTGCTAAAAAGAAACAATTAGAAAAAGCCCCTAAAACGAAGGAGCAAAAGCAAAAAGAGAAAGCGAACAAGGTAAAAACAGAGAAAATAGCTGAGGTAAAGCAACAAGTTCAAGAAAAGAAAGCGTCACCCCCAAAAAAAATAGAAACCGTTCAGGAAAAATCAGCTCTTGAATTAACTCAAGAAAAAATCAATCAGCGGGCTGAAAAGCGTAAGTTACAACGAGAAAAACAATTACTTATTGAGCAGAAAAAAGCACTTAAGGAAAGTGATAAGTTGGAAGTTAAAAAACTTACATTATCTGCTAAGAAAAGAGCCAAAGAAACTAAAGCAGAGGAAAAACGAAAACGTAATGAAATTAAGCAACAGCGAAAAGCTTTAATTGCAGAAGAAAAAAAACAAGATGAGGAGCGCTTGAAGAAGGTGAATAACTCCTCTGATGCAAAAGAAATGGTTGTAAAAAATAAAGTTGTACAGGGAGCTGTAAGTGATGAACAAAAAAAGCAAGAAAGAATTGCAGAATCCAAGACAAAGAAACCAGGGAAGTTTGATCAGACGATTGAAAAGTTAGCAAAAGAAAATGCAGAGGCTAGTGCTGCGCAAGAGGCGAAAACAGCAAAAGAGCAAGAAAAGTTAAATCAAATTAAAAAAGCGAAAGCTGAACGAAAGCAACAACTTCTAAACTCGATAAAAAATGCGAATTCAGCATCAAAAAATCCCAATGAAACCTTCCAAGAGCGCGTGATTCGAGAATACAAAGAAGGAAGACCAATTAAAAAATGGGATCCTAAAAAGAGAGAGAAATTGCTCATCATTGAGGAGTATCAAAAAGCCGTGAAAAAAAGATTGGCCGAAAACCTAAAAAAAGCTGAAGAGGAAATGGCAGAGGCAGAAGCGGATGTAAAACGCAGAGAGGATGAAGCCAAAAATAAAAATAGAACAAATAGTAAGTTGAAATCCAATATGGCTTTACTTGATAAGCGGATAAAAGAGCTGGAGGAACAATTAAAAGTAGAGAAAGAATCAAAGGCGATTGTGGAAAATTCACTCAACGAACTCAATGAGTCAGGATTGTCAGGTATTCAAGTTGTTGTTGAGCGGGAGGAAAAAGAAGAGAAAATTAAAGAAAAAGAGGATGAGATTAAACGAATAACAGAAGAGCTCCGAAACTTGAGGGATGAGCACCGTAAAGTAAAACAAAAATATTATGCTGCAAAAAAGAAAACAATTAGTGTGAATAAAGATAATGTAGCCAATGCAAAAGAAAAATTAGAAGCCGCTAAACTCGCAAAAGCATATGCAAATTTAGAAAGCCCTGAAGAACGAAATGCTCGATTGAAAAAAGAAAAACTTAAGCGAAAGTTAATGGCTAAAAAACGCAAAGCTCGATTAAGAGCAGAGAAAAAAAAGCAAGCACTGGAAGATGAGTTGAGACGCGTAAGAATGGTAGAGAAAGAAAAGTTGTTGGCAGAGAAAGTAGAACTTTTGAAAAAGACTAAAAAAAGAAAAGAACAAATACTAAAAGATAAAGCGGCCAGAGATCTTCAGGCAAGTAGAGATAAAGCAGAGCAGGAGAAGATGGATTTGAAGCGGGAACAAAAACGACGTTTGGAAGAGCAAAGAAAAGCTAAAATTGAAAAAGCAAGAATTGCTGCTTTGGAAAGAGAAGCAGACAAAGCTGAAATAGATTTAAAATTGAATAATGAGAAGCTCTCAAAAGAAAATAAAATGAAATTGGTTAAGGAGCGTGAGCGATTAAATGGAGAGATAGATAATTTGAAAAAAATACAAGATAAAATCAACAAGAAAAACCAAAAAGATAAAGCGAAAACTCGGAAAAAAAATGCAAAAAAATCAAGATCTCAATTGTATGCTGATTCGATGAAAATCGTTTTGGAGAAGGAGGCTAAACAGGATTGGGCTTTGATAAACGCGAAAGAAAAAGATTTTAAAGCGCAAAAAAAGCTTAATAAGGAAAAGATAAAAACAAAAGAGAAAGCGGCTAGAGAGGTGAATAAAAAACCAAAAAAACTGTCAGAGGAAGAAAAGATTGAGGCCATCAAAGAAAAAATAAAAAAGGATCGTAAAAAACAACAATCAATTATTGCAGATGCCAATAAAACCCTAACCGCTAAAAGAAGGATTGCAGAAACTAAAGCAGAAATTAAGCAAAAAGAGTTGGTAGCAAGAGCAAAGAAGAAAGCGTTAAAAATTGCAGCTAAAAAATTGGAGGCCCAACAAGAAGAGAGCGCATCAAAAATTAATCAAAAAAAATTAAGCAAAAGAGAGCTTAAGATAATGGAATTGAAAGAAGAAATTCGATTGCTTGGTATTGATGTAAATAAGAAGAGAGATGATTTAGCCTCAACAGAAAAGGAATTAACTCAAATTAAAGAAAAGGGCGACGTAAATGATGTCATTAAGCAAAATGTACTCACAAGGAAAGTTGGTAAATACAAAGCAGAAGTGAAAACAATATCCGAGAATATGAGCAAGAAACAGGCTGAATTAGATAAACTTTTAGGTGCCAGACTTCCCAATCCGAATACTGCGAGCGATGACAAAACGGAAGAACTTCTCCGCAAAATTAAAGACAAGCAACAAAGAAAAGAGATGGCCGAGCGAAGAGAGCAAAGAATAAAAAATGCTGCGCTTAAAGCCAAGCAAAGTAGAGAGAAAGCAGAAAAAGATCGAGCTGAAAAATTAGCATTTATGGATCGTGTTGCAGAGGCTCAAAAAGAGGAGATGAAGCAACAAATAAAGAATAAAAAAGCTGCGATAAAAGCTCAAAAAGAGGCCTTTAGAATACGTCAGGAAAAGATGGAGTCTGAGATGGCTGCGTTAAAAGAAAAAGAAGATTTGGAAATGGATTTAGAGGAAGAGGATCGAATCAGAAAGGAAAAACTTGAAAAAGCAATGCGTAAACTACAAAAGCAAATGGATCGCATTGACAAAAAGAAAGGAGTGGATGATGCGATTGAAAAAGAAATGATGGATTACTTAGAAGAGGAGCGAAAACTAGAGGAGCGCAGAAAAAGGGAACGAAAGTATTTGGACAAAAAAAATAAGGAAGAGGAGGAAGCCCTTAAAAATATTAAAGTGGAATCTACTTTATCTAAAGACGATGAACGTTACATTAACGAACAAGCTCAAAAAAGAAAGGCAATTGCCGATAGTATACAAGCGGAAAATAGAAAAAAAGCTGATGAATGGACTCGTTTGTCTATAGATGCTCAAAAAGCAAGAGAGCAAAATAAAAAAGATAAATTCAAGGAAGAACTCAAAAAAAGAGCGCTAGCTGAACAACGTAAAATTGATGCGAAAAAGAAAAAAGCATTGGTTGAAGCAAATAAAGAATTGGATTTAGCCATTAAAGAAAAAAGAATACTTGACAGAAAGATAGAAGCGGCAAAACGCGCAGCACTCTCAAGAGAAGAGAAAAGAGTTGCAACCGAGAAAATTCAAAAACAAATGTTGGCGCGAAGAAATGCAGCGAGTAGAATGCGTGATTCCTTATCCAATGAGGCAAAGTTAATCGCAGAGCGTTTGGCTCCACTTCAGGCAGGAATTACTACTCGAGAGAAAAAAACGAAAACTTTAGAGGTGGAAATTGCCGATTTAAAATCCGCAGAATTACCTCTTCTACAAGATTATGTTCGAAAGAATCAAGCAGGAAATCGTGCTGATTTTCAAGCGAAGAGTTATACGCATGTAAAAAGAATAGAAAAGCGTGCAGAAGGAACGAAGTTGAGAAAGGAAGCTTTAGAAATTAAATTGAAGGTGAAAGAAAATTATTTACATCGATTAGGGAAAGAGCGTCAGCTTAATATTTATCGACAAAAGATTGCGGTACTGGAGGAGCGAATTAGAAATTTAGATACTACAACAGTAGACGCAAAAGAACTCAATCGAATTTTAATAATTCAGTATAATCAGATTGAAAAGTCAATTGCTGCAACACAAAAAGAATTAGAAGAGATTACAGTTAATATTTCGAAGAAGGAAGATGAGTACAATGCTGATTTAATGTTGGCCGCTACGCAGAAGGAAAAATTTATGAAGGAAGAGGAGAAGCGAAAAGCAGATGAAACGTTGAGTCCCGATGAAATAGCCACCCGTATAGAGTTGATGAAAAAGCAATATAAAAATGCCTCAACAGGAGCAGACCAGGCTGAACTAGAATCCCAAATGGAGGAGCTTCAACGTCAATTGCCAGAGGGTATTCATGAAGAAATTATCTACGAAAACAATCGGACGATTAAGAAATACATTGTTAGTAAAGATGGCGAGGTTGATATTTATAAAATGGTAATGTATAGTTGGGGTGCAGCATATTATTTTAGAAATGGTGTTGCCATTACCAAAATGCGTTTTGATTCAGAAACAAAATACTAGAAGAAATATTTAGGTTTGGTTAAAATGGAATGAAACGTTAAAATTTCTTTTTCCAAATTTCATTGTCCTTGATGTACTTTATTTTTGCAGCTAGTTTTTGTTCTTTGGAATAAAATTTAGCGATACCGTTTTTTCTGCCATTTTGATAAGTAATAGAGCTTTGTATTTTTCCATTACTCCAGTAGGTAGTAAAAACACCATCATATCTTCCTTTTGAATAATTTACTTTTTGGTACGGAATATCTGTACCATCAAAATAAACAATCCACTGACCATGTTTTACCGATTGATTTTGTTGAGAACGGAAGGCCGCAATAGGATCTTTTTTGATCTTTAATGTATCCCCTTTTTTATTCACTAAAACGGTATCAAGATTATTTCGAACGGTATCTTTATCCATTTTAATAAGCTTGTATTGACCTTTTTCTCTCAAAAATATCCCTTGATCATGCCATGCTTCATATTCCCCTTCTAGCTGGCCATTATTATAGGTTTCTTTTATACCAGTTCTTCCATTTGAGTAAAACTTTATATACATCCCATGTTTGATGCCGTTTTGATAATTCGAAATAAACTTTTGATTACCATTCTCATAAAAACCTACCCATTTACCGTCCATAATTCCCATATTAAATGTTCCTTTTTCATTTTCTTTTCCATTGGGGTACCATGAGGTCCAAACACCATTCTCTTTATCATTCTTGAATTTTCCCTCATGGTCTTTTTTTCCATTTTTGTAGAATACGGACCATTTTCCATTTCGAAGATCGTTCTTAAAGTTAGCAACTCTCAGTTTCTCGCCCGTTTCATAATTGTATTCCCATTTTCCATCCTTTAGTCCATTTTTAAAAAAAGCAATGTGTTCAATATTTTCTGTTCCAGGATAATTAAATACCCATTTTCCATGTCGTAAACCATTTTTAAACCTACCAACAATTCTTTTTTTACCTTTTTCATACCAAACCCATGTACTGTCTTCGATCCCTTGTTTAAAATATCCAATACTTTCAAGGCTTCCGTCCAATCGGTAGGAATGAAACTTGCCATGCTCTTTTCCATTCACATATTGTGATGAATCTTTAATTTGACCGTTTACATAATACACTCGATAAATACCATCTTTTTTTCCTTTATTAAATTCAGCCTGATACCACACTTTTCCGTTTTCGTACCATTTAATGATTTCTCCATGAACTTTTCCCTTATGATACGTTAGTTTTCCTTTTGGCGCTCCATCTTGATAAAACTCCATAAGATTTCCATCTCCATTTATGATTGTTTGATTCCCTTTTTTATCCCATCCAGCGATTACACTATCATATCCCATTGTGTAATAGGATTCTTTGAATTTATCTCCTGTTCTAAACCAAAAATGAAAAGAACTGTCTCGTTTGTCATTTTTAAAAAAACCTTCCCATTCTTTATTGCCATTTTCATAATAACTGATCCATTTTCCAATTTTTTGATCCTTAGAATACTCTCCTTGAATTTTTACATTTTTATTGGAATACCAACTTGTATATTTTCCATTCCTTTTTCCAGCCACAAAAATACCTTGGTCTTTTTTTTCTCCATTTGGGTAGTAATAGGTTGTCATTCCATGCAGTCGACCTGCTCTGTAGTGACTCTCTTGTTTAATTTGCCCGTTTGGATGCCAATATTGCCACTTTCCTTGTTCTTTTCCATTTATATAATTTCCTTCGGCTTCTTTTTTACCATTTGGATATTTATTTATAAAATATTCTTTAGCAGCCTTAGCGTCTGTTTTAGATTGGGAAAAACTTAGAAAAGTAAGGAAAGTGATGAGAACTGTAAGAGAGAATTTCATAATTGTGAACTTTGCAACAAAATAACTTTAAATGTATTAATTCGTCACACCTTTTTACATAAAATTTTAACAAATTAAATTGAATTATTTTGATTGGTTGGCGCGTTAAAATGGGTTCAATATCGAGTTTATTTTATAGGGTCTGTCTCTGATAGACTTAAAAAGTATATGATGATTGAAAAAGGAGGAAGGGAAATACACGTAATTTTTGAAGAAATAGATTTCAAATTCTTTTAAAAATGGCTTTTGGATCAATTAATTTTCATTTTAACAAAAAAATACGCATATTAAAGTATAGTTTTAAATATGACAAAAAAGCTAATATCAAAACCGCATCCTTGGCATGGCGTTTCAATAGGTAAAGGTGCTCCTAGCCTTGTAACCGCTTTTATCGAAATGGTTCCTTCCGATACGTGTAAATATGAAATTGATAAAGAGACAGGATACCTTATGATTGATCGTCCTCAAAAATTTTCTAATATAATTCCAGCTCTATATGGTTTTATACCTCAAACTTATTGTGGTGAAAAAACTGCTGGTTTCGCAGGTGAAATGACAAAAAGGGTACTTGTTGGCGATGGTGATCCATTAGATATTTGTGTGTTCACAGAGAGGGAAATCCCTCATGGAGACATCTTAGTTGAAGCAAAAGTGATTGGAGGAATGCGAATGATTGATGGTGGCGAAGCGGATGATAAAATCATTGCTGTGTTGGCGCAAGATGAGGTATATAATTTTGATGATATTCATCAAGCACCAGATCGATTGGTAAAGCGATTAAAACATTATTTTTTAACCTACAAGCAAATCCCAGATGAGGAAACACCCGAATGCGAAATCACGCATGTTTATGGAGCTGAAGAAGCAAAGAATGTGATTAACTTAGCCCTACAGGATTACACCGATTTATACGGTAATCAATAACTATTTTAAAGATTAAAATAAGTGAAAAAGCTTTTTAAAATTGACCGCTAATGTTAATTATGAAGGGCTATTACTTTTGATGGGAAACCTTAAACCTCCATTAAAATTGAATTTCCAGAGGATTTTTTTTCGTCGTTTCGCATTCGATATTCGTTTAGTATCAACTTTCCCTCTCGAGAAAATGATATTTCTGTTCTGCACATTCCAGTTTTTCTTTGACCCACATCATTCACGTGTTCATATTGAAATTCAATACCGTTTTCAGTCGTCTTTCTACCAATAATTTTACCACTTTGAACGTGCCCTCCGCTGTATTCACCCCATATCTCATTATTGTCCTGATAATATTTGAAAACCGTTTGATCATCAATATCCCCAAGTTTGGAGTTAGAGGAGAGCTTAAATTGTTTAAAATGTAAATTGAACATCTTGATGAAATAAAAATAATTCGGAATGTAGTTTACGGGTAAACAACAAAAAGGTTATGCTTATTTTTTAAACTTCATGATGTTTTCTGACCTTCCTTTTCGAAAAACTTTATTACTCACATGTTTTCCTTTTCGCAAAGCTTTTTGCTCCTCTTCAGGAAGTAGAACGATATCTTTACATTCGACAGAACAGGTAGTAAGTGTTTTTTCCTGGCAGGATTTACATTGAATAAAAAGCAAGTGGCATCCTTTATTAGCACAATTTACATGGGTGTCGCAAGGTTCACCGCACATATGGCATTTTGCAATAACATCATCTGAAATTTTTTCTGCTCGTCTATGGTCAAAAACAAAGTTTTTACCCAAAAATTTATTTTCAATGCCTTCCTCTTTAATTTGACGTGTATATTCAATAATACCTCCCTCTAGTTGATATACATTTTTAAACCCCTTGTGTTTATAGTAAGCACTGGCTTTCTCACATCGAATTCCACCTGTACAGTACATGACAAGATTTTTATCTTCTTTATGTTCTTTTAAATCATCTTCAATTAAATCTAAAGAGTCTCGAAAAGTATCAACATCTGGTGTTATTGCGCCTTGGAAATGTCCAATTTCACTTTCGTAATGATTTCTCATATCCACTAAAACTGTATTAGGATCTTCGATCATTTCATTGAATTCTCGAGCTTTTAAGTGAACACCTTTATTCGTGACATCAAAAGAGTCATCATTCAAACCATCCGCAACAATTTTATCACGTACTTTAATTTTATTTTTTAAGAAAGAGAAATCATTCTGTTCAATGGCAACATTTAAACGTATTCCATTTAGAAAATCAATTCCATATAAGTGTTTTCTAAATAGTTCTAGTTGGTAAGCTGGGACAGAAATTTGAGCATTAATACCTTCAGAAGCAATATAGGTTCTTCCTAGGACATTAAGTTTTTCCCACTCAACAAATAAAAAATCTCTAAAGGATTTTGGATCTTCAATTTTCGCGTATTGGTAAAAAGAAATTGTAAGCCGCTTTTCACCGGCTTCTTTTATAAGTATTTCTCTTTCTTTCGCGCTTAGTTTATTGTACAGTTGCATGCTATATCAATTTAAGTGCAGCAACAAAGATAAGTGTTTTTATGTTCGTCGTCCAGCTTTAGTTAAAAGGTCATAAATGGATACTTTTGTTCTAATTCGATCATTTGATTTGGAGGGCAATAAGAAAAACACGTCCTTTAAGTATGCTTTTAAAGCTAGCGTGGAGAAATATATGGCGTAATAAGAGAAGAACCTTCATCACTTTAATGATGATACAATTCGCTGTTGTACTGGCTACTTTTATGGCTGCATTTCGATCAGGAATAATGGAATCTCAAGTGGCAAATGTTGTTGGAGGATTTCAAGGATATGGAACAATAAATGACACGGCTTTTATAAAAGAACCTTTTATAGATCACATTGTTGCCTACGATGATTCCACCATAAAATATTTAGAATCCCAACTTCAAATTAGTGCATATTCTCCCCGAATTATTGGAGGTGGAATGTTAACCTGTGGTGACAAATTCAAGATTATTAGGGTTACAGGGGTAGATCCTTATCTTGAGAATCAACTAACCCACCTATCATCAGCGTTAATTGAAGGGCGTATGATGCAAAACAGTGGAGAGGTTGTATTAGGCGCTCGACTTGCTCAAAGAATTAAGGCGGACATTGATAGTACAGTTTATTTTTCAGGTTTGGGCTATCATGGAAATTCAGCCAATATGCTTTTGCGTGTGGTCGGTATTGTTAAACTCTCCAATGTAGAGGAAGATAAAAGACTAGCCCTTATTTCGCTAAGCGATGCAAGAGAAGGGTTTGCATTATATGAAGGTGTTAACCAGGTTGTGCTCAGTTTTAATGATAATACAAGGGCTCTTGAAACGGTAAATCAATTAAAGTCAACATTTACACAGTCTAGTCAATTGTATGCGTGGCAAGAGTTAAATGAGCCTTTATATATGCTTGTGGCGATTAATGATGCTGCAAACATCATCATTTCTGCAATGCTCTATTTTGTTATTTCATTCGGTTTGTTTGGGACGATACTAATGATGTTAGCAGAGCGTAAACGAGAGTTTGGTATGTTAATCGCTTTGGGGATGCAAAAATCTAAATTAGGATATATTGTTTACCTTGAAAACACATTGTTAGCCTTAATAGGAACCGCTCTGGGGTTTTTAATCGCTGTTCCGTTAATTTTTTATTTTAATGAATTCCCACTAGATATCAGTGGTCAAATGGCTGAAGATATGGAGAAATATGGTTTTCAAGCACAATTGAGAACATCTGTAAAAGGGATTATTTTTTTAGGTCAAGCAATGGCTATTCTAGGGATAACATTATTGTTTAGTTCCTATCCAATTTTAAAAATTCGTTCTATGGATGCGGTTAAAGCGATGCAGTCATGATTATTAAAATAGGGTGGAAAAACATATGGCGAAAAAAAAGCCGAAGTCTAATAGTTATTTTATCAGTGGCATTTGGCGTTTGGATAGGATTGTTTTTTGGTGCCTTTCAATGGGGGACTTATGTTCAAAAATTAAATGATATTGTGAATCGGGAAATTGGACATGTTCAAATTCATCATCCATTGTTTCTTGAAGAAGAGTATGACTATAATTTTCCAATCAAAGATCCTGAGCACGTAAAACATGTTCTTCAAGCTGATTCTACGATAAAATCGATTGTTGAACGTGTTGTGTTCTCCGCTATGATACAAACCACAAAAGAACAAAGTCCAGTATTGGTTGTTGGAGTGGATACTACAAAAGAAAGAAAAATGCACTCCATTTCCACGCTCATTACTCAAGGTGAAATGCCCCATGATAAGAGAGCACCAACACTTCTAATTGGTGAAGTTCTGGCAAATGAATTAGGAGTAAAACTTGGTGATAAAGTGTTAATTCAGGGAGGCATGCTTCATGGAATGAAGTCATTTGTGGGAAGAGTGAGAGGGTTTTATGAATCACCGAATAAATTAAAAGATAAATTGATTATTTATATTCATAAATCCGACATCAACAAAAAACTAGGTGATGCTTTCACCCATGAGTTTGCAATTACTTTTCATGAGTATGATTCGCTAAAATCTTACAGTGCTTTACTACAGAAAAAATTACCTCATCAACAAATATACACGTGGGGTCAAATTGTACCTGAAGTAGAAAATGGGATTAAAATGACGGATAAGGTTATGTTTGTTTTCATGTTCATTATATGGACAGCATTAGCTTTAGGTATTGTAAATACCATGTTAATGAGTGTGTTAGAACGAACAAAAGAGCTAGGTGTTTTAATGGCTATTGGTATGGGTAAATGGAAAATTACCCAAATGATCTTTATTGAAACATTTATTCTTACCGCAATAGGTGTGCCTATTGGGATTTTTTTAACCATGCTCACTGTGGGGTATTGGGGTGATGTGGGAATTGATTTATCCGTTGCAAATGCAGCTGTTGCTGATTTCGGATACTCAACTATGATTTATCCAGTGGTTAAACAGAGTTTTTATTTTCAGGTAATCATTCAGGTCATTTTGGTAAGTTTTATATCTACCATTTTCCCTGTAATAAGAGCTCTTAAATTAGAGCCTATTAAAGCGATTAATAAATTATGAATGTTGTTGAAACAAAAAATATAGAGAAGGTATTCAGAGATGCAGATTTAGAAGTTTGTGCAGTAAATGATGTTTCGTTAACTATTCAAGAGGGAGAGTTTACTGCTGTAGTAGGACCCTCAGGATCCGGGAAAACAACCTTGCTTAATATGATTGGAGGGTTAGATGTTCCAACTTCAGGAAGTGTAAAAGTAGCATCACAAGAATTAACGGAACTTTCAAAAAATGAACTGATAAACTTTAGGTTATTTAATATTGGATTTGTTTTTCAAAGTTATAATTTAATTCCTGTACTAACGGCCTTTGAAAATGTTGAATTTGTTATGCTTCTTCAAAAAATATCTCAAAAGGAAAGAAAGCAGAGAGTTGAGGAGTTACTAGAGGCTGTAGGGATACCTGAAAAAGCAAATGTTCGTCCCGCCCAGTTGAGTGGAGGGCAACAGCAAAGAGTTGCGGTGGCAAGAGCGTTGGCTCCTAAACCAGCCTTTATTATTGCCGATGAACCAACCGCAAATTTAGATTCAAAATCTACCAAAATATTGCTTGATATTATGCAGAAATTGAATGAAAAGGAAGGGATAACGTTTTTGTTTTCAACACATGACCAGCGCGTAATTGATCGAGCAAAGCGCGTAATAACACTTACTGATGGAAAGATAACCAGCGATCAAAATATGAAAGAATAGCAACCACTATGAAAAGGTTAAATGGATACAATCTTTATAAATATTCATCAGTGTTTAGTTACAGATGGTTAATTTTCTTTTTGCTTTTATTTTCACGTGTTATAGGACAAGATTCTTTAAGTTATTTTGAAAAGCATACTAAGATCAATGGATATGTGAAATTTATGCAAACATTAAGTGGTTATGTTGAAGGTAATATTTACGATCAATCACTCTGGCATAATCGAATAAATACAACTTTTTTTAATACAGGAAAGGATGGGGGGACAACCTTATATTTCGAATTAAGAAATCGCATTTTTTATGGTGAAGCTGTACGATTAAATCCTGATATGAGCACCTTGTTAGATCTTGATGGAGGTATTGTTGACTTATCTTATGTAACAGGAGAAGCGAATAGTTTTTTATATAGTACAATTATTGATCGATTTTGGTACAAAGGCTATTATAAAAAATGGGAATGGAGTATTGGCAGACAAAGAATCAACTGGGGAATTAATACATATTGGAATGCCAATGATATTTTTAATGCATTTACCTTCACAGATTTTGATTATGAGGAACGTCCAGGTTCAGATGCGGTTAGTATTCAAAAGTATTTTAATAACGGTTCAGATGTTGAAGTAGCCCTCTCTATTAATAGAGACACAGCCTTTGTTGCTGCCACAAAATATAGCTGGAATTATTGGAATTATGATTTTCAAATATTGGGGGGAGTATATTTTGATGATGTTGTCCTAGGAAGTGGCTGGGCAGGCGGGATAAAAAACTGGGGATTTAAAGGAGAGATAAGTTATTTTCATAATCCAATTCAAAAACAATCATCAGGTACCAGTTTGTCAATTTCAGGAGAATATATTTTAAAAAACAATCATTTCATAGGATTGGGTGGACTATATTCTTCCAATGGAGTAAGTAAAGGAATGGATGTATCCTCATCATTGTTAGCCTTTCAAACTTCTGCTAAATCCTTAATGCCTACGCGATGGTCCACAATGACATCAATAGGGGGTGAAATTAATGGGTTAACTAATTATACATGTATAATTGTGTACATGCCTGGTGTTAATTACGTATTACTTATGCCTTCAATTACCCGATCAGTTGCTCAAAATTTAGATTGGTCGATACATATGATTAACCTAGGAGGTGTTTTAAACGAGGATCTTCTTTTATCGGTAAATGGGTTTATGCGCCTAAAATGGAGTTTTTAAGTAGGCGTGGATAACTCAATATTTTACGGGTTTTCAAAAGGTGAAAATCTTATTTCAACTTTATTCACTCAATTACAAATTTTAACGATTAAGTACTAAATTTGCAGTGTAAATCAAATGTTCATGGCGAAGTCAATACTTACAAAAACAGCTCAAAAATTTCTTGAAAAATATCTAAACAATCCCTCTCCAACCGGTTTTGAATCTGAAGGACAAAAAATATGGCTAGATTATGTTAAGCCCTACACGGATGAGTATATTGTTGATACGTATGGTTCAGTGGCTGCAATCATTAATCCTGATGAAAAATTCAAAGTAGTTATTGAAGCTCATGCTGATGAGATCAGTTGGTTTGTGCATTATATTACATCAGATGGATTTATTTATCTCAGAAGAAATGGAGGGTCAGATCATCAAATTGCACCCTCAAAAAGAGTGAATATTCATACAGAAAAAGGTGTAGTTGAGGCTGTTTTCGGATGGCCAGCTATACACACGCGACATAATGGCAAAGAGGAAGCGCCTTCGTTAAAAAATATTTGCTTGGATGTAGGAGCAAAAGATAAAGATGAGGTTTTAAGTATGGGAATTCAGGTAGGTGATGTAATTACCTACCAAGATGAATTAACCATGTTGAATAATCGGTGGTATGTAGGCAGAGCATTGGATAATCGAATAGGTGGATTTATTATTGCTGAAGTAGCGAGACTATTGCATAAAAATAAAAAGAAATTACCCTTTGCATTATATATTGTAAATGCGGTTCAGGAAGAAGTAGGGTTAAGAGGCGCTCAAATGATTACGGATACGATTCAACCTAATGTGGCGATTGTAACGGATGTTTGTCATGATACCTCAACCCCAAAAATTGATAAGATAGCACAAGGAGATATCAAAGGGGGAGAAGGTCCTTGTTTGCCTACAGGTCCTGCAGTACAAAATAATTTGTTGAAATTAATTAAAACCGCTGCAAAGGATCAGAAAATACCTTTTCAGAATGCGGCTGTTTCAAGAGCAACAGGAACAGATACAGACGCTTTTGCCTACAGTAATGGTGGGGTGGCCTCCGCATTAATTTCATTGCCTTTACGCTACATGCATACCACTGTTGAAGCGGCTCATAAAGACGATATTGAAAATGTCATTAAGTTGATTTACGAATCGTTATTAAAAATTGAAAATAATCACGATTTCAGATACTTTAGTTAAAGTAAAACAGAAAAAGGTGTGTGGAAGGTAATTGCTGTTCTAATAAGTATGTTGATCATGCACTCCTGCGTGGTTAAAAATTCATGTGGTCCTGGCTACAAAGTCGTAAGTCCTAAAAAATACTTTAAATCAAAAAGGAAGCGTCATTTTCAATAATTGGAACGTTTAGTTTCCATCTAGGTACATTCTAAAGGAGTGGTTGTTTACACGAAGGAAATAAATGCCTCTACTGAGCGAGGGCAGGGTATAAGCATAATTACTCTGTATACGCTCCCGCCAAACAAGTTGTCCAGAAAGAGAATATAGTTCAACATGAATTGAATTTGATTTATTTTCAATTTTTACTATCCCTTTTTGGAGTAAATCATAATTTAAAATTGGGACCCAAATATTGTCATTTGTACTATTTCCATAATCTTCATCAAAGAAGCCTCTATTGTAAAAAATGGTGAAGAGTAAGTTCGCATGATAACCCGCATACAAAATAGAATCTGCTTTTATAATTTGTTCAGCAGCCTGAGGAAAACTCATGTTAGGAAACCAACTGTAGTTGGATTGCATAATTAATTTATCACATACTGTGTCGTTTATCAACGATCTTATATCTAAAAGAGTAGCGCCAAATAATTCCCCATCAACATATTTATTCCCATTCAATCCGTCTGAATATTTTCTGTCGTTCTCCAGTGATCTACCTTCCCAAAATTCATTATGTCCATCCCAATTAAAAATTTTTTTATAATTAAACGCATTTAATTTTTTGGAATATACGGCGGCCCAATAATCACTTATTCCTTCATCCAGTGCTTTTCGTTCATATCCCTCTAAGCTACCTGGGGCAGCAGCGTTAGATACAGCATGTGCATATTCATGAATCAGGATGTCGGGATCTTCAGCATCGTCAATACCACCTTGGCCAAAATTAATCCTTGGGGGGGCCGTTGAATTTATAAATTCAGAATTGTCTTTTCCGTTTAACGCATAAACATCTACATCAATTTGTTCATTGAGTAGTGCGTTAAAACCTAGTGTGTCTTTCAGATATTGAGCAAAATTAGTTATGTGATAAAGCGCATGAACTTCCTCAAATCCAATTTGTGATCTGTTGAATCTAAAATCAGTATTTTCTTTTGTTGTGGGGAGGATGTCTGGAGAACTTTGATTTGTGATTTTAATGTGTTTGTTTTCCAATATAAACGAATCATTTTCAAAGCGAGTCGATACGGAAACTTCAACCAATTCTCGATTTAAATCATCATTAGATTCATCATTTCCATCAACATATGGTGGGCCATAGTTTTGTTGGCTAGTAGTGATCGGGTCAGGAAAAAAAACAGATCCATAAATAATTGTGTCTTTGAATTGAACTTTATGGTTTATGTGATGTATGGTTTCATTGTTCTCGGTTATAAAAAGTGTAAAGCTTTCTGAATCATTTATGAAGGTTGTAGATTGAACCCGTATGAAATGGTCTTTATATTGAATATACCCTTTCGATGTGTGGAGTATTTTATCAGTTGAGTTAAGTTTTTTATTGACAGGCCTTGGATTGATTTCAGTTTTATAAACATTTACTTGATTCTGAAAAATATTTTTTTTGATATACTGATTGAATACCGGGAGTCCCTCAAAAGAAGCGTGGTAAAGATGATGACTTCCTATAGGGCTTTTTGTTGATTCAAGAAGAAATGCGCGTTGACTTTTAGAGGGCAACGAGAAAATTAAAAGCAGAATCAGGACTAATTGTTTCATTTTTTAAAAAAGGTCACTTTTTATTTCGTGGAAATAGAATACATCGTTACAAGATGTCAAAGTAAGAAATTAAGATAATAGCTAAAATTGAGCATCCGAGAGCAAAAGCTTTTTTCTTTGAAATACGTGCTTTAAATAAGAGCACGGATAGCAATGTTGAACATAAAATCACACCCATATTTGCAATAGGAAATACAGAGGATGAGGGGTAATCATCTAAACTTTTGAGTAGAAAATACATGGATAAATAATTTGGGATTCCAAGTAGCGTCCCCCAAAAAAAGTCTTTTTTAGAAAGGAGAGGATGTCCTAATATATTTTTCCAAATCATCATAAGTACACCAAATAAAAACGCGAAAAAAAAGAGATAACCAAAAAAGAGACTCGTGTCATTAGGCTCAATCCAATTTTGGTTTGAATAATTTAAAATTGATTCTAGCACACCACCGCCAAAAAACAATAGTAAAATAATAAGAACACCGGATGATTTAGGAAGCTTGCTTTTGTCTTCAGTAATTAAAACAATAGAAATAATGGCTACAATAAACCCAAGTATTTTTAAAAAATTCCATGCTTCATTAAAAAATAAAATCCCCATCGCTGTAGGGAAAATAAATGTGATTTTGTTGGCAATAGTGGTGGTGGAAATATCAATTTTTTGACTGGCATACGCCATTAATTGAAAGAGCGTCACGAATAAGAAACCAAGTAAAATTGTATAAAAAAACCAAGGTTGATGGAAAGCATAAGAAACAGAAGGAGTGCTTTGTGGGACAATAAACGAAAGCACAGAAGCGATCAGGTAATTAATCACAATCGCATTGAGGGTATTTACCTTATATTTTTCAAAATATTTAAAAATATTAAAAAGTAAAGCAGTGGCTATTATGGAAAATAAGAGCGTCAAATTATGGGTTTAATATACACGTTTAATTGATCGCTCCCTAATTGATGCGTTTTCGATTTTCTCAGGGTTATTTTAGGCGCCTCGATCCCTTTCTGAAAATTCACATTGCCAACAAAATTATAGGCCTCGTCCCATAAATTGACTTGGATAAATTGATTCAATATTTTACAACCACCTTCCACAATGATCGATTGTATTTCTCTTTTTCCTAATTCTTCAAGAATACTTTTAATATTTCCGTCAAACCTTATCCATTCCTTTTTTCCTTCTTTTTTACTTAACGTTGTATTGAAGTTAAGTGTAGGGTGATCATCTGAAAAAAGGGTTAAGGAACGATCAAGAATAGGTTGATTACTGACTACTACACGTAAAGGGTTTTTACCAGCTACTAGACGTGTTGTTAATGATGGATTATCAATAAATGCAGTGTTTTTTCCAATAAGAATAGCCTGTTCTGTGGCTCGTTGCTCGTGAACAAATCGCTGACTTTTTTCGCCAGTTATCCAATTGGAGGCTCCCTTTTTTATCATTTCCTCCGTTCTAGATATAAAGCCATCCATGGATTGAGCCCATTTGAGAATAACAAAAGGAATCCCATGCGAATGAAATTTATAAAAACGTTTATTAAGAAGGAGACATTCTTTTTCCAGAATATTGATCTCAACACGAACACCCGCTCTCTGAAGTTTATCAATTCCTTTTCCGGATACCTTTGAATGGGTGTCAATTGCCCCAATAACTACATGAGGAATTTTTTTTTCAATGATTAGATCAGAACATGGAGGTGTTTTTCCATGATGCGCACATGGCTCAAGATTTACATAAAGTGTGCTTTTGGTGAGTAAGCTTTTATCACTAACCGATTCAATAGCGTTTACTTCCGCATGGGGAGCACCATATTTTTCATGAAATCCTTGCCCAATAATGGATCCTTCATAAACAATAACGCATCCTACCATTGGATTAGGAGCAACCATACCCTTTCCTTTCAATGCAAGATCCAGGCATATTTTCATGTAGGTAATGTGCGTCATATACTTACAAAGTTAAAAAGGTAAATGATAACAGGTATAGTAAAAAAGCTCAATAAGGTTGAAATAATGATACTATTTGAAATAAATGTTTGATCAAGTTCATATCTTTCTGCTAAAATAAACGGTGTAATTGCCGTTGGCATTGCGAATTGAACAAGAGAACTTAGCTCCTGTTTGTTAAAGAGTGAAAACACCACTAATCCAAGAAGCGGAAAAACGAATAATTTGAAAATACTAAAAATGAACGAATGTTTTAAGCGTTCTTTTGTTGGTGGGGGTTGAGAAGCAACAAATAAACCAATCATTATCATTACCAAAGGAGTAACAGCCTCTCCTACCATTTTAATAGGGTACTGAATTAGCTCAGGAATCGAAAATTTTCCAAGACTAAAACTGATTCCAAATACTACTGAAAGTAATAAAGGATTTTTAACTAAACTGTACAATGTGCGTTTAATTGAATAATCTTTTTTCGTGTAGCTTTCTGCAAGAATTAAACCGATTGAAAATACCCAGAAAAGCATGATTGAAGCATTTAAGGAGGCCACTTGAGCCATATCTGGATTCAATTTAGTAACAAGGGGAATACCTAAAAAAGCAGCATTACCAAAAAGAAAGCAAATAATTAAAGTCGCTTTCATTTGGTTTGATTTGACCTGTTTTTTTAGAAAGACAAACAGAAGCACTAGTGTTCCAAAAAGTAAACTGCTCAAACGAAGAAAACTTCCTTCAATTAAATTATAATCTATGTTTTTAGCAGTTAAGTTGCTAAAAATTAATGCGGGAAACCCGATAAAAAATGCAAAATCTCCTAAGGGTTTTAGCCAAGAGGTAGAACCAATTTTTAGTTTAAAAATACACCATCCCAATCCAATTAAAAGAAAGAAAGGGGTTATTTGACTAAAAATTTGATACAATACAGTTTAGTTTTAAGCGGAAGATCGAGATCGAGTGGATGATTTTCTTCTTGTAGGTGATTTTGATTTTCTTCGCTGAAAATATAATCGTCGGAATCTACTGTCTTCAAAGAAGAGCATGGTTATACCAATTCCCACATGATTACTATAAACTTCTGGCATATACATGTAATCAAGATATAATCGATATCTGTGGAAATCGTAATTTAAAATACCTCCAAACATCATGCTCTCCTCTCGTTTCCAGTTTGTCCCTAAAGTAGAATTTAATACTTCAAACGTTCTCTGCCAATATCCGTAATCAAATCCTGTTTGAAGCGTAAGATAAAAATTGTTGAATTTAACAGGAGTGAATTCCACATTAAATTTGGCCCTAATTTCATTATAACTCCGCTCAGGATTTTGAAATTGTTCCGGGAAGAGCGAACCTTGCATAACAAACTTTACATGACTCCCTAGTGGTAAATTAATCTTACCATTTAAACCGAGGTATTGATCTTCAATTGAATATAAAAAACCTCCACCTAAACTGAACCATTCATATGAGATTTCAGGGGTGTAGCTTTTTGCGGTAAGGACAATAAACAAAAGAAATGTAGTCAATAATCTTTTCATTATTGCTCGTTTTTATCGTATGCTTCAATAATCTTTTTTACCAATTTATGCCGAATTACATCTTTCCCATCCAGCTGAACAAATTCAATGCCTTGAATTCCTTTCAGAAGATGAATACAATGCGTAAGTCCCGATGTTTGTTTTTTAGGTAAATCAATTTGTGTTACATCACCTGTAACAATAAACTTAGCCGATTTTCCCATTCGGGTTAAAAACATTCTGAATTGGCCCTCAGTCGCATTTTGTGCTTCATCCATAATACAATATGCTTTATCCAGCGTTCTCCCTCTCATGAATGCCAAAGGCGCTACTTCAATTACTCCACTCTCCAAAAAGTCTTTTAATTTTTCAGCAGGAATCATATCCCTCAAAGCATCATAAAGCGGTTGCATGTATGGATCGAGTTTTTCTTTCAAATCTCCAGGAAGAAATCCTAGATTTTCCCCTGCTTCAACTGCAGGTCGAGTAAGGATGATTCTTTTTACTTTTTTATTTTTTAATGCTTCAACAGCTAACGCTACAGCAGTATATGTTTTTCCAGTTCCAGCAGGACCTACAGCAAAAAGTAAATCATTTTTCTTCATGGCCGAAACCATTTTTCGTTGGTTCGATGTTTGCGCCTTTATGGCTTTTCCCCCTACACCATGTAAAATGATTTCTCCACCAGAGGTGTTCTGAACAATTTCTTGCGCATCCTCCTCCATGAGTCGCTCTAATTGATTTTCTGTTAAAGCTCCATAGCGGAGAATGTGTGCTACAAAAAGATCTAATTTATTCGTGAAACGGATGACCTCTTCCTCATTCCCGTTAATCTTTAGATTATTGCCTCTCGCCACAATCTTTAACTTGGGAAATAGTTTTATAATCTGTTTAATTCTTTGGTTATTAGCCCCAAAGAGCAATAATGGGTCTATTTCTTTAATCGTGTAATTCTCTTCCAAATAATTTTCGCTTTAACCTCTATCAAATATAACGATTATACAAAATACAAAACAATAAGCGTTAAAAATGAAACCATTGAAAAGATCACTACACGCTTTACAAAGTGAAATTCACGAATAAGAGAAGGGTTTTTTAACTGATCAAATATTTTGTTCTCGTCAAATAATGTGGCCACATTTATGGAAGAACCTGAGCTACCGTTAGCTCTTTTACAAGCTTGTTTAAAGAGCTTTGGATGTCCTCTTTTTACCTTTCTCGAAAAAGAAGAAATACTTACAAATTGTAAAATAAACAAAGGAATTGTTACAAAAAAAGCATATAAATAAGTACTCGACACAGGAAGAAGTGAGGTGAATTTTATTTTGATTATAAAACCAGCCATTAATGAAAGAAAAAAATAGCCGTTTAAAATTGTGAGCTTGATGTTCATAATGTGCAAAAATAAAAAAGCCCCCATTAAAATATGGAGGCTAATTTATATTTTTCAAAACTTACTATTTGACAATTGAAATGGTTTTCGTAATTGATCCAGTTGAAGTTTGTACTTTGATGAAGTAAAGACCTCCGCTCATTACAGAAGTATCAAAACTCACAAACTGATCACCAATGGTATTTGATAATTTAGCTGAATTCACTAATACTCCTACTGCATTATAGATATTCAAATAAACATTATCCGCGCTTTTCATTTCAAAAGACACGTTTAAATTGTCATGAGCTGGATTCGGATAAATAGCAAGTGTTTGGGTGATAATATTCTCCACAGTATTTTCACCGTTATCCCCATCACCGTTATTCCCATCACCGTTATCCCCAGAATTCCCATCACCATTATCTGATCCGTCATTGTTATCACATGATTCATGCTCAACAAAAACAGGAACTCTTCCACAGGCAGCAGAGCCTTCTTCTCCCGTTGAAAACTTCCAGTTAAAAGTACCCTGATTTGCATTTTTATATACTCCCCAACTTGGGTTGTCAGGACTAATAGCACCATCTAAAGAAGCAACTCCAGGCTCTGACCAGCTGTTGTAATCTAAATCATCTCCTGAGTCATTTACAGTTTGCCAAATCAACATTTTACTGCCGATTGTTGCTAATTCATATTGACCCTTAGGGAGTTCAACATCCAATACCACTGTGTTCATAGCGCTCCAGTTCGCAGACCCGTAATCAGGATACGTGAATGTTTTATTGTAAACAATTTCTGAAGTCCCATATTTAAGAATTTTAATAGATAGTGTATGCTCTTGATCTCCGATATAACCAAATAAAAAGTCAATAGATTTTAACGTTACTTTAGAATATGTACTGAACACTTGATTATGATTATTCCACCCTAAATCTTCTGTAAGATTTGCCCAACTTGATTTTTTGGTTGGTTTTTCAGACAAACCTAACGTAGTGACAGATCCTGCAGCTTCTTCCACATAAAACGTTTTGGAAGAACCCTCAGAAATTAAATCTTTATCCACCACTAAACTTTCACCTGATGAAATAACCGAAGAACCTTCTTTTGAGTCATAAAAATTATAAAATCCACCTCCTCCAGTCACATTGATTGTAACTGATTTTGTAGTTCCGGAAGCACAAAACTTTCCGCTATTCGTTGGAGTGGCTTGAATATCTCCAGATTGTTTTACAACAATTTCATCCGTTTTTTTACACCCTTGATTTGTCGTTATTTCTGCTTTGTAGGTAGCCGCTTCAGTAGCACTATATGTAGAGGAAGTAGCTCCCCCAATTACACTTCCGTTTTTATACCATTTAATGGATTCATCAGATTGCAAGGTTACACCTGCAGAAAGGGTAACAGGGTCTTCACAAATTGATTTATCATTACCTAACGCAGGTTGTGAACAAGCTAATGATTCACACGAGTTGTCGAATGCATCTTTAATTACTTTCCCTAGAGAGAGTGATGAGTTTTTAGAATCGGAGGTAACTTCCCAAATTAAAACACCGCCAGCTTGATTCGAACATAAATGAGCAACTTTATCTTCAATCACAGGTTTTGAGTTATAGGTCCATCCATTGTACACACCGTCTGCGTCATTATATGCCGCGGAACTGGCAAAATTAACATAGTTCTCAGTGGAATTTGTATTGCTGCTTCCTCTTCCATAAAATGGTATACCCATTAAAATTTTATTGGCAGGCCACTTTAATGTGTTTACGTAATAGCTAAAAGCATCTGTCATACCTTTTAATGAGGAGTGATGATTATTTGCATAATTCATGTACCCTAAATCGTAGTTCATTTGAAAACAATAATCAATGTAATTGATCACGTCCGGATTGAAATAATCGGTGTGGTAGTTTGCAGCATTAAAAGGCATGTTTGGTGTAGTCCCTCCAACAGCGATTCCCAATTCGTAGTATCTACCATCTTGAGTTCCTCGAGTATCTAAAGCAGCACGTAAATCTTTTAACAAGGTATAATGATTTGCTATTGTTCCCACTTGCTCTGGAAATTCCCAATCAATATCCATTCCTGCTAATGGTACGTTGTTATTAGGGTGATCACCTGCAACAAACTTTACTATTTCAGCCACGAATGTCGCTCTGTAGGTTGAATTTGCAGCCACGTTAGCAAGTGTGGTTGATTTATCCGCTCCACCCACCGAAATATGGCATTTAACACCGTTGTTCGTACAACCTGTTCTAAATGATTCCCAATGGGATTGTCGATATTTGTCAGATTGATTGGAGGCCGCATTAACCTCGAGGGTACCATTCCAATTAGGCTCAATGAAGGCATACGCTAAGTCGGTGTAATGATCCCATTGAATTTCTGTTACCTCGCTGTACGTAGGGTAATACCCCATGATTTTTTGTGCATGTAGTCCAAACGTTACGCAGGTTACCAAAAGGACTCCGAGTAGTCTTTTTTTCATAAAATAAGGTTTAAAAGTTAATATTAAGGGCTTGAGATTCTAGTTAGGGTTTTCATCCAAGCGCGCCTAAGATAATCAAAAAAAGACATTGGCTCAATTAAAAGTTAACCATCACTTTGGATTTTAGTCTATTTTAGAGAGGAATATCAATACTAATTCACATATGAAAATGGATAGTACAAAGAGCATAGTCTTAGTTGCTCACGATAACAAGAAAAAAGAATTAATTGAGTGGGTAAAAAAGAATGAAAAAGCTTTTCAAAAACATAGCTTTTATGCCACAGGCACAACGGGAAGACTTGTTAATCAGGAAACAGCGTTGAGTGTTCAATTATTGCAATCGGGACCACTAGGAGGAGATCAACAATTAGGCGCCTTAATTTCTGAAAATAAAATTGATATTTTAATTTTTTTTTGGGATCCATTGGAAGCGCAACCTCATGATCCAGATGTAAAAGCCTTGATTCGTCTTGCTGCTGTTTGGAATATTCCTGTAGCTTGTAATTTATCAACAGCTGATTTCATCCTTAGTTCGCCACATTTTGCTGGAGAATACAATCGAAAGGTAGAGGATTATTCTACACATAACAATAGAAAAGTCTAGTTCAGGTGGGTTATTTTGTTGTCATTGATAATGATAAAATACTTTTTATACAACAGATGATCGGAGCCTCTTAACATCGAAGAAGAAAACAAGAAATACAACAACATATTCAAGGGTAATGAGTGCGTATTTTAACGGGAGATTTATATCATCATCGTAAAAAGAATATGATAAAAACACTGTAAAACTCCATACTAAAGGAAACCTCAACGGAGTAAATAAACTCAATGCAAGCGGGATAATTATATACCAAGGGTGAACAATAGCCGAAAAAAAGAAATACGTAGAAATCATAAGCGTAATACCCGTGAAGATGACTTTACGATTTCTAAAGCGATACCTCCAGGAGAGAAGTAGGATAATACCCCCTGCAAAAATGGAAAGCAACGGGCCAACAGTTTGAACAGGGTCATATCCGTAAAGCTGAATTCCTAATGCTTTAAATAGATTAAAAAAACTTCCATTAAACTCGAACGTTTGAAAGTATAAATTCAAACTTTCTAAAAAGTGGAAGATCGTAGTGAAATTAATAAAAGGAACAAATGCAAAAATTAAAACAGGAACAATTCCAAGAAGCATTTTACTACTGCGATACGCTCTACCTTTTAACAATAAGAGCGGTAAAAACATAAAACTAAATAACTTGGAACAGAAGGACAAGCCGAGTAAAACACCCCCTTTAAAATCTTGCAGTTTTGATAAACTCCATAATCCAGATAGTAAGAAAAATAAGAGAACACCTTCCCCATGCAGATTCCCGGTTAATTCCAAAACAACCAATGGGTTTAACCAATACAAAGAGAGCGATTGCAGAGGTATTCGGTAGCGAATCATTAATCTTTTTAGAATGAAAAACGTACTGATTTCAAAAACTAGAATAGTTGTTCTTAAAAATAACACACCGCCAAAAATATGACCAGGTAAGTTGCTCAAGTAAAAATACCATTGATTCACAGGTGGGTATATGGAATAGTATTCCTTTGAATTCATTCCCTCATAAAGCGTGTTCGCAAGTGGATTATCTTTAAACCCTTCAATGAGTTCTGAAGGTTTAAAATTAAAAGGATTTATTCCTTCGCTAATTAAAAATCCATCCCACAAAAAACGAAAGTAATCATCACTAAGAGTAGGTATGGCAATGAATAAACAGATTCGAAGTAAAAGTCCAATATTAAATATCTGGGATACATTATCTACATTCTTAAGAGACCATAGACCTAAAAGACCAAGCGCAAATAGTAAAAATTCAATCAAGAAATTGGTGCGAGGAACAAAATACCCCATTATAAGCGTGCAGCATAGTAACAAAGCTGAGCCGATGACAACTTTTTGATTGTTTGATAGCACCATTACTCTTTGTAATTATACGCTTAAGCTGTGTTTGTAGGAAAAAAATGAAACATAGCCAAAACCAAGAGCTAACATACAATGAAAAGGTAATAATCCAAAATCATTCAGTTTGAACGCACTGTATATTCCATAAAACGCATAACAGCACATTAACAGCTCTAAAAGTGTTAAAACGTTAAATGTAGATTTTAGGTATTGTCTTTTGTCTTTCCAACTGCCGGATTGAGCAGTTATGGCAAACTTAGGTGTTCGTACAAAAGGCGATTTAATGCCAAAATAACCTTCTATTACAGCAATAGCATTATGGAGAGAAAGCCCCATACTCACACTTAGGAATAGAGGAAAACTCTTTAAAAAGGAGTTTTCATACGTTCTTCTTTTTTGGGTTATGTAATAATACAATCCAAGAATGATTAAACTTAAGAGAAGGAGTGCTGCAGCATTAAATAACCATGATAAGTTGGGAGATGAATGTTTAATATACAAAATAGGAACGCTTAACAAAGCGGTAAAAAGAATACAAACAAATAAAAAACTATTTAACAAATGAAAAAAACCATGAAGTTTGGTGGTGAAACCCAACCCAGGCGTTTTCAAAAAAGTGAGTAAGTTTTTTTTTGCAGTTTCTGCAGCTCCCTTTGTCCATCTAAATTGCTGGTTTTTTAACGCATTCATAGCAACAGGTAATTCAGCAGGACAACCGACCTCTTCTAAAAATACAAATTGCCATCCTTTCATTTGTGCACGATAACTTAAATCCAAATCTTCTGTTATCGTATCACTTTGCCAGCCTCCAGCATCAATAATGCAGGATTTTCTCCAAACCCCTGCTGTTCCATTAAAATTAATAAAATGCTTGGCTACATTTTTAGCACTTTGCTCAATAGTGAAATGAGCATTTAAACCAAAAGCTTGCAACTTGGTAAGTAAACTGTAGTTTTCATTTAGATGGGCCCATCTCGTTTGAACCACTCCAATACTAGAGTTTTTAAAATGTGGAATAGTTTTACGTAAAAAATCAGGTTCAGGCATGAAATCAGCATCGAATATTGCAATAAATTCGCCTTTGCATTGATGCATTCCCTCTTGTAATGCACCAGCCTTAAAACCAATGTTTTTAACTCTTTTCACATGCGTAATGTCAAAACCCAATAATTTGATTTCATTTACTTTTTGCTCAACAAGTGTTGAGGTTTCGTCATTAGAATCATCAAGAACTTGAATTTCCAAATATTCTTTAGGGTATTCCAATAAGGTAATTTGATCAATTAAACGCTCAATCACATATTTTTCATTATAAATCGGCAATTGAATCGTCACCCAAGGAGTGTAGTTAGAATCTTCTAAACGCAAAAGATGTCGCTGTTTTTTAGCTTTTCGATACAAAAGGATAAGATGACCCTGAATAAGGCTGTAAAGAAAAATAAACCCCATAAAAAAAATATAAAGGCCTAAAATAATATACTGCATGATCAACGTTTTAATTCTCTTAAAATAGTGGAGATGATTTTATAGCCTGCTAAAATAGTTCCTTTTACTGTACCAGAAATTTTAGACTTACCAATTCGTGCCTTATAATTTACAGGGACCTCTATCATTTGGAAGTTATGTTTGGCCGCTTTCACTTGCATTTCAACTGTCCAACCATAGGTTTGATCAGCCATATTCAACGCTACAAGTTTTTCCCATTTAATAGCCCTAAATGGACCCAAATCTGTAAATTTTACCCCATAAAATAGTTTAATGAGTTTCGTAGCCAACCAATTTCCAAAAACTTGTTGAGGAGTCATACTTTTTTTTGACTTTTTCCCGAGTTTTCTAGAGCCGATTACAAGGTCTTTCCCCTCCTCCAGAATGGGCTGAACAAGAGTGGTTAATTCTTCTGGATAGTCCGAATAATCCGCATCTAAAAAAACAATAATATCTGTATTTTCAAAGCGTTCTTTCACGTATTGGATTCCTTTCAAACATGCTCTCCCATAACCTTGAACCGGTTCATCTATAACTGTAGCTCCCGCTTGTTTGGCAATTGTGCGCGTATTATCGTTTGAATTATTATTCACCACAATAATTTCTTTTACAATAGGAGGGATTTCTGCAATTACCTTTCCAACAGCATTTTCCTCATTAAAGGCAGGAATAATAACCCGGATGATTGAATTCAATATTTATTGTTTAATAGCGTACGCGAAGTTACCTTTTTCATCATAAAAGTTCCAAAAACCAACCGGTTTATTCTCCTCATACCATCCCTCATCGCGGATGATTCCATTGGAATAATTTTTCCAGAAACCTACTTTACTGTTTTGATTATACTCTCCTGCTCGAGATAATCTTCCCTGAAGATCAAAATGTTTCCAATAACCATCTTTCTCCCCCTCAAAAAAATTCCCTTCTGATTTGATCTGACCATTTTTATAGAAAAATACCCAAAACCCCGACAATTTACCATTATCAAAATGACCTTGTGACTTCAATTGACCATTTGTATAATAATTTTTCCAAAAGCCCTCTTTTTTTCCATGAATCAACCAACCTTCTTCAATAATATTTAAGCGCTTGCAATATTTCTTAAAATAGGTTGTGTCCGATTGAGGATGACTTAGATGCGTTTTTTCACAATCATTCGCAACAACACTGAAACATAGAATTAAGCCTATAAAACATAGAATTATTCGCATAATGCACGAAGTAACAAAATAATAACCCATCCATTTGTCATACGTATATCATTTTAATAAAATATGTTTGGCCTTCAATTTGTCGGTGTATATTAGGTATGGCTGAATATTCGTAAAGTTGAGAACCATCAGTAGCTCAGCATATTTTTTAATTTGTTTTTTATCCCTTTCCTTTTCTTCACCGGTTTTAAAATCAATTAAATAGGAGCATCCATTGTGCTCAATGATTCGATCAGGACGATAACTCTTACCATCCGCTGTAATAATTTCTTTTTCAACAAGATGTTTACCTTTCGTCCAGATTTCTTTGAGAGGCGATAAAGCGAGTGTATCAGTAATAATAGTTTTAATACGCTGAATATTACCTTTTTCAATTAGTCCATTCTGAATAAACTGTTCCATCGTATGATCAATTTGAAGCGAAGAATCAAGTTGAGCGAAAACCATATGAATCAAATTCCCAAACGCTCTGGGATCCACATTCGAAAAAGCCTCTTCAGAGTCACAGGGGACATTCCAAATCGTTGGAGCAGAGAAGCTTATTTTAATTTTTTTACGCCAATTAGAGGAGGACAATTGATCCAGCTGTTTTGTTGAGGCATAGGGGTGAAGGTCTGTTTTTTTTGTGGATTTTTCACCGTAAAAGAAAACCTTGTCCTCTGACTCTTGAAGCACACCAAGAACCGGTTGGAAATACTTTTCCACCCCTTTAATATCCGCATTCTCTTTAACTTCTTCAATGAAAATGAACAGTTCTTCTGCAGCTCTAGTAAGCGCAACATAAACCACATTAAGTTCATCCAACATGATCTTTAGCGTTTCTCGCTCACTTTGATTTGCAAAGTCAGTATCTAAAATCTTTTTTGAATTTTTTGTCAGTGAGTGACCAATACCAATTTTTTGTTCGTCTGTATCTAACCATAACCAGCCATCACGCTTTGGTTTTTTGTTTGCAAAAGGTAAAATAACCACAGGGAATTCTAGCCCCTTTGATTTATGAACAGTCATGAGGGAAACAGCATCAATATCTTGAGGGGAGGCAATTTTTATTGACGTACATTTTTCCCTCCAAAAATCAATAAATTCAGTGGCGCTTAAAAGAGGAGCTTGCTGTTTTACAACATCCATAAAAGTTTGAATGAATGGGTCTGCCTTATCAAATTGAAAAGTCATAATCAACTCTTCAAAACTCTCATATAAGGATAATCCAGATAACCCGGGAAGTTCAAGGTTGTGATGACGCTGTAAAACATGAATAATTTTAGAAAAAACATCAGCGCCAGAGGTGAAAATTTCAAAAGCATTCAAGGGTTTAATCTTATGCAAATAATTACACACATGTATCGACGATTCAAGATCACTTGGATTTAAAATTAACGTGAATACACTCATCAAAAAGTTAACCCTTTCCGATTGATTTAAATGTAAACTCTCACTACTGATAACAGGGATATTGTGCTGCGTTAAGTGTTCCGCAATAAGGGCCAGTTCCTTATTTTTACGAGTAAGTACAGCAATGTCTTTTAGTCGCTTTCCTCTTGATTTACAGTCGGTTATTGTTGACAGAATTTCCGAAAGCGTATTGTGAAGATAATTGTCTTTTTCCAGCACTTTAATTTGGGCATAGCCACCGCGTTTTTCCAGCCCTATTTGTTGTTCGAATTCTGCGTAATAGGGCTTAAAAAAATCCGGTAGTTTACCAATTAATTCACGAAAAAAAAGGTTGTTAAATTCAATCACTTCTCGTGTTGATCGGTAATTACAGGCAAGATTTTTAGGGTTAAATTGTCTTTTTAGCGTGTGAACGCGCTCTTGGATAATATCATTCCCCTCAAATTGTGGTGCTTCAGGTAATTGGGCAAATTGATCAACATCGCCTCCTCGCCATCTGTAAATCGCTTGCTTTGCGTCTCCCACAATAAGATTTTTGTTGTCATAGGCCAGTGAATTCTCAATAAGCGGAAGCAAATTTTGCCACTGAAGAACAGAAGTGTCCTGAAATTCATCAATTAAATAATGATTAAATTTTTCGCCAATACGCTCATAAATAAAAGGGATTGGCTGCTTTATTACTACTTCAGCTACTTTCTTGTTAAATTCTGAAATATGGATAAAGTTTTGATCCTCTCGAATATATGTGAGTTGTTTTTCCAGCTCATTAATGAGACCTAGTTGAAATAAATTTTTATAAATAGTTGATTTTAAGATGTATGCACTTGCATTTTCCGATTTGTAATTTTCTATCTCAAAAAACAAATTTTTCAAATCTTGGTAATCCGTAGCGGAAATAGAGCCTTCAAAACCTTTGCTACACCATTCATCTTTTTCAATTGTTTGAACATATTTTGGTTTTGCCTTTTGCTCAAAAAAACTAGCGTCAACTTTTTGTTTAAAATACGCCCAAATATTCGTTCTCGATTTTCCAATTAAGAATTCGGGATTGATATTCGCTTCTTTTAATTTCTCTTCACCCAGTTTCTTATTTTTTAAAATAAAGCGCTCATAAGAATGAAGATCCTGTCCCATTTTTTCCTTAATTCGAACAAAATCCTCCAAGTGTAGTTTTCGAAGTTCATTAAGATGGGGAAGCGCATCCTCATTCATCGTGACCTTTGCAATATCCACTAGCCCTTTTTGAATATTCCAGCTCTGATCATCTTGAGCAAGCTGCTTCATGTAGTTTACCAAAAAGACCGTAAGTTTCTTATTTTGTCCAGCCTCAGTAAGTAAGTTACTAACCGCTTGATTTAAAAGCGCATCACTATCAAGTTCAACTTCAAAGTTATAGGGTAGCTGAAGATCAAAAGAAAAGCTTCTGATAATTCTCAATATGAATTTGTCAATGGTGGTGATGTTAAAATCTGAAAAGTTGTGTAAAATGGATTGCAGCATGGCAAACGCCCGCTTTTTCAGTTGATCTTTTGATATGCCCAGTTCAGTTCCAATATTTTGGAACATCAGGAGTTCACCACCACTAATATCATCAGGATAAGCGAATGATTTTAAAAAAAGCGTGACACGCTCTTTCATTTCAGCCGCCGCCTTGTTTGTAAAGGTGATTGCTAAAATGTTTTTATATCGATCAGGGTGGTCCCCAGATAAAGCAATCGTTAAATACTCTTTTACAAGAGTATATGTTTTTCCTGAGCCTGCTGACGATTTATAAACAAGAAATTTACCTTGATTATTCATAGTAAACTAAAATAAAAGATAATCTTTTATTGAACGATTTTGATGGATTTAAATTCAACATTGCCTATGAGGTTATTCAGTTCAGATGTTGAAAACATTCCCATAATCATTGATTGAATTTAATTAACTTTGCGATCTGTTTAACCCGGTTAATTATGAAGGTAATACTTGCTCTAACCCTCCTGTTTTTTATTTTTTTTAGTTCAACATTTGCTCAAAAATCTAAACACGGTTCAAAAACAGTCTCTGGCGTTGAAATTGTAAACGAGTACACCAGTTTGGTAAGTGATGCAGCAATTGGAGAAACAACTCTTGAAGTAGTCAATTCAGGGCTTAACACAAATGGACGATTTTCGGGAAATCTGGAGGAAGGAGATTTGTTATATATCATTCAAATGCAAGGAGTAACAATTGAATCTGCCGATACAGGAAGTTTCTCTTGGGGTGAAATTATAGCCTACAATAATTGTGGTTTACATGAATATGCAGAAGTATCAGGGGTTTCCAACGGAACCACAATCGAACTGAGTTGTCCATTGAGGAATAATTATCAAGCATCCGGTAAAGTAAACGTAATCAGAGTCCCTCGATATGCCGATTTATCCATCCCCTTAAATCAAACATTAACGGGAGAAGCGTGGAATGGAAATGAGGGAGGAGTCATAGTGGTAGAAGTAGAGGGAGATGTTACTGTTGAGGGAGAAATAGAAATGGATGCAAAAGGTTTTAGAGGAACAGAAGGATCAACCAACAATAACGGAGGAGGATTGTATGCCTTTAATGAATATGCCACAACGGTTCACGATATTGGTGCTTTGAAAGGAGAAGGGATAGCAGGCTATCACACGGACTACGACACGTTAGGAGGACGATTTGGACAAGGAGCTGCCGCCAATGCAGGAGGAGGGGGGGTATCCCTCAATGCAGGAGGAGGAGGAGGATCTAACGTTGGAGATATTTCCATTTATGAAGGATGGGGAGTTCCAGATCGTACTTCCGATCCAAATTATTCAACAGCTTGGACTCTTGAAGGAAATAAGCGATCCATTGGAATCGATACTGTAAGCAGCTCTGGCGGTGGAAGAGGAGGATATACGTTAAGTGATAATTCGGAAGACCCTTTAACCCTCGCACCTTGGGAGCCAGCATGGGGTGGAAATGAGAGAAGAGCAGCAGCCGCAGGATTAGGAGGTAGACCACTTGAGCAAAGTTCCGAACGATTATTTCTTGGCGGAGGCGGAGGCCAGGGGCATGGAGGATCATGGGATAGCGCTATTTTATCGGGCGATGGTTTAGGAGGCGCCGGAGGTAGTGGTGGAGGAATGATTATTATTAAATCATACAGCAGTGTCCTTGGGACAGGAACAGTGCGTGCTAACGGAGAAGATGGAAAAGGCGGAGAAGGAACGTTTGTAACCAGTTTTTATGGCGGTGGTGGAGCCGGGGCAGGAGGAACAATCGTGGTTGAAGCGAATGGAACAATAGCTCCAATAGCCATCAATGCTAATGGAGGAGCAGGCGGAAGTGTGACCAATGCGAATATTTTTGCACCCAATCGATTGACAGGGCCAGGAGGAGGAGGCGCAGGAGGATATGTTCGAACATCATCATCGGGCCCCATTGTAAACATTGAAGGAGGTGCAAATGGTGTAATGACTGATTTTGGAATTTTAGAAGATAAATTTGAACCCAATGGAGCCACTTTTGGCGATACAGGAATAGTAGTAATACAAACTGTACTTCCTGATCCGGTCCTGTTAGCCAAAAACGATACAGTATGTACGGGGGAAAATGCAGAGTTAAGTGTGTTGGCAAGTAATTTAAACGGTTCAACGATTTACTGGTTTGATGCGGCGTTTGGTGGAAATCAAATTGGCGAAGGTTTAACCTTTAACCTTACAAATCTTCAAAATGATTCCACAGTTTATGCAGGAGTTTGTCCTGGAGAAAATAGAGTTGCTGTCCTAGCAAAAGCAGTTGATCAGTTGACGTTAAAAATTGACGATAATTCTCAAAAACTAACCTGCAGTGGATTACCCGTTGAAATCTCTGCCACAGGTAATGATTTCGCATGGTACCCAAGTACCTATATTGCGGATACTACCTTAGCATCTGTTGTGATAACTCCTTATCTATCAGCTACAGAATTAGATACCTTACTCTATTATGTTCAAATAGAAGAGGGGAGTTGTACTGCGCTGGACTCTGTTTCAGTAGTAGTTGTGCGTAAACCACTTATTCAAGTACCAAGTGAACTTGTTTCACGTGGATGCCAAGGCGAACTTGTAGATTTATCCACTGGCAATTCTGCCGGTTCAGGAGAAAGTATAACTTATTTATGGAATGATGGTGAACTTTCAGGATTAAATGTTTCAGTGCTTTTTGATCAGGATAAAGAAATGAAGATTACAGCCATTGATGACGTGTATGGCTGCAGAGATTCAAATGTATTTGACATTACAGTAAGTATTGTAGAATCAGAATTTATTTATGCAGATACTTGTTTTGGAGATGAAACAACATTCACTTCACTTGCATCCTCCAATGTAGGAAGTTTAACCTCATCAGAGTGGTTTATTAATGAATTACCAATGTCTGGGACTGATTGGAACGATTCCACAGGAGTTCGAACATTTAATCCCTCCGGTAATTATACGGTAACCCATGTAAGTGTCAACGAATTGAATTGTGTTGATACCGTGACAAAAATTATTAACATTAGAGAACTGCCTAACGAATCACTTATTATAGGATCTAAAAACACCTGTGTGAACAAAGAAGTTTCCTATTCAAGTGTATATCGCAGTGATGAAGGAGCTTCTCTTCTTTGGGATTTAGGGAATGAAACCTCCAGCATTTTAGATTCAGGAACCACCACTTATGATTCTTTAGGCGTGAAGACCATTTCATTAACTGTAACAGATAAACATAGCTGTACCAATATAATCATTGATAAAGTCAATGTGTTAGAGGGGCCTTCGGCTAATTTTAATCTTCCCGACACAGTAACGTATGGAGAAGTTATTACCTCACCTCAACTTGATGTTTCAGGTGTTTCTGGAGGCGCTGAATTTTATTGGTTATCCGAGGAAGATACCATATCCACCGCATTGTTGCCTAAAATTACGGCGGATCAAGACGGTGAAAAATGTTACACACTCACAGTAGTTTCTCCAATTGGATGCGAGGACACTTACAATGATTGTATGCTGATAGAAGGAGAACCTATTCGATTGCCAAACCTGTTTTCTCCTAATGGAGATGGGTACAATGATGCGCTTGAAGTTGTGAATTCAGAAGGTAAAATAATATCAATAGAGGTATTTAACCGTTGGGGAGAGTCAGTATACAAAGATGACGATTATAAAAATGACTGGTCTGGAGTATCAACCGCTGGGAGACCTCTGTCAACGGGGACATATTTTGTGGTAATGAAGGATGTACTGAAAAACGATAGCGAGTCCGTGAACGGTTTTATATACCTTACAAAATAACTTACTCAGCATAAAACAGAATCCATCTTTTGTTTCCATCTTATCGCGCACAGTTAATTAAAATATTCTGCAAGACAATAGCTTCAAGAAATATCCAATGATAAACTTTGGATATTTCTTCGTGATACTTTCGTGATACTTCTCTTCTATTTTTGAATCGTAACCCTAAAAAGTAACCATTTTGAATAGTTTAGTAAGTCATATCAACGCATCTTATTCGGAAGAACAGCTAAAAGTAACCAAAGAATTTAAAAAAGATGAATCCGTTTATCAGCAAGGAGATCCGGCAGTTAAGTATTATCGAGTAGTTCGAGGAATCGTAATAATTGGATCCATCACGGAAGAAGGGAAAATGATTTTTAAAAGTTTAATTCATGAGGGAGAATTTTTTGGAGATGAAGTTATTGGAGGTTTGAATACACGGCTAAATTTCGCTCTTGCTTTTTCAAATGAAATACTTATTGAAGAATATAAAGAAAGCAACTTTTGGCATTCATTGAATCATCAAAAAACCGTTCTTCAAAGTGCACTTCGCCGAAATCTAACCCTTCAATCCATCATGGAATCAAACGCCTCCCTGTCCGTAGAGGAGCGTGTAAAACAGTTTCTCAAGGAGCTCGCCTCAAAAAAATCCATTAAACTACTCACCGGTGAGCAAATGGTAAGAATGCATTTAAAACATAAGGAAATAGCGTTCATTTGTAATTCCTCAAGACAATGCGTTTCCTCCATCATTAGCTCCTTTCAAAAACAAGGAAAACTAAGAATGGATCGATCATCATTTGTAATAAGTCCAGAATTTTAAACGGAATAAAAACAATTTAAACACCATTTACGAATATGAAAATTTTAATCACTTTATTTATTAGTGCATTATCTACCACACTTTTTGCCCAGGAATGCATGCGATCCGCCAATCTTCAACAAACAGATGTAAAAGTATCGGGTAGCGCCACATTAATTCAACAAGGAGATACACTAGTTGTCCAATTAAGCAATGATTTTAAATCAGATCCAGGGCCAGACTTAGATGTCTATTTGAGTAACGAAATTAACCCTTCTTCAACAGGCTTAAAACTAGGGGCTCTAAAATCTTTGAATGGAGAACAATTATATGATGTGCCTAACGATGTAAATTTAGCGGATTATAAGTACATTTCCATTCATTGTACACGATACAATCATCTTTATGCATACGCTGAACTAAATTCATCTGAGGGCGATTGCGATGCTGTTTTGTCAGTTTCAAATCATGAGTTTGATGAGGTGAAAATAGGAGTTCACAATCAACAAATACAGATTTCAACACCTGCAAAGCAGAAGGAATATTATTCCATTCAAATATATAATCAACAAGGTCAACTTGTTTCCTCAGGAAAAGCCTCAAAACACATTTATCGCGCAAATACAGGCCTGTATATTATTAAAGTTGCTTCAACCTCATTAGTGACTACTCAAAAAGTTTGGGTTCCATAAGTTGAAGCAGTGCATTAATTTGTTTATTCTTGTATAATCGTTAAATAATTGATTTTGAGTAAATTAATTTATTTATCGGTGTGAGTTTTTTATTTTTTTGACCATCTTCTTTTTTGAATGATTTTTCATTGCCACCTTTGTATAATTGAATGGCAAAAGAACTCATTTTCATAAGACATACGAGTTTATCTATACCACGAGGTATATGTTATGGGCACTCAAACATTGATGTTTCCTCTAATTTTAACACAGAGGCCGAGCATTTAAAGTCTAAATTAGCGCATTTTGTTCCAGATGTTGTCATAAGCTCTCCGCTTAAAAGGTGTGTTAAGTTAGCGACATACCTATTTGATAATAAACCAGAAACTAAAGAGAAATTAAAGGAAGTTAATTACGGTGATTGGGAAGAGAAAAGTTGGGCGGATATCGCAGTTGAAGGAGGAAATCTTTGGATGTATAAAAATACCTTGAACAGCCCCCCAAACGGAGAAAGTTTCGCAGCGTTAAAACGAAGAGTTGTGGAAGAACTGCAAAACATTTTAGAGCGATCAGAAGAAAACATTGCAATTGTTTGCCATGGAGGAGTTATTCGATCGGTTCTTTCCTACCTTTTAAAAACACCGCTGGAAGACACCCGATCCTACCATATTCATTACACAGGATTCGTGAAATTCATAAATACAGAAGAAGGTTGGCGGCTAAGCGAATTTAATTCGGCAGCGCGTTGAATGGGAGGCAAGATTAAATTATGAAGGAAAAAATAAGTTTCTGTATAAGTCTTTAGGCGTGAGCCTCTCTGGCGAGAAGGTTAGATACAATCTAACTTCATATTAATCCAGTAGTTACAAACTACTGGGGACGGTAAGCAGTATATGGTGATAATGTTACGGTTCAGATAGTTGATCAGAATAGAGTAAGTTTGCCTGGTGTTGGATTACTTCCAGGTGATTTTGCAGTTGATATTTACACTGATTGGCACGAGTTTTAAATTATGAAAGGAAAAGTAATACTTGTTTTTATATTTAGCACTTGCCTGCTTTCATTAAAGGGGCAGGAGACAGATACTTTATTTAAAGCGTTTAAATCTTATTCTCATCCAATAGGTTGTGGTAAAATTAAGGTGGATACTGTTTTTTATGATAATAATTCGATTAAACTTCTTCATTTCTATAAAGATGAGAGTCATGTTAAAACGATAAAGTTTTACAAAAGCGGAAAAAAGCAATTAGAGTCAAATAAGCTTAATGGTAAAAGTGATGGGCCATTTATTGAGTGGTACGAATCTGGAGCTATGCGAACATTCGTTTTTTCTAGTGAAGGTGTGTCTATCGGTGTATATTATTATGAGAATGGTCAAGTTCAAAAGGTGTATAATAGGCAAAATAGAAAGTACATAGGAATTGTTAGAGAATGGTGGGATAATGGAGTTTTAAAATATGAGATAGATTATTCTAAAAAAGAACAAAAAGTATGTTATGCAAATAAGAATGGGGAGGTTTGGATTTCAGGTACAATGATTGACGGTGTGTATTGGTCTGGGTTATGGAAAGAATATCACCCAAATGGAAAAATAAAAACTTCAGGGGAGTATATACCTTCTTCGGTTGATAAAGGAATTTCGATTCCTGTAGGAACTTGGAAGGAGTTTAATCTAAAGGGTAAGATAATTAAGAAAATTATATATGAAAATGGAGTTGTTAAATCTAAAAAAGAGTTTAAAAACTAAGTTTAATCCCGTCCCCAGTAGTTTGTAACTACTGGAGGCGAGAGTTGACTGATGAAAAAAGTAAAATTCAAACAACAAAAGGGAATGTTGATTCATTAACAGGGAAATTGAAAGAATAATATGGGAAGTCAAATAATAAAAGAAGAACCCAAAAAGAATCAAAAGATGCAAAAAAATGTTATTCATGTACTTCTAAATAGTAAGTTGATATTTGTTGTTTTTATTCTAGTTGGATGTAAAAGTTCATTTGAATCAGCTACTGTTAGTTATATTAAATCAACAATTGGTAAAGAAGATTCGATACTGGTTTCGAATTTTGAAGAGGTGTTTCCTTACTCATCACCTAAGACAAATAACTTGTTAACTGGTATAAGCTTTTATGACCAATTAGATTCAGTCACTCTTTTTAATTTTATAGTTTTATTAGATAATGGTAAAGAATTGAGAGGGAATATTAATAAGGTGAATTTGAAAAAGGACAACAAGTGGGTATTGTTAGATAGAAATGGAAAAAAAACACTAGAATACATATTTATTAATGGTAAACTAATTAAAATGTATAAATATAAAAACGGTATGCGTGACGATGTGCCAATGGCCATTTCAGACCCCTTCTAAATGTGGGGACGGGGTGTCTGTCCCTCTACTGTCGTGCACCTTATACTCTTATACTTTTCTACTTTTTTAAATGAATATTTTTATCAAGTATATCGAACTCAAGACTGATAAACAAAAAGTACCTCTTATGCAACTCTGCAATAATAGATTCTTCATTTATTAAATGAAAGAATACGCCTTCTTTAGTTGGGTTTTCAAACTCACGAACTGAGTACCTTATAGCTTTCTTCAACAAAGGTTCTATGATACTCAATTTAAATTTTGAACCAAATTCAGTATTTATAGAATCTATTTTGCAATCATTTATTCTAAAATTTAGTTTAATATTAGACACTTCGATTAAGCTATTAGATTTCGATAGTACCCTAACTTTATCGATAATTATTGAATCATCTGAAAGTTTGAATAATGTGTTTATCGAATCAACTTGAGTAATACTATCAGGGGGGGAGAGAATTAATTCCGAGTTAGCTCCAAACATAAGACACGGGAAGCAATACACTATAAAAGAGATAATTAGTTTCATGTTAAATTACTTTTTTGTACTTAATTCATCCCGCCCCCAGTAGTTTGTAACTACTGGGTTAATATGAAGTTAGATTGTATCTAACCTTCTTTTTAGAGAAGTCATTAATGATTCAAATTTAAAAATTAAGTATGGATATTCAGTGCCGCTTAATTTTTAACTGCGAGATTAGGTTCTGTTGTGTTCATGATTTAACTCACTCCCCAAAAAAAATGTTTAAGGAAAGGAGTTTTTACTCCATAATCATTGACGATTGTGCGATTTTTTCAGCCACCATTTGGGCTATTTCAATGGAATTTAAGGCTTTTGGAATTGTGAGGTCGTTGTCTAAATTATTCTTTATGCTTTCAATGAATGATTTTATTTCTTCTTGTATAGGATTGGTTTTGTCTAACTCAGGTTTGATGAAAAATACTTCTTTTTCCATGCCATCCGAGAGTTTTAAGGTCATTTTTCCTTTTCCTTGTTTACCTAAGGCTGTTTGAAAGATATGTGCCTCGTTTTCCTCAAAATTGATATTGATGTACGAATTTCTCTGAAAAATTCGCATTTTATGCATGGGGTTTAGGCTGATTCGGCTTGCCGTTAAGTTGGCTACGCAGCCATTGTCAAATTCAATTCGGGCATTTGTGATATCGGGCATTCCATTTACTACAGCTACTCCATTGGCACTTATTTTTTTTACCGATGACTGAACGATACTTAGAATCATATCAATGTCTTTTAACATCAAATTTTGGATGACGGAAGTATTGGTTAATTCGGTATTTAATGACTGGAGTTGTTGGCTCTCAATAAACATGGGTGCATCAAACTGATCTTTTATGTTTTGATAAACCGGTGTAAATTTTAATGGATTACCTACTTGAAGCTTTATGTTTGCCTCATGTGCAAGATTCATAAGTAGGTTTCCTCGTTCACTGTCAATGATAAAAGGGAATTCTACTAAGGTGTGAATTTGGCTCCGTATGCAGGTTTCAATGAGATCCTCTTTGTCTGCAGCTTTACTACTGATGTATATGGTATCAGTTGCTGTAATTATTTCGTCAATGGAGTTAAATCGTGCAAAGTTGTTGCTGAATTTATGATCATCAACAGCGTGAAATCCAATAAATTGGACTTCTTCCATTCCTGATATGGAAGAACATAATTTTTGAAGTTCTTCAACTTTTCCTATGACGCCTATTCTCAACATGATAATGTTTGTACTTAGCAAATGTAACTGTCGTTTTAGGTGAATGTTGCATGTATTTTAGTAAAGAATTAACAAGTACTTTTTAAAATCGTGGAATGATAGACAGCTACAGACATAAAGGAATGCGCAAAAATATGTTGGAATTATTGCGTAAAAAAGGTATTCAAGATGAGCAGGTTTTAGAGGCGATGGATAAGGTTCCTCGTCATTGGTTTTTGGATGATGCTTTTTTGGAGATTGCTTATGAGGATAAGGCATTTCCTATTGGATGTGAGCAAACGATTTCTCAGCCTTATACGGTTGCTAAGCAATCTGAACTGCTGCAAATAAAAAAAGGGGATAAGGTTTTGGAGATTGGTACAGGCTGCGGTTATCAAACGTCTATTTTATTCTTTTTAGGTGCGAAGGTCTATAGTATTGAACGTCAAAAAGCGCTGCACAATAAAACCAAAAAAATGTTGGATGAGTTGCGGTTTAGAGCGCATTTGAAATATGGAGATGGGTATAAGGGGCTTCCTGCTTTTGGGCCTTTTGATAAAATTATTGTTACTGCAGGTGCTCCGCTTATTGCTAAACCGTTATTGCAACAGCTTAAAATTGGGGGGAGATTGGTTATTCCCGTTGGAACGGAGAAGCAAATTATGACGGTGATTGATCGTGTTTCGGAAACTTCATTCAACAAACAGGAGCTTGGTGAATGTGCATTTGTACCAATGTTAGAGGATAAGGTTTAAAAAGGGTTTGGACAGTCGTGACCATCTTTTAACGTGTTTATTCTCTTTTTCCATATTGGATAAAAGGCGATTCTAAGCTGAAATTTATTTGGTGAGAATGTTCCCCATTCATCATAAATTGTAACACCATCAGACACAGCAACTGAAAATTCAGCCATTCTTGGAAATGGAATAAAGGTGTAGTCAATGCCTGCTTTGAAATAAAATTTAGCATTTTTTTCTTCCAATATGTCTACGCCTATGGTTATTTCAGGATAGAGATACCATAATGTTTTAAATGTGGTGAAATATTTGTTGTTTCCAACGTATCCGGTTCGGCTTACATAAAGGTTTGCGGAGCTTAATGAAGCTCCTAGCTTAAGAAACATGTATGAATAGTTAGGAATAGGATAATTTAGGGACGCAGGTACGGATAAGTGGAGGAATTGAAATTGACCGTTTTTTTCGTCAGCTCCATAATGAAAATGATATTGCTGATATTTTAAGTCTAAACCCAGGTGTGCATCGTATGTTCTACCGTATCTCTTCCAATAGTCAATTCCACCTGCTAATCCATATTCTGCATGTGGTTTGTCGTTTTCATCATCAAATAAATGACCATCACCTCCGGTTGGAAGTATGGGTGTGATGGTGAGCCCAAGCATACCGTTTTTTGGATTTTTGTTTGCAAAATTCCAGGCATAAAGAGGATAATGGATTACTCCAAAAACAAATAGTATGAACAGGTAGTTTTTCAATCTCTTGAGACATGTTCCTACAGGGGTACATTGTACTTTTTAGGGTGTTTTACTTCAAATTCAAGGGAAGTAGAAGCTTTTTCCCCTGCAGGGATATTTATGTTCCACTCTAATATACCAGTTTCTTCTTTAAGAACCCAACCGTCCCCTAATTTATGGGTGACTTTAATTTTATTGTTTTTGGAAATGGGTATTTGGTCAATAATTTCAATTTGAATGGGTTTGTTTCGGTTGTTTTTAATGGAAACATCATATGCTCTTTTTTTACTTACTCCGAGAATAGACACATTGTTTACGCATTTATCTTCTTGTTTTATGCGTTCGGTGAGAATACTTTGGTCCTGACCAAGTGATATGGTTAAGGTGTCTTCCATGGTTTTGGGGTTAATAAAAGATTTCCCAACAAAGGTTCCATCAAAATATATATGGGACTGCCCGGGTATTAAGGGCATTTTTTCCCAATCTGTAACATCGGCTACGAGGTAAACGCTATTTGACTTTTTAGGAACGGCATAGTAATGGAAGGTTGCGGGTAGGTTATTTATGAGCATTTTTACTCTCTTTTCTCCTCCTCCTGTGGTTAATGAGAATTTTTGTGGGATTTCAAATGAGGTAAAGGTGAGGTTTTGTGTTTGAACAACTTCTCTTTGTTTGAAATTTAACTTATTTCTACTTCGGCCTTCTTCCTCGTATACTCTATCATCATTACTGTAGAGCGAGCTGTTCATTAAATATTCGTTGCCAGATGCTGTTTGTATTTTTAATCTCCAAGGAAAAAGCTGGGGTTGATCACCGTTTAAAATTGGATTTCCTGAAGCGATGGTTAATGCACAGTTATTCCAGTTAACGCCAGTGTTTTGATAGGTCATCGCATGGTATTCAAACTGAATGGGCTCGTCTATATTTGTTGCTCTCATTGTATAGAGTGGTTTCCATCCGCATCCATATACATGGTAACTTACTTCTAAACTCCCGTTTTGTGTTTTGTCGGATTGATAGAGTATTTGAATTTCGCCCGTTTTTTTTGTTTTTACTTTTTCCAGTTCCCGTTCTTGATCAAGTAGTTTTCTGTGTACTTGTTTAAATTTTTTAATTTGCTGTTCCGTGTCTGTTATTTTAGAGAGTAAATCGGGTAATTTGTTTTGATAATATTCAACAAAGTCTTTTACGTCATCGATATCAAGCGGGTCTTCTCCTCGAATTTGTTTGTTGCTTAAGATTAAATCTTTTTCTATTTCTAAATAGGTTAGTTGATCGTTTAAGTTGAGGAGGTCTTTGTTTATGGTTTTTATTTGGCTTTTTATTTTGGCGAGTTTAGGTTGGTCTTTTTTGGGTTTAAGGTGATTGATTGTATAGTCTACATCAAGGATTTTCGCGCCTTTTATTTTGGCTTGTATGGTTTGATTGGCTACAAAAGGAGAGAGGTTTTCAAGGATCAATGTATCAATGCCTTTATTTATTTTTAAGGTTTGAGCTCTTGTGATTTCTGCACCTTCGGTAAATAATTTTATTGTTTTTATTGAAGGGGTGGTTTGACCGATTAATGAAATGTTTAAAAGAAGTGATAAAAGTAAAAGTGGTGTTTTCATAGGGGTAGTAATCAAAAAACTAAATTTAATGAGCTTTTGCAATGAAAAGATAGATGTTAATGGATTCTTTTGTATTTGTTGAAAACTTTTGAATATACTAAGTAGTTTTGTTTGTAAACAAGTAAATCTTTTACGGTGAGATGATGAATGAAAAACCTTTAATTCTAGTTATAAATGATGATGGAATAACGGCACCTGGTATTCAGGCGCTTATTTCTTACGTGAAAGATTTGGGAGAACTGATTGTAGTTGCTCCTGATAAGGCTCAAAGTGGTATGGGGCACGCCATTACGATAAATTCAACTTTGCGCTTAACTAAATATGAAAATAATTTTGGTGTTACGGCTTACAGTTGTTCGGGTACTCCTGTTGATTGTGTAAAGTTTGGTACAAAGGTAGTAGCTGCGGGAAGAACAGTTGATTTAGTAATTAGTGGAATTAATCATGGAACCAATTCTTCGATTAATGTTATTTATTCCGGTACTATGTCGGCTGCGGTAGAGGGGGCGGTGGAGCAAATTCCGAGTATTGGATTTTCATTAGATAATCATGCGCTTGATGCTGATTTTTCTGCGTGTAGAAATGTTGTACGCTCAATTATTACTGAGGCTTTGAATAAGTTAGGTGCGGATGGTTATGCGCTTAATGTGAATATCCCAAATGTTCCGGAGGAAGAGTTAAAGGGAATTAAAGTGTGTAGGCAGGCCAAAGCGTATTGGAACGAAACGTTTGAGGAGCGTAAAGATCCTTACGGTGGAAGTTATTATTGGTTAGCTGGAGAATTTATTTACAAAGATGAGGGAGAAGATACGGATATTTGGGCGCTAAAAAACAATTATGTTTCTGTTGTTCCAACAAAATTTGATTTAACAGAGTATGACGCCATACATGAATTAAAACAATGGGATGAATTTAATTGAAATTGAAAAGAAAAAGAGGATTAAAGGGGTTGTTATTGGTGCTGTTGCGCCTGTAGTTGCTCTATTTGTTTTGAGCGTAATGGCCTATTTTAAAATCATTTTTGATCGTCCTTATTTAACGGATGAGGTAACTAAATTAACTGTTGGGGCCTCCAGTTTATTTGGCGTTTTTTGGGTTTACGCTACGAGTGCAAGTTTTTTTCAAGCATTTTTTAGTTTGTCTGTGAATATGCTTTTGGTTTTCTTTTTTTCGAATAGGCAGGAGAATTCGTTGGCTAATGGGATTATTGTACCAACGGCTATTTATGCATTGATCTTGGTTGGATTAAGGTTGTTGTAATATGAAATATTATATTGTTGCGGGGGAGGCTTCAGGCGATTTGCATGGAAGCAATTTAATGAAAGAACTCTTAAAAAAAGATGCCGAGGCAGAGTTTCGATTTTTTGGGGGTGACTTGATGAAGGCTGTGGGTGGTGAGTTGGTTAACCATTACAAAGATACGGCCTTTATGGGCTTTATTCCGGTGATTTTAAATCTTCGAACGATTTTACGAAATATTAAAAAATGTCAACAAGATGTATTGGCATTTCAGCCGGACGTTTTAATCTTGATTGATTATCCTGGGTTTAATTTGAAAATTGCCAAGTTTGCTTTTGAGCATGGTCTTCAAGTGCATTATTATATTTCTCCAAAAATATGGGCTTGGAAAGAGAAGAGAATTAAGGATATTAAGGCCTATGTCCATAAAATGATTACCATTTTACCTTTTGAAACAGCTTTTTATAAAAAGCATGGAATGGAAGTGGATTATGTGGGGAATCCATTGTTTGATCAAATATCAATTTTTCAGAAAACTGCGGATAGGATTCCTTCATCAAAACCTATACTGGCAGTACTTCCTGGAAGTAGAAAGATGGAATTGGAACGAATGTTGCCTACTATGGCCAAGGCAGCGAAGTTAATGGAACAGGATTATGAGGTGTATATTGCTGCAACACCAGATTTTGAGGTTGAATTTTACAAAGGGTTAATTGGTAACTTAAATGCGAATTTTGTGGTAGGAGAAACGTACAAACTTCTTAATTCAGCAAGTTTAGGAATTATTACGAGTGGTACAGCAACGCTAGAGGCTTCAATATTTAAAGTGCCTCATGTGCTTTGTTATCATGGTCCTGCATTGGTGGTTGCCTTGGCAAAAAAGTTTGTGAAAGTTAAGTTTCTAGGGTTAGCCAACCTCATATTAGATCGTGAAATCACAAAGGAATTAATTCAGGAGGAAATGACTCCAGAGAATATTGTGAAAGAGCTAAAAAAGTTTGAAACAAGCGAGGGTGCGTTGGTTATGGAGAATGATTTTAATGATTTATTATCAAAGCTTGGCACGGAAGGAGCAAGTAAATTGGCTGCCGAAAAAATTATAAATGCGATTAAAAACACGCCATGAAAGGCCGTTTAATTCTACTGGTCGGAATGCTGCTTAGTCTCTTTGGAGTTTCTAGGAATGTAGCGGTATCTATTTTAGGAGGAAAAGGGATTCATTCATGTGTAATTGAAATTAAGCGGGGTACATATTCATTGTCTTCAAATGGTAAGGTGTATGTTCTGGTTGGGGGAGATCAAATAAAAATCACAAAAGGACTTAAGGTTGAATGGGGGGACTCAGTGGCATTTAATGCCTCTAATATTAATCTGATTGGAGGGGACTATGTTAATCATTTTGAAATCCATGCGGATAATCATTCGTATAAGTTTGATGATGATCTTCGTGTTTTTATGTTGGATAATCGCCTTGAATTTATAAATGATGTTGATCTTGATCATTATGTGGCGGGTGTTGTGGAGGCTGAAGCTGGGTATAATTTGCCTTTAGAGTATTATAAACTTCAGGCTATTTTGTGTAGAACATATGCGCTTAAGAATTTATCTCGGCATCAACATGAGGGATTTAATTTATGTGATAAGGTGCATTGCCAGGTATACCATCATAAATGTGGAGTAAATGATGTGGTTAAATCTACCGCTTCTACGAGTGGTCTTGTGGTGGTTGATCATGATTTAGAACTTATTAATACAACTTTTCATTCTAATTGTGGGGGGCAAACGTGTAATTCTGAGGATGTATGGGTAAAACCGGTGAGTTATTTGAAATCGATTAAAGATACTTTTTGCAGGAATTCAACGCACGCACGCTGGCAAAAAACAATGAGTAAATCGAATTTTAAAACACGTTATACGCAAAATCAACCCGCAGATTCGTTATCCTTTAACAGCTTAGTAAGTCTGTGTCAAGATACGGCACGTTTCCCCAAAAAAAGTATACTTTCAACGCCATTAACTAAAATAAGAAGCAATTTGAATTTGAACTCAACCTTCTTTTCTGTTGAGCCTCTAGGTGATGATGTTATTCTATATGGAAAAGGGTTTGGTCATGGGGTAGGTTTATGTCAGGAGGGAGGGATTGAAATGGCCAAAAAGGGATTCAGTTACGTGGATATTCTAAAGTATTACTATACTTCAGTTTTTATTGTGAATCAAAGGGCGCTTCTTTTTTTTAAAGAGAATTAAGTGGCGATTTCTCGTTTCCCAGGATTGCGCATTCTGGTGGTGGTTTTGTTTGGTTTTTTAAGTGCTCATTTCTTTGGGTTACCAGGGGTTCTTCTATCGTTTATTTTTTTTGCTGTTGTTCTGCTCATCTTTAAGGTTGAGGCGAGGAATGTACTTGTTTTCTTCATTGTTTTGGTGCTTGTGTTTTTGCGGGTTTCTATTCAAAACAATGATGGGCTGTGTGATAATTGCTATCGGATAACAAAGGTTTTTGGCAAAGATGGACAAACTCAATCATGCTGGGCGGAGGGAAGAAGTAAGATTTTACTTAAGGTAAGTCGTGATGCTCCAAAGGTGATGAAAAATGATGTTTGGCACTTTAGTTCCAAACGAAAGGTTGTGAATGATCCTCAATCTTTGGAAGGGTTTATTTATGTTGATTACCTTAAGGAAAATGGAATTGATTCGTTTGCTTTTTTAAACAAGGAGACGAAAATGATTTATCGTGACTCTGCTTCGTTTGCTTATTTTACTTTGTGTATCAAACAAAAATTAATTGATTATTATTTGAGTTTTCAATCGATATCTCCTTCCACAAAAGGAGTGTTAATTGCATTGATAACAGGTGATAAGTCTTATCTTACCCGTGAGTATAAATCGTTGTTTAGTGAAACAGGTGTAGTTCATGTTTTGGCGATTTCAGGGTTGCATGTTGGAATTTTATTCTTGACCTTGTCTTTTTTCTTTCACAAGGTTTTACGCTTCCCGCCAAAGTTGGTGTTTTTTTGTATTTCATTTTGTTTGTTTTCTTATGCTTTTATTTCGGGGTTATCTCCTTCGGTTATTCGAGCTGTTCTGATGTTTGTGCTTATTCAGTTTGGGCATTCGTTTACGCGACAAACTGAAACATTGAATATTGTTTTTATTTCATGTTCATTGATGTTGTTTTATAATCCTACTTTGTGGCAGGATATTGGCTTTCAATTATCTTATTCAGCGGTTATAGGAATTGTATTAATTGTTCAATATTCTTGGTTGTCGAATTTTAATTACAAAGGATTTAATTTTTTACTGGATTTGATTAAAGTGAATATAGGAGCGTTTCTTTTTACGATGCCAATTTTATCGTATCATTTTGGTGTAGTTAATTTCACAAGTGTTCCTGCGAGTTTAATTACAGTTCCGATTGTTTCAGTTGCCATGTATCTTGGGGTGTTTTTAACGTTGTCCTTTTCATTCACGCCATTAGGAAAGGCGCTTTTTCAAGTGTTTGAATTTCTTATGAATGCGGTAGAGGTTATTTTAAGTTGGATGGCGGAACAGATACCTCTTTTGGTGGATATTCGTTTTTCTTTGTGGGGTGTGGTATGTTGGTTTTGCATTATGCTTTTGGGCTTACTCGTGCAAAAACGATTTTTGTATTTTGCTTTTTTATCAGCGTGTATTTGGGTGTTAGTGCCCAATAGTTTGCCGATGCGAGTTTTATCGGTTTCCAATGGTTTTGAATTGAAGGTTAAAAAAAGAGTTTATTTTTTGCAGGTAGGTGATGTACTGGAGTTAAACGATGTTCGAGTTGAGGTGATTTCTTTAGTGAAAATTTGTATTGACTCTCCTTTGGGAAATAAAAGACTGAATTTTAATGTTGATAAGTATCAAACGCTGAGCGTAAGGATTTAATAAAAGAATTTATACATTTATTACGTCATGAGAAAGTGTTTATTCAGTTGTATTTTCTGTCTCGTTTTATTGGTTTCCTGCTCTACCGACAATGGAAGTAGGAGTGATGAAGTAGGTGGGAATGATGTGTCTCAAAAGGATGTTTCTGAAATTGATTACTCAAAAAGTTTATCGGATGATATTGCAGCCTACAAAACGGTTGTGAATATTATTCGTGAGACAGGGTTGGCTCAAAATTTTGTGGTGCTTCCTGGAGATGTTAAAAATGTTCAGGCTTACGTTGAACATAATGAGCGTGTTTTGGAGTATAACCCTGAGTTTATTGAAAAATTGAATACAGATAGCGGTTGGCCAGGATTGTCCGTTTTAGCGCGACAAATAGGTCATCATTTATCGAATCATGATTTGGAAAATGGTGTTCCCAGTATTGAGGAAGAGATAGAGGCAGACAAGTATGCGGGATTTGTTCTTTACAAAATGGGTGCTGACTTGGATCAGGCGATTGAAGCATTAAACATTGTGATACAAGAGGATAGTGTTGAAGTGGGCATTTCAAAAAACTCAAGATTAGCTTCACTTACGAAAGGGTGGAAAAATGCCAAAACGCTAATGTCCGATACTTTAATGGAAAAAAAGGAGATAATCAAGGAGGTTTCGGCTGCAGAGGTAGATTCTAGTTCAAATGCGGTCGTGGATTCAGCAAATTATAATCGAATCAAAAATAATCCTGATTATGTTTATGAGGTTTTTCTAGCGATTGATAAGTCAATTTATTTTGTAAACAAGGATAATTTGGTGGTTCAAGAGGTGGCTGGATCGTATAAGGCTGTTGGTAAAAAGTTAGATAGTGATAAACTAGGGTTTGATTGGATTTTTTCCAAAGGAGGTGATTCTTATGGGGTTGATGCTCGAGGAAGGCTCTGGGCGTTTTCTACGGATAATAATTTTTACGTGGTGGGACAGTCGGTTAAGTTAACAAACCAATAGTATGTTTTTTAAAACACATATTCGTTGGGTAGATTTAATGACAGAGAAAGAGTTTAAGGAAACGTATCAAGAAGGAAAAATCAAGGCTGTAAAAGTTGAGGATCACGTTTGCTTGTCCGTGAATGTGAAGAATTCATTAAAGGTTTTTGAGAAAAGTTGTCCTCATCAAAGAGCGTCTCTTGAGCACGCTGTTTGCGAGGGAGATGAAATCATATGTCCGTGGCATAAGTATGCGTTTAACTTGGATACAGGTAGAGACATGTCTACTTCGGGAAACGCATTAAAGGTTTATCCTACTAAAGTGGAGGAGGGCTTTTGGAAAGTGGCTATTGAGGTTAAACTTCCTTTTTGGATGGATCCTGCTTAGGGATATAGAAATAATTATGTAATGAAAATCAATGTTTGACGTTATTAAACAAAGTTCAGTTATTCTATATATTTGCGGTATGCGTTTTATCTTGTTTTTTAGTCTTTTTCTTGGTTTGAATGCATTTGGTCAATCCTCTTGTTCAACGGCGGTATATCTGAAAAAAAATAAGATGGATGTTGAGCCTCAAAGTAATGAGGTTTGGTATAAATTTCGTGCTAAAGGAAATCTTTTACATTTTAAAGGGCGGCTGGTTGGTAGTGATAGTTTATTTCAGTACGAAATTTATCCTTTTTCAACTTGTGAAAAAGTAGAGAAGGGAAATGTAATGCCGCTGAGAAGTGTAGTAAAGGGGAATGCGATACTTACTCAAGAAATATGGGAAAAGTTTATGGAGGATGGGGTTTGTATTTGCGAAACCTGCTTGCAAAAAATGAACACAAAATTGAAACAAAACTTACGTGTAAAACAAGGAGAGTTTTATTTACTTAGGGTATTGTCTGAAGGAGCTCCATTTTCATTTGATTTGACTTTTCATGATGTTGATTCTTTGAATCCAATTCAGTTTTCCATTGATAGTATAACACCTCAAGAAATGGAAGTTGGTATGGTTTATCAATTGAAAGAGATCTTCTTTATTCCTGCTACGCCAAATTATTTGCCTAAATCCCTTCCTGAATTAAAAAGGCTCGAAGTTTTTCTAAAAAAGTATGAGGTGCTTAAGGTGCAAGTAAGGGGGCATGTAAATGGTCCTGCCCAAACAAAACCTTCTTTTTATCAATCGCTTTCTGATGAGCGTGCGCAAACAATTAAAAAGTTCTTAGTGGAAAATGGTGTAAAAGAAGATCGTGTGGATGCGAGAGGAATGTCAAATTTCCAAATGCGTTACCCTTCGCCTAAGAATGCTTTTGAAGCTGCTGAAAATAGACGTGTTGAAATTGTATTAACAGCTGTGGAATGAGACTATTTATTCTGTGTTTGATTTTTATATTCGGAAGTTTGCATGCCCAAAACACGTGCTCGTCAGCATTAAGTATCTCAGCAGATAGTTTGAATAGGTTAAAAATTGCGGATGAGGTAGTGTATTTTAAGATTCAACGTGATTCAACGATAAGTGGTGTTTTTTTTAAAGAGGGGTTTAAATCGATCATAGTTCAGCCGCTTGAGTGTTTAACGAATCAACATTCTTTTAAACTTGATTCTACGGGTTTAATCCTTCCTACAGAGGATATGATTAATTCAGGGATTTGTTATTGTTCAACTTGTATTGAACGAGTCTCCAAGTTTTCACTTAATGAGGATTTATATATTAAGGTTGTGGGTGGTAGTGATTTAAAATTGGAGCTTGTAAAGGATAAGTTGAATGAACAACAATTGGAATGGTATCAAAAGAGGTTGAAATCGGGGGATAAAATAAGGTTGGATAAAATTTTATTTGTTGGGGGATTAGCTAAATTTCGATCAGTGAGTTTTAAAGATTTGAATCGGCTTTTTAGTTTACTTGAACAAAATAGAGATGTTGACGTGGAAATTCATGGGCATGTGAATCGGCCTGGAAAAAGAAATTCAAAAAAAGATCAAGTGTTATCAAATCAACGGGCTCAGGCTGTTGTAGACTATCTTGTTAAGAAAGGGATTAATCGTGATCGTTTATCTGCACTTGGATTTGGGAATACAAGGATGGTTTACCCAAATGCGAAAACGGAATTTGAAATGCAGTTTAACAGAAGGGTAGAAATACTGGTGAAATAATGCCAAGAGGAAAGAAGTATTATATAATTTATAAGCCTAAAGGGTGTTTGAGTCAATTTTCTAATGAGCATGGTAAACGTGCATTAGGTGATTTTTTTGATGTTCCTAATGATGTGTATCCGGTTGGAAGGCTAGATGAGGATTCGGAGGGATTACTGATTTTAACGAATGATAAGTCGCTTAATTCATTATTACTGGATCCTTCAAATGGACATTGGAGAACCTATTGGGCGCAACTTTCCGGACAAATTACCAAAAAAGCAATTAAGGAATTAAGTGAAGGTGTTCATGTTTCTGCAAAGGGGGTGGTTTACAAAACGCTTCCTGCAAAAGTGAAAAAAGGAAACCCTCCTCAGTCTGTACCCGTTTTTCAGTCTTCAGAAAAAAATACTTCTTGGTTGAGGCTTTCTCTTCAAGAGGGGAAGTATAGACAGGTGCGAAAAATGACGGCTAAAGTTGGTTTTCCTACCTTACAATTGATTCGAACGAGTATTGAGTCATTACATTTAGGAACAATGCAACCAGGTGATATTCTCCAGCTTGAAAGAAAGCCACTTTTTGAAAAATTAAATATTCGCTTGTAAGTATGTTTTTTAGGGATGATTTGGTATGCTTTTGTTTGGAAGAACCTTTTTATATGGGAAGCGTAACATGAAAAATTTTTATTTCTATGCAACCTCTTTTGAAAAAAGAAACAATTGACACTATTCGTGTATTGGCTGGGGGAAACGAACATGTTATTGAAGAACTTTTTCAGTCCTTTCTTAAGGAATCAAAAGAATTATTATTGGATATTCGTCAAGCTGTGGATACGGAGGATTGGCAAAAACTTCAATTTGATGTACATACCTTAAAGGGACTCTGCGGAACAATTGGAGCATCTGCTTTATTTGAGGTGTGTAAGATTTTAAATGATGATTTAAAGCAATCTAATTTATCTTCTGCTGACGAATTAACGAATGAGGCGCAAAGAATTTATGAGGATTTAGTGGTGTTTATTGCCAAAAATTACAAGGTGTATTATGAAGCATAAGGTTTTTTTAATTGAAGATAATCCCACGGAAGGTTTTTTGCTTCGCTTGGCATTAAGTAATGTGAAAAATCTTGAAATGACTCATTTTAAAACGGGGTCGGAATTAATGGAGAAAATAGATGAATGTCCAAGTATTGCGATTGTTGATTTAAACTTACCAGATATCTATGGGTTGGATTTAATTAAAGAGATCAAAAAAAAGTCGGATAAAACAAAGATCATTGTGGTGTCTGCGCAAAGAGAGATTGATGTTATTTCAACGGTTCAAGCAGAGGGAACGCCTTATTATTTAGTGAAAAGTGATAGTGTGCTAAAAAATTTAAAAGCAATTGTAGAAGATTTTTTATTTTCGATAGATCGTCAATAAGTATGGTGTAAAATATGAATAGAACCAAATTGATACTAAAAAGAGAAATCACAATGTTGGTTTCTCTTTTTTTATTTATCCATATAAGCCTTGGTCAGTTATATAATTTTAAGAAAATATCTGTTGAGCAAGGGTTGTCTGCTCCGGGCGTTTACTCTATTTGTGAAGGGCCTAAAGGTAGATTATGGATTGGCTTGGAGGGAGAGGGTGTGAATATTTATGATGGTTGGGAGATTGTTCATTATTCCGATCATTTTATAGGGACGAATGTACGAGCGATTTTGAAAAGTTCTAATAATGCTATGGTTTTTGGATCGGAGCATGAGGGATTATCTATTTTGTCTAAAAATAGATGCACAAAAATTACAACGGATGATGGATTATTTGTTAATCATATTCGAGGTATAGCAGAAGATCGTAAGGGGCTGTTTTGGGTGGCTACTTTTGGTGGGGGTGTTTCTGTGATTCAAGATAATGAAGTGATTCGAAATTTTCATGAGAAAAGTGGAATGCCGAGTTTGTATTGTAGAGCTATTCATGTTCGAGAAAATGATGAGGTGTGGGTGGGTACTGATCATGGTGTTGCTATTATTTCGGATGGAAAAGTTCAGAAAGTACTTAATGAATCTGATGGATTGACACATCATAAAATTCTTTCGATTAAAGAGTCTAATGGAACGGTTTGGATCGGCACGCAGTCTGGACTTACGGCTATTTCAGAACATGATACAGTGCATATATCAACAAATAATGAATTGGTTGATTTGCGGGTTAAGTGTCTTGAAATTGGTGTAGATGGTGACATTTGGATGGGCACACATTCGGGTATAGGGAAGATTTCAAAACAATCCTTAAAAAATAAAAAATTCAGTGTTTCGTGGTTTAATGATGAAAATGGGTTAAGCAATAATCGTGTGCGATGTTTGTATGTTGATGAATCTAAGGCTTTATGGGCGGGGACGTATTTTGGAGGAGTGAATCGATTATTTAATGAATCTTTTTCAATGCATGATAAAAATAATGGGTTACTAGATAATGTCATTATGGCGGTAGAGTGGAATAAGACGGATTCGTCAATATGGTTAGGTACTCATGATCATGGTTTAGATGTATTTACTAAAGGTGAGCCTCTCCTCATTAATAAATCGAATGGGTTGTCGGAAAATCATGTAACTGCAATTGCCCACTTGAAAAAAGGATGTTCAGTTGTGGGAACTGTGGATGGTTTAAATCTTGTTAAAAACAATGAGATAGAGAGAGTTTGGGATAGTTATGACGGTGTTTTTAAGGGGAGTCATATTACCAATGTTGTCTCTAATGAAGAGGGTGTTTTAGGGGTAACAATTAATAATGAATTATTTTATTTGAATGATTCTGGAGAGGTTTATTTGGATCGCATAATTTCTCAGCGTTTAAATCAACTTTTTCCCGATGTTGGTAAAAGTATTAGCGTAATGTCCAATGTGTTTTGGGTAACGAGTGATTCTTCTATTTGTGCCTTAAAAGTGGGGAAAACCTCCGTTGAAGTTGAACGGGAAATTTTAATTGATAAGGTGGCGAATATCATTGGTGATTCGCTTCATGTTTTCGGATTTACTCGAAAAAACACATTATTTAAAATGGATGGGGATAGTTTAGTGTGGGAATTGCAATTGAGGAAGTCGGAAGAGATCAAGTTTTTATTGAAAGAGGATGTTAATTCGTATTGGGTAGGATTGAAGGGTAGGATATTACATGTTTGTTTTCTGAATAAAAATAAATGCGATTTGAAATATTTTTCTTTGAATGAAGGTTTTATGGGGGGGGCTGCAATGAAGTCATCGGTTACAAAAAATGAGGATGGTGATATTTTCGTAGGAACGATAAGAGGTTTATTAAAAATTAAGCCGAAAACATACAAGGGCGTAAAAAGAGATTTACAAGTTTATCTTGATGACATCTTATACAACAATAGGAGGATGGATTGGTCTAAGTATTCAGATTCAATTGTTGAGGGTATCCCTTACGGTTTAAAATTGCCTTACAAGATGAATCATTTAACATTTAAGTATAAATCATATCATTTAAAAAGTCCAGATGAGGTGTTGTATAAGATTGATTTAATTGGACAGGAAGATTTTAACTTTGAAACTACTCGTACGGATGAGGAATTTGTGGATTTAAGTCCAGGAGATTATGAAATTAAAATTTCAGCCAAAACTCAATGGGGGGATTGGAGTGAAAATCCAATGAGGTTTGCGTTTGAAATTACTCCCCCATTTTGGATGAGATCATGGTTTCAGGTTTTGGCTATCCTTCTGTTTACTGGTTCTTTATTCATGGTGTTTAAATTAAGAACTCGAAAGCTTGAAAGAGAGAAGTTGAAATTGGAGTTGCTTGTTGATGAGCGAACAAGTGATTTAAATGCGGAGAAAGAAAAATCTGAAGATTTATTATTGAATATTCTACCGCAAGATGTTGCTCAGGAATTAAAGTTAAATGGGGCTGCAAAAACACGTAAATATGAAAAGGCTGCTGTGCTGTTTACGGATTTTAAAGGGTTTACTAAAATGTCCTCTGAAATGTCTCCTGAATTACTGGTAGGGAAATTAGATGAGATCTTTAGGGCGTTTGATGAGGTGATGGAAAAGTATGATCTGGAGAAAATAAAAACGATAGGGGATGCATATATGTGCGTTTCAGGTATTCATGAAAATTCTACTGATCAAATAAAGAATATTGTGCTAGCAGGGCTTCAGCTCATTGATATTATGAATGAGTTTAACGAGAAACAAAGCGCAAATAATGAACCCATTTGGGAACTTAGAGTTGGTGTTCATACAGGAGAACTCATTGCAGGAGTGGTTGGGAAGAAAAAGTTTGCCTACGATGTTTGGGGGGATACGGTTAATGTGGCCAGTAGAATGGAGAGTAATAGTGAACCCGGTAAATTAAATATTTCAAAGGAAACCTATGTGGAAGTGAAGTCCTTTTTTAATTGTACCTATAGAGGGGAGATTTACGCTAAAAATAGAGGAGAATTAGGAATGTACTTTGTAGATGGGGTAAAGAGTGAATTAATTAGTTAATACGGGATTGAATTACAGTGTTCTCGGCTGATGTTATCATAAGCGTTAATAAACGAAAAAAGCCGCTTGAAAAGCGGCTTCTGGACAATTTCTATTTATTATTGTTTTAGTGATTCGCTAAATAGCTTGCAACACCTTCTGCATTTGCTTTCATTGCATCTTCTCCTTCTTTCCAGTTTGCTGGACATACCTCACCATTAGCTTCAAAATAATTAAGTGCATCTACCATTCTAAGCGCCTCATCTACTGATCTTCCTAATGGTAAATCGTTAATTACTTGGTGTCTTACAACTCCTTCTTTGTCAATTAAAAATAAACCTCGGTAGGCAACTGGAGCACCACTGAATGCTGCATTTCCTTCTTCGTCTACATCGTATTCTCCAGCTAGTACATCATAATTTTCAGCGATCGTTTTAGATAAATCAGCTACTAAAGGATACGTTACACCTTGAATACCTCCTTGATTCTTTGGTGTGTTTAACCATGCCCAATGAGAAAATTTTGAGTCAATTGAACATCCAACTACTTCAGTATTTTTAGATTGAAATTCTGCAAGTTTAGCTTGAAAAGCATGTAACTCGGTAGGACATACAAACGTGAAATCTAAAGGGTAAAAGAATAAAACCACGTTTTTTCCTTTATATTGCTCCAAAGAAAAATTTTCTACAAATTCACCTCCATTCACTACAGCATCTGTGCTAAAAGACGGGGCTTTTTTTCCAACTAATACAGCCATGTTATTATAATTTTAATTTTTGTTTACCGTTCATACAAGTATACGACTATTGGTGTGAAAAGCACGTTTTCTAGGATAGAATTTCATTAAGAAAATGATAGTGAAAACTGATTACAGGAATGAGAATGCGCCTGCAATGCCAAATCCCATTAGGATAGATACAAATTTAACTGTGTTAAATTGATGATTTTCATTCACCTCAAACAGTATAGTGGTTGAGATATATAGGAAAATACCAATCACTAAGGCCATGAAGTAATGATGGAAGTCTTGTAAGAACGGAATTTGATCAGATAGTAATAGTCCTAAAGGAGCCATTAACGCAAAGAGACCTATGATAATAAATGATTTTGCTGATCGTCCAATATAATGATTTAACATACTTCCAAAAACAATAGCCACAGGAAGTTTATGAAGAATTAGACCGGTAATGAAATATTCATGAAAATGAGCTTCTCCATGATGAACATGCCCTGATGCAAGAGGGGTTGCCTCAAAAAGTGCATGTAAAAATAAGCCAATAAGTGCTGGGAGTTTAATTTTATCGTCTTTTCCTTTGTGATAATGTCCGTGATCAATGCCTTGAGTAAGAAATTCCAAGATGAGTTGAATGGAGAATCCTATCAAAATGACCAGCCCAAAAACAGGTTCGTAATCCAAGAAAAGATCGGGTAGAAAATGTAAGATGGTTAGTCCGAATAAAAATGCACCTGAAAAGGAGAGTAAAATTTTAAGTGATCGTTCTTGCTTTAGATTGATAAATAAGAATAAACCTCCGGAAAAAAAGGTGATGGTAAATAGTAATATATGTGTAATTAGATTATCCAACTTTTTGAGCAATGATAATGAGACGATCAGAATGTGTATTAAAATCATCCAAATTATAATTCCCAAATGTATGAGTTATTTTTAAATCAACCTTTTGTAAATAATTTTTAAAATCTTCCAGTCCCAAAAGTTTGACTGATTCTTGAAAGGTATAGTTCCTTCCTTTATCTTGGAATTCAATATCCTTAACTACACGTTGTTGTTCAATTTTTTTTCGAATTAAAAATTCAATGTTGTCAATTCTTTTCGTTTCGAGGGCAAGGAGTTCCGAAATTACTTTATGTTTATTCAAGAAGTCAATTACTAATTTACCACCGGGCTTTAAATTAGCAGCGAATGATTTGATTGCATTCAATTCATCTCGGACAGTGTTGAAATAACCAAAACTAGTGAACAGGTTTAATGCGAAGTCAAAGTAGTTGGTTCTAAAGATTTGCCTCATGTCGTGGGTGTAAAATTCTACCCCATTTTTTGCTTGGCTATTTGCGGAGCGTATACTCTGTTCTGATAAATCATAGCCAACTACTTGAAAGCCTTTTTCATTAATGTATAATGAATGGCGTCCTTTTCCACATGCGATGTCTAAAAATTTAGACTCTTTTTTTGGTGCTAAGAAATCAAGTAGTTTATTAATGAAGTGTTCGGCCTCGCTAAAATTTCTGTGCTTGTATAAAATATGATAATATTTTGTGTCAAACCAATTTTTAAACCATTCATCTGTCATACTTTAAAGATAAAAAGAGCGTTCTTAATTTATGTGATCGAAAAGGAAAAAATAATGAGGTTTTAAAGAGAATATTTCCGTTTATTTTTCCTGAAAATGAAACTATAGGTTGTGATAGGCGTTATAAGTCTGCATAAACTATTTTTAGTTTGAATTAAAAACTATATTTTTATCACCGCTATGTCGTTTATGAACCTAAATATCTATGATTTCTACCAAAAAATGGAAAGCAATGATATTATGTTATCGTTCAAAGGCGATGTAACCGCAGAAATGCTTACCTCTATGCTTCAAATAATGGAGACTAAATTGGAAAATTTAGGAGAGGGTAGCAAGGTTAAGCGAAAAGTATATAATGTACTAGTGGAATGTTTGCAGAATCTTTATCATCACCGTGATGAGATGAAGCGAAAAGGGATAGATGAAGAAAGTGCAGCTATTTTTATGATTGGACGAGATGATTCTTCTTATAACATTGTTACTGGTAATTATATTTTAGCAGATCGTGTTTCTAAACTCAAGTCACGAATAGATCAAGTTAATTCCCTTGATAGAGATGGTTTAAAATCGCTATACAAAGAGGTTCTTAATAATGACGAACGAAGTGAAAAAGGTGGAAGCGGTCTGGGTATTATTGATATTGCACGAAAAAGTAAACAAAAACTAGTTTACGATTTCATGGATGTGGATGATACGTATTCATTTTTTAGTTTATACATTAAAATCCCTCAAAAATAAAAAAGCATTATGGGAAAGATTTCTATAGAAGGCACTTCAAAAACCCCAACAGTATTATTTGATTCTGATGCCGGTTTAATGGAGTTAAAGGGAAGATCTATACCAGAGAATAGTATTGAATTTTATAAGCCTATTGTAGAGTCATTGGATGAATATTCTAAGGGACCAAAGGCTGCTACAAAAGTTGAAATACAATTGGAGTATTTTAATACTTCTTCTTCCAAATGTATTCTTGATTTGTTTAAGAAGCTTGAAGCAATTCATAAAGCAGGTAATGAGGTTTTGATTAATTGGTATTACGAAGAGGATGACGAAGATATGTTGGAGGCAGGTGAAGATTATCAGGCCATTATAAAAGTTCCCTTTACAATGATTGAAGTAGAAGAAGAATAAATAAAAAATTGTCTTTACATCAAAAAAGCCATATTCGAGTTGAATATGGCTTTTCTATTTTAGAACGACTCAGTCATTATTATTTGTATTGTATTTTACTAACGAAGAGCACCTTTCTTTTTCGTTTCCCCTCTGTTGCTGTGTTTTTAATTTTTTGCTTTCCGTAGGCTATGAAAAAGTTATCGAACCAAAAGTCTAAATTAGAAAATGCGTATTTAACCTTGTCTCCTTCTTTTCCAGTTTTTATTTCTTTTGAGGATGAAGCATGTTGAACTTGACCATCATAACCAAATGATTTAGCATAAATTTTGTTTCGACTGGTATAAACAAGTTGAAGCGATTTAGGGTTTTTCTCAGCAATAGATATAAATTTTTTAACATAAAATGGCTTGTAAGCTGACCACATTTCAAAGGTTTGGTCCCAAATTAGCTTGCCTTGATGACTAAATTTAGCTACCATGGCATGCGTGTATTGATATCCATCAAAAACTTGATAGGTTTCAGTTCTTGTAGTTGTAACACCGTTAACGGTTGAGGTGACTTGTCTTGTTTCTGTTCGGTAAGTTTCATAATAGGCTTCGCCAATGAAAATATATCCGTCGTCTGTTTTAATTATATCATGCGGGCAAATACTATAGTTAAAAGTAAGCTCCTTTCCTTTATTGGCTTTTTTTCGTTGTTTCTTTTTGATTTTTTCCTGTCTTTTTTCGGGTAAGTAGGACAAAAAGTTTTCAAGGTCCAAAAAGTTATAAAATTCAATTTGATTTATTTTATTTCTTTGAGCGGTGCAAAAAAAGATTCCTTCTGATTGATTAATGTATTTAGAGGAATAGGTTCCTGTGTAGATATATTCATCATCTGTAACTTTTGAAGCTGTTATTTCAACGATGTTTTTATCAATTTCTGCGGTTAAGTTGAATTGATCTTGCTTTTCTCCAAAACTGTTTAAACGGATAACATGAAGATCAGATGCTTTTTTAGATTTTGGTACCTTAACAAAAACATAAATTTCATTGTTTTGTTCTGAAACTTGAAAGTTCTTAACCGAGACTTTTTTCATTTTTGCGCCTTCAATAACTAAAGGTATAAGTCGCTTGGCTCCAGTTTTCCAATTTATAGAAAATAAAAAAGGTTGTTTTTTGGAAACGGCTTTCAAAAATGCAAAATCTCCTATTACGGCCATATCTCGTACACTTGTTTTTTTTGGGAGTACTCCAGATACTTTTTCAATTTCAAGATTGAGTGCGTTTATGGTGACAAGGGTAAAGTTTCCTTTCTTATCCCGAAAAAAGCGATGATTTCGTGTAGAGCTTGTATAGGATTCATCGGAATAGAATTTTTTTCCAAGGTATATACTTTTTGATTTAACACGCTTTAGATTGGTGTCAAATTTTTCATATTTCCATTCTTTTCCTTTTTTACTCGTTTTAGCTGCTCTGGATGAAATAATGAAACCATTTTCTCCAAATTCTAAGATTTTTTCATTTGTGTATCCGTTATTCAATTCGAATTCAATTCTTTTCTTGTAAGAGATTTGTGCGTAACTGAATTGAATTGACAACAAAAATATGCAAGCAAGTAAAATTTTATTTTTCATTTCTATACTTTTTGCAAGTTTAAATAAACCAAATTAAAAGGTGAACGTAATTTTGGTGTTCTATGGATTTAATTTCAGTTTGTCTGCTATGAAATTTGCTGTAATGGAGGTTTTAGATGAACGTATTTCCTCGGTTATTCCGGAGTAGCAAAGAGTTCCTCCGTGCTCTCCACCTCCAGGCCCTAAATCGATTAACCAATTCGCACATTTCATGATTTCTGTATTATGCTCAATAACAATAATGGAATGACCTTGGTCTATTAAAGCATAAAATGATTCAAGTAGTAAATGAATATCATGAAAATGAAGTCCTGTTGTAGGCTCGTCAAAAACAAATAATGTTTTATTACTATTATTGCCTTTGATCAAAAAATAGGCAAGTTTTACTCTTTGAGCCTCCCCGCCAGATAACGTGCTGGACGCTTGTCCAAGTTTAATATAGCCCAAACCTACTTTTTGCAAAGGCAAAAGTTTATTCATCAATTTTCCTTCTAGGGTTGTTTTCCTATTTGGATCGGCATTCTTTTTAAAGAATTCAATGGCCTCATCAATGGAAAGATTCAATACATCATATATGTTTTTTCCTTCATATTCTACTTCTAGAATTTCTTCTTTGTATCGTTTTCCTTTGCATTCATCACAGGTGACTTTAAGATCAGCCATAAATTGCATCTCTATAGTAATGAAACCCTCACCTTGACATTTTTCACATCTTCCATTGGGGACATTTAATGAAAAATGAGATGGTTTATACCCCCTTAATTTAGACATAGGAAGTTTGGTGAATATGTTCCTGATTTCATCGAATGCTTTCACATATGTTGCTGGATTAGAACGCGAGGATTTACCAATTGGATTTTGGTCTACATATTCAAGGGACTCAATCACGGTCAAATCTCCTGATAATTTGTTTGAGCCATCATTGTTTAAATACGCTTTAACGGCTGGAATAAGTTCGTTTTTCACTAAACTCGATTTCCCTGAACCGCTTACTCCTGTAATTACAGTTAAACATTGAAGGGCAAATTCTACTTTTTTAATATTAAGGTTATTGGATGTGCAGTCTCTTAGAGTGATGTGTTTTTTGGGATTTTTCTTTTCGGGAATATTAATGCTCAACTTACCATTTAAGTAGTCAGAGGTGAGGCTTTTTTTCGATTGAAGTAGTTTTTTGTGGTTTCCTTCAAAAACAACTTCTCCTCCATAAATTCCTGCTTTGGGACCAATATCAATGATATGCGATGCTGCTCGCATGATCTCTTCATCGTGTTCAACCACTACTACTGTATTTCCAATTTTATTTAACCCTTTTAACACCTCTATAAGTTGTTGAGTGTCTTTAGGATGTAAACCGATACTTGGTTCATCGAGTACATATAACGATCCAACAAGGCTTGAACCTAGTCTACTAGCTAAATTAATACGTTGTGACTCTCCTCCAGATAAACTATTACTTAGTCTATTAATCGAGATGTATCCAACACCTACGTTGATTAAAAAAGCCAATCGATTGGAAATTTCTTCAATCAATTGTTTGCCAATTGTCCATTCTCTTTTGGTCAGGTTAAGGTTTTGAATAAAATTAAATGCTTCATCAATTGTCATTGATGACACTTCGGCGATGTTCTTAGTGCCAATTTTTATTGCTAATGACTCTTTTTTTAAACGCAGTCCTTTACAATCGTGACAATCAGTACGTCCTTTATAACGCGAAATCATCACCCTGTTTTGAATTTTGTATATCTTTTTTTGTAATTCATCAAAAAAATGATGAATTCCTAGAGTATAAACTGAACCGTTCCAAAGTTGATCTTTTTCTTGTTCACTAAGATTTTTATAGGGGGTATGTACAGGGAAGTTAGTGTGGTGGGCATTTTGAATAAATTGCTTTCTCCATTCCCCAAGTTTCGGCCCTTTCCATGGTGCTACGCAATAGGAGTAAACTGATTCATTTTTATTAGGAATTACTAAGTCCTCACTAATTCCTAATATTTTACCAAATCCTTCACAAGTAGGGCATGCACCTAATGGGCTATTAAAGTTAAACAATTCAGGAGTTGGTGACTGAAATTGAATTCCATCGGCTTCAAGTTTGTGACTAAAATAATGCGTTGTTGGGTGTTCATTTTCATAGGAATCGATCCAACATTCCCCATTCATCTGATCAAAAGCAGTTTGTATTGAATCGGTAATTTGGCTTTCAAAATCTTCTGAATTTTGTTTAGAAAAGCGATCAATAATTAAATCAAAATCACCAGTGGATATTTCTGAAAGTGCTATGAATTTATTGTCAACTCGCCCTCGAGAATATCCAAGTTCAATCAGATTTTGTATTGTTTTCGCTGTTGGATTGTTATATTTTAAGTAGATGATTCCTTTTGTGCCGTCCTTGAGGGAATCAATAAACTTGAATACGTCTTCAATTGTGTCTCGTTTGACCTCTTTGCCAGAAACAGGAGAGATAATTTTTCCTAATCGAGCAAAAAGAATTTTAAGATAATCATATATTTCGGTGGTTGTTCCAACCGTTGATCGGGGATTACGGGTGATTACTTTTTGTTCAATTGCTATGGCTGGAGAAATACCTTGTATATAATCTACCTCTGGTTTTTCTAGTTTCCCCATGAATTGTCTGGCATAAGAGGATAAACTCTCCACATACCTTCTCTGTCCTTCTGCATAAAGTGTATCAAAAGCTAGGGTTGATTTACCGGAACCGCTAACACCAGTTATTACAGTAAAGGAGTTTCTTGGTATAACTACGTCAATGTTTTTTAGGTTATGCAGTTTTGCACCTTTTATGATAATGTCCTGATCAGACTTTTTGCTTTTCGTTTGTTTAGACATATTTACTGCAAACTACTTGATTTGTTTTTTCATTAAATTATATTTAAATTAAGGTAGCTTTAAAAAAAGTTAAATATTTTTTTAAAGAACTACAATAATTTACATTAGCCTACGTTAATTAAGATACTTACAAGTTTACACCAATTTAAACCGCATTCGCCTATAAAGCATAATTACTCTGATAAAATTTAATTATTAACCTTAAAACAGAGGAATTATGAGCTTAGTAAGTCTTTCCGATCAGGAGTTAGTGAGTGTTTATATTAAAGGTAGTGAAACTGCCCTAGAAGAATTAGTTAATCGTCACCGCTCAAGAATATATTCCTACATTCTTGTCACGATTAAAGATAAATCTCTGGCTGAAGATTTTTTTCAAGATACGTTTATTAAAGTAATTAATACGTTAAAGGGAGGGAAGTATAATGAGGAAGGGAAGTTTTTGCCGTGGGTGATGAGAATTGCTCATAATTTAATGATTGATCATTTTCGAAAACAAAAGAAATTCAGAAAGGTGAGTGGACGGAGCAGAGATAATGAGGAGTTGGATATTTTTAACACAATTAAGTACGAAGAGTTAAATGTTGAGGAGAGATTGGTTAAAACTCAAATCAAGAGTGATGTAAAGGAGTTAATAGAACGATTACCTGAGGAGCAAAAAGAGGTGGTTAAACTGCGTCATTACTATGATATGAGTTTTAGTGAAATTTCTAAATATACGAATGTAAGTATCAATACAGCATTGGGAAGAATGAGGTATGCCTTGATTAATTTGAGAAAAATGGTTGAAGAACATGGTGTTTCATTAGAACTGTAAAAAAATGTTAAAAGTTTGGCAATAAAGTTTTTTAAGATTCGTTTTTGATTAAAATAATCATCTAAAATTAAGTTTATGGCTAAACAATACACTAAGGAAATTTCAACATCGAAAACAAAAAGTGAAAACCAATTAAATAATCCAGAAATCGGTCCAAAAAAAGAAACAATCGCTTTTATTTTAAATTACTCTAAAAGTATTTCAATTGAAGAAAGTGAAAATTTGGGTAAGTTATATTTAATCTTGAATTAGAGAGACAATAAATACTGCTTCTTTTATTACCAAAAGAACAATTTTTGAATAGTTTCGTAGTACTCAGACAGTTTATTGTTTTTTGCTATGAAAAAACTTGTGCTCATAATTTCCTTTTTGATCGTGTGTTTTATTGCACCTTCTTTTGTTTGGGCTCAAAATGTTCCTGCCCCGCAAAGTTTGGTAGTTTCATTAACCGGTTATCGAGATGCCCAAAATGCACTAAAATGCAAATTGTATTATATGGTCACTCTTCCTTCTGATCCATCGGTTATTGAAAATATTCACCTAATTCTCGAAAAACCGCTTGATGAAGGCGGGTTTGAAGTTATTTCTGATTTAATTGTACCCTTTGATTGGACAAAAGCACAACAAACGGAAGGGGTGGTTAGTTTTTACACAACGCGAAATTTGCTGTACATAGGTATAGGGGAGTTTGATTTATTAAGACAATACCAATGTAAGATTGCATTTTTGGATGAGTTAGGCCAAAAAAGTCGGTACGCTATTTATAAAAAATAGATTCTATCGCAATAAAGACTATTTTATTTCGTTCTAATCATATTCTACAAAAAATTCGGGGGCATGTTAAGGAACGTATTATTCTATATAGGGATACTTATATCGCTATTTTCAGCTGCAAATAATAATTTGCAATATCATAAAATTAAATTTCCAACAGGGGTTATTAAACTTACGGAATCAGTTATGAAGCAAGCTTCAGATATTTACAATAGTTTGCCTGAACGTAATTTCACCCGGATTCGACTAGAGGGAGAAGACGAAGAGCATTGGGCAAAATTTGATAAAATACAATTAGCGAAAAAAAGAGCCTTCTCGATTCGTGAATTTTTCATGGGCATTGGTTGTGCATCTAAAAATGTTAAACTTGATTTATCTGGAGGGATGAGCATTCTGTTATTTAAACCAAAAGCCTTTTACTCCATGAGTGGTCGTATCAATTTAAACAAAATTGAACAGCAGTGTTTTAAGATTAATACGAATGAACAGTCTTACTTTAAAACGAAAAGTGGTAATATTTTTGTGTTCAAACCAAATTCCTTTATTTCAGAAAATGGATTTATTGTAAATGGTGAAGTAAACATATGCGTTTGGGAGTTTTTTAAGCAAAAGGATATGATTGTTAGTGAGTTAACATCTGGAGGGGAAGACGAGGTATTGGAAACTGCTAGTACTTTTTATATTCAAGGATTTCAGGATAAAATGAAATTAAAGTTGCAAAACGGGAAGTCGTACAAAATATATTTGAATCGTCCTGAAGATGCTGATGGTTTTAAAGCCTATTATGGAACTGTTCAAAATGGTAATGTGAAATGGCTTGAAGATAAAAGGTCTTATGCTTACACGAGTATGTTTGATGAGGGCGAGTTAATGGAAAAGAGGAGCGAAAGCAGCACGTTTAAAGTTCGTTCTAACGATGAAGAGAATGAAAAAATGTCACCTAAAAAACTACTTTTGACTGGCAAAAGGATTGGATGGATAAATTGTGATCGTATTGTAAATGTTAAAAACCCAAGCGATCTGGATATTGTCTTAGAAGGAGTAAATGAGGAGTTTACGGTTCGAATGGCCTTGAATAGAAGAAATGCTATTGTTCCCGGATTATTGAATTCAAATTATAGCAATCAATATAAGTTTTCAAAAATACCTTCAGGTGAATCGGGTCATGTTATCGCTTACAAGTCAGTTGAGGGTGGATATATGGTAGCTTATTCTCAGGTTACTATTGGGTTTATAAAATCAGTAAATCTTAAGCCTGCATTTAAATCTCAGAAAGAGTTTGAAGTTTTGTTGGAATCCTTCTTACATTAGAGTATAAATTATTTGTATGGATAAGAGTGTAATTCAATTTGAGCGCCTATTGAATATTATGGATGATTTGAGGGAAAAATGTCCTTGGGATAAAAAACAAACTCTTGAATCACTTCGTCATTTAACAATTGAGGAGACGTATGAGTTGTCTGATGCAATTATTGAAAATGATTTAGATGAACTAAAAGGTGAAATAGGAGATCTTCTTTTACATATGGTTTTTTATGCGAAGATTGCGAGTGAAAAAAAAGCGTTTACTATTTCAGACGTGTTAGAGTTCTTGTGTGAAAAGCTTATTCGTAGACATCCACATATTTATGGTGATATTCAAGCTCTATCAGAGGAGGAGGTGAAATCCAATTGGGAGAAGATTAAACTTGAAGAGAAAGGGGAATTAAAGAAAAAGAAATCAGTATTAGAGGGACTTCCTAAGAGTATGCCTTCCTTAGTCAAAGCGATAAGAATACAGGATAAGGTAAAAGGAATTGGTTTTGATTGGGATAATAAAGATCAAGTTTGGGACAAGGTGAAAGAAGAATTAAATGAATTCAAAGAGGAAATAGATGCCTGTAATCAAGAAAACATGGAACAAGAGTTTGGTGATTTAATGTTTTCATTGGTGAATTATGCTCGTTTTGTTGGGATTAACCCAGAGGATGCACTCGAAAAAACGAATAAGAAATTTATAAACCGATTCACAATTATGGAAGAATCGATAAACAGGGAAGGAAAAGACCTAAGAAATATGAATCTTCAAGAGATGGATGTCTACTGGGAAAAGGCAAAACGCACTTGAGTCGATTAAAAAAATCTTAATGCCGTTCTTTTACATTCCGATCGTGTTAAGTAGGCTAAGTCATAATTTATTTCTAAATAAACCACAGCACTCAACGGATTGGTTGCTTTGTAATCTTCAAATTGAAATCCTGGCTCGTAAGAATCCAGTTCTTGATTGTTAATAGGATAATATACGGTTTGGTCCTTTCCACCTTTATCAGAAATTAAGTCTTGTAGTCCATAATGGACGCGAAATCCTAAAACGAGATACGTGTTTTGAGATCCTAAAAGAAAACTTCCAAAACCTACAACTGCACCGAAATTTGTGGAGTTGAAATTGTCTTTTACATCCCTTTCAACTGAACTTCCTGAGGCGTCAGTTGTTTCATTAATTTTACCCATAAATGAAAATTGCGGTCCAATTTCAAAGAAGCTTCCGTTGTCACTGTTGTGTCTAAACAACAATGGAAGGTCAAAAGAACTGTAGCGCACAGTCTTGTTCCATTTTGTTCTAACATCACCGTTTGTCACAGTGTTTAATTCGGGTTGAAATAAGTATCGCTGACTTGATCCCTTGTGCAAGAAGTCAAGTGTGATTTGATAGTTCATGTTAAAGTTTAGACCAACTTTTCCCCCAAAAGTATATGCTGGAGATAATAAATGTTCAACAGTTGTATTGTTCCAAACATTCGGGTTAACAAGTGCAGAACTTCCATAACCTCCTTTAATTCCAGTGTCTACCCATCCCTGTGCAAAAGAATTTAATGAAATGGACAATGAAAAGACGGTAAACAGCAAAAATCTCATATCTTAGTTGTAATATTGAAATCACGAAAATACATATTTTATTTAGGATAAATGGGACAATTATTAGGTAAAGTCGCCTTGATAACAGGTGCGTCAAGAGGTATAGGAAAAGCAATCGCGCAAAAGTATGCTTTAGAGGGTGCTAAAGTGGCCTTCACGTATTTAAGTTCAGAGGAAAAAGCAAGAGCTTTTGAAGAAGAATTAAAGGCTGCTGGTGTAGAAGCAAAAGGGTATAAAAGCAATGCAGGAGATTATGCACAAGCTGAAGAATTAATTGCTAATATCGTTAAGGATTTTGGAGGGTTAGATATCATTGTGAACAATGCAGGGATTACGCGAGATAATCTTCTTATGAGAATGTCGGAGGAGCAGTTTGATGAGGTAATTGCTACAAATTTAAAATCAGTATTTAATACAACAAAAGGAGCGTTAAGAACGTTTTTGAAAGCGAGAAAAGGTTCAATTATTAATGTTGGATCAGTTGTTGGTGTAAATGGAAATGCTGGACAGGCAAATTATGCTGCTTCTAAAGCGGGTATATACGGTTTTACAAAATCTGTGGCAAAAGAATTAGGGTCAAGGAATATACGATCTAATGCAATTGCGCCAGGATTTATTGCTACAGAAATGACGGAAGTATTAGGAGAAGATGTTGTGGCAGATTGGATTAAAGGAATTCCTTTGCAAAGGCCAGGTCAAGCTGAAGAAGTTGCTGATTTATGTGTTTTTTTAGGTTCTGATCGAAGTGCCTATATTACTGGTCAGGTTATTAATATTTGTGGCGGAATGTCCATGTAATTTTTTAAAAAAAGTCCATTGAATATAGAATCTTCTGTTTTAGCAGTATTAACCAGCGTTATTGTTGGGATCTCTGCTGCTACAATATTTTATTTCAAAGACAAAAAAATAAAAGAGGCGGCACAAGGAATTCGGATTATTCTTTTCATGTGTCGCTTTTTTATTGTGAGTATTCTTATTTTTTTCCTTTTCGCTCCTCTTTCTGTGAGTAAAAAGGAAACAATTCAGGATCCTATTTTTCCTGTATTAATAGATAATTCAAGATCCATTTCATTGATGGATTCTGCTTTCTCGAATGAATTTAGCCTTTTTGAGAATCAGTTAAAGAAAACGTTAAATGGGGTTGATATTAAAATGCTTCCTTTTTCATCGAGGATTAATATTGGGGACTCTTTAACATTCAATCGTCAGGGAACAAATTTGTCCGCTACTTTAAATGGACTAGATGATCTTTTCCCAAGTAGTAATATAGGAGGAGCTTTATTGATATCCGATGGTATATTAACTCAAGGTGAAATGAATATTCCAACTAAGGAATACCCATTTTATACCATTGGAGTAGGAGACTCTTCATCCTTTCCTGACGCTAAAGTAAAAAAGGCCTTTCATAATGACGTTGTTTATTTAAAAAATGAGTTTTCTGTTGAGTCTGTGCTTAGTTTTGAAGCGTGTGAAGGTCAGCCTCAGTTAATTCAACTTAAATTCCAAGGCGATGTGGTTGATGAGCGTACTTATACTCCCACAAAAATGAAGGATTTTTTCAAGTTTAAATCCCTTATTAGTGCAAAAGAAAAAGGCGTTTATCCTCTAGAGGTAACAGTGAGTAATACACAAAAAGAACAATCAATTGATAACAATAAGCTGATTCATTTCATTAAGGTAAAGGAGAAGAAACAAAAAATATTAATGGTTTATGATTTTCCTCATCCAGACGTCCGATTGACAAAAACTGCTCTATTTGGCCTAAGTCATTTAGAGGTGGTTTCTACAAATTTTACTGATCGATTAAAAGACTGTGCAGAGTATAACGCTGTCATTATGATCGGTAATGCGACAAAAAATGAAGATGTAAAATATTGGTTGGAAAAAATAAAAACGTCTAAAACAGGTTTTATTTGGGTCACAGGATCAAAAGGGTCGTTTAATAATGAGTTTGTGAAATTTGTGCGATTGGATAACTCAAATGATGATGTTGGGCTTTGGTTGCCTAACCAATTTTCGTTATTCAAACGAACAGATGGCATCAAGACGCTTCTTGAAGGAAACCAAAGAGTAAATATGCCTTTTGGAAAATGGGTAATACAAGGCGAATCAACTTCTCTTGCAAAACAGACTATCAATGGTGTCCAAACTGACTATGATGCGATTGCCTTTTCTCATCATCAGGGCGTCTCTTTTTGTATGTTTTTAGGTGAGGGATATTGGAGATATGGTTTAAGAGGCGAGAAGATAATGTCCAGTTTGTTACACAAAGCCATTGATTTTGTTTCAGTCCATATTGATAATTCTAAGCTAAAAATTAATGGCTTTGATGAATTTCTTCAGGGTGAAGACGTGTCGTTTGAAGCTATATATCGAAATCAGTCGAATGAGCTTGATAATTCTGGAGAATTGAAATCAATATTGATAAGAAATGATTCCATCGTTGAGCAATCAACTTTTTTAAAGACAGACTCAGCTTACAGAATCAATTTTGGATTACTTATCCCGGGAGTATATAAAGTAAAGGTTGAAATTGAAAAAGGCGGTCAACAATTAAAACGAGAAAAAAGATTTATCGTTAAAGAAATTAAAGTGGAATCAGAACATTTGTCTTCAAATTTTGAAAGATTAAGATTGATTTCAGACAAAGGAACATTTAATTTATGGAAAGATAGGGATCAAACATTATCTGATCTCTTGGAATCAAATAGATTTAAGTCGATTACTTATGTGGAATCAATCACGGATTTATTGCTTAAGCATTCATGGATGTTATATTTTCTTATAGGTTTGATAAGTATTGAATGGTTAATTAGGAAATGGCAAGGAACAATTTGAAAATAGGAATAGTTTGTTATCCAACATTTGGGGGAAGTGGAGTAATTGCTACTGAGTTGGGTTCCGCATTAGCGAATAATGGACATGAGGTCCATTTTATCACATCAAGTCAACCTGTAAAATTAAATGTGTTTGAAAAAAATATATTTTTTCATGAAGTAGTGTTAAACCCTTATCCGCTATTTCAACATCAACCTTTTGAGGTTGCTTTAACCAGCAAAATTGTAGAGGTAGTTAAATATGAAAAACTTGATTTATTACATGTGCATTATGCAATTCCTCACGCATCCGCAGCATATTTAGCAAAACAAATTTTAAACGAGCAAGGAATTAAAATCCCTTACATAACAACGCTTCATGGAACCGATATTACCTTAGTTGGTAAGGAGCCTGAATTTGAACCTACTATATCTTTTGCGATTAACCAGTCAGATATAGTCACCTCTGTATCAGAAAGCTTGAAAAAAGACACATACAATCATTTTAACGTATCCAAGGAAATTCAAGTTGTTCCGAATTTTGTTTGTGTTTCTAAATTCAACAATAAGGAATCTGATTGTAAAAAGGCTGTTTTTGCTCCTGAAGGTGAACGTATTTTAATGCACATTTCTAATTTTCGAAAAGTAAAGAGAATACAGGATATCATTAAAATTCATGCACGAGTAAATAAGGAGATAGCGACTCGTTTGATTTTAATAGGAGATGGCCCCGAGCGCTCAAGTATGGAGCGGTTAGCAAGAGAACAAAACGTAGAAGATTCCACATATTTTTTGGGCAAGATAAAAGAAACAGAAAAGGCTCTTTGTTCAGCAGATGTTTATTTAATGACTAGTGAAACGGAAAGTTTTGGTGTTTCTGCATTAGAAGCCATGGCTGCAGGTGTACCTGTTATTTCTTCTAATACAGGTGGGATTCCCGAAGTCAATGAGCATGGAAAAACGGGCTTTTTAAGTGATGTTGGTGATGTAGATGATATGGCTAAAAATTTGCTAAACCTTCTGAAGGATGAAGCTCTTTACAATCAAATATCCTTAAATGCTTTTCAAAAAGCGAAAAGGTTTAATATTTCCAATATTTTACCATTATATGAAAGACTCTACAAAGACTTATTATTAAAGCTTTAAACTCTAAACTTAAATCATTACTTTTGCACCTTATTCAATTTTATGAACAACGAGTTAATAGATATTATTGGACCTATTCTAAAGGATGCAGGTGAGAAAATTATGGAGATATACAATGCAGATGAAAACATTGCTGTTGATCATAAGGATGATAATTCTCCACTCACACTAGCGGATTTGGCTTCCAATAAAGAAATTGTCTCAGGTTTAGAATCAAGTTTCGATTATCCTATTGTTTCAGAAGAATTAGAAAGTATTTCATTCGAAGAAAGAAAGGAATTTAAAAAATTCTGGTGTGTGGATCCACTCGATGGCACAAAAGAATTTATAAATCGAAATGGAGAATTTACTGTGAATATAGCTTTGATAGAAAACGGTGTGCCAACTTTTGGAGGAATCTATGTTCCTGTAAAAGATGTGTTTTACTTTGGTATACATGGCCTTGGTGCATTTAAAAAAGAAGGTGAGGATGAGTTGAAAGAGCTTAAAGTTAATACCAATAAAGGAGATTGGATTGCTGTTGGGAGTAAATCTCATGCAAAACCTGAAGAGCAAGCCTATTATGAGGAAATTGGAGTAAAAGAAACGTTTTCTGTAGGCTCTTCATTGAAGTTTTGTATGGTTGCAGAAGGAAGTGCGGATTTGTATTATCGATCTGGGCCAACAATGGAATGGGATATTGCTGCTGGACATGCAATAGTTAGAGCCGCTGGTGGAGAAGTATATAAAAATACCGATTGTACAGAAGTATTTACCTACAATAAAGAGAATTTGTTAAACGGTCCTTTTTTGGCTACCAGTACAAGTAAATTGAAGTAACGTGCAAGAAAATATTTTCCCCATAAAAGATACTTTGCTTCAACAAGCAGATAAAGAAAAGCTAAATGGTCACAAAGGTTTAGTCTTGTGGATGTTTGGTTTATCAGGTTCAGGTAAAAGTACAATTGCAAGAGCTTTGGAAAATGAATTGTACTCAAGAGGTATTCACACAAAACTTCTTGATGGTGACAACTTACGAGCTGGTGTAAATAATAATCTTACATTTTCTCTTGAAGATAGAATTGAGAATATCCGGAGATCTGCTGAAGTAAGTAAGTTGTTCATGGAAAATGGAGATGTTGTGATATGCTCACTGGTAAGCCCTACAAAAGCCATTAGAAAACAAGCTGAAGAAATTATTGGTGAAGGATTTAGAGAGGTTTATGTAAATGCTCCGTTCGATGTTTGTGCTGAGAGAGATGTCAAAGGGCTTTATAAAAAAGCATTGGCTGGAGAAATCAAAAATTTCACAGGGCTTGATTCTCCCTTTGAAGGTTCTGAAAATCCTTTTATTGAATTAAGAACGCACGAAAAGGATTTAGAAACCTGTAAAAACGAATTAGTCGAGATAGTATTAAAAGAAATTCAACTTTAGTTATGTCATATACACTAAGTCATTTAGAACAGCTTGAGTCAGAAGCTATTCATATTTTTAGAGAAGTAGCAGAACAGTTTGAAAACCCTGTGTTGTTATTTTCCGGAGGAAAAGATTCTATAACAATGGTTCATTTGGCCTATAAAGCATTTTATCCTGCCAAAATACCATTTCCATTTTTACATGTAGATACAGGGCACAATTTTCCAGAAGCATTAGAGTTTAGAGATAATCTTGTAAAGCGATATGGTGTTCGTTTGGATGTTGGGTTGGTTCAAGACTCAATTGATCGTGGAACTGCTCAGGAGAAACCTGGGATCAATCCATCAAGAAATCAACTTCAGTCTATCACCTTATTGGAAAAATTAGAAGAAGGTGAATATGATGCTGCTTTTGGAGGTGGAAGAAGAGACGAAGAAAAAGCAAGAGCTAAAGAACGTTTTTTCTCGCATAGAAATGATTTTGGTGAATGGGATCCTAAAAATCAAAGACCAGAGCTCTGGAATCTATACAATGGAAAAAAAGCAATGGGTGAATCCTTTCGAGTTTTTCCAATCTCCAATTGGACAGAGATGGATGTTTGGCAATACATTAAAAAAGAAGAAATTGAACTGCCTTCAATTTACTTTTCACATAAAAGAAGTGTAGTTGATCGAAAAGGAGTTTTGATTGCAGAGTCTCCATACAATACTTTGTTAGAAGGAGAAAAGTATGAAGAAAGAACGATTCGATACAGAACCTTGGGGTGCATGACCATAACTGGTGCAATAGAAAGTGATGCAGATGACTTAGATAAAGTTATTCAGGAAGTTGCCTCTGCCCGTCAAACTGAACGCGGAAATAGAGCAGATGATAAAGTTTCTGAAGCAGCAATGGAGGAAAGAAAGAAACAAGGATATTTTTAATTTGATCATCGGGACAGTATTCCATCAATGATTGTTATTTGATAAAACGTAAACTATGGACACACAAGGATATTTAGATATGGACCTGTTGAGATTTACTACAGCAGGAAGTGTTGATGACGGAAAATCAACATTAATAGGTCGATTAATGTATGATTCAAAATCAATTTTTGAAGATCAAATTGAGGCGATTGAGGAATCTTCCAAAAAGCGAGGAGATGAGCAAGTGAATTTGGCCTTACTTACCGACGGGTTAAAAGCAGAGCGAGAGGCCGGAATTACTATAGACGTTGCTTATCGTTATTTTGCAACACCTAAACGAAAGTTTATCATTGCAGATACACCAGGGCACATTGAATATACGCGTAACATGGTTACGGGTGCTTCAACAGCAAATTTGGCGATCATTTTAATAGATGCCAGAAATGGTGTTATAGAACAAACGTGTCGTCATTCCTTTATTGCAAATATGTTGGGTATCAAACATATTGTCGTATGTGTCAATAAAATGGATTTAGTAGAATTTTCTCAAGAACAGTTTGAAAAAATCAAGGCACAGTATGAGGAATTCTCTGCAAAGCTAAATGTTCCTGATATTAGATTTATTCCGATTTCAGCACTTAAAGGTGATAATGTTGTGTCAAGATCTGACAATACTTCGTGGTACAAAGGATTAACCTTAATGGAAACATTGGAAACTGTTGAGATTAATGCTGATATCAATTTCGAAGATGGTAGATTTCCCGTTCAACGAGTTATTCGTCCTCAATCTGAAAAATTTCATGATTTTAGAGGATTTGCAGGTAAAGTAGAAGGAGGAGTTTTTAAAGTAGGTGATTCGATTACAGCACTTCCATCTGGTACATCATCTACGATTAAAAAGATTTACTTAGGGGAAAAAGAAATTCCTGAGGCCTATCCACCGATGAGTGTAACATTTACGCTTCATGATGAAATTGATATTACTCGTGGTGATCTTATTGCCAAAACAGACAATTCACCAAGTGTAGTGAAAGAGTTAGATGTCATGCTATGTTGGATGAATGATAAACCTCTTGTATCCAGAGGAAAGTATACTGTTCGTCATACGTCAAACGAAACGATGGGTATGGTTTTAGACGTTGACTATAAAGTAGACATTAATACTCTTACTGAAATTAACGAGGACAAGACAGTTGGGAAAAACGATATTTGTAGAGCTAAAATTAAGGTTTCCAAACCTTTAATGGTTGATTCATACTCAAAAAATAGAGGTACAGGGTCCATTATCTTAGTGGACAATGGAACGAATGAAACAGTTGGCGCAGGTATGGTATTGTAACCTTTTAAATATATTAATTCGTGAAGGGGCTTTAATAGCCCCTTTTTTTATGACTAAATGTTTTATTTAAGTAAATAAAGGGTTGTTTTTTTATTTAGAAGCTTATTTATCAGTAGATTAAAAGATGAGCAGAAAAAAAATAAAAAAAACATGAATAAACATTTGGATGTTAAAAACGCTTTGTTGTATCTTTGGCCTCCCGTTTTCGGGAATACGTTCGTTTAATATTAAAACAAAGAGAAGTAAATTTTTTTTGGGCATTAATTTTTGTAATTCAGAAATAGTTCATTAAATTTGCGCTCCCGTTTTGAAAACGGACATGAACAAGAGATATCGTCCAATAGGACAAGAGATATAAAGTTCTTTGAAAGATTGAAGATAGAAGCAGCGTTTACTTTTAACTGTATAGTTAGAGTAACCAAGACCAGTTACAAAATTTAAAATTCTTATTTACAACGAAGAGTTTGATCCTGGCTCAGGATGAACGCTAGCGGGAGGCTTAACACATGCAAGTCGAGGGGCAGCATTTCTAGCTTGCT
>PBLA01000017.1 GCA_002722245.1 Flavobacteriales bacterium | reverse complement strand
GAAACTCGCCACAAGATGAGAATTCCCTTGAAGGTCGTTGTAGACGACAACGTTGATAGGATGCAGATGTAAAGGTGGTAACACCAAAGTCGAGCATTACTAATTACCTGAACGGCTTTCTTATCGATCGACATAAATTCGTATTTCACTTCTTCTTTTTTCGATATGTTTTTTAAAATATTAGTATCCGCAAAAACGGATCAATGATTTTTGGTGACTATTGCATAGGGGTCCACCTCTTCCCATTCCGAACAGAGAAGTTAAGCCCTATAGCGCTGATGGTACTGGTTTTCCGGGAGAGTAAGTCGTTGCCTTTTTTTTAAGCCTTGTGTCTTAGACATGAGGCTTTTTTTTTGCCTAATCTTTATATCCAACCGAACCGTTCGGTTTACAAGTTTATTTAATGAGGTCCTATTTTCTTTGTCTATCTTATCATTCCCGGTCATTTATTAAATTTTGTTATTGATTAGCCTTCTCTTTTCTTTATTTTCCTAGTTTTAGCTTTTATAAGAACGTGTATGTTTGATTTTATCTTCAGTCATTTATTAGAGTCGCTGTTTTCTACTTTTCTTTGGTGGGTTATTGGCTTTATTATAGGGTTAATTGGATTATTTATTTTAAAAAGAAAAGGGTACCTAAAGCGAAAAAATCGGTTGCTTAAATTCATTGTTGCAACTTATTTTTTTGGAATTCCTTCTGTATTCGGATTTTCCTTTGGTTGCTATGGACTCTTACGTAACGTAGAGCAAGATGCTTTGGCTGTTTCAGCGGTCACTGTTCATACAATAAAGGAAATTACCTATCCTGCATTTGATAACTACATTACGCAATCTCTAGATTCGTTAAAAGATTCTATGACAAAAAGTGAATTTATAAATGATTTTCTAAATAATGGCCAACATGATTTTTCCTATATCCAAAATGAAATTAGCTCTTCTGTGCTAAATTATGCGGTTGATTTTGCTACCGATAAATTTATTTCCAATACTAGTGAGTACATCGGTACTGATGACGACAAATTTAGGGGTGCGTTATTGACCATTGCGAGTGGAAATATTGATCGATATCATAGCGATCTTTTTTTATCTATAGATCGTATTGTGACTAAATCAATTAATCGAATTTTGTTTCCATACCACTTATTAAATTTATTACTCTTCGTTTTATTTATGGTGTTTCCTGTTATAGAAATCACGTTATCAGGAGTGAAAATTAAACGGGAGTCTAGAAATTAATTTGCTAGATCACTTAAAAATTTGATTCTAATGAATCGAAGTTCTTCTTCTTCGTATTCACCATCAAATTCTTCCTGTGCAGTTTGTATACAATCTGTTTCTGATTCTTGAAAATATTCAAAAATTTCATCTTGTTGATCTTCATCCAACATTTCATCAATGAAATAATCAAGATTTAATTTTGTTCCACTAAAAACGATTGCTTCTATTTCTTCAATGATTTCATTCATTGATTTTCCTTTTGATTCTGCAATCACATCAAGTGGAATTTTTCTGTCTATACTTTGTATTATGTGAACTTTTAATCCGGATTTATTTACTGTTGATTTTACAACAAAATCTTGAGGACGTTCGATGTTGTTTTCTTTTACATAGGATGAAATGGTATCAATGAACGCTTTTCCATACTTTAAAGCTTTACCCGTGCCAACTCCAATAATATTTTTTAGTTCTTCTGTTGTACATGGATAGTTAATTGCCATGTCATCAATAGATGGATCTTGAAATACAACAAAGGGAGGTACTTTTTTTTGTTGAGCAACCTGTCTTCTTAAATCCTTTAGAATAGCCACTAATGTTGTGTCAATGGTTGATTTAGTGTGTTTTCCAATATTTAAATTAGTTGGTGTTTTGTCATAGTCATGATTTTGAGTAAGCATGAAGCTATAAGGAGATGTTAGAAATTCATTACCTTTTGTGGCACATTTTAATGTTCCATAGGTTTCAATTTCTTTATCAATTAAACCATGGACGATGCATTGTCTGATAACAGCATTCCAAAACTTTTCATCTTTTTCTAAATCATCACCAAATCTATCATGATGTTCCGCTCCGTATTCTATAATTTTTGTAGAATGTATACCAGTTAAAAAGTTAGTCAAAAATTTTGCGTCAAATTTTTGTTTTTTATTCAACGCTTTCATTGTGCTTAATAAGTGCACAATAAACTCTTTACCTTCAAATTTTTCTTTTGGTTGAAGGCAGTTATCGCATTCTTTGTTACATTTTTTCTCATCATATTCCTCTCCAAAATAGTTCAGGAGCATTTTTCGACGGCAAACGGCAGATTCTGAATAAGAGACCATTTCATGGAGAAGTTGTCTTCCTACTTCTTGTTCAGACAATGGTTTCCCTATTAAAAATTTTTCGAGTTTCTCGATATCTTTATATGCATAAAAGGCTATGCAGTGGCCTTCTCCTCCATCTCTTCCAGCTCTTCCTGTTTCTTGATAATATCCTTCAATACTTTTCGGTATATCATGATGGATAACAAACCTAATATCCGGCTTGTCAATCCCCATTCCGAAAGCAATTGTGGCTACAATTACATCAATATCTTCCATTAGAAAAGCATCTTGATGTTTTGCTCTAATCGATGGTTCTAATCCGGCGTGGTATGGTAATGACTTGATTCCGTTAACTTGAAGGAATTCGGATACTTCTTCTACTTTTTTACGACTTAAACAATAAATAATACCTGATTTCCCCTCTCGTTGTTTAATGAATTGTATGATTTCTTTTTCTAAATTAAACTTAGGACGTACTTCATAAAATAAGTTTTCGCGATTAAATGAGTCTAAGAAAACCGACGCATCCATCATCCCCAAGTTTTTTTGAATATCTGCTTGAACTTTTGGTGTTGCTGTGGCCGTTAATGCTATGATTGGTACGTTGTTTATATTCTCAACGATACTTCTTAAACGACGGTACTCTGGACGGAAATCATGTCCCCACTCTGAAATGCAATGAGCTTCATCAACTGCTACAAAAGAAATATTAATCCCTTTTAAAAATTCAATATTCTGAGGTTTTGTCAATGATTCAGGGGCGACATACAAAAGTTTGGTTTTACCTGTTTTTACATCGTTTTTAACAAAATCTGATTCGGTTTTAGTTAATGAAGAATTCAAGTAATGTGCAATTGAGTCATCTGAGCAATATCCTCTAATTGCATCAACTTGATTTTTCATGAGCGCAATTAGCGGTGAAATGACAAGCGAAGTACCTTTGCACATGAGAGCAGGGAGTTGATAGCATAAAGACTTTCCTCCTCCAGTTGGCATAATCACAAAAGTATGGTTACCCGATATTAAGGAGTTTATCACTTCCTCTTGACGTCCCCTAAAGGAGTCAAACCCAAAATATTTTTTAAGGGCTGAAGCAGCTGAGCTTTCAATAATCTCCATTAAGTACTTTTAGTCGTTAATTTTCAATAATTTTGTAGTGTACATTTAATAATGTTTATTTAAGTTAACTCCTGAATGGTTGTTAAACCTAGTAAACGCCTAAATATTTATTAACAATTGTTATCTGACAAAGAGATATTAGATTCGGCCAAAGAAACACTTCGAATTGAAGCAGAGAGTCTCCATGGTCTTATTCCTTTAATCACAGAGGATTTTTCAAAGGCCACAAGAGCTATATATGAATGTAAGGGTAGAATTGTTATCAGTGGTATTGGTAAAAGTGCTAATGTTGCCCATAAAATTGTAGCCACGTTTAATAGTACAGGAACACCTTCTGTATTTATGCATGCGGCAGACGCAATTCATGGTGATTTAGGGATCGTTCAGTCTGATGATATTGTGATGATATTAAGTAATTCCGGAAATAGTCCTGAAATAAAATCACTTTTACCTTTTATTAAGTCAAGAGGAAATAAGGTTGTTGGTATTGTGGGTAATGCGGATAGTGATTTAGGTAAAAAATCAGATTGGTTATTGCTCTGCAGAGTTGAACGAGAGGCTTGTTCAAACAACTTAGCGCCAACCAGTAGTACAACTGCTCAAATGGCTCTAGGTGATGCTCTTGCGGTTGCATTGATTAATATGAGAGGTTTTACGAGTGTTGATTTTGCTAAATCTCATCCTGGAGGTGCTCTAGGTAGGATGTTCTATTTGAAGGTAGATGATATCATAGAAGCTAATGCAAAGCCTCAAGTAAGTAAAGAGGCTGGGATAAATGAAATCATATACGAAATGTCCTCTAAAAGATTAGGAGCGACGGCTGTTGTTGATGGAGAAAAGGTAATAGGTATTATCACAGATGGAGATATTCGTAGAATGATTGAGCAAGTAAAAGATCTAAAAAGTGTTTCGGCAAAAGACATTATGGGAAAACACCCTGTGTCTTTAAAAATTGGAACTTTGGCCAATGATGCTATGCAGGTGATTAAAAAGGAAAATATTACTCAAATAGTTATTGTGGACGAACATCATTCCTATAAAGGAATGGTTCATTTACATGATTTAATTAAAGAGGGGATTTCAGAATAGATAGCATGTCGGATTACTCAGGACCAAACCCAGGAAACAAAAATAATCAAATGTCTTTTTTGGAACATTTGGAGGTTCTTCGATGGGTGCTAATGCGCATTGTTATTGTTTTATTTATTCTTGCATGTGTAGTATACATCTATCGTGATTTTGTGTTTGAGCACATTGTAATGTCCTCGAAGGAAATGGATTTTTGGACATATGTTAAATTTTGTGAAACCTCTCAATATCTGAATAGTATATGGCCAAATTTTATCGATTCGGACGTGATGTGTTTTGATCCTATTGATCCTAAATTTTTACCGGGTAAAGTGACAGGAAAATTCATGACGGCTATGTTAGTGGCTTTAATTGGTGCACTGATTATTGGATTTCCATATATATTATGGGAGTTTTGGCGATTTTTGAAGCCCGCGCTGTATCCAAAAGAGAAAAAAAGTGCGAAAGGATTGGTTTTTTTCTCGTCGCTCTTATTTGCCTGTGGTATCTTGTTTGGGTATTTTATTATTAATCCACTGAGTGTTCATTTTTTAATAGGATTTGAGTTAGGGACGGATACATTAGATTATTTTCCTATGAACAGTTTCATGGGGATTGTAGCCTCAACTACTTTAGCAGCAGGTGTGATGTTTGAACTTCCTGTATTGGTTTATTTCCTTTCAAAAGCAGGTATTGTTTCTCCAGATGGGATGAAGAAATATAGAAAGCATTCTTTTGTCGCAACCTTGGTGATTGCTGCAATCATAACCCCTCCAGACGTGGTTAGTCAAATCATTGTTGCAATACCGATTGTGATTCTTTATGAATTGTCAATTTTCATTTCTAAATCAGTAAATAAAAGACGTGAAATATGAAATTACGGACGGAGAATTTAGTTAAGATCTACAAAGGAAGGAAAGTTGTTAATGGTGTTTCGGTTGAAGTTAATCAAGGTGAAATTGTTGGCCTATTAGGACCAAATGGTGCTGGTAAAACAACCTCTTTTTATCAGATTGTAGGGTTTATTCAGCCCGACTCAGGAGCAGTTTATCTTGACGATCTGAACATTACCCGAGTTCCAATGTTTAAAAGGGCGCAATTAGGGATCGCATATCTTCCTCAAGAGGTTTCTGTTTTTAGAAAACTTACGGTTGAGGATAATCTCAAAGCTATCTTAGAAATGACTGATTTATCCAAAGAGGCGCAAGAGGCAAAATTGGAAGGGTTATTGGATGAATTTGGTCTTCAGCATGTCCGAAAAAACTTAGGAGAGGTTTTATCAGGTGGAGAGAAAAGAAGAATTGAAATTGCTCGCTGTTTAACTGTTGATCCAAAATTTATTTTATTAGATGAACCATTTGCTGGTGTTGATCCTATTGCAGTAGAGGATATTCAAGATATTGTTTCAAAACTCAAGAAGAAAAATATTGGGATTTTGATTACCGACCATAATGTTCAAGAAACACTTCATATTGTAGATCGGGCAAATCTTCTTTTTGAGGGAAGTATATTAAAAACGGGCACAGCAGAAGAGTTGGCAGAGGATGAACAAGTAAGAAGAGTTTATCTTGGTCAAAATTTTAAGTTGAGAAAATCTTAAAGAGCATTAAAATTTTCTGATTAACTGTGTAGTTAGCACACCCATTTTATTAGGTCTAATATGGATGTGGTCTTGAAAACTCGATTGATCAGTAAAAAAGTTAGAGAAATCAATAATTGGATGCGTGATCTGTTTAATAAAAGAATTGAAATCTTGATGAGTAAGGTTTGGAGGGATTACAAGTGTTAATTGATTGTTTTTATTTATGGATTTTATGAGCGCGTTTATTTCCTTTATTTTATCTAAAGAGTATTTTAGCGAGTCTTGATAAAAGGCATTTTCATGTTTGAAATCTTGCTCAAATTGTATGTTTCCGTGTTGATCAAAATTCACTTTATTTTTCCCACCAAGGATTAGTTTCCAATGTTCAGCATTCATTCGGAAGATTGTATTCCAGCCAAAATACTTAAGAAAAGAAAAACCATTTTTTTGCAATTGATGATGCTCAATATTTGTATGGGAAAAAGGTAAATAATGATCAATGATATTAATTTTAGAGTTTTGATGACGTAAAAATTCAAAGGGATTAAGAATCCAAATGATATGTTTGCCTGTGTTATTTTGATTAAAGTACTCTAAATGGATAAGTTCATTGTAAAAAGCACCTTCAATCCCATAATTATAGCAGGAACGTTGGGTTTTTTTTTCAATCATTCCTGCATCAAAACTCATGAAGGCGGTTGAATTTCCCCAAATACTAATTTGAGTGGTATCTTGAAGTGCTCTATTTATTTTGTAATAATTCGTTCCTTTTGACTGCTTAATAATTTGTTCGTTCAAACAATCTCTAATCGGATTGCCCGCATAAACAACAAGAACAAAACAAAATATAGAGAACCAGAATTTCATTAAAATTGGAAGTATATAAATGGTGTTGAATTATCGAATCCTAAAAAACAGAGAAGTAAAAAGAAAATAAAGGACGTATAGAGGTTATGTATGATTTTTGATTTAAAAATTATTGAACAAACACAAAAAGTAATTAAACTTAAAGTCATAATGTAAAAGTCGAGAAAGGTAATGCCTAAATTTTTTCCTGCATATTCGCAAGTACTTGAAATGTTATTCATGAAGTCATTAAAAATGACGTAATGATGGTCCTTTACAAAGAGAAGAAAATCATTCAAATTCCATGATAAATTAAGTAGTGCATTGAAATCGGATATTCGAAATGGAATCCAACTTAGAGAAACACAGCAAAATGTTATAAACCATGTGATTTTTTTTGAGCGTATAAATTTTTGTATAAGGTATTTATCCATTAGTAAAAGAACAAAGCAGGTCATACCCCAAATCAAAAAATTTATTTTCAAACCGTGCCAAAGACTCGAAATCAGAAAAATAATTCCAGCAACTTTCCAAAAGGAGTACTTGATTATTAGGGGTTTAAAAACATAGTTTTTAAACCAAATATGTAAGGTTGTATGCCATCTTTTCCAAAAGTCAGATAGGGAGGAGGATAAGTAAGGTGAAAAAAAGTTTTTACTCAACTCTACGCCCATGATTTTAGCTATTCCTCTGGCAAGTAAACAGTATCCAGAAAAATCAAGTAGAATTTGAAATGTAAATAATGTATTTGCCAAAAGAAGCATCCAACCATCAAAATAAGAAATTTCGTCATAGAAGCTTTTAACAATGATTCCGCATCTATTGGCGATAACAAATTTGAATACTAATCCTTTTAAGGCTAAACTAATTCCCGGAAAAAAATGCGTTCTTTGAATGGGTTTCAATAAGGTTAATTGAGGCGCTAAATGATCATACGTTTCAATAGGCCCAGCAATTAATTGCGGGAAAAATGACAGGTAATTCGCAAATTGGATAATCGTTACAGGTTTTGAGTTAGATTGATCAAACACAAAACTTAGAGCTTGAAAAGTGAAAAATGAAATACCAATTGGCAGTATAAAGTTGGATGGACTCCATTTAAAACTAAAAAGAAGTAATGTGTTAAATATGATTGCAATACTGTTTTTGAATTTAAACTTAGTATAGGTAATCCAGTAATTAAATCCAATTGAAATTAGTAATGCTAAAAGGAGAATATGAGAAATTGATCCATAAAAAAAGAGACTGAATCCAAGTACCCAATATGACCTGTATTTGGTATTGAGTAATTGAAATGTGATCAAAAAAAGGAGAACATAAAGTAAATACTTTACGGAGATAATTTCCATTTATGTTTTTGCTTTTGTCAAAAAATGCTCTAAACAACTAATGCAGATATAACTAACTAAAATCAGTGGGATTGATAAGTGACCAAAAAGTATTACGAAAACTATTCCTGAGGAGATTAGAAGGTATCTGTATCGATTATTTTTTAAATTAAATCCATTAAATTTTAATGCAATTAAGGGAAGTTCTGCAATGAGTAAAAATGAAAAAAGGAGGGTTAGTAAAGTCAAAATGTAGTTATTATTAATCATTTCATTTACAAATTCATTTTCTTCCCCATACACCCAAGTCAAAGGGATAGTTAGAAAAAATAATGTGTTGGCAGGTGTTGGAAGTCCAATGAAAGATTGACTCTGTCTTTTATCAATATTAAATTTTGCAAGCCTAACACCTGAAAAAACAGTAATTATAAAGCCTATAAAGGGTAAATAATATTGGTTTTCAAGTAGTTCCGCGAATGATGAAAACGAGGAATTGTTTAAAAAAGCAACATAAATAAGCGTTCCAGGTACGAAGCCAAAAGAAATCATATCAGCCAAGGAATCTAATTCTTTTCCAAGTTCAGATTGAACATTCATTAATCGAGCTACAAAACCATCAAAAAAGTCTGCTGTTGCAGAGAGTAATACAAGCAAAATACCCGTAAAATAGTAATGGTTTAAAAAAGAAAGTACTGCTATACATCCACAAAATAAGTTTAATGATGTAAGGAAGTTTGGTATAATGGATTTCAAAATTGCTCAAATTTTACAAATGCAAATATACTTAAGATTTAAGTACAAAATTTACACTTCTATCAAACTCTTTTTTTGGTTTAATAAGATGAATTTCTAGTTGTAAATACTTGTTTATAAGTTAATTGGTGATTATTAACCTTGTTTAAAAAACAGACATATTAATATTTGAATTTTCAGGAGTTTATTCACCTTTTTTAATTTGTATTATTAATTACCTTTTGGTTCAAAGAAATCAAAACAATAGAAGAGAAAAAAAACCGTTACATAGCTGATAGTTTTATGTATTTTTAACATTTAAATTGATACATTGTGTTTAAGGCAACCTTTCTATTATTATTTCTAATTATTTCTCAGATCGGGTATGGTCAAGTGAAGTACAGCAATGAATTCTTAAATATAGGAGTGGGTGTTCGATCAGCTGGGATGGGAAATGCCGTTGTTGCTAGTTCAAATGATGTTACTGCAGGATACTGGAATCCCGCAAGCCTTCTTCATTTGGAAAATAATATTGAGATTGGTGCACAACGAAGTAATTTGTTTGCAGGAGTAGCCAGTTATAATTACGGTGGTTTAGGATTTAAAATTGATGAAAGTTCATCGGCAGGGTTTTCTTACATTCGAACGGGTGTAGAAGATATACCCGATACACGAAATTTAATTGATGCCAATGGGGATATTAATTACGATCGAATCGAAAGTTTTTCTAGTGTAGATAATGCATTTTTGTTTCATTATGCAAAAAAGACACAATTTGATCCGCTGTCTGTAGGCGGAACCGTTAAAATTATCCGAAGACGAGTGGGCGAATTTGCAAACGCTGTTGGATTTGGTTTAGATTTATCTGCCCTTTACGAATTAGAAAAAATAAAATTTGGCGTTAATTTGAGGGATATAACTGGGACTTGGAATGCTTGGTATTTTAATAGTGATGAATTGAATGAAGTATTTACCTTAACAGGAAATGAGATACCACAAAATTCCTTAGAAATTACAGTTCCTCAAGCTGTTTTTGGAGTTGGTTACATGTATGAATTTTCAGATAAATTTGAAGTATACTCTGAGCTCAATTTATCAACTACATTTGATGGGAAAAGAAATACACTTATTCGGTCAGATTTTGCAAGTATTGATCCCAGAATGGGCCTAGAAGCGAGTTATAAAAAAATCGCTTTTTTGAGAATTGGTATCAACGGTTTTCAAAGGGCTGCTACCATTGATGGAGAAGAGAAATGGTATAGTAGTCCTTCTTTGGGAGGAGGTATTAAATTAAATAAAGTAGCGCTGGATTATGCGTTAACAAATATTGGTGGTAGTACTGGGTTCTATGCGAATTCTTTTTCAATAAGATTTGGAATAAACAAAAGAAAATGAAACAAGTTCTTACATATTGTTTAATGTTATTGGCTGTTTTTTCACATGCACAAACCGCTAATGACTGGATAAAATATGATCAGAGCTATTTTAAGTTTCCCATTGCTAGTGATGGAATGTATAGGATTGAATATCAGCAGTTGTTGAATGCCGGTGTAAATATTTCTGATACGGCATTTGATCCAAGAAAAACCCAGTTGTTTTCCAGAGGAGTTGAAGTACCTATATTTATTTCAGGTGACGATAATGGAGTCTTTGATCCAGGTGACTATATTGAATTTTACGGAGAAACCAATACAGGATGGTATGACCATACTTTATTTTCTGATTCAGCGCACAATTTGAATCCCCATGTGAGTATGTTTAGTGATACCGCATATTATTTTTTAACATGGAACAATAGTCTCGATAATGCAAGAATAATTGAAGAGTTTGATATTAGTATTGATACGACTGCCAATCCTCCAATGCCCTATTATTGGGAAGAAATCGTTTATACGTATGATCCGAAAGAGCACATAAGTTCAAAGCATTCAAGATTTAATCTAGGTCAAACCACTCAATTTGGATATGCTGTTCCAGAGTATTCTGAAGGAGAAGGAAGGTATCTTTGGCGACTATCAAGTACGGAGTTTAAATCATACAGTATAAGTACACCTCATAAATATTCAATGGGCCCCACAGGGTGGATTAAAACGAAAATCTTCGGAATGGGTTTTGAAACGCATTATTTTGAGGTTGATGTGAATGATAGTTTGATTTATCAGGATTTTTTTACTGATAGAAAATCTGTGCAGATCACTCGAGATCTTCCGATTAATTGGATAGAAGACAATACGACTGTGACATTTCAAAGTACTTCACCTGAAGATAAACCAAAGGATAAAGTTGGTATTGCTTACATTCATTTTAGGTATGCGAAAGAATTTAATTTTGATAATCAAAGTAATATTATGATGCGCTTGCCTAAGGTGGATGAGGAGAAAGATTTGATTGAGATTAAAAATTTTAATGACCTCAATTCTACACCTCGGCTCTATGACTTAACGTCGGGAAGAAAAATTCAGGTTGTTCCTAAATATGGTAAATATTATGCCTATGTTCCCAACTCAAATACCGAGCGCAAGTGTTTATTAACCACAGAGGCATCTATAAAGTCTATTACCGGTTTGGAATCCGTCAGTTCAGGATCTTCACGATTTATTAATTTCAATCAACTTATTGAAGAAAAAGGAGGAGTAGATTATTTATTGATAACAGGATCTTCAATATTAGATGCAGCCAATGAATATGCAGTATATCGAGATTCCAGTGGTTTAAGAACGATTGTGAGTGATGTGGAACAATTGTATGATCAATTTTCCTACGGTATACGTAAACACCCAATGGCTATTCGGAATTATGCTGATGCGATTCTCAATTATTGGGGGTATGATCCTACCTATATGTTTTTGTGTGGGAAATCGATCTCCATGAACAATAATGGGGCAAGATTTGGAAGTTTGTTTGAACATAATATTGTACCTACCTGGGGCGTAATAGGGGCCGATGCTGGATTTACTGCCGGATTAAAACCTGGAACCGTTCTCGATCCTGCAATAGCAACTGGTCGACTAGCTGTAAACAATAATAGTCAGTTGCTGGACTATTTAAATAAAGTGAAAGAATACGAGTCCGCTGTTATAGATGATTGGATGAAACAAGTGCTCCATTTTGGTGGGGGAGATTCAGAAAGTGAACAAGAGAGTTTTAGGAATTATCTTATGGAATATGAAGAATTGATTGAAGATTCTTTCTTTGGTGGTTATGTCCATACTTTTTTAAAGAATTCATCAGACCCTCTTCAATTAAATTTATCAGATTCAGTAAAAAGTTTAATTAATCAAGGAGTGAGTTTAATGACATTTTTTGGTCATGCGTATTCAAATAATTTTGATCAAAGTATTGATGAGCCTGAAAATTATGACAATACAGGCAGGTATCCTTTTATTATTGCTAATTCGTGTTTGATTGGTAATGTTCACAGTACGTTAACAACCAGTGGTAGTGAGCGATTTGTGTTATCAGAGAATAAAGGAGCTATCGGGTTTTTAGGATCGTCATCACTGGGTGTTCCCACCTACTTGTCCAGGTACTCTAGAGAATTTTATAGAAACTTAAGTACTGACTTTTATGGCTGGCCATTGGGTAAAATCATACAGCAAACGATTCGAGATATGCAAGATTCAACGAATGTACTTAATCGGGATGTCGCGATGTATATGACACTTCACTGCGATCCTGCTATTGTTTTAAATACTCAAGAGAAACCCGATTTTACGATTTATGGAGATGTTGAATTATCAAAACCTAATGTAATATTTAGTCCCGAAAACATATCTTCGAATCTAGACTCATTTGATTTGAATTTGCAAATTAATAATATAGGAAAGGTACAAGGAGATACATTCTCAGTATTTATTTCTAGAGCATTCCCAGGAGTAATTCAGATAGATACTACATATGTATTCCAATTGGTAAATAATTCTTTTCGTAATGAAATTCATATGCGTTTGCCTGTGGACAAAATAAATGGTGTAGGGATGAATAAATTTACGATTCGTGTAGATGGCTTGAGCCAAGTAGATGAGTTGAATGAATTGAACAATATTGTTGAGGTGGAGATATTTATTAATTCAAGTAATGTATTGCCAATATTTCCCTATGAATTTGCCATCGTCCCCAATTATAATTCGGTGCTAAAAGCATCCACAGGGTCACCTTATTCTGATTTGACTACATACTTTTTTCAAATAGACACCTCTAGTACTTTTGATAGTCCAATATTAACAGAAGAGGTCATAGAAAGTTATGGTGGAGTTCTTGAGTGGGATCCTAATAAATCTTTAAAACTTGCTGATTTTTATAACCGTTTTGACACAATTTCTTTTATTTCCACACCAAGAGTTTTTTATTGGCGAGTTAGCGCAGACTCAAGTAACAATGGCGGATTTAAATGGGTTAATAGCTCCTTTCAATTTGTTAATGACAAAACAGGTTGGGGTCAAGCACAATTTAATCAGTTAGGGAAAAACGAATTTCTATTCATTGATTTTAATGAGGATTTGAAAACGCTTGATTTTATAGAGCAGGTTAAAACCATTAAAGCACGTACCCATTTAAGTGGTGGATGGGTTCAGCGTCAGCAGACTAAATACGAAATTGATGGCACATTAAAATGTTACGAGTCGAGCTATTGGTCCAGGATGTTTTTTGTGGCAGTAATCGATCGTTACTCCTTGGAGCCATGGCACTCTTTGGAACACGGCGATTATGGTCACGTGAACTTTCAAGCAAATAGATCTATTCCAGAATGGAATCATTATAATTTTTACTTTGTTCATGGAAATGTTGGATTAGACAGTTTAATGTCCTTTTATGAAGATGTTCCAGATAGTAATTATATGTTGTTTTACACATTTAGGGGGAATTATTGCTCCAGTTATTTTACTGGCCAACCCATTTCTGATCGGTATGAAGAAATGTTTACAGAAATTGGGGCGAGCGTAGATTCTTTAAAGAATTATCCCGATAATTATCCATATATCTTATTCTTTAAAAAGGGTGACCCAGGTTCTGTTATAGAAAGCTTTTCTCTAGACGGATTGGATTATATAAATCTTGAAGGTAAAATGCGGAATTCATGGTGGAATGGTAAGGTTACCACTCCCCTTATCGGGCCAGGGAAAGCATGGAGTTCCATCCATTGGGACTTGCAGGCGAGTGAAGAAAATAACGTAAAAGATTCAGCCAGAATAAGTGTTTATGGTGTAGATATTGATGGAAACCAAACATTAATATTGGACAGCCTTACAGGAGAAGGAGAGGATTTAAATCTGGGTGATTATGAAGGTGTTTCTTCCTACCCTTATCTTAAGTTAGAATCCTTTTTCGCAGACGATTCTTTAAGGACGCCCGATAAAATTGCTCGTTGGCAAGTTACTTATGATGAAATTCCAGATGCTGCTATCAATCCATTAAAACTATCTGGATATACGTTAATCGATTCTGTTCAACAAGGAGAGGACTTATTTTTCATCACAGCTATCGAAAATATATCGAGAGTGCCGATGGATTCTTTACAAGTAAGTTATCAGGTGATTAATCATGAATTTCAATATTTTCCAATTTCTTACAAATACAAAAAAGCGCTTCAGCCTGGCGAGGTGATTTATGATACAGTGATTGTAAAAACTACTGATTTAATTGGAGAAAACAGTCTTTGGTATGAGATCAATCCATTTACTGGTCCAAATCCATGGCAATTGGAACAACATCATTTTAATAATTCGTATTTGCATTCATTCCGTGTTCATGAGGATGAATTGAATCCTTTACTTGATGTCACGTTTGACGGAGTACGCATTTTAAATGGAGATATTGTAAACCCTCAATCCGAAATTGTGATTACCTTGAATGATGAGAATCAATTTTTAGCACTTGACGATGCCTCCTTACTTCAGGTATTTATAAATTATCCCAGTTCAATGAATGAAGATTCTTTGGTGTTGTTAGATCCAACTGAATATATTTTTACTCCTGCTGAACTTCCAAAAAATAAGTGTAAAATCACTTTGCAAGGAGATTTCAAACAGGATGGTGTTCATGAATTACGCGTAATGGCGATTGATAAATCACGAAATACATCAGGAGATGGAAATGGGGCATTTGATTACAGTATCTCTTTTTCGATTGTCACAGAATCAAGCATTAGCCAATTGATTAATTATCCCAATCCATTTTCTACGTCCACAAGATTTGTATTTACATTAACTGGTACCGAGATTCCTGACCAGATGTTTATTCAAATTATGACCATTAATGGGAAGGTTGTAAAAGAAATCACGCAAGATGAATTAGGTCCAATAAATATAGGACGAAATATTACTGAATATGCATGGGATGGGACAGATAATTATGGAGATAAACTTGCCAATGGAGTATACTTATATAAAGTTCAGACACAAATAGACGGAGTTGAAATTAAAAGAAGAGAGGAGGAGGTTTCTTCCGCCCAAGATGGTACTACATTGTCAAGTAAATACTTCAAAAACGGAATTGGGAAATTGTATATTTTAAGGTAGTATGGCTGTTGAAATTGAGCGTAAGTTTTTAGTAAAAAAAGACGTTTGGAAAGATATTTATAAACCGAAACCCTCTCACCTTAAACAAGCCTATATTTTAGAAGAGGATCAAAAAGTTGTTCGTATAAGAATAAAAGGGAAGAACGCTTTTTTAACTATAAAAAATAAGGGCCGTGGAATTTCTCGACTGGAATTTGAATATCAAATACCGATTCATGATGCAATTTCACTTATTCAAACTATGGGAGGACCAACTATTGAGAAAGAGAGATTTGAAATTTTGTTTCAGGGAAAGTGCTGGGAAGTTGATGTTTTTAGTGGTTCAAATCAGGGATTAATACTGGCAGAAATTGAGCTCACTTCTGAGGATGAAAGGTTTCAAAAGCCAGAATGGATAGGCCAAGAAGTAAGTCAAGACGAACGATATTTTAATGTGAATCTACAGAAGTATCCCTTTTCGGAGTGGAAAGATAAGTAAGGAGTGTGCGTTTTTTTGTTAAGTTAATTTAAAAGATTCCATTTTAAACCAAATCTCAAATATGATTTGTAAATAGGATATGACTCACCTAAAAATAAATTTCGATTGAAATGATAAAAAGAGTTGTCATACTTTATGTATAAATCAGCCGGTCCTAGACGTGCAGCCATAAACCAATCTATCACAGGAGTTCCACCAACCTCCTGTTTACCCAGATGATAGTGTCGAATCGCAGGGTTGTAATTAAGTCCTTTATATTTAGAGAAAAAATTAAATGTTGTTCCGAATGAAAAAGGAACATGATGGTAATTAAAATTAAAAACGAGTGAATTTCTACAAAATAAATGTGGAATTCGTATCACATCCGAAGAAGCCCATTGAAAACCTATACCATTATAAAGGGAAACCCATTTATTACCTATTTTATTTTTAAGATGAACTTTACCAATGTGGATGTTTTCGGGCGATTGTTGTGGAGTGCTTTGGTCGTTTAAATAGATGTAATTTTGAATGTTTTGGTAGTTAAAATCTACTTTACTAACAATATTGGGGAAATCAAAAACAGTTTTAAATGTGAGTTTTTGAATGGGATTAAAATCATTATTCCAACTAAAATGATTCCCGAAATAGTTTAGAAATAAATAAGAAGGAAGTTGTTCTTTATAGTTAAGTTGGGAAAAAACATTAATTTTCCTGTTACTCTTTTTTCGTTTATTATTTAAACCCCAGTCCGTATCTAATGATAGATCGTAATTTCCGGTCCAATAATTTTCAAAATAATACTTTCCAGATATCAGAAATAACTTACCTTTTAAAAGATTTGATAACTTGAAATAAACAAATGAATTATTTAAAAGTGCTTTATCATGTTGTTGTTTATGGAGGCCTATAGAAAAAAACTTATTTAAGCTACTGCTGAATTTTAGTTCTGGATTGATTTCAATTTTTTTAAATCCTATTGAGTCGAAGGTCTGAGTTGTATCAAGTAATGCTTCAGAGAAAAATTCACCATCAATATCCGCCTCATTTAATTCAAAACTATATCTGTTTTCAGAGATGGAAGATTCAAGAGAAAATATTAGTCTGCTTTTGTTGGGAAGTACACTATCTTTTTGCCAGGTTTGGAGCGTGATTTCTTGTAAAATAACAGCCTTTTGATTAAAGATATTATTTTTAGCTGTCGTCAAATTAGATAAAAGCGTGGAAGCGTCAAATAATTCAACGGTAGCAATAGAATCTATATTAGAGATACCTCCGTTTTCTTCAATGAAAGCCTCATTTCTAAAATAACTCATTGTAATGTTAACATGTTCTCGTAGAGGGATGTGTGAACCAATAGAGAAATTACTTCGAGTTGCTCTCGTATTATCGAACAGTGGTTCAGATGCTCTTCTCGTAAAAGATGAATAAAGCATAGATGAGCCAATATTTCGATTAAAAACCGCATTGAACCAATGGGTAGAGGGATAACCGTGATCATATTCAGCAGTTAGCCTGGGAGTTGTGTCTTTCTCAAAAAATAACTCTTGATGGTTGACCATTACATTTTTTGACACCCATCCATAATCGTCCACATCAAGAATAATAGGAAATTTGTATAAACCAGAGTTAACAGCAAAAAAAGAGGGAGTGAATAAATCCTCTTCAGGGTCAAGTAAGGTAATATGAACTAAAGTCGAATCCACGAAATCTAATGGATTCGATTTGGAAACAGCGTGTTTAACGGTATCCAAAGGTAAACGAATGATAGAATCTAAATCATTTCTATGTTCATTTGATGAGTAGCCTTTAATAAACGCTACACAAATCAATATGATGAAAAGATGATGCACAGAATAAACAGTGATTAAAAGTAGTTAAAAGTCCTTTGATTACGATTCAGAAATAAGGATAAATTATTTTCGAGGCTGCCATTCAATTTCCTTAACTCCTAAATCTTTACTCAGTTTTCTACTTAACACAAAAAGATAATCAGATAGTCGATTCATGTATTTTAAAATTGATGGATCAATTTCCCATTTATGGTTGAGTTGAACTATTTTACGTTCAGCTCTTCTACAAATGCAACGTGCGATATGTAAATGCGAAACGTGAGTATGTCCACCAGGTAAAATAAAAGCGCGCATAGGAGGAATCAAATGATTCATGGTGTCAATTTGTTTTTCAAGACGCTCAATATCTTCCTCAACTATATTAGGTAGCTTAATTTTACTTTTTTCCTGATCATTTGCAAGATGAGAACCAATTGTAAATAATCGATCTTGGATTTCAATTAATTCCAGATAAATAGAGTCCTGAGTAATTTGATCTCTTATTAATCCAATATAGGCATTCAATTCATCTACTGTTCCATATGATTCAATTTGAAGTTCAGCTTTAGAAACTCTCGTGCCTCCAAGTAAGGATGTTTCTCCACTATCCCCTGTTTTGGTATAAATTTTCATAGAAAACAAAATTAAACGAGTTAACGGACTAAATGCAATTCAAACCTGTATTTTTAAAATAAAAATCATTTAATTAAATGTAATTTCCATTTCTACTCGTCTGTTTTTTTGTCTTCCTAAATCAGTTGTATTCGGTGCGATAGGCTGCGTTTCTCCAAAAAATTGAGTGATAATTTTATTTTTTATCACCCCCTTTCCGATAAGGTAAGTTTTTGTTTGCTCTACCCTTTTTTTCGAAAGCACTAAATTGATCTGAGCATCTCCTATACTATCGGTGTGACCTTTTAATATTAACCTCCATGTATTTTTTGTGTTTAACAGTTCAGCAAGAGCATCAAGAGAAGGAAAAGATTCAGGTTTTATAATGGATTTTCCAGTCTCGAATTCAAGATTCTTAAACGCAAATTCAATAATTTCTTCCTCTTCTTCTTCTAGGACTGGACATCCACCATTTGATGAGTCACCAGGTGTTTGCGGGCAATGATCTAAACGGTCAAAAATCCCATCATAATCTTGATCTTTGAGAGGACATCCCTTATTTATTTTTGGTCCGAATTGATTTGGACATTTGTCCTTATTGTCAAGAATCCCATCTCCATCAATATCCTGATAGGGACACCCGTTATTTTCTTGAGGTCCAGCTGTAAACACACAACTATCTTCGTAATTATATAAACCATCTTTATCTGAATCGGGACAACCTAAATGTTCCTCTTTACCCATTAAATCGGGACAAGCATCTCTGCGATCAATAATACTATCACCATCTGAATCGGGACAACCGTGAAAAATCGCTAATCCAATTTTGAATGGGCAATTATCTTCAGCATCTGTAATTCCATCTCCATCAGAGTCCGGACAACCTTTAAAATCTTTTATACCGGCAACAGTGGGACAATGATCATGAATGTCGGCAACCATATCGCCATCTGTATCAGGACATCCCGTAAAGATTTTTAATCCTGCTAATTCGGGACATTGATCATGTTTATCCGGAATGCTATCCCCATCAGAGTCCGGACATCCTTTAAATAACCAAATACCTGGTGATTTTGGGCATTCATCCTGTTCATCTGAAACTCCATCATTGTCCATGTCTGAGGGACGGAAATGTAACGAGGTCACTTTTACACCTATATGAATATTGCCAAAGAAATTGCTATCCTTCCATAAAAAGGTTCCAAGATCGCGAGTGCCAATAATAAAAGGTCCAATCATCATATTTATTCCGAAGTGTTGATTACCTTGAGATGTCAAACTTAAGGGAGCGTATATTCCCATCCATCTCCAGTCCCATCTTGGCGTAATAGTTATTCTACTTGAATAGTTAATCCCTAGAGGCTGTTTGCGATTAACGGCATAAAAAGCTGTAGTATTAAGGTAAAAACCTTTGTGTATATTGTAATCAATTTGTGCACTCATGGCAGTAGGTAGAGGCATAGAATAGGAGTCAGAACTATTATTGACGTCAAAATTTTCTGAAATGATTTGTTCAAAGCCATGCAAGCGCGTTAAATCGTAGTTAAGTACATTTAGATTATCCATAATTGCATTGAACCTTCCATTATTTTCTGATTTAAATTTAACAAACCCAATATCTGATAGGGTAAAACCTATTCTTAATTTATGTTTGCTTATCTCTTGAGAGGCGCGCAAAACACCATTCATTTCGTAGGTGTTTGAGTCGGGCTGTGCTCTCCATTCATAATTAAAACCTAAATCCATTCCAACACCAATTCCGTTAAACTTGGATAAGTTATTTTGCCATCCAAGATTAAGATTTGATGAGGTAACAAAAGTTATGTTTTCACCTGCAATGGTCAAGGAGGAATCAGGGTTTAATTGAAATGAAACATTTTCAAGATCTATACCAGCACACTGAAGTCCTTGTGTGAGTTTTATTTTCCCCCCTAAACTAAACCAATGATGGCGATGGCGATATATTTCTTGTCCATAAACTAAACCGTATTCATTCCATGTCGCCGTTGAAAATTGCATGTTTTCGGTCACTATTTCTTGATTAATGAATTGGGGGGATCGATATCGATCATAGTATAAATTTGCAAACCCCTCATCTACATCTTTAAAATTAGCTAATGAACGATATTGAGATGTAAAACCGATGCTCTTATTTTCATCGATGGTATAAAGGGCGGATGGACCCAGAATATCAAGATTCATAAAAGCATTTTTGGGTTGGCCGTTATTATTTAAAATGGCGATTTCAAATAGCGTGCTATCAAGCGGATTAGGAAAGTTGGTTGTTAAACCAAGGAAATTATTATCTATTGTGGTAGATAATGAAAAGAAATTTATATCCAATTTTGTCCGAGAATCAACAATACTTGCAGGGTTGAAATTTATCCCATTTACCCCAGCATAATTGCTCGTGGCGTACCCTTCAATAAATTGTCCAAAAGTAAGGGTGCCGAACGTCAAAAGTATTGATATTAGTAGTGTTTCTTTCAAATAGTGTGGAGTGATTACAACGAAAAATTTTTAGAGTTTTACAGAATTAAGACTTAAATGGTTTCGCATTTTCAAAGACGGAAAAACTAAATTCATCTGATTTTTCATGTAGTTTGTCTATTTTATTGGAAACTTCTTAGGTGTAATATCGTATTTTTAGGCCGAACAACTCAAAATTAACTACTTATGAACAAAAACCTTCCTAATTGGGTATGGTGTTTTATGCTTTTTTTCGTTGCATGTACACTGAATTCATTTGGTCAATGTAAAGCCATTGCAGAACATCAAAAAGATTCACAAAATCCATTAAAGTATTATTTTATCAATCATTCTCAGGAGTATAACTCTTTTGAATGGCGAATAGGTAATTTACACACAGACACTATTAGAAGCAATACTGATTTTACCTTCGAAAAAGAAGGTACATACAATTACCAATTGTTTGTTTTTGGAGCAAATAATTGTGCGGATTCAATTTCTGGTCAAATTGTAATATCCATAGAAAATGGTAACTGTATTACTAATTTTTCTCATAGTTATGAAGAGGGTAGTCCAAACAGGGTAATCTTTACAGATTTATCTTCTACGAATACCGATCCCATTGTAAATTGGAATTGGGATTTTGGCGATGGAACAACTTCTTTTGAAAAGGATCCTTCTAAAGATTTCGGACCACCAGGAACCTATAATGTTTGTTTATCCATTACAACAGAAGCAGGTTGTACAGATTCTTATTGTAGTGATGTTCACATATCAAATCAAAGTGGCGGAGAAAACTGCAGCGCTTATTTTCAGTATAATGTAGATTCGGCTGATGGCTTAGAAGTTCATTTTGAAGATCAATCGAGTGCAGAGTCAGAAGTTCAGTATTGGAATTGGAATTTTGGAGATGGTACTGAGTCTGTGCAACAAAATCCAATAAAGCAATATGATCATAGCGAGACATATCCAGTATGTTTAACAATTACTTCTCATAATGGATGTGAGGCTCAATTTTGTGATTCCATATCTGTTTCAGGAGAATCTTCTGGTCAAAATTGTCAGGCAGCATTTGAATTTTATAACAATTCACCTGATGGTTCAACGTATTCATTTACTGATTATTCAAGTGCTGGTAGTGATGATGCTATTATTTCATTGAGCTTTACTGCAGGAGACGGATCAACTTATACTGATAATTCGTTCGAACATCAGTATTCTAATGATGGGATTAAAACTGTATGTTTAACAATCGAAACTGAAGGAGGTTGTGAAGACTCTTATTGTCAAACTGTTGATGTTGTTATTGAAAACAGTAATGGAGGAGAAGATGATCATGGTCAACACGGAGAACCATTGGTTCCAATTCATGGTTGTTTAGCTACGATATGGGCAGAAAAAGATTCATCGAACTCAAGGAAATTCACCTTTAAATCCCGATCAGCTTCAGCGGATGGTCAATACTTAAGCAATACCTGGGAAATAAAAGGAGAGCCTTACTATGGTCCGGAGGTAGGTGTTGAATTTCAAAATGATGGAGAGCACCATGTATCTTTGTATGTACATGGAGAAGGATGTGCTGATACGGCAAAGTTAACTGTTTTTGCTGGTCAGGAAGGAACATGTAATGTGTCCTTTACACATGTTGTGGATCCTATGAATCCTTCAAGAGTTCAGTTTGCGCTTTCCGGAACAACCAATTTAAATGAAGGTTTTTGGCAATTTGGTGATGGTCTGCAGTCCGACAAAAAAAATCCTATTCATCATTTTGAAAAAGTGGGGTACAAGAATGTTTGTGTAACAGCTTATGATCCCTCTTCGGGATGTCAAACTTCAAAATGTGCGCCTATCTTTATTCAGGGTGATGAAGGAAGCAGTGAAGAAAATAACTGTTATGCTAATTTTGATTATCATATTGATGGAAATTCAGTGAGTTTTACCAACACTTCTCAAGGGAATTATACTGTTTTGAAATATATTTTTGGTGATGGAAAAGAATCCGAAGAGTATGATCCGACGCATCCATATGATGTTTCGGGAGTATATGATGTGTGTATTCGTGTTGCTAATCCAGAAACGGGATGCGTTTCAGAGTTGTGTAAGTCAGTAACAATTTTAGCAAACCCAGAGGATGTTATCTGCCATGCTGATTTTGATTTTTTCCCAGTTGGAGAGAAGAAATTTGTTTTTGCGAATCATTCTCATGGAAATTTTTCTGAGGTTAAGTGGGAATTTCTTGATGGTTTGGAAACCAAAATTGGAAATGAGGTTGAATTTGAGTTCCCAGGTTCTGGTCATTATGAGGTTTGTTTAAGTGTGTTTGATTCCGCTTCGCAATGTTTCAATTCACGATGTAAGGTTGTAGAAATTGTAGATTCTAATGTGGTAAATTGTAGAGCTGACTTTGATTTTTTCCTCAAGGAAAATCGCGAGGTTGTTTTCAGTTCAAGAGCAACGGGTGCCTTCACCAATATTCATTTTAGTTTAGGTGATGGTAAAATAAACGATAAAGAAACCTTTTCATATCAGTATGCAAGTCCAGGACATTACGAAGTTTGTATGGCAATTTTTGATTCAATTTCAGGTTGTCAAGATCAGTTTTGTCAAAAAGTTGTTGTGTTTCCAGATGACACAAATGTGGTGTATTGTGAAGCCAAAATGGATGGATATTTAGGGGATGATGGTGTGGCTTATGTGACTAATTTATCTATTGGTGATTACACAGATGTTTTATGGAATTTTGGTGATGGATATCAAACAAAAGAAAATGCGCCTTCACATATTTTTGAACGTTCAGGGATCTATAACATTTGTCTAAGTATTTTTGATGAAGGATCTGGATGTCACTCTAAAACTTGTGATGAGGTAAATATTCAATTGGACTCCAATGATATAAACTGTTCAGCTGAATTTAATTATGTGACTATTGGAGATGAAGTAAAAGTTGAAAATACGTCAATTGGTCAATATACAAATAGTCATTGGTCTTTTGGTGATGGTCGTTATGCTGATGGAAATCAATCCAATCATATATTTGATGGTACTGGGGTGTATGAGATTTGTTTGGATATTTGGGATAGTATTTCAGGATGTCAAGCATCTGTGTGTAAGCTAATTACCATTCAGAAAGATACCCAAGATGTTTTCTGTGGTGCACGGTTTGATTTTATTCAATTAGAGAATGGAGGTTTCGAGTTTTTTGGTAAACCGGTAGGGAACTTCACTGATATCTATTGGGATTTAGGAAATGGTGATTTCAGTAATACGATGTCGTTTGGTTATGCATTTAAAAATCCTGGTCATTATGACGTATGTATGTCTATAAAGGATGAGCAATCAGGGTGTCATGATCAAATTTGTATGCCTGTGGCAGTTGCACCAAATGGAGATTCAGCGATATACTGTCAGGCTAAAATGGATGGATTTATAGATGATAATGGTATAGCGCATACCATTAACCAATCGATTGGTGAATACACTCATGCCCATTGGGATTTTGGTGATGGAAATCAGTCCTATGAGAATGAGCCAACCCATGAGTTTGCTGAATCAGGATATTATTACATTTGTTTAAGTATCCATGATACTGTTTCTGGATGTCAGTCCTCAATTTGTGAAGAGGTAAATATTCAATTGGATTCAGGAGATGTAAATTGTCTTGCTGACTTTGAATATATTGTAATAGACGGAGTGGTCACCTTGAAGAATACTTCAATAGGGGATAATTCGCATGCGCACTGGTCATTTGGAGATGGAGATTATGCAGATGGTTCTTCGGCAACGCATGAATATTCCGAGACTGGTGTATATGAAGTATGTTTACACACATGGGATAGTATTTCTGGTTGTCAGGCTACTATATGCAAGCCAATAACCATTCAAAAAGATACACAGGACATTTTTTGTGAGGCTAAATTTGAATACATTCCTCTAGCTAATGGTGAACTTCAATTTAAAGATGCTTCTAAAGGGAGTTATACGCATATTCACTGGGATTTAGGTAATGGGATGTTCGCGGATCATAATGATCCAATAGGCTCATATTCTAGTAAAGGTGTTTACACTGTTTCATTAATGATAAGAGATAGTGTGACTGGTTGTCAAGACTCTTACAGAGAAGAGGTTGCCATTGGAGAAGATAAAGACGAAGTAGAATGTCATGCTAAATTTGAGTTCTTTCCGATAAATGACTCTCTTGTAAAATTTAAAAGTAGTTCGAAAGGACAATACACAGATATAAAATGGGAGTTTGGTGACGGAACTTTTTCAGAAGGTGATCGTGAACTTGAGCATGAATTCCCACATGGTGGATTCTTTAATGTTTGTATGGGGATTTATGATGCTAATTCAGGATGTCATGATTATAACTGTGAGGTCATTGAATTATTGCGGGATACAAATGTTGTTGATTGTAAAGCCGAATTTGAGTTTTTCCCATTAAATGGTTCAACGGTGGCGTTTAATAATTTATCAGCGGGAACATTTACCAAGTCTTTCTGGAAGTTTGATAATGGATCTGTTAATTATAATGAAAACCCAACTGTTGATTTTGCAAGCGGAGGGTTATATAAAGCCTGTTTAACAGTGTTTGATGAGCTATCGGGTTGTCAAGATGAGTTCTGTGTTGAAGTTCCGATTATTGATGATAATACAGATTATTGCGATGCCCATTTTGAATACTATACAGATGGAAGAACAGTTAAGTTTGAACCACAAATCAAAGGAGATATTACAGGATGGATTTGGGATTACAATGATGGATTTAATTCAAATGATTCCTTTCCTTCTCATACATATCAAAATGATGGGGTATACGAGGTTTGTTTAACTGTTTTTGACTCTATTTCAGGGTGCTTTAACACCTATTGTGATCAGATTTCTGTTATTGGAAATGTTGATCAGATTGATGAATATGTCAAAGCAGATTTCTCCTACTTCCTAGATCCAGTTGATGGGAAGGTTCATTTTAAGGATGAGTCAACAGGAAATCCAAGTAAATGGTATTGGGATTTTGGCGATGGTGATTCTGCAGGAGTAAGTAAAGATCCGATTTATGATTATGTAGAGGATGGTTATTATGAAGTGTGTTTAACCGTTAGAAATAATACGGGTGGACAGGAAACGAAATGTGAGGTGATCTCAGTTGGAGATGTTTCCAACGCATGCCATGCTAAATTTGATTACTATGCAAATGCGGTTACAGCAACAGCTCATTTTGATAACAAATCATTAGGAAATATAACAGGCTATAATTGGGATTTTGGAGATAAAGTGACATCGTTTCAATTTAATCCTTCACATACATATGCAGATACAGGCTTTTACCCTGTGTGTTTAACAGTGAGTAATGACGTGGGGTGTGAGCGAACATTCTGTAAAGAGATTAGAGTAGGAAACTCCTTAGAGCAAAAATGTTTAATTGGATGTGTATGGCCTGGAGACGCAAACTTAGATACAGAAGCTAACCATTATGATATCTTACCAATTGGGTTACACTATGGTGAAACGGGACCAGAGCGATCTGAGGAGAGTTCAGAATGGAGAGGTCATGAGTCCCAAGACTGGTCATCTTTACTGTGGGGAGATGTAAATAATAAACATGGTGATGCCAATGGTGATGGTGTTATTGATATAGACGACATTGGAGTGATCGAGCAAAACTTTGCTTATTCGCACCCTTGGCAACCAAGAGCAAATGCAGCAAATCAGTTATCAATTGATTGGGATGTTGATGATATTGATATCGGAGCAACAGCTGTTTTAACCGTTTCTATTCCTGATTCATTAGATGTTACTATGTATGGTATTGGATTTGAAATAGATTTAGATCCGGAAATCTTTGACTACAATTCTATTAATTATGATTTCTCTAATTCCTTCTTAGGAACAGAAGATGAAGATCTAATTACTTTTGGGACTGAGAATGAAAACTTGGGACAGATTTATATTTCCGAGAGTAGAAATGATCATCAGGAATTGACCGGTAACGGTGAGTTAGTTCGAATTAATGTGACTGCAATTGGTGAGTCGGATGCTGTAGGTGCCGTTTTAACTACTGAAGGCGGTGTAACTGCCGAGGGAGATACGGTAGAGTTTGATGGAGCCGAGGATGGTACAATTGTAAAAGCGATAGAGGATAGAGAGGGCTATTTTGTGAGAGATTTAGTGGTCTATCCTAATCCAACAACTGGAATAGTGTCGTATAATCTACCAATTGGATTATCTACTGATTATGTTATTGAAATTTACGATAATGTAGGAGCCATTGTTCATTCGATTACTCAAACTGGAGGTGGGCGAATTGATCAAAATTTGGAAGAATTTGAATCAGGAATATACACGATCCAAGTGAAAAACGATAAAGTGAAATACTTACAGAAAATTATCGTTTCAAAGTAGTCTATTCTTAAGGGGTGTTCTCTTCAAATTTGAACACCCTTTAGAGAGGATTATAAATAAAATAATCAGAGTAAAATAAAAAGGCAACCAATAGGTTGCCTTTTTATTTTACTCTTTGTAATCTTTTCCAAATGGATTTATATTAGGATAAATTATATTCAATATTTACTTCATCCAGAGCGGTGTTAATTTTGTTTGCCGCTTCATCTAAGATTTCATCAGAGTGAGCAGCACTTACAAAACCAACTTCAAATCCTGATGGACCCAGGTAAACTCCCTTTTGTAATAATTTAGAGAATATCGCCTTGAAATATTTACTAGCATCCTTACTGATTTGATCGGGAGATTGAATTTGAGGCTGATCTCCATATACCATCCAAAAGATGGAGCCGATAGTGGAAATTTGTATGTTATAGCCTTTTTGATCAATATGGTGTTTTATTTTATTTACAAACTTCTGCGTACGATCTTGTTGATCTTCATAAAACCCATCTTTTAATAATTCAGTGAGCGCAGCTCTTCCAGCACTCATGGCGATTGGATTTCCACTTAACGTTCCCGCTTGATAAACATCGCCATCTGGCGCAATGTAGCTCATTATTTTTGCGGAAGAACCATAGCAGCCTGCAGGTATTCCTCCTCCGATTATTTTTCCGTAAGTTATAATATCAGGCTGAATATCATAGTATCCTGCGGCGCCCTCAAATCCAACTCGGAATCCTGAAATTACCTCGTCGAAAATGACAAGTGCACAATTCTCGTGCGCAATTTTTTTGACAAACTCAAGGTATTCTTTGTCTTGTAACAATAGGCCGTTATTTGCAGGTACAGGCTCTATTATAACGCAAGCTACTTCTTCTTTATGCTCCTCAAACGCCTTTATAAGCGCCTCTTTATTGTTGAGCGGTAGAACTAATGTTTCTTTTGCAATAGCCTCTGGAACTCCAGCAGATGAAGAGGATCCGAATGTAACAAGACCACTTCCTGCTTTAACCAGTAAGTGATCGGCATGGCCATGATAACACCCTTCAAATTTTATGATTTTATCTCGTTTTGTGTATCCTCTTGCTAAACGGATCGCACTCATTACAGCCTCGGTACCAGAACTTACAAATCTAATTTTTTCAACAAATCGGTTATTTTTAATAAGTAAAGCAGCAAGTTCATTTTCTTGAATTGTTGGGGCACCAAAGGAAAGTCCATTTTCGGCAGCTTCAATTACGGCATCCTTTATTTTTTTATGATTATGGCCTAAAATTAAAGGTCCCCAAGAAGCACAAAAGTCGATATAGTTGTTATCATCGGCATCAGTCACATAAGCACCATTACCTTTTGTAATAAAAATTGGTGTCCCATCTACACTTCGAAAAGCCCTTACTGGTGAGTTAACTCCGCCAGGAAAATATTGTGAAGATATTTGATAAAGCGCGTTAGAATTTGTCCTTTTCATAATTAAATTGATTTTGAGGGTGGAAACTGAAGTATTGGATTTGAATGTCTTTCATGACCAATTGTTGTTTCTCCCATATGACCTGCATAAACTATATATTCATCGGAGAACTTAAAAAGTTTATTTTGTATGCTATTTGAAAGTACTTGAATATTACCACCAGGAAGATCATCTCGACCGAAACTACCTTTGAACAACACGTCACCATTAATTATAAATCTTTGTTCGTGGTTAACAAAAGCAATGTGTCCTGGGGAATGCCCGGGAACAAAAATCACTTCCAATTTAGAATTTCCAAATTCAACAATATCGCCTTCCTCTAAAAAAATCTCAATGTCAGGTGATTGATCACCTTTGATTCCATATTTTTGATAGCCCCATAGAGGACTATGTTCCAATATAGGTCTTTCTAATTTATGTGCAGCTAATTTTAAATCATAATGGTTGGCAATAATATTGTTGCCTAGTATATGATCAACGTGACAATGTGTGTTTAATAATTGTACAGGTTTTAGCTCAAGATCCTCTATGAACTTCAATAAACGATCCTTTTCTTCATGATCATAGCATCCAGGATCGATCACGACACATTCTTTTGTTTCATCGAATAGGATATATGTGTTTTCTTGAAAAGGGTTAAAAGTAAACTTCTCAATAGTAATCATGATACAAAGTTAACCCTTAATTATACTTCATGGTAACAATAATTATAAATCTTATTTGTTACTTTAGGAAAATCTATGTTGTTTAGGGTCCAATTAATCACCTTTTTATTCATTGGTTTCACATCTGTTGTGTATGCTCAATTTTACAATGGGACGAAAATGGACTTTGGAAAAAATAGAGTTCAGTTTTCGGACTATTTGTGGAGTCACTATAAGTATGAGCATTTTAATATTTATTTCTACGAGGACGGAAAGCATTTGGCAGATTATGCTGCCCGCTCTGCGCAATTGCAATTGAAGGAATTGGAGTTTCAGTTTGAATATCAATTTAAAGGAAAAATTCAATTTGTTATTTATAATACTCAAAATCAATCTAGGGAGAGCAATATTGGGAATTATCCTGATGAAGATTTAAATCCGGGTGGTTTTGCTCGAATAATTGGCGATAAGGTGTTCTTATTTTTTGATGGTGATCACCAACATTTTGATCGACAGATTAGAAATGGTGTTGCCCAAATTTTATTGGATAATATTATTTTTGGTGATGGAACAGATGAATTTAAAAATGAAGCTTTAATTAACTTTCCTGACTGGTTTTATAACGGATTAACAGCATACCTAACTGAAAAATGGAGTGTAGAAATTGAAGGGGAGGTTAAATCGCATTTTCAATCGGGTAAATTTGGAAAATTTAATTGGTTAAGAGGAAGGGAGGCCGTCCTCGCTGGACGATCAGTATGGTATTACATTGCTGACTTCTATGGTGAAGAGGCTGTTTCGAATGTATTATACATGTCTAAAATTAGCAGAAGCTACTCGGATGGTATTTTATTTGTTTTAGGGAAAAGCGTGGATAATTTATTACAGGATTGGGAAGGGTATTTTCAATCACGTTTTATGCTGGATAATCAATCAAAAACAAATCCGGAGAAGAATAATGTATTCAAACGTCCTTATAAGTCAAGAGATTATCAACGACCAAAATTAAACAAGAGCGGCTCGCATTTAGCTCTTGTTACTCACAAGCTCAGTCAGCATAAAGTATACGTATACGATATTCAAAAAAAGAAAAAAAAATGTGTATTAAAAATAGGGCATAAGATCGATCTTCCTCCTGATCATAGTTTTCCTGTATTGGCATGGCATCCCTCAGGAGATCTCTTAACTGTTTTCTTTGAACAAAAAGGAAAAATGATTTGGATGACATATAATACAAAAACACACGAGAAAACAACATCCAAACTATTTCAACTTGAAAAAATATTAGAAGCGAATTATGCGTCTAATGGAAAGAAAATTGCATTGTCTGCTGTGGTTAAAGGAAAAACAGATATTTATATTTTGGATGTGTTAAGTCGATTTCAAGAGCAGATCACAAATGATTTCTATGATGACAGAGATCCTATATTTCTGAATCAAGACAGTAAAATTATATTTTCAAGTAATCGAATTAACGATACAATGAGAGTAGATGGAAATATGAATTATGTTTATCCGCATAATTATGACTTATTTCAGTACAATTACTCCGCAAAAAAAAGTTATAAGTTTCAATATCAAGTTTTACTAAGACTCTCCTCAACTACTCATGCTAACGAACATTCTCCTTATTCAATGGGTTTAAATACCTATCACTATTTAAGTGATCAAAATGGTGTCAACAATTTGTGGAGCGGAAAAATAGATAGTGCAGTTACTCATGTAGATACAACTATACATTATCGGTACTTTGCTCAAGTTCAACCAATGTCGAATTATAACTCAAATATTTTGTGGCATCATTCAAATGGAAAAGATTGGGTAAGGATTTTTAGGCCGATTGATAGAAATAGAATTCATATATCATCCATTGTAAATAAACCACTTGAAGTTCAATCAACAACAGATTTTATGAATTTTCTAAATTCTGATCCTGTTGACTCAACCCCAAAGATTCGCTCCATGGATAATGTAAAGATTTTGACTGTGGATAGCATTAAAAATAGAATGATAAAAGATCCTGATTTTCTTTTTACAGATTACTATATTTTTAGAGATGAAATGGATAAACAGTTCAATGACTCTGTGATCGAGGTGGTAAAACAGTCATCAAATACAGCCTTCCAACCATTGAAAATAAATGGTTTTCCAACATCTGACTCGCTTGCTCCTCGCGCCAAACAAAGAAATTACGAATTGTCCTTTCGTACTGCAGAAGTATCATTAGATGTGGATAATCGTTTTTTAAACCCTGTCTACCAAAGGTTTTCAGGAGGAGCAAGTTATCCCATGCCTGGAATGAATGGCTTTATGAAGTACTCTATTATCGATTTGTTAGAGGACCATCTCATTACTGGAGGATTCCGAATTTCAGATTTTTACAGTCATGAATTTTTCTTAAGTTACGCTAACCGTAAAAAAAGATTAGATAAGCAAATCTTATTGTATAGAAGTACCCATACTGATTTGGATGATATTTCAAATGTTGAGAAGAACATCATTTATGAAGGTGTGTATAGATTAGACTATCCTTTTTCAATAGTAGATAGAATATCTGCATCAATATCAGTGAGGTATGATCAACGTATTCCCTTGAGTAAAAACATTAATTTATTAAAAACACCCATTTCACATCAGTTTTGGCCTACCGCAAGAGTGAGTTATGTTTTTGATAATACACGATCATTAGGAGTTAATCTTCTTACAGGATTAAGGTGTAAGTTGTTTACTGAGTTTTATCAGGAAGTTCCTGTGGTTGAAAACCGGATGCTTACTTTTGGAGCTGATATAAGAACATATAAAAAAATTTATAAGTCATTAATTTGGGCAAATAGATTTGCAGGTGGTTCTTCAATAGGTACACAGCGATTAATGTTTTATATGGGCGGAGTTGATTCTTGGGTTTTACCAAAATTTAATCAAAAACTAGAACCGAGCAAATTAATGCATGGGAACTACGCTTTTCAAACTTTAGCGACCAACATGAGAGGCTTTATTCAAAATGCTAGAAACGGAAGTTCTTTTATTGCTGTAAATTCGGAAATTAGATGGCCAGTATTGAAATTTTTGTTTTCTAGACCATTTTCTTCAGATTTTTTAAATAATTTACAATGTGTGGGATTTGCAGATGTGGGTACTGCTTGGTCTGGATCGAGTCCGTTTTCAGAGGATAATTCGTTAAATCAACAAACGTTGGTTATTGGGGAAGAGGCTCGTACAGGGGAAATACGTTTAAAGACGAATAAAGAGCCTATAATAGGGGGAGGTGGATTTGGAATAAGATCCAGTATTTTCGGCTATTTTGTCCGTGCAGATTGGGCTTGGGGAATTGAAGATGGAATTCCACAAGAACGGCAATTTTATTTGTCCTTGACTGCTGATTTTTAAATTAATAACTTAAGAAATGAGAACTAATCTTATTTTAAATTTTCTAGTGTTTTTAGGCTTTTTGGTTCAGGCACAAAATCCTATAGTTTTTAGTATACCGAAAACTAAAATTTATCATAAACGCTACATTAATTACACTTCTAATACCTTTGGATTTAAAAATTACGGTGAGACTTGGTTCTCTTTAACTGATAATTTAGCTGAGATAGGAGAGATTGAATCCCTTGGGAGTGATGAAGATGGTGTTGACCTAGTGGTTTTGAGTTTATTTCCTGATTCTACAATTATAGCAGGATTTGACAGACTTACTGGATTTCCATACCATGCGTTTACTCATGGAATTGGGGAGTACATTAATCCGTCTTTAACACCGAGTGAATGGTCGGATCAATGGGCAGATATTGTTGTTGATTCAATAGAAATACCTTACGCGTATAGAAGGAATACTTCTGATACAATCGTTGACACACTTTTTGTAGACTACTTAAAGCATTTTTCAAATGATTATTTAGTGTATTATGATTTTAATGGGAATCAAGAAATGGAGATAGGAGAGTTTCCGCATATTCGGTTATTCAGGGGGGTGCCAAAAGAAAATAAGTTACATGAAATTTTTATTGCTCGAACTGATACTGTTTTACTAGAGCACGAGGATGGAGATTCTACTGAAAATTTAAGCATCCGATCCGCCTTATTGGATGTGAATGATTCAGTAGCCGCTGGAGAACGGTATGGAATTTACTTAAGATTTCAACCGGGATATGATTGGACACCAATAACAGATACACTGTCTAAGTACAACGAATTTTTTGCGCTAATTAGAGAACAAGAAGACAATAAGAGTCCAAAACAACTTTGGGCAAGAGATGCAGGTTTTTGTACGTATACTATGAATACAGATGTACTGGAACATACAATTACATCTAATACTGATTTAGGATATTTGATACCCGGAGTTTTACAATGGGATCCATGGGTAATTGAACATCTTTTTGTCTACTACAAACTCACAAGCAATTCTTTATCATTAGATCATTATACTCACAAATTAAATGAGTTCATCATATCCCCTAATCCAGCTACTAATGTTATTGATTTAAATTTCACCCTTGATAGGGAGACATCTTTGAACATATCTTTAATTGATGGAAGTGGTAGAGTGGTTTATGCGAGTTCATATGGGATATTAAACAAAGGTGCTCATAAATGTCAGTTGAACATTCCAACTATTCAGAGTGGCCTCTATTTCTTAAAAATTAACAATCGATCTAAGCCTCTCATTATTAAATAAATGATATGCTTTTAGCCTCCAACAAACTTTTTTATATCATTTAGCTTCATCAATGCCTCTACTGGAGTAAGGGTATTGATGTCAAGATCTTTTATTTCGTCTCGGATTTGCTCTAAGACAGGATCATCAAGTTGAAAAAAACTTAATTGAACATGCTTATCTTTTGCTGTTTTCGAGTTCTTTTTCTTTGAAGAAGGGTTGTTTTTTGATCGATCGGATTTCTGATTTTGCTCTAATACACCAAGTACCTCATTAGCTCTTTCAACAACTTTATTGGGCATTCCTGCAAGTTTTGCTACATGAATACCGAATGAGTGTTGGCTGCCGCCCTTCACTAACTTTCTCATAAAAATCACCTTGTTGTTAATTTCCTTTACAGCAACGTTATAGTTTTTTATTCTAGTGAATTGTTCCGTCATTTTGTTCAACTCATGATAATGTGTTGCAAAAAGTGTTTTAGGTTTATACAGCGGATATTCATGAAGGTATTCACTAATTGCCCATGCAATTGAAACGCCATCATAAGTGCTGGTTCCTCGGCCAATTTCATCTAATAGAATTAAACTTCTCTCGGAGAGATTATTAAGAATATTAGATGTTTCATTCATTTCTACCATAAAAGTTGATTCACCTGTAGAAATGTTGTCTGAAGCACCAACACGCGTAAACACGCGATCAACAAATCCTATTTTAGCTTCAGATGCAGATACAAAACTACCCATCTGAGCCATTAAGGTAATTAACGCTGTTTGTCTTAATAAAGCTGATTTCCCTGCCATATTTGGACCTGTAACCATTATAATTTGTTGAGAGGAATTATCTAAATAAACATCATTACTTACATATTTCTCATCTCGTGGTAAACGATGCTCAATTACGGGATGCCTTCCTTCTTTTATATCAATAGAAAGAGAATCGTCTACGACAGGTTTACAATAATTATAATCAGCAGCTATTTTGGCAAATCCTAATAAACAATCCAATTCTGCAATTGTTTCAGCATTTAATTGAAGTTGTGGTAAATACAAACAAATGGATTCAATAACCTCCTTAAAAACTTTTAATTCAATAATTCCAATTTTTTCTTCTGCGGAAAGTATTTTGGTTTCGAGTTCTTTTAATTCTTGTGTGATATATCGTTCTGCATTGACTAAGGTTTGTTTTCTTATCCATTCTTTGGGAACTTTATCTTTATGGGTATTTCTCACCTCCAAATAATAACCAAACACATTATTAAAAGCTATTTTTAATGAAGGAATGCTTGTTTTTTCAATTTCCCTCTTTTGAAGGTTGAGAAGCAATTCTTTTCCATTGGTGGCAATTGCTCTGTATTCATCAAGTTGCGAGTTAACACCGTCAGAAATGAGCCTACCCTTACCTATAACTGCAGGTGCTTCTGGGTAAATTTCGGTTTCAATTTTTTTGGCCACTTCGTGCAAAGGTGAAAGGCGTTTCATCAATTGCAGCAGCGCATTATTTCCTTGAATCAGATTTTCAATTTCATGCGTCGCTTTGATAGATTCTTTTAAAATCAATAATTCCTTTGGAGATACTTTTCCTACGGAAATTTTGGAGATAATTCGTTCAATATCGCCAAAGTTCTGAAGGATGCTTCGAATCGAATTAGCGGTTTTCTCGTCCTTAACAAACTGTTCAACAAAGAAATGACGATGTTTTATGATTTCAAGATCTTTCAACGGTAATATGGTCCATTTCCTCAACATTCTTCCACCCATTGGTGTGATCGTTTGATCGATAATATCTAGAAGTGTAGTTGCATCACTGTGATCGGAAGAAACTAATTCAAGACTTTTAATTGTGAATTGATCTAACCAAACATAATCGTCTTGATTTATTCTTGAAATTCCTTTAATATGATCCGTTTTTGCATTTAGATTTTCATTGAGGTAATGAAGAATTACTCCTGAGGAAATGGTAGCAAGATTCATTTTTTCAATACCAAAACCTTTTAAAGATTTAATATGGAATTGCTGTTTTATTTTATCCAGTGCAAAATCGCAGTTAAAAACCCATTCATTGACACCGTAGGTATAAAATTTTGAACCGAAGGATTCAATGAATTGCTTATATTTAGATTTGTTAAATAATACTTCGTTTGGAGAAAAATTGTGTATTAGTTTTTTAACATACTCCACCGATCCTTCGGATACTAAAAAGTCACCTGTTGAAATGTCTAAAAAAGCAATTCCAGCTCTTGATCGTTCAATGTGTACAGCGGCAAGATAGTTATTTTCTTTTCTTTCCAATACGTGATCATGCATAGCTACTCCAGGAGTGACGAGATCGGTAACACCTCTTTTTACTATGCCTTTAGTTGCTTTAGGGTCTTCTAATTGGTCGCAAACGGCTACTCGAATACCTGCACGTACTAATTTAGGTAAATAGGTATCTAGTGAATGATGTGGAAATCCAGCTAAGGCATCATCTGAACTTCCATTAGCTCTTTTTGTTAAAACAATCCCAAGTATTTTGGAAGCTTTTCTGGCATCCTCATTAAATGTTTCGTAAAAGTCGCCAACTCTAAACAAGAGCATAGCATCAGGATACTTTAATTTGATCTCATTGTATTGACGCATCAAAGGCGTATCTTTAGCTTTTACTTTTAGCGATTTTTTTGCCACAAAAATTAATTTTAATAAAGGTACGAAATGAGGAATGGGTTCAATAACCCCATGATATATAGATATTCACAGGTGTTGAAAACAGAGCGATGAGAAAATTAAAAATAGATGAATTGAATAGACTTTCAATTTCTGATTTTAAGGAACAGGAAAAAGTGCCCATTATTGTAGTGTTGGAAAATATTCGAAGTCTAAATAATGTTGGTACTATTTTTCGAACATGTGATGCGTATAAAGTAGAGGCGATATACCTTGTTGGAATTACAGGGAAACCTCCACATAGAGAAATTCAAAAATCTGCTCTAGGAGCGACTGAATCTGTTACGTGGAAATATTTTGATGATACACAAAAGGCGATAGAAGAACTTAAACAAAATGGTTATTTTGTATGTGCTGTAGAGCAAGCTGAAGGTTCCGTGTCGATTACAGAAATTCATGAACAAGAATTTAATCGGTTGGCTCTTATCTTTGGTAATGAGGTATCTGGGGTGGAGCAGGGTACAATAAATGTCTGTGATGTATGTGTAGAACTCCCTCAATATGGCACTAAGCATTCACTTAATGTTGCCGTTTGTGCCGGTATAACGATTTGGGAAAGTTTTAAGTTATTGTCAAGATAATCCTCTTATGTATACTCAAAAAATAGAATAACCTTTTAGGATTTACTTATTTAGTAAAGGATATCTTTTCTATTACTTAAATAATAAACCGTTATCCACTTGCCTTTTTGTTTATATTACTTTTTTATTGATCTCTTTTTTGGATGTCGATTTAATATATATATGTATTTGACATAAAAAAACCCTCCTGTTGTTGGAGGGTTTTTTATTGGTTAAAAATTAATTTTATTTTGCATAAAGAAAATCAACTCTTCTGTTAGCACGTGCTGTTTTTCCTACAGCAATTGAATTTGTTGATCCTTCGGATACCGCAGACAATCTTGACTTGTCAATACCATAAATTTTAACTAAGTGATTAATTGCTGTCTCAGCTCTTTTCTGACCCAACTTCTTGTTGATGTTAACAGATCCAGTTGCATCAGTATGTCCAACTACTGTTAGATTAGCTTCTTTATTATTCTTTAAGAATTTAGCAACTTCAGTAAGTGCTGGATAGTTACTGTATCCAAGTTTTGATGATCCAGTTGCAAAGTAAACGGATGGAAGTCCAACGTCTCCACCTGAATCTCCTGATCCATCAAGTCCAGGCATAGTTGAAATTGCTTTTCCATTTACATCAACTTGTGCTCCTTCTGGTGTATTAGGCTCAGCATCTTTACAGTTCGGTACATTATCGCCATCACTATCTAGAACAACACCATTTTCATCAACTTCAGTACACAAGGATAACCTTTCCTGGTCAATGTAGTCAGCAATACCATCACCATCAGTATCCATTGCCATACCATCACCTGTAGTTTTAGCGCCTTCTGGAGTCTGATTGTCTTTATCATAAGCATCCATTACACCATCATTATCAGAGTCTTGGAAGCCATCTAAAATAGAATCTACTTGTGCAAGCTTGTCATTTAATTCAGCTTCAGGTCTTAACCATAATTTATCGGTTAATTTATAATTTACACCAAGTGCGGTATAAGAATAAAATTCTCCTGGAGAATCTCCACTAATTTTTGCATCAAGTTTATCCGTGTTAACTAAACCGAATCTTTGATCAAATACGACACTAATTTGTGGATCAATATCATAGGAAACTTGAAGACCTAGTGGAATAGAAATCTCTCTTGTTCTTCTCGCTTTAGTTTCATAATCCGCCTCATAACCAACATTTAAACCTACTGAAGATTTTTCACTCGGATCAATTTCACCTTCGTGAAGATCGAATAGCCGTGATCTAAACATAAGGAGACCTGCGCCAAAATATCCACTTACATTAAATTTACTGATTCCTCTTGCAGAACCTGTGAATAGGAGATTAGTGAAATTCATTTTAAAATTTAACGAAGGTTCAATTCCACCACCTTTAAAAAACTCATAGTTTTGTCTATTGGTACCGTTTGTTCCAAATCCATATAAGTGACCTTCAACAGAGAATGCAGAATTAATGGTGTATCCAAGATAACCACCGCCACCAAAACCTATTTCCCTTCTATATCTTTGAACAGGGTAAAGATCGTATTGTTTAACATCTGTAAATGTTGTCGTCGCTCCTATTGAACCACCTAAATACACATTTTCCATCCAGATAGGGAGACTTTCGTTACCTGCCTGATCATCTTGAGCGTTTACGACACCAGCGCTTAATGCTAATGCTAACCCGCAACCAATAATTGAATTTGAAATTTTCATAATATAAATATAAGTACGCTTTCTAATTTTGTGCAATGATAAATAGATTTTAGCTATTCATCAAAATGTTAAACATTTATTTATCCGTTTGATCAACAAATCTTTTAATTTGGAAATGTTGAAAAATATCTACGATTTAATTTTAATTAAGTTCTCTTTTTTTTCTATTCTTAACATGTTGTTTATAAGTTCTTTATAATCCCTATTATCCTTATTCATGATTTCTACTAATGGCTTTAAAACAAATAAACGATTTAATATATGTTTATGAGGAATACAAAGATCGTTTTTGTTAATAGTCAAGTCATCAAAGTAGAGAATATCGATGTCAATAATACGAGATTCGTAAGTGTTTCCTTTTTTTGGTTTTCGCCCCATTTTTTTTTCAATTCGTTTGCACTTTTGTAGTAAACTTTCTGCAGACAAATTTGTTTCAATAAGTACAGCCATATTTAAAAAAGGTTCATTTGATGAAAACCCCCATGGCTCTGATTGATAAATAGACGACTTTTTTAATAGTAAACAATCTTTATGGAAAAGAGCGTCACAGGCAAATTTTAAATTTTCGAGTTTATTTCCAAGATTAGATCCTAATCCTAAATATACTTGATGGTTCATTTATAATAGCCGTTCATGTAATTTTACGTCATATGTTAAGCCCAAAGGTTTAATTTTAAGTAAATTTTTTAACATGTCATTTTTAAAAAACCTTTTCACGAACCTATTAAGTCTCGTTTTGTTTGCTTTTATAACTGTTGTTTTATTTATTGTGGTTGTTGTAAGTAGCGGGGAGGAGATTGATGTAAAAGAAAACTCAGTACTTAAAGTTTCAATCAAACAAAATCTTGTGGATAGAGCAAACTCATCTGAATTTAATTTTTTCAATGCAGATCGTTGTGGAAATGGTTTGTTTGAAATTCAAAAGGCGATACAACATGCAAAGAATGATGATCGAATAAAAGCTATTTACTTAGAGATTGGAGAGTTAAACGGTAGTTTAGCAAATGTATTAAGTTTAAAAAATACAATCGAGGAATATCGATCAACAGGTCGAAAAGTAATTGTCTTCTCCGAAGGAATGTCTCAAATTGGTTATTATTTAGCATGTTCCTCTGATTCAATTTACCTTAATCATTTATCGTTTGTTGAATGGAAAGGTTTAGGGGCTAAACTCATGTATTTTAAATCAATGTTAAATAAGCTTGGTGTAAAGGCAGAACCTATTCGTGTTGGTAAATTCAAAAGTGCTATTGAACCTTTTATTTCAGATACCATGAGTGCTGAAAATCATTTTCAAGTAAAAGAAATGCTTGACGATATTTGGTTTCAAATTAAACACGATGTGTCTAAACAGCGAAAGATAACAACCCAAGTTTTGAATGATATAGCAGACAATTACGGCTATCTCATGCCACTGGAAGCATTAAAGTTTAGATTAATTGATGGAATTAAATATGAAGATGAAGTACTGAGTATTCTTCAAAAAGTTGTTGGTTACAAGACGAATTACATAAATGTTTCTCAGTATAATAGTACATATGAAGATTCATTTTCAGGAAACAAAGCCAAAATAGTGGTTGTGAATGCAGAAGGGGCGATTGTCGATGGTATTTCAGAGAAAGATATTTCGTTGTCAAAATACGCTAAGATATTTGATGATGTTCTAAAAGACGATTCCATTAAAGGAATGGTGTTGAGAATAAACTCTCCTGGAGGTAGTGCACTGGCCTCTGAGATTTTATGGAGAAAAATTAAACGTATTCAACGTAAAATGCCTGTTATGGTAAGTATGGGTAATGTTGCTGCGTCAGGGGGATACTATTTAGCATCAGCTGGAGATACTATATTAGCCGAAAAAAATACAATTACAGGTTCAATTGGTGTTTTTGGTTTAATGTTTAACGCAGGAGATTTAGCCAAATCATTTGGTGTAAGAGTTGAAAATGTGAAAACAAATGATCTTAGTGACTTTCCTGCATTTGATAGGTCTTTAAGTAAAAAAGAATACCAAAGAATGAAATATGGTATACAATCGATATATGAAACATTTATTCAACGTGTACAAGATTCCAGAGGAATGAGTAAAAAGAATGTGGAAGAATTGGCTCAAGGTAGAGTTTGGACAGGAAATCAAGCGAAAATAAATGGCCTAATTGACGAGATAGGAGGTTTAAATAATGCAGTTGAACTTGCTGTACAACGGGCAGGAGTAAAAAAATATCAAGTAGTCCATTTACCAAAAGAACTTTCTGGAGTAGAGAAAATTGTTCATCGTTTTTCTAAAAAAACTGAAATTTCCTTGCCAGCTCCATTCACTAAATATAATTACATTCTCCAAAATCCTAGATTAATTCAAGATTTCTCGCGTCCTCAACTGCGATTGCCGTTTCTTCTGGAACTTAACTAATTAAAATAGCTTACTTTAGAGTTTATTCGTCTTATGGCCATTTTAAACTCACTGATATCCTGGCGTCTTAAAAAACGGTTCCATCAAATAGAACTGTTTATAAAGTATCCTATTGAAGTACAAGAGGAATGTTTAAATACATTGCTTTCTAAGGCCAGAAATACTGAATGGGGAAGGAAATATCATTTTAATGAAATTGATTCCTACGCTGACTTTAAAAATAGAATACCGATTCAGGATTATAATTCCATCAAACATGATATTCTAAGAACTCAAAAAGGTCTTTCAAATATTATGTGGCCATCTGAAATTAAGTGGTTTGCGAAATCCTCTGGCACAACGCAGGATAAAAGTAAATTTATTCCTGTGAGTGAAGATTCTCTTTTCGACTGTCATTACAAGGGAGGAAAAGATATGCTTTCTGTATTTTGCTCATGGTGTCCAAATACTGAGGTGTTTACAGGAAAAACAATAATGATGGGTGGTAGTAGTCAAATAAATCCTCACGTAAAAGGTGGTTATACTGGCGATTTGTCTGCAATACTCATATCAAACTTGCCTTATTGGGTAACAAGGCAACAAGCACCGAGTAAAGAGATTATTCTAATGGATAATTGGGAAAAGAAAATTGAACAAATGGCCGATAGAGTCATTAGAGAGAATATCACCTCTATTTCTGGTGTGCCTTCTTGGACTCAGGTATTGTTTGAAAAAGTATTGGCCAAAACGAATGCACAAAATTTAAATGAGGTTTGGCCAAATTTAGAATTATATATGCATGGTGGTGTAGACTTCTCACCCTATAAGGAAAGATTTTCTGAGCTCTCTCCAACACTTAATTATTTAGAAACCTACAATGCAAGTGAAGGATTCTTTGGCATTCAATTTGAACAAAACGTAAGTGATTTCCTTTTAATGTTGGATTATGGTATTTACTATGAATTTATTCCTAAAGAAGAATGGGATAATGAATTTCCCAATGCAATTTCTTTGTCTGAGGTTGAATTAGGTATTCATTATGCTGTTGTAATTACCACTAATGCTGGATTGTGGCGATATCAATTAGGTGACACAGTTGAGTTTACCTCACTCAGTCCATTTAGAATAAGACTAACAGGTAGGATTAAGCATTTTATCAATGCATTTGGTGAAGAATTAATTATTGATAATGCGATGGAAGCAATGAAAACAGCTTGCCAAAAAACAAACGCTGTTGTAAATGAGTGGACTGTAGCTCCTTGTTTTCGAACTTCTAAAAATGGAGGGGCTCATGAATGGGTGATTGAATTTGAGCAACAACCAAATAATATAGAGTATTTCAAACACGTTCTTGACAATACATTGAAAGTATTAAATTCGGACTATGAAGCGAAAAGATTTCAAGATTTAGTTTTAGAGTTACCTGTAATTCGAATAGTGAAGAAAAAAACGTTTTATAATTGGTTGAAATCGAAAAATAAATTAGGTGGACAAAATAAGGTGCCTAAATTGTATAATTCAAGAATATATGTTGAAGAGGTATTAAAATTTTCAAAATGAAATGGATTACAATAGTACTACTTATATTTATAGCCCAATCTAAAAGTTGGCACTTAGCGAATTCATGTAAAGGAGATTTCGGTACCATTGAAGTAGATGAACACGGTAATATATTTATTACAAATAGAAATAAACACTTACTTAAGCTAACACCTGAATTAGATACTGCCTATATTTTCAATGAAAAAACAGCTGAAGTAGATTTTATATCTCTTCAAAATTCACTTAAGATATTAACCTTTAATCAAGGATTAAATACTATTCAATTTTTAGATAAGACACTTTCTCCATCGGTTGGTGAAATTAATCTAGATGAATCCGAGTTGCCATTAGTTCTTGCATTAGGTGTTTCAAGAGATAATAATTTTTGGGTTTTTGATCAAGATCAGCAAGAATTGAAGAAATTGAGTGGTAAATTAGAACTACTCTCAAACTCAGGAAACCTGATCAATATTACGGGTAAATCTTGGGCTCCCCATCGATTGAAAGAAATAGGAGACAGAGTTTTTGTGTGTGACAGTACTCAAGGGATAATGGAATTCGATTTTTTCGGAACTTATATTCAATCGATTCGCACAAAGATTAAAAGCAACTTCTACATTGAAAAAAACAATCTTTTTTATTTGAGTCAAGATTCTTTAATTATCCATGATTTAATGTTTCATACAGAGGAGAAAATGGTGCTTCCTCAAAAAAATATTAAAGAATTTGCTTATTACAAGTCTCAATTATATCTACTTACAGAGGAAAAACTTTATATTTACGTTCTTAGCAACTAAGTAACCCTCACGGGTGAAATTAGAAGAATTACATTAGCGTTTTAAAATTTGAATGATTATGCAGATTTCTGTAGCTGGAAACATTGGGTCTGGAAAAACAACTTTAACTTCATTATTGGCTAAACATTATGGATGGGAAGCACATTATGAAGATACAGAGGACAATCCTTATTTGAATGATTTTTATGAGGATATGCAGCGGTGGTCCTTTAATTTGCAAATCTATTTTTTACAAAATAGGTTTAATAAAATTATGGAATTTAGAGAGGGTGGAAAGGATGTGATTATGGATAGAACCATTTATGAGGATGCCTATATTTTTGCTCCTAATTTACACGCTATGAATTTGATGTCAAAGAGAGATTTTGATAACTACATAAGCTTATTCAATTTAAACAATAGTCTAATTAAAGCACCGGATTTATTGATTTATTTAAGATCGAGTGTTCCTAATTTGGTTAATAATATTCAAAAAAGAGGAAGAGAATACGAAACCTCGATACGTTTAGATTATTTAAATCGATTAAACGAACGCTACGAAGCTTGGGTTAGTGAATACAAGGAAGGTAAGCTCCTTATTGTAGATGTAGATGTAAATAATTTTAATGACAATCCCGAACATCTTGGAGAAGTAGTAAGTAAAATTGATGCAGAAATTAATGGATTGTTTTAAGAAATTATACTCAATTCAACGCCTGTCCTTATAATTCTTTTTTCAAATCGAGTAAAAAGTGTTTAACTTTTTCCAATGAATCTACAATTTCAACCTCTTTTTTGGTGGCTGCTTTCCCTTTCTTAAGTTTTTCTTTTGCTCCTTGAAGGGTAAATCCTCTTTCTTTAACAAGATGATAAATCATTTTAAGATTTTCAATGTCATCTTTCGTGAATTGCCGATTACCTTTTTTATTTTTTTTAGGTTTTAAAATAGGGAATTCCTTTTCCCAAAATCGAATCAAGGATGTATTTACGTCTAAAATTTCAGCTGCTTCTCCTATTGAAAAGTAAAGTTTAAGCGAGTTATATTCCTTGAATGCCATAAAATAGAGGAGTTTAATTTACTAAAGTATGATTTTTTCTATTCTATCCTGCAACCCATTTAAAATTAATCCAAGGAGGTGTTTATTTGTGTAGAAATTTTGACCATTTCTTGGTATTGCTCGTAATCAAGATCGTTGAAGAAAAAGTGTGCAGGATCAATTTTTTTGTTGTTTCTAATTACCTCGTAATGTAAATGTGGTCCAGTTGAGGTTCCTGTATTTCCTACTTTTCCAATAATATCTCCCCTTTTAACTTTTTGACCTTTACTTACTTTGAATGCACTTAAGTGAGCATACAGTGTTTTATAGCCAAAACCATGATCAATAATGACATGTTTACCATAGCCTGTTCGAGATACTTTTACTGATGTTACAACACCATCTCCTGTGGCATTAATGTCTGTTCCAATTTTTGCCGTGAAGTCAATTCCAGAATGCATTTTCATAACGTTATACACTGGATGTAATCGCATTCCAAATCCAGATGCGGTTCGAATTAAATTATGATTATGAATCGGTTGAATAGCAGGTACATGAGCCAATTTACTTGACCTAGTATTCGATAATTTATGAATTCGTTCAAACCCTTTTTTATGAATATTAACTTGATTTTCAAGTGTTCTTACTAACTGAGCAGATTTTAACATCAGTTCAGAATTACTATATCCTCTTAGGTTTTCAAATTCATCGATTCCGCCAGTTCCTCCAATTCTTAATGTTTTAGATACAGGTGGTACACCAAATATATCTGCATAAACAGAATCATCTCTCATTTTTAAAACATTAAGCTCCAACGCAATTTCCTCAACTTTTCGATTCATTGCATCATACTCAGTCTGAAGTTTTTCAATTTCCTGTAATTTTTCTTTTTCCGAATAACGAGAAACAAGAGGATAAGAACCTACAATGATTAACAGGGCTAAACTTAAAGACACCCCTAAATGAAGACCTGCTTTTTTAAGACGTACTCTCCATGAAACTTCAACCTTTTCGTACTCTAAGGTTTTCTTGTTAAACTTAAAATTAGTGTTGTCCATATTTATTACCTTTGCCCACTAAAATCAAAGTGAGCAATAAGCAAAGATAACCAAAGAGTTGAGGTTGTCAAATTGTTGATTATTGTGGTGGATAACAGTTCAAATACTAAACGTATGACAGCGAAAGAAATACGAGAAAGTTTTTTAGCATTTTTTAAAAGTAAAGAACACGATTTTGTGGCCTCGTCTCCGATGGTGGTTAAAAATGACCCAACACTCATGTTTATCAATGCCGGGATGAACCAATTTAAGGATATGTTTCTTGGTAATGCAGAAGTGAAGTCAACTAGAGTTTGCAATAGTCAAAAGTGCTTGCGTGTTTCGGGTAAACATAACGACCTAGAGGAGGTAGGGGTAGATACCTATCATCATACTATGTTTGAAATGTTGGGCAATTGGAGTTTTGGCGATTACTTCAAAAAAGAAGCCATTGCTTGGGCTTGGGAATACCTTACTGAGGTATGCAAAATTGAAAAGGATTGGCTGTATGTCACCATTTTTGAAGGCGCTGAGGATGAAGGACTTGAAGTAGATCAAGAGGCGTATGATTTTTGGAAACAACATGTTCCAGAAAACAGAATTTTAAAGGGCAATAAAAAAGATAATTTTTGGGAAATGGGGGCAACTGGCCCCTGTGGTCCATGTAGTGAAATTCATGTTGATATTCGATCAGAAAAAGAAAAAGCGAAACAGGATGGAAGCACATTAGTTAATATGGATCATCCACAAGTGATTGAAGTCTGGAATCTGGTTTTTATGGAGTTCAATAGATTGGCTTCTGGAGAACTTCAAAAACTTCCTGCTCGACATGTTGATACCGGTATGGGTTTTGAACGCTTGGCTATGGTGCTTCAGGGTAAAAAGTCGAATTATGATTCAGATGTATTTACTCCATTGATTAACAAGATTGAAGAGTTTAGCGGCGTGCAATATACGGCTGAAGAAAAAAGCGAAACCGATATTGCTATTCGAGTAATTGCCGATCACGTAAGAGCAGTTTCATTTGCTATTGCAGATGGGCAAATGCCTGCCAATAATGGAGCGGGGTATGTTATAAGAAGGATTTTGAGAAGAGCAGTAAGATATGGGTACTCTAAATTAAACATCTCATCACCCTTTATTTACAAATTAGTTGATGTTCTTGCGGATCAGATGGGAGAATTCTTTCCTGAAATAAAAAATCAAAAAGTTCTAGCATCAAAAGTTATAAAAGAAGAGGAGCAAAACTTTTTAAGGACTTTAGATAAAGGAATACAGAAATTTAATCATTATGCATCAACTGCTAAAAATGAAATTGAGGGATCCTTTGCGTTTGAATTGTTAGATACCTTTGGTTTCCCTATTGATTTAACGGAATTATTAGCCCGAGAAATGGGCTTAAAGGTTGATCAAAATGGATTCCATAAGGCATTAGAAGAACAAAAAGAGCGATCCAGAAAAGCAACGGCTATTGAGGTGGAGGATTGGATTGTTGTTAATCAGGGAGAAGGTCAATTTATTGGATATGACGCCTTGGAAGCGGAAACAAAAATTTTAAGGTATCGCGGTATTAAAGTAAAGGGGAAAGATCTTTATCAGGTTGAATTAAATCAAACACCTTTTTATCCAGAAGGAGGGGGGCAAGTTGGTGATTCTGGGATTTTAATAGACGGAGAAGAAAAGTTTGGTGTTCAGGATACGAAAAAAGAAAATGGTGTGATTCTTCATTTTATGAATTCACTTCCTTCAAATCCAACAGTAACCTTTAATGCCGTTGTAAATAAGGCTAAAAGGATCGCTACTGAAGCAAATCACTCTGCAACTCATTTGGTTCATCATGCTTTAAGAAAAGTCCTAGGAGAACATGTTGAGCAGAAAGGATCTTTAGTTAATGAAAAAAATTTAAGATTTGATTTTTCTCATTTTCAAAAGGTATCTAGTGAGGAATTACAAAAAATAGAAAATCTCGTTAATGATGCAATTCGAGCGAATTATCCCTTAGATGAAGACAGGGAATCATCTTTAGAAGCTGCTAAAGCTAAGGGGGCTATGTCATTATTTGGTGAGAAGTATGGAGATAAGGTAAGGGTAGTTAAGTTTGGTGACTCTATAGAATTGTGCGGAGGAACACATGTGCCATCTACATCTCAGATAGGGAAGTTTATTTTCACCACTGAAACAGCTGTTGCAGCTGGTATCAGACGAATAGAAGCAATTACCTCTACCAAAGCGGATGAATTTGTAAATAATGAGTTGTCTACGCTAGATGAGGTTAGAGCTTTATTAAAGTATCCAAAGGACGTAAAGAAACATGTGGCGAGTATTCTACAACAAAATTCTTTACTTCAGAAAGAGGTTGATGTTTTGCTAAAAGCAAAAGCGAAAGAATTAAAATCTATTTTATTATCTGCTGTTTCTGAAGTAAATGGTGTAAATTTTTTAGCCTCAAAAATTGATCTCGATTCTCCAGAGTCAATTAAGGATTTAGCCTTTCAAATGCGATCTGAAGTTCAAAACTTGTTTATGGTTTTAGGGGCTGAAGTAAAAGGGAAACCGAATCTAACTGTAGTTGTCTCTGAAAATTTAGTGAAGGATAAAGGATTGAATGCAGGAGTAATTATTCGTGATTTGGCAAAAGAAATTCAAGGTGGTGGAGGCGGCCAGGCTTTCTATGCTACTGCTGGAGGTAAAAATATTCAAGGTATAACAAAAGCCTTGGAGCGTGCGAAATCATTTTTGGAATAAATGATCGGATTTATTTTTAAGCTGATTTGATAGGATAAACGTACTGATGTTGTTTTTAATAAAAACAATGATTTTAAAACATCATGTGAATGTTTTGCTAAATGCGAATTTTATGTATATTTGCACTCCCAAAAGAATACGTTCTTTGGTATGTGAAATACAATCCAAAACGGGTAAGCCCGGGTGGTGGAATTGGTAGACACGCAGGACTTAAAATCCTGTGGCCACTGCGGCCGTGCGGGTTCAAGTCCCGCCCCGGGTACAGAAGGGGACAAATCGGAAAATTCCGATTCTGTCCCTTTTTTTATGCTCTCATTTAGCCCGTTAATTCTAGAAAGTAGCTCAACAACCATACTATTTTCAGCGGTTCGACATTTTTCTTTTGAAATATGAAGCTTTTCATTGAATATCGAACCAAGCAGTATTCTTTTAGTGTCGTAATCACCATTGATAAACACATCTTTTAAACTAGCTAACAAATCCAACGCACCATCGAGTTGTTCAGCTACAGGTAATTTATCCTGAGCATTAACCTCTAGTTTCGACTCTAGTCTATCGATATCATTCTTAATTGTTGTGGTCATTCGCTTGTAATCCTCTTTCTCTAAGGTCATTTCTAAAAACATCTCATCAACTTTCTTTAACTGTATTTTCTTTTGTTCCAGTTCATCTTTAAGCCTCTGTACTTCCTTTACACCTCTCTTTTGATTCTTTTGTAGCTCATCTTTTAAAATCATCTTGTACAGTGCTGAGACCTCCTTAGAAATCGTTAAATCACTTAACATATCGTTAAACAATTCTTCTGCTACCTCCTTTTTAATTCTTGTGTTGTCATGACAATGGTAGTAATCGTACTTTTTACTTCTACCCTTAGAGCTACTTGCAGTCATAGGTTTACCGCAACAATCACAGATTAAAAAGTTCCTAAGTGGAAACTTAATATTTTTCTTCTTTGGACTAATACCATTCCACCTCTTACCGTCGAGTACTTCCTGAACTTTGAAAAAAGTATTTGAATCTATGATAGCTTCATGTTTAGCCTCAACAAGTTCAGCTGGCATATCACCGTATTCCTCAACGTATATCTTACCTCTATACTCTTGTTTTCTTAACATTCTCAAGAAGTTAGATTTACTCATCTTAAAGTCTCTAGTAGCAATCATTTCCTCTCGAATCGATTCCGCTGAACGGAACCAATGGAGTAGATGGACAAGACGGAAAATCAGCCTATGAAATATGGTTGGATTTAGGCAATACTGGAACAGAGGAGGATTTTATCAATTCTTTAAAAGGACAAGATGGAACCACTGGAACTAGTAATGGGGATATTCAACTTACTAACCGTTCATATCAAGTATTGGAACCGGGTGATATTGTAATATTGGATAAAAACAATCCATTATCGGTAACTACAACTAACCTGTATTACAGCCCGGATGTAATAGGTGTTGTGAAAATAGGAGGAGGAATTGGGCAATTAGTCACCGTTCAAACCTCAGGAGTTGTAGATATTAAAATGACTGTTTTTCCTGTAAACATTGGCGATAATATTTACACTGGTGATGTGCATGGTAGAGGTTACGCATCAGCAACCGCATGGCCTAACATTTTTGCTAAAGCATTGACATCAAAATCCAATGGGGT
>PBLA01000016.1 GCA_002722245.1 Flavobacteriales bacterium | reverse complement strand
ATCAGTCACTTTAATCTTGTCAATCAAAATTGTTGTATGCATAGCTTTTAAAGTGATGGTGTTCGTTCCGGCCACTAGATCGAGATTCAACAAAGTTGATCGAGCTTTATCTTCATAGGCCCAATTCGATTTATGAAGTGTTTTGGTACTTGCCAATCCACCATTTATTGAGATGTCAACCGATTGATTTATTCCGCCATTAAAATGAAATACTTCCATTTTATAGGACCCGTTAGCTGGAATCCCTTCTATTGTATATGTGATTGTTCCTTCTAAGGAAGGATTGTTTTTGAGCTTAACAAAAGTCCCATTTGAGGCGTTTTCACTATTTTCTATTGTGTAGCTATCTGAAAGTGTTGCTTCCTCGGCTTCTATATTTATATCTATTGAGCCAAACAAAATTGAGGGCGTGCATCCGACAATAAGTAGTAGTAAAATTCTATTGCGTAGATTCATTTTCATGGAAGGTAAGTTGTCGTATTAAGTCACTTCAGATCTATTTACTTTGGGCCAAGTACGCGTATATACAATCTTTTGCAGTTAGACTTTAAACTATAAATTTAGTTCTATTTTTTATTTATTACTTAATATTTGATGTCCTCTATCATAAAGCCCAAACGAAATTTATTTGTCAGAACCCTGATTAAAACATCATAGTTCGAGTTAATTCCAGTTGTATGTAGTATTCTCTCCTATGGGACTGACCTATTTTAATTAACGCTCAATTTAACTTTGGATTTGATGAACTAAAAGAAGGTTTAGATCATGCCTACTGCACCAATAGCTAAAGGATATTTAGGACGATTTTGTGACTCAGTTTAAGGTTGTTTGATTGTATTTTCTTTAAAGAGCTTTAAAGGGGCCAATTTTTCCAAAAGGTTTTAGTCAAAATATTTAGACATTAAAGTACAGTTAAAATCTCCATTTTGTTTTCGCAAAAAATGTAGGTGTGAGGATAGCATCGTTTACCTATTTCCTAATTTTCATCCTTTTTTTCCCGCTACATGAACTGTTGCTTTTCGTTTGCTATGGTTTTTAGTATCGTACCAAAAGGTAATTTTTTTGATTTTTCGTGATCCTCCCTTCAAATCAATGATCCTGGATTCAGCGCCTTTTTTGAAATTGAATTTTAAAGGAATATTATCTTTGTTCCCGTTTCCATAGGTAACCATCATTTTTCTCATATTAACGGCTCCTCCAGTTACTTTTATTTTCAGTTTTGTAAATCCACCTTCATTGGATCCTACTTCAATCACATCTTTTTCTATTCCCCAATTTACTTTTCTACTTCCTAAATGCACCCATTTTTTTTTAGGGGTTATTTTATAAGGTTGAAAACTTGACATTCCAATTAAAAGAAAGGATGCCATTAAAATTCCTAAAATATTTCTCATGATTTTTATGTTTGTATTATAACAGGTTTTTAAGACGATAAAAATTGAAAAAGGTTTAAGACTAGAGGTAAAATTATTCATTGAAATCAAAAAAAGATCTTAATATATAATCTGTTAATCAAACTCTGTTTTCATTTTTAAACAGTTGATGCATATTTATTTTTAATTGAGAGTAGTATATTTTCCCGTTTTCTTTAATTTTTATCTATTGTTTACGTTAATGTTTAGCCTAAAAGAACTTAGGATTAGAGGGAGTTAAAATATAATGTCATAATTAACACATATTTAAACTCATTTATTTTGGCATTTAGTTAAATTTCATTTTTTTCACTCTGGTTTTTAGAAAAAGTTATGAAGCGTATTTTCAAAATCGTTGTATCCTTTATATTAATCTTTGTTTTTGCTATTGGAATAATGATTCTTTTTAGTCCTTATGGGAAGGGGAAGCTCTACAAAAATCGTTATTTGGCTTGTTCAATAGAAGTAAATGCAAGTAAAGAAATTACGTATAAAATTCTAGGGAATTCTGATAATGCACGAAAATGGTCTGTTTTTGTTCACCACATCAGTACGTTGAATTCCAATGAGATAAGTGATGGATCTGTTGGCTCTGTTAGAAGGTGTTTTCAGCAGGAAGATGAAAATGGGTTGAGATGGGATGAGGAGATACTCGTAAACGAAGTTAATTCGAGAAGACGGTTATCCATTTTTAATATGGTTCATTTTGATTTGAGTGCTGATAATTTAATGACGGATCAGCTATATGAGAATTATGATGGAGGATGTAAGTTAACTTTCACGATATTTTTTGACCCAACAAAAAGAATTAGTTTCATTGATGAATTGAAAATGTATTTTGCTGCTTATAAGGCTGAGGAAATATTTGAAAAAAACCTAGAGAACATTAAAAATTTAATAGAGAGAGGAGATACTTATGAACGGGTACATCTTTTTATAAAGCAATAAAAAATGGAACAGAATACGCATTCTTTTTTCGTCCGCTTCTATATTTATCAAAAGGAGCGATTTCCTTTTGTTGGATATATTATTCTGATTGGAGTTTTTACATTTTCTGCAATTTCTTATTCAAGAATATGTAGAGGGGAGAATGGTTTTATTGACTGGAAACATTATTTAATTGGAATAATAACTACGTTCACTTTATTTTTTTTAGTCCGAATATTTGATGAATTTAAGGATAAAGAAGAGGATGCTAAATATCGAAAATACCTTCCTGTTCCTCGAGGATTAATTTCTCTTAAAGAGTTACGATGGGTGGGTATATTAGTGGCTTTAATTCAGCTTTTTTTGATCCTTTTTTTTCAGAAAGAGATGATTCTTTTATATGCTATTGTAATGGGCTATCTTCTTTTAATGCGAGCAGAATTTTTTGTGCCAAAATGGCTTAAGAATCATCAATTGATTTATGTTGTTTCACATATGATTATCATTCCATTAATTGATGTATATGCCAGTGGATTAGATTGGTTTTATAATGGATTTGAAGCTCCTGTTGGCCTTTTGTTTTTCTTTGCTGTTTCTTTTATGAATGGTATTGTATTAGAATTTGGGAGAAAAATTAAACCTCCAGAATCGGAAGAAGAAGGTGTTTTATCATACACGAAATATTTCGGAACAAAAAAGGCTGTTTGGATTTGGATTCTTGTAATTACATCAACATTAATTCTAAGTCTTATTACAAGCGTTTATGCTAATTATGGTTTAATAGCCTTTTATTTTTTTGGAACGGTATTTCTAATATGCATCCTTCCTGCATTTTCATTTTTGATCAAACCAAGTAATAAAAATGCCAAATTCATTGAACATGCCTCGTCACTTTGGACTGTTTTTATGTATTTAGGTCTTGGAGGAATACCTATGGTAAGTAAATTGTTTTTTTGATGTTTATAGAGTCAGGGCAAATAAAGTATAAGACTAATGTTGATATTGGTGGTAAGGCCAGAAATCTTTTAAAACTAGAGGATTTGGAGATGAATGTACCTTCATGGTTTGTTATTCCTAGCCATGTACTTCAATCAACTCCAATTGAGAAGATTAAATATGCTCTGGAAAACCATCAATTAATTGTCCAAAATAAAGGGGCTCGTTTTGCTGTTAGATCTTCTGCAATTGATGAGGACGGAATAAAAGCGTCGTTTGCTGGACAATTCGAAACTCTTTTGAATGTGGATGTCCATAATCTTATGGATGCAATTCAAGAGGTTAGACGTTCGGCGAATAGCGATCGAGTTCTGCAATATCGAAAAAATAAAGGGCTTTCAGAACATCAAGAAATTGCTGTGATTATTCAGTTAATGGTTGATGCTGAGATATCAGGAGTGGCTTTTGGAGCAGATCCAATAACGGGAGATAATGATTCAAAAATTATTTCTGCTGTTTATGGACTTGGTGAAGGTTTGGTTTCTGGTGATCTCAATGCGGATAATTATAAAATTAAAAAAGATGGAATTGATAAAACGATAGTTGAAAAAGAATATGCTTTTGCAGTAAACTCTGATTATGATGGGATTTCCAAGATTAAAATCTCAGAGGAGATGGTTTCGAAACCGGTTATGCAAGATGATCAATTGAAGGAAGTTGCTTATGTTTTGGATCTTTTAGGAAGGGAGTTTAAACTTCCTCAAGATGTTGAATTTGCATATTTTAAAGAAAAATTATTTCTTCTTCAAACACGTCCGATAACGACACTTGACACAAAAGAGGAGAACCATCAGTTTATTATTTGGGATAACAGTAATATTATTGAGTCATACCCTGGAGTTACAACACCACTTACTTTCTCTTTTATTATTAAAATGTATGAGGCAGTTTATCGACAATTTGCACTTTTAATGGGTGTTCATTTAAAAGAAGTTAATGCGAATAAGGATGTTTTTTCAAATATGCTGGGTTTAATTCAAGGAAGAGTTTATTATAATTTATTAAGTTGGTACAAAGCTCTTTCGCTATTACCAGGCTATTCTTTAAATGCTTCTTTCATGGAGAAAATGATGGGAGTTAAAGAGCGATTTGAATTAAAAAAACAAAAATCTTTTTCTAAAGGAATGGCTTGGTTACGATTGGGACAATCCATTTTTAAGATAGGTTATAATTTAATCACGTTATCGAGCCAAAGAACAAAATTTCATAGGGAGGTTGATTCTACAATTCAACGTTATCAAAGTATGGATTTTGAGGTCTTAACTCCAGAAGAATTAATGGATCATTACAAAGAGTTTGAAAATGTGTTGTTAACTAAATGGAAAGCTCCATTGGTAAACGATTTTTTTGCAATGATATATTTTGGTATTCTAGAAAAAATAACCAAAACTTGGCTAAAAAGCGAGAATAAGCATATTCATAATGATCTTTTATGTGGAAGTAATGATATTATTTCAACTGAGCCTGTTCAACGAATTTTAGAAATATCCTCGGAAATATTAAAGAGTAATGAGGCAAAAGATTTCTTCATTATGAATAGTAGTGAGGTGATTTGGGAAGCTATTCAACAAAAAAAGTATCCAAATGTCTCTGAAAAGATCCAAAGTTATTTATCTCTATTTGGTGATCGCTGTGTAGGTGAATTGAAATTAGAAACTCTCTCTTACAATCAGCAGCCTGATGTTTTTGTGGAAATTATAAAATCTTATGTTCAACAAGGGATAGTCTCTTCTCATAGAGAATCTGGAATAGAGAAAAAATTGAGAGAGGATGCAAATGAGATTGTTCGAACAGCATTTAGGTGGAATTTATTTAAAAAAGGGATTTTTAATTATGTTCTTCGTGTAACCAGATCAATGGTAAGCGGGAGAGAGAATTTAAGATATGAGCGAACAAGAGCTTTTGGAATGGTTCGTAAGATGTTTGCATCGATCGGTAGGAAACTTTATAAAAAAGGATTAATTAATCATGAGAGAGATGTGTTTTATTTAACTCAGGAAGAAATTTTTGACTTTATAAAAGGAACTGCAGTTTCGGTAAGTCTTAAAGCATTGATCAAAATTAGAAAAGAGGAATTTCTAAAGTATGAAAATATGCCTTCACCTTCTGAGCGAATTTCAACGAATGGCATGGTGTATGTAAATAATAACTTTTTTGCAGGACCAAGAGGAGAGAAGTTGAGTGGTGATATTAAAGGTGTTGGATGTTGCCCTGGTAGGATTCGAGGTAAAGTGCGAGTTGTAAACCATCCTAATGAATGTACTTCATTAAATGGGGACATTTTAGTTACTTCAAGTACTGACCCTGGTTGGGTAACTCTTTTTCCAACTGCTTCTGCTATTCTTGTTGAAAGAGGTAGTATGTTGAGTCATTCTGCTATCGTTTCAAGAGAATTGGGAATACCTTGCATTGTAGGAATAACAGGGTTGCTCGAGGTTTTAAAAACAGGTGATGAAGTAGAAATGGACGGGTCTACAGGTGAATTAATAGTATTGTCAAATGAGTAATCATCTCCAAAATGTTTCTTCTGATTATGTTAGATATGCTAATTGTTGGGAGGATGCAGACATTCTTTTGAAAGGACTTTGTTTAGAAGAAGGATCAAAAATATTATCTATTGCATCTGCAGGAGATAATACGCTCTCTTTACTCAGTTCTCATCCTGAATTAATTGTAGCGGCAGATTTAAATGTTGCACAATTAAATTTAATGCGATTAAAAATTGCTGCTATTTCAGTTTTGAATCGAGAGGAATATCTGTCTTTTTCGGGTTTTACAGAAGGGATCAAAAGATATCATACTTACTTGGGAATAAGATCGAAATTAGATCCTGAAACGAAATGTTTTTGGGATTCAAAGAAAGAAGATATTGAATATGGGATTGTTTTCTGTGGGAAGTTCGAAAGGTATTTTAAATTTTTTCAAAAGAAAATTCTTCCGTATATCCATAAGGAGAAAATTATCAATGAATTATTTGAAAATAAAATTGCATCAGAACAATTGAAATTCTACTCAGAGCAATGGAATAATTTTCGATGGAAATTATTGTTTAAACTTTTTTTTAGTAAAACAATAATGGGAAGGTTTGGAAGAGATCCTGCTTTTTTAAAAGAGGTTAAAATACCCGTAGGTAAATTTATTTATGAAAAAGCTCAACATCATTTGAGCTCAGTAAGCTGTCAGAAAAATTATTTCTTGAGCTTTATTTTAAGAGGCTCGTTTGAAAATGGATTGCCGCATTATGTTCGTTTGGAGAATTACGATACTATTAAATCTAATTTATCTCAATTAGTATTAGAAAAAAATTATGTGCAGGATGCTGGGAGAAAATATGGTTTTTTTGACTCGTTAAATCTTTCGAATATTTTTGAATATATGGATAAAGACACATTCATGCTTGTGGCAGAGGAAGTTTCAAAGATCACTAAAATAGAATCTCGAATAGCATATTGGAATTTAATGGTTCCCCGAAAATTAAACGAAATGTTACCAAAACATTTTGTTTTAGATACGGATCAATCTTTGACGTTGGGAAAGCTTGACAAGGGGTTCTTTTATCGTGATTTTAATATTGTAAAAAAGTTTAGTGAATAGTTGGATAAAAATAGGATTATGTAAAATGATCGTTGGGACACTTTTATTTATTCTCTTTCCATTCAGAATCAAAAATCTAGGTTTGAGTGGATTTAGAATGGATCAAATGCGAATAATCCTGACGGTATTTTTCATCGCCCAAACTATTGCTTTATCGACTCCTTTTGAAGGATATGAGGGATTGACTATTCCTATTCAATCGCTTGTTATTTAATGTTCTTATTATGTAGCATATGTCTAAAAATTCATTGAAAATTATACATACAATGCCTGGTGAGGATTCTTTCAAGTATTTTGATCATGTTCCTTACGAAATATATAGTAAGAAAGAATTAGAATACTATCGTTTACACGTGTTAGAAGAGGAATTTTTAAAAGTATGCGTAGTTCTTTTTGAAAATGGAATTCCAAAAGGGAGAGTTGGAATTTATTTCAACCCTAATTTAAATTTAATTGCAACATTGGGTGCTTATGAGTGTGTTGACAATGAAAGATATTGGAAACTTATTCTAAATGAGTCAATTCGTGTTTGTAAGGAAGAAGGTATTTCCTCAATTATTGGTCCCATGAGTGGTTCTACATGGAATGATTATAGATTTATAGATCCTACATTTAATAGTAAGGATATGTTTTTTGGAGAAGCATATAATTCGGACGCTTATCCAAATCATTTTAAAGCTTTTGGATTTAAAAAATTAGCAGAATTTTGTTCTTCTATTGATACAACAACTAAATTTAAAGGCGTAGCTGTGGAGGAGAGTAAACAGCGATTTTTAAATAAAGGGATTACTTTTCGATCTATAGAATTAGAAACTTATCAGAGTGAGTTATTAAAAGTACATAGATTTTGTAATGAAGCATTTTCAAATAATTTTTTGTTTACTCCAATTTCTAAGGAACGATTTTTAAACAAATTTATCCCACTACAAAAGATTATAGATTCAAGATTAGTTCTTCTGGCTGAATACAATGATGAACTTGTTGGTGTTGTTTTTTGTTTTCCTGATCTCTATTCAAAAACTAAGAAAAGATTAGTGATAAAAACGCTGGCAAGAAAAAATGGAAAAAAATTTGAAGGAATTGGTAAAATGTTGGGCTTTATGGCAATAAAAAAGGCGCGTGAACTGGGATATCAAGACATTATACACGCTCTTATGCTTAAAGATAACTTTTCCAATCATCTATCTAAAAACAGTATGGGGAAGGAATATAAAAATTATAGCCTTTTTAAAATAGACATTTAAAAATGAATAATATTATAGATCTTTTTATTAATGCTTCCCAATCTTATCCTAGTAATGTAGCCATTATTGAAAAAGAACATAAAATTGATTATCAAACGCTAGAAAAGCAGGTGAGGCAAACTGCTATGATGTTAAAAGAGAAAGGCGTTAACAAGGGTGATCGAGTCCTTATTTTTATTCCTATGTCTATTCATTTATATAGAATTGTTTTAGCTGTATTTTACGTTGGAGCAATAGCTGTATTTCTGGATGAATGGGTCAGTAAATCAAGGATGGAAATATGTTGTAAAATTGCGAAATGTAAGGCTTTTGTATCTGATCGTAAAATCAGAGTGCTTTCTTTTTTTTCAAAAGAATTAAGAAAAATACCTGTGAAGATTGGCACACATTTAATGACAGAACAAGATGTTTTGAAATCACCGGAGCATATGAATTTGAAAAATGATACGGCCTTAATCACTTTTACAACTGGAAGCACTGGAATTCCCAAGGCTGCCAATAGGACGCATGGATTCCTAAGAGAACAGTTTAAAGCCTTATCAAAGGAAATTGATCCAAAATCATCAGATATTGATATGCCTTTATTACCTATTGTTTTACTTTGCAATTTAGCCGTTGGAGCAACTTCATTAATAGTCAGTTTTAACTCCAGAAAACTAACTGAAATGAAGTCTAAAAGAATAGTGAAACAGATTTTTGAAAATAAGGTGAATCGGATTACGGCATCACCATTTTTCTTCGATCATATTTCTAGGTATTTAATAAGTACAAAAATTACTTTACCAAGGATTGAAAAAATTTTTACTGGGGGTGCACCTGTTTTTCCAAATCAAGTAAAAAGGTATAAGAATGCTTTTTTAAATTCTTCAATTAATATTGCTTATGGCTCTACCGAAGCTGAACCAATAAGTTTAATAAATGGGACTGAATTAGTGAGTTGTGAAGAGGAGATTTTAAAAAAAGGTTTGTGTGTTGGTAATTTATACTCTGAAATAGAATTAAAAATTATTAGAATAGTTGATGATATCATTGAAACGAAAGATGATAATCTTACAGAAATAGAATTGGAAAAAGGAGACGTTGGTGAAATTGTTGTTGCTGGAAATCATGTGCTGAAATCATATATCAATAATGACAAAGCGTTTAGAAGGAATAAAATTCTCACTGAAAATAAAGTATGGCATAGAACAGGTGATTCTGGAAGAATGGAAGGTCAAAAATTATATTTATTTGGAAGATGTAGTCAACTGATAAAGGATCATAACAGTTATTTGTCTCCATTTGTGTACGAATATATGATTAGAACCTATTTAGGTTTTTCATGTGGAACATTATTAGAGATTGATGGCCAAATAATTTTAGTAATTGAAGGTGATGCCCACTCGAAAAAGGAGATTCCAAATGAATTAATTAAACATGACTCAGTTATTTATGTAAGGAATATTCCTCGAGATCCAAGACATTATTCTAAAATAGATTATCCTAAACTTATTTTGAATTTAAAAAAGAATAGGTGGTGATTTTTTATTCAACCTCGAGAGATTGGATTTTGTATGATAAAATAAGTAGCCCTTAAAGGAAAAAAAGTAGAGAACTAAATTGAAGTTTATGTTCATCATTTAATAACAATTCGTTCGCTTTTTATTAGATGATTTTTATCATTAAAAATGGAGAAAAAGTATATGCCTGAGGATATTGTGTTGAGATCAATGATTGATCTGTTTTGAACAATTACTGAGGACTGAACAGTTGTTCCCGTTACATCCGAAATACGATAGTTTGCTGCATTTTCCGTAATTAAGGTAATGTGGTTTGATGCAGGGTTTGGGAAAAGTTGTATGGTGTTTTTTAGTTGGTCTTGAGTGGAGGTGACGGATTCTTTTTGATAAACTCTCACATAATCTATTTTCATTTGTGCGGGCAGTTTTGTGTCATCAATGACAAATCCTGGCCAATTGCCTCCGATTGCCATGTTTAATAGTATAAAAAAATGATTATGAAATTCTGATGTCCCATTAATACCATTTTCAATACTGGCAATATGATATTGTTGTCCATCAAAAAACCATTTAATATATTGCTCGTCCCATTCTATAGAATAGGTATGGAATCCTGAGAAGTCAAAAGATTGACCTATTCCATAATTTGCATATTGTCCATTATGATCTTGCCAATGCATTGTTCCGTGAATTTGATCACTGTTGTTTATATGTTCCATGATGTCGATTTCTCCACATGCCGGCCAACTTACTGTGGTTATGTTTTCTCCAAGCATCCAAAAAGCGGGCCATGAGCCTGTAAAACTGGGTATAGATATGCTGGCTTCAACTTTTCCATATTTCCAATACTTTATTCCTTGTGTTTTTAATCTTGCTGAAGTATAGTTTGCACCATGTACACTCTCTTTTTTTGCGGTAATAATTAATTTTCCGTCCTCAATGGTTGCGTTTTCTTGTTGATAATATTGGTATTCATTATTTCCCCAACCACTGTTTCCTCTTCCAATTTCGAAACTCCAATCAGGGCTGATGGAAGAGGTGAATTCATCCGACCACACGAGGTTCCAGTTTTGTGAATATGCTTTGAAAGCAAAAAATATCAATGTTAAAAGAGGAAAAGCTTTCATAGGCGAAGGGGTTTAAACTAATAAAATAAGAGTTTAAACGGTGTAAAAAAAATCTTTTTTACACTGTGCTAATGGAATTGAAGGTGCTTGGTTAAAATTTTCTTCAGGATAGAAGGCTCGCTTCCGGGTCCAACGGTTAATAATTTTGATCCTGTTGAAGGCACACCTTTATATGGGCGAATATGAACTTGTCCGTCAGGAGTTTGTTCAAAAAAGGTAAATGACTCATTATCACCTATTCTTGTGCACCCTTTAATTCTTAATATACTTTTTGGTAATGCCTTACAAATGGCATGAATGTCGTTTTCATGGGGTAATGTTGGAAGATCAATTGAGCATGAAGCCCAGTGTGCTTTTAAGTGATCCAGCTTTTCAGGGTTGTTTTTAGAGGGAACTAGCTTGGGCAGTAAAAAAATATTTAATTCATCTAAGGTTAGAATTTGTGCATGGGGATTTAATTCTTTGAGTGCTTTTTTCACATGATTTCTTCGTACTTCAGAAACATCGTCCAGATGAGTCATAACAATTACCGATGAGACTTGAATCTGATTGGCTTCTAATTCATTGTGTTCTCCTCTTTTTTGCCAGTTTTTTACGTCCACTACGGATATTTGTACGGGTGGCATAAATCGATCCTCCAAACCAACACCTAAAAACCCCATTAATGAACAGGCATCTGATGTACCGTTAGCCTCTATTAATGTTATGCCGTTTGTTCGTTCGGGGGTGTTATTTACAAAGTTTCGCAATTCCGCAATTCCGCTGCAACAGATGCAACTCCCATTCAGTGCTTTAATAAGTCTTGAATCGATTTTTTCGGATAGCTGTTGAGCGTCTAACATCGCATTTTCATAATCATTTAGAATCACATAAGGTGACCAACCTACATTAATGAAGCTTTCTGATAGATGACGCAGAAGAGTCGTCTTTCCTGCGCCTAAGAATCCTACTATGGCGATAATGGGTTCCATAAATAATGCTTTTAATTGTTAAGTTTTGATTAAAAATGAGCGGTGAATTTATTGCGTGAATTGGCTTATTAGAGCCAATAAAAGGTGACTGTTTTCCATGAGTTTACAGTCACCTTTGTGTTTATCATTAAATGAATTATGGGTTATAAGGGAAAGAAGAATGGTGTAAATCAATTTTCAATTCACCATTAATCAATTTATACCCAAATGTATATTCTACTTTTGCTACGTTGTCATTTAAATCGGTAAAGAAGTAATTACCCATGGCAATCGCTCTATTTTCCTCTAAAATGAATTCACTGTTTTCAAATCGAACATTGGTCCAAGGGTTTATAGCAAAACCTTGATCTTCTTTACATTTTCTGTCATCTCCAGCAATGAAATAAGATAAAGCTTCTACTTTTGACGGTCTAAATTGCTCTTCAGCACATTTAGTAGGTTTAAATAAAACAGGTCCGTTTTCAAACGTATACCGCTCATCTAAAAATTGACTTGCAAAAGCCTCACAAGCTGATCGGGTTTCTTTTAAAGATCCAATTTTTACAACTCCTTCACCCCATTGTTTTTGGGCGTCTAATACTTGTTCTTTTGTTATCATGATTTAAATTTTAATTACATAGTTTAATAAAGGTATCCCTTTCGTGTTCCTTTAAAAATTCTCCTCCATATTCCATGGTTACGGTGGAGCTTGTGGGATCTTTTATTCCTCTGGAAGACACACAAAGGTGTTCGGCATCAACAACAACAATAACACTTTTGGTGTTTAGCGCCTGTTGTAATTCATTGAGTATTTGAATAGTCATTCTTTCCTGTACTTGAGGCCGTTTACCATAGTATTCTACAATCCGGTTTATTTTAGAAAGTCCAATGACTTTTCCATTGGAAATGTATCCTACATTGACTTTTCCTCGCATTGGTAGGAAATGATGTTCACAGGCAGATTCAAAAGAGATGTTTTTCTCTACCAGCATTTTGCTGTATTGATACTTGTTGTCAAAAACAGAAATAGAGGGTTTGTTTTTAGGATCAAGACCACTAAATAATTCTTTAACATACATTTTAGCAAATCGATACGGTGTTCCTTTTAAACTATCATCCGTTAAATCAAGACCTAATGTTTCCATAATGCCTTTAAAGTACTCCTGGATAATTTGTATTTTTTCTTCATCTGTTTTGTCAAAAGCGTCAGGAGTCATTGGAGTTTGAATACTTGTCATGACGTGATTATCTCCAACATCATCAATGTGTTTTTTTTCAATAGGAATTTCCATGAATTTAATTTTCAAAAGTTTGTTTATGAGGGGGGATAGCTCTTTGGACAGGCCAGCTATCTTCAACTCCGTCCTCCCAATCCATTTCTTTTAATTCTGAGGGTGTGCTTAAGCATGAGCACAATTGTTGTGTAACAAGATTCTTGTCTAGGTCTTGTCCAATAAAAACGAGTTCATTTTTTCGATCACCAAATGTTGTGTCCCAATTTTCTTCAATTTCATCTTGAGCATAAACAAAGTTTTGAAATTGAACCCTTACACTTAGTGGCATGCTTGCCCACCAAACGCCAGCACTATCTGCTTTTAAAGAGCCTCCTGCTTGTCCCCAGGTTAAGGCTTGATTTGGACGAGAGTCTAACCAGAATAAGCCTTTACTTCGTATAATGTTATGGGGGAATTCGTTTTGAATAAAGTTCCAAAAACGCTCTGCATGAAACGGTTTATTACTTTTGAAAACAAAGGAACTTATACCGTATTCCTCTGTTTCTGGCGTATGTTCAGGTTTGTTTAGTTCCTCTAACCAACCTGCGCTTTGTTCTGCTTCTTCATAATCGAACAATCCGGTGTTTATTATAGAATGTAAAGGGACATTACTATGTGAGGTTTGAATGATTTTTGCTCTTGGATTAAGTTTTTTAACCATAGCCTCCAATAATTCGAGTGTTTGTTCATCCACTAAATCAGCTTTATTTAAAATGATCACATCAGCAAACTCAATTTGATCGGTGAGAAGATTTACAATTGATCGATCATCCCCATCGATATCAGTTAATTCACGATCGAACAACAACTCACTTGATCCAAAATCGTTAAAAAAGTTAAAGGCGTCCACAACAGTAACCATTGTATCGATGTAGCTAAATTTACTAAGGTCAATACCGTTTTCTTCGTCTTGAAATGTAAAGGTTTGGGCAACAGGTATTGGTTCCGATATTCCTGTGCTTTCTATCACTAAGTAATCAAATCGATTTTCTTTTGCTAACCGTTCAACTTCTACCATTAAATCCTCTCGAAGTGTACAACAAATGCAGCCATTGCTCATTTCAACAAGTTTCTCTTCTGTTCGTGAGAGCACGTCGTTATTTTCAATTAATTGAGCATCAATATTAACCTCACTCATGTCATTTACAATAACGGCAACTTTTAATCCCTCTTTATTGTGTAGAATATGATTTAATAATGTGGTTTTTCCTGCGCCTAAAAAACCACTAAGAACAGTTACGGGGAGTTTTTTTTCAACCATTTTGCTAATAATGTTTAGAGTCAATTTTTGTCATTTAAATATAGATTAAACCTGCTGAAGCCAATTGATAACATTGCTTAAATGATGATCGCCGTACAGCTTTCTAAAACGGATTGTTTCTGAATGATTCGTGTCCATGTAAACGGATAATCTTTTTTCTACAAATTCTTTCGTTAATTGAATTTTACAATCTTGTGTAATGCATTTATGCCATTGCTGAAAGTTCTGGGGGATCATTTTTAAACGTTTAAAATTTGGTCGAAATCAATTCGGAGTAAGAATCCTTTTTCATGTCCTTTTGATGCCTCAGGGCTCTTGTGAAGTAATTTTGTGTTTTTATTGAAAATAGCAGTAAAGTCCTTTATTTGCTTCACTTTCTGATAATATTTATAGGGGGTTATTTGTAGGGCTAGCATCTGGAAAAGATTAACAGTTTTTCGTAGTACATGAGCAATATTTAAGGCTGTAAAAATGTATGGAGATCAATGTTATAGCGGGAATAAAAATTAATTGATCAAAAACCTCAATGAATGCTAGATGTTCGTTTATAATGACGATGGCTAAAAAAAACCAACTCAACCAAAGGCCAAATTTCAGAGGATTTTTCGACGTTTTTTTAGAAGATTCAAATACAGCAAGTAAGGCGATTCCTAAAAATATGAAATCAATTGTTTTCCACCATGTAGGAGTATCATGACAACATGTTTTAGAGCATGTTTTAGCGATAAACAAAAATGGAGTAGCGATACAATGGATTAAACAAAGCCCACTAATCAACATTCCCCAAAAATCTGCTTTTATCAATTTACTTTTCATTTGGCAAGTGTAAATGCAACAGTGTTGCAAATATAATTTATTTAATTAACTTGAAATAATCTTCTCTCTTTTGAACGTGAGATGTTCTAGTTTTAACTCTCTAACGTATCTTAGTTGGTGTATGTCGAAATTCAAACCAATCCTCATAATTATTGTCTTGCTTTATGCTGTATGGATATCAGATATGATTTTTCCAATTAAACTGAATGCTTTTGGTTTAATTCCAAGGAGTCAGCGAGGTTTATTGGGAATAATAACTGCTCCATTTCTTCATGGAAATCTTCTACATTTAAATTCAAATGCCATACCACTAATTGTGATGTTGTTTACACTTATTGCTTTTTATGAAAATAAGGTATGGAAAATTGTGGTAAGTGTTACTTTGATCTCAGGAATCCTATTGTGGTGTTTTGGACGTGATGCCAATCACATAGGTGCAAGTGGTGTGATATATGGGTTAGCCAGTTATCTTATTGTAAATGGATTATTGGAAAGAAAGTTAAAATCCATTATTATCTCAATTGTATTTGCAACAACATATAGTGGATTAATTTACGGAATGACACCATTTACTACCCGACCAGGTATTTCTTGGGATGGTCACTTATTTGGAGCCGTTAGTGGGGTATTGGTGTCTTATTTTTTCTCGCGAAAGCTTAAAAATAGTCAATAATCTATTTTTTGATAAATCGAGAAAACGAAAGGTCTCCAGATGTATTTTTATGAATAATTTGATAAATACCAACGGGTAATTCGTTAATATTTATTGTTTCATATTCCTTCACATTGTATTGTGCAATTAATTTCCCACGCATATTGGTAATAGAAATAAGACCTGTATTACAGTTTAATGTAATGAAATCATTTGCTGGATTAGGATATGTTTCAAAAGTATTCTTTGATAAATCAATCATGCTTTTAGTTTCTGTTTTAATTTCGAACCAATTAAGACCGTACCAACCTGCGTTAATATAGATTCGAAGAGTATGTTTTCCTTCTGTAAGAGGGATATCAAAACCGATCGTTTTAAAAGTATCCCAGCCTCCTGTTCCAGCTAAAGTATCTCTGTAAACCTCTTCGCCATCGATAAGAATACTGTAATCAGCTTTGTTGTGCATACCAGTCGCGTAACGAAAGTCGAAACCGTATTTTTTTGTTTCGGGAACAATGATATGGTAGTCAGAGTAAGCACCCGTTGTACCTCCACCAAGTTTGGTATTGTCATCATCATCTGATGTTGGTCTGATTTCTGAACCAGCCATAATGTGATAGTGTTCCCCTTGAATTCGCGTTGGAATAAAATATCCAGGTGATGTAAAGGTAACTCCCCAGTTTTTGTGTAACGTATCATGGCTATTTATGAATGCTTCTCCAGAAACTTTTACGGCCATATTATGAATGTGAAATTGTTCGTCGCCTGGAGCACTATTTCCTTTTAATGTTATTTGTATAACAGAATCATTTAATGCATGAATAGAATCCATTTCTACTCCCTTCGGTAAGTTCTCTAACAAAAAGAATTCTTTACTGGGTTGATCTACAAATGCATCTTTCCATACTTCTACATTAATTTTCCCACCGTTTTCCTCCGTGATAAAAATGCTATCTGGATTTGAAATGGTGATGTATGGAATATTATTGAAAAGAAGATCGTATAAGTTCACAAACGATTTGGGATCATGGTTGCAGAATTGGTCGATGTTCAACGACCAGGTCATCATACCTGCTAATTCAGGATACCCGTTTTCCTGTATTAATGAATAGTTTCCAGGTTGGGGACCTTCACCGAGTAAGTACCTCATTGTGGCGTCTAAAACTTTTGGTTGAGTATACCCCCAACCTTCACAAGATGGTAACCCTACTCCAACTTTTGAGGCGGGTAATCCACTAAACAGTCCTAAATCTCCTGCTCCTTCAAAGCCTTTAATCACTGATTCTGTTAAGGCGAGAATAAAGTCTGGTGTTGATTGTGAATAGTTTTTTCCATCTATTCCTGGCATAGCTCCCGAATTGTAGAGTTGAACGTTTAGCATATCTATACTGTCTTTTAACGCCTCAATCATAGGCAAATAGGCACCTCCGTGTTTGTTGATGACAAAGTCTTCGGACATTCCTCCTTGAACGTAATGGGTTTCTGGAGCCATTGTGAGTAATAATTTTTTTCCGTGAGAACTGTAGTAATTAGCCATGATTTCTTGAATGGCTTCCACCATAAACCTTAGTCGTTTGTCGCCAGCATTTAGGTCTCCGATTTTTACTTCATCAAAATGGAGAGAAGAACCCTCTAAATCTATATCTATTCCATCAAATCCCCATGTTTCAATCATTTCAGTTACAGAGGAAACAAATCCTTCTTTTTCAGGAAGTGAGTCCAACATTATGGGATAAGTTGCACCACCAATGCTTATAAGTACTTTTTTACCTTCTGCACGAATAGAATCCATTTCATTTTTAAAAAGATCTTTGTCCATCCAATACTTACCAGGTTCGGGTTTAAAGGTTAATTCGTAGTCATTCTTGTTTTTATAAGAAGCAAACGAGACCATTATCACATTATATCTTGCATCTATTTCAGAGAAATATGCAAAATTTCCAAACCAGTTTTCCCAATATCCAACAAGGGCAGGGCTTGGTAATTGTGCACTTGCTTTAAGTCCAATAAAAAGGAATAATAAAATGGTTAGTCTTTTCATCATGATTTTGTGCTGTTAAGTTAGGTGAAGCAAAATTACAGTTTATTTTGCGTTGGGAAAATTGGAACTTGATTTTGGGATAGGAGGGAAACAAAATAATACTGGAAAGAAATTAAATATTTATTTGTCGCGTTAGAGGAGTTGTATATATTGTTTAATATTTTTTAAATTTGGTTAAACAAAAGTGGCTTTTTGGTGTATAATAAAGTAAGAATGCTCACCCCTTATCCATAGCGTTATGAAAAAGAATCTATTACCATCTAAAATATGTCCTGTTTGTGGTTTGCCATTTAATTGGCGCAAAAAATGGTTGAAGAATTGGTCCAATGTTAAATATTGTAGTGAGCGTTGCAGAAGAAGTAAATGAAAGCAATTAATGTAATATTTCCTCATCAACTTTTTAAGGAATCTTCATTACTTAAATCGAATGAACCGTTTTACCTCATTGAAGAGTTTTTATTTTTTAAGCATTATAAATTTCACAAGCAAAAAATCCTCTTTCATAGGTGTTCAATGAAAAAATATGAATCCTTTTTAACTTCAAAGAATAAGGAGGTTTTCTATATAAATGCAGATGATCCACTTGCTGATATTCGTCATTTTATCACGCATATGAGCAAACTTGGTATTACTTGTATCCAATACCTTGATCCAGTAGATGATTGGTTACAACGACGAATTTCAAAAGGAATTATCCAAGAAGGGATGACGTCTAATTGCTTTGAATCACCGTTGTTTATCAATACGAAAAACGAGCTAGCTGATTTTTTTAAGAAGAGTAAAAAAAAATATCATCAAACCAGTTTTTACATTGAACAGCGTAAGAAGAATGCAGTTTTACTTGATGAAAATAACCAGCCATTGGGGGGGAAATGGACGTTTGATACGGAAAACAGGAAAAAATATCCTGCTAAAAAAATCCCGCCTAATGTTGTATTACCCAAGAAAGATGACACCTATTCTGAAGCTTATCAGTATACCTTACGCAATTTTAATAATCATTATGGTGATATAATGGATAATCCATTATATCCCTCCTGTCATAAAAGTGCAGAGGAATGGCTGGATCAATTTTTAGAACATCGATTTTATGAGTTTGGTCCGTATGAAGATGCTATACATAAAGAGTTTTCCATATTAAATCATAGTGTATTAACACCAATGATGAATGTGGGTTTACTAACGCCTAAACAGGTACTTAATAAATCGATCAAATATGGATTATCAAATAATATTCCTATTAATTCCCTTGAAGGATTTGTAAGGCAGATTATGGGGTGGCGGGAATTTATTCGAGGGATGTATGAAAGCAGAGGGAGAGAAGAAAGAACAATGAACTTTTGGTCATTTACACGTAAAATACCTCCGTCATTCTATAATGGAACGACAGGGATTCTACCAGTAGACGAAACGATAAAAAAAGTACTAAAAACAGGCTATTGTAATCATATTGAACGCCTCATGATTTTGGGGAATTTTATGTTATTGTGTGAGTTTGATCCAGATGAAGTGTATAAGTGGTTTATGGAATTATTCGTAGATGCCTATGATTGGGTCATGGTTACGAATATTTATGGAATGAGTCAGTTTGCTGATGGCGGATTAATGGCCAGTAAGCCGTACATTAGTGGGAGTAATTATATTATGAAAATGAGTAATTACAAAAAAGGGGATTGGCAGCATACATGGGACGGGTTATTTTGGCACTTTATGGATAAACAAAGGACATTTTTTCTATCAAACCCCCGATTGGGAATGTTGGTTCGAATGTTTGATAAAATGCCTACTGAAAAAAAACACCAGCATATCCAAAATGCAGCGGAATTTCTAAATTCAATTTAAGGGTGTGAATAATGAATGTAAAAGATTGTAAAGTTATTGTTATAGGAGCAGGGGTTAGTGGTTTAGTTGCGGCAAAAACTCTAGAAGAAAAAGGTTTTTGTCCAATCATTCTTGAAGCATCAGATTCCATTGGTGGAAGAGTAAAAACAGATCTTATTGATGGTTTTAGACTTGATCATGGATTTCAAGTTCTGTTAACAGCTTATCCTGAAGCTAGAAAACATTTGAATTACCAAAAACTTCAACTTCAAGAATTTTTACCAGGAGCGTTAATTTATAAAGATCAAAAGCGGATAAAGATTGGAGATCCCTTAAGAGAACGCTCATTTTTATGGTCAACGTTGTTCTCTTCCATTGGTAACCTTTCTGACAAGCTAAAAATTTTAAAATTAAATAAATACCTAAAGAAAAAAACGATTGATGAAATTTTCACAACCAAAGAGCGAACCACTTTGGAATATCTAAAAGAATTTGGTTTTTCAGATGGTATGATCGATGATTTTTTCACCCCGTTTTTTACAGGGATTTTTTTGGAATCCGGTTTAAATACCTCAAGCAGAATGTTTGAATTTGTCTATAAGATGTTTGGAGAAGGAAACGCTGCTATTCCAAGGGAAGGTATTGGTGCAATACCTGAACAAATATTTAAAGGCTTAAATTCAACAACATTACACTTAAATACAAAGGTGAAAATGGTTAGAGATGGAGAAATAGAGCTTATGAATGGGGAAGTTTTGAAAAATGATTATACGATCATCACTGCTAATGCGAGTTCACTAGTGTCTAACCTCAGAGGCGAATCGTTGAATTGGAAATCTTGTCAAACACTATATTTTAAAACACCAGCCAGGAAAATTAAGGAACCATTGATTGGTTTGATTCCATCAAATAAAACGTTAATTAATAATATTTTTTATCATACAAGTCTGGATAATAAAATGCCATTGAAAGAAGAATTACTTTCTGTTACGCTTGTCAATAGTGCTTCTTCTTTAACGGATGAACTACTTATTAAGCAGGTGCAAATGGAACTTTCAAGGTACTGTAGTATTGATCAAACTACATTTTTAAAAATGTACCATATTCCACAAGCGCTTCCTAATTTAAGCAACTTACAGAATGAAATACCTCCATCAGAAACGCGGTTAACTTCCAATATATTTTTAGCAGGTGATGTTCAATTAAATGGTTCTCTTAATGCTGCTATGTTATCAGGAGAACTAGCTGCAGAGGCAATTCATGAAACAATTACGCAATTTTCTTTTTAAAATTTTCTGTGTCAATTATACTGGTCCAGCTTTGGACCATGTCTAGATAATATTGTTTTTTAAACGCGTTTTAATCGTATGTATTTCCTTGAAAGTTAAGTTCTTGGTTTATTTTAATCGGAAATAATTGTTGTTTGAAGCATAAATTGTTTTTCTCATTACTAAAAATCGGGTTCATCTTTGCGCTGGATTTGATGACATGATGAAAACACCCCTTTTACTTTTCGTTTTTACAGTAGCTTTTTGCCTAAACAAGGGTTTTTCACAACCTGATTGCAGCAGTTTTTCTGATTGGAACGGATCAACTATCTATCATTCTAATAATCAAGTGCATTTTAATGGAAAAATATACAGAAATCGGTATGATTGGAATTCCTCGGGACAATCACCAACGAGTTGTATTTGCTGCAGTCAATGGTGCATGGGTGGTCATCAGTGGTATGACGAAGGTGGATGTACACCCACCACTTTGCCGGTTGAAATGGTTCATTTTAAAGCATCAAAATCGGGAGGAAGTGTCTTGCTTACATGGGAGACTTTAGTAGAAATAAACAATGATTATTTTTTGCTTTATAAATCGGTAGATGGTGAAAATTGGCAAGAGCTTTCTAAAATAGCAGGTTCTGGGAATTCATCTTTACCCAAGAAATATTCATGGATTGATACCTGGGGATGCAATGGAATATGTTATTACCGATTAGTTCAAGTTGATTATGATGGATCAACGGAAACGTTTGATGATATCGTCTTTAATTCGGAAAATGAATCGGAGTGTGGATTTTGTATTAAAATATCTCCTAATCCTTCAGAGGATCAATCAACTATTGGTTTTACACTGCCTTACTCTGGAGATGTAAATATTTTTGTTTTTAACGAATGGGGTCAACAGGTTCTATTAATTTCTGAACCTGGAGTGAAAGGACAGAACAACATCGCATTAAATTTTTTTGCCCTAGCACAGGGTATATACATTTTAAGACTTCTAGATTCATGGGGTAATTCCCAAGTAGTTAGGTTAGTTAAGAACTAGAAGCATGTTGGTTAGGTGAGGCAGAATTTCTTTCTGCCTCATTTTTTAAAAATTAATTCAGTGATTTTTTAAATCCTGTTTTTCAGTAGTTTAAGTTTGAAATTCTAAATTAAATTATTGTTTATCTACATCAAAGTATTTGTAATTGAGATTTTTAAGCGTGTTATTTATCATCAATAATAAAAGAAAGCAATGAATGATTTAATATTCAGAAATGGAACTCTTTTTTGTTGAGTGCGTTGAATAAAATCTGGATTATGTTATATACCAAATAGTTAGGGTTAAAGTAAACATCGCTTTCCATTGGTTTTAGTTTTGAAAATTTAATGGTTTTAGAAGTTGGTTCTCAAACATAAAGAAACTCTTTTGATACTTTAAAAGTAGCATAGTCAAGCAACTAACCGAATACGCGACGAATGAAAAAAAAACTATTTTCATTTTTTATACTACTAGGTTCTGCTGCATCTTTAAGTGCGGCCATAAACTCAAATGGTTCTTCTAGTTCATGGGGAAATAGTGGAGGGTGGAGTTGTGGATGTGTTCCCGACATGACAAAATGGGATGGAAGTCATGATGTGAATATTTCACATACAAAAACGAGAGGTGGCGTTACCCTTACTAACAATAACATACTAACAGTAAAAAGTGGCGGTCATCTTACGGTGAATGGAAATTTAGTGATTGGTTACAATGGTCGTTTGGTAGTTGAATCTGGTGGGACACTAGTTATTAATGGTAGTATTTCATACACCTCGGGAGGAAGCTTTAATTCCAGTGGAAATTTAACAGTCAATGGTAATATTAGTATTACAAATAATGGTTCGGCTAGTTTTTTAGGAACCACAAATGTTACAGGCTCAGTGACTCAAGCAGGTCCTGGTGCCTTTAATACCGATGGTACCTTTACAGTAGGTACAAACCTTTCAATAAATGCAGATGGTATAGCGACTTTAGATGGAGATGTTACTGTACCTGGTGATATGTCTGTGTGGGGAAGTGGTGGTGCAATTATCACAGGAGATGTGAGGGTAACAGGAACTTTAAATGTGTTGAATGATTCCAAGGTTCGAGGAACAGGAACAATTGGTTGGGGGTCTCCCAACGTTAATCCTGCATGTAGTCCAGCTCGAATAATATGTAACAATGGATCACAATGGGATAATAATGCATGTACGGCAGGAGCTTTACCTATGCCGGGCAATCCGTTAGATTTAACTTCGTGTTCAGCGGTTGTTTCGTGTAGTGTTGGCTCAGCTTCTAGTTCACCTAGTGTATGTATTAATACAGTAATGACGGATATTACGCATACGACTAGCGGTGTATCAGGGATAACTTCCTCAGTGGGTTTGCCTCCTGGGGTTTCAGCCATTTATGCTGGTAATCAAATAACCATCAGTGGAACGCCAAGCTCATCAGGTGTTTTTAATTATACCATTACACCTACGGGTTGCGCAACTACTGCCACAGGTACGATCACAGTTACAGGCGATCGAACAGTAGCCGCAGGTTCAAGCAGTCCGACATTGTGCGAAAATACAGCGTTAACGGACATCACGCATTCAACTACAGGCGTAACGACAATTTTGTCGAGCGCTGGACTTCCATCAGGGTTATCGGCAAACTATTCAGGGAACACGATTACAATCAGTGGAACCCCCACGGAATCAGGGGTATTTAATTACACGATTACCCCAGATGGATGCGGGTCAGCATTGGCCACAGGTACAATCACAGTCACAGGCGATCGAACGGTAGCCGCAGGTTCAAGCAGTCCGACATTGTGTATAAATACAGCGTTAACGGACATCACGCATTCAACCACAGGGGTAACAACAATTTTGTCGAGTTCAGGACTTCCATCAGGTTTATTGGCTGATTATTCAGGGAACACGATTACAATCAGTGGAACCCCCACGGAATCAGGAGTATTTAACTATACAATCACCCCAGATGGATGCGGATCGGAAGAAGCAAATGGAACAATAATTATTAATGATTTACCAGTTGTTAATTTAGGTAATGATACGTCGATTTGTGCAGATAGTACTTTGGTTATAGATGTTGTTGTTGGAGTAAATTGGTCTTGGAATACAGGAGAAACTTCTCAGCAAATAACGGTTGATGCAGAAGGGGATTATGATGTGATGGTAACAGATGGGAATGGATGCATAAATTATGATACCGTGAATGTATTGGTAAATCCTTTGCCATTGGTTAATTTAGGTAATGACACGTCGATTTGTGCAGATAGTACCATAACTTTTGATGCAGAAATTGGTGTGGATTGGTCTTGGAATACAGGAGAGGTTTCCAAACAAATATCTGTGAATACAGCGGGTGATTTTGACGTAGTGGTAACAGATGCGAATGGATGTGTAAATTATGATACGGTTAATTTAATCATTTACGCCTTGCCAATAGTAGATCTAGGCGCGGACACATCCATATGTTCAAATAATTCTATAATTATAGGTATTGAAGGGGATTATGAATTTGAGTGGAATACGTTGGATACAGGTAGAAATATTTTGGTGTTTTTAGCTAATGATTATTCTTTGCGTGTAGAGGATGAAAATGGTTGTGTGAATTATGACACCATTACAATTGGGGTATATGACTTACCGGTCGTTAATATTGGAGAGGATACTTCTATATGTTCTGGAGATACGCTCGAAATAGATGCTGTAGTTGGAGAGCAATGGGAGTGGAGTAATGGTTTAACTACGCAAACGATATTGCTTACTCAAGCAGGGGATTATAGCGTGACCGTAACGGATACTAACGGTTGTGAAAATAATGATGAAATGTCATTATCAATGTATGAATTACCACTAATTGATTTGGGCGTTGATACGGCTGTTTGTGAGGAGGATAGTATTACATTATCGATATATTCTGGAGCGAGTTGGTTGTGGAATAATGGAGCGACATCTTCGAGTGTAACAGTAAATCTCTCTGGGGATTATTTTGCATCGGTGACTGATAGCAATGGTTGTATTAATTACGATACGATTTATGTGTCGAAACATACTGCCCCTGTTGTTGAGTTGGGTAATGACACTACAATTTGTAGGGAGCATGATTTTGAAATTTCAGCCTATGCTCCTTCGGCAGTTTCTATTCTATGGAATGATGGAACGGAAACTTTTAGTCGAATGAGTACAGGTGCGCATGAATATTCTATTACTGTTATGGATGTTCATGGTTGTGTGAATTATGACACACTTGATATTGATACGTTTGAAAGTCCTGTTCCTGTTATTAATATTCAAGACACATCGATTTGTATGGGTGATTCCGTGGGCTTAGAAGTGGAAGATGTTTATGTGTTCTATGCGTGGACAAACACGAGTAGCACAAGTTATTCTGCAAATGTACATAGTACAAACGAGTATGTGCTTCGTGTGTTTGATAACAACGGGTGTTTAGGATCAGATACGGCTCACTTGGAGGTGTTTGATTTACCACATGTTGAAATTGGTGATTCTGCACGGTTTTGTGCATTTAAGCCTTTGATTTTGCAAGTTCCAGAAGTATATGCGGCGTATTTATGGAATACAGGAAATGTTGAACGGTTAGAGGAAATAGATGCTGTTGGTCAATATTGGGTTGATGTAACAGACACAAATGGTTGTTTTAATTCAGATTCTGTTTGGATTGTTGAGGGTGAGCAAATTCCAGTTGATTTGGGAGAAGATACTACGATATGTGTTGGTTCATCATTGATTTTAAATGCAAGTTTTGTTCATCAAGAAATATGGCAATCTACCGATACGGCTGAAACTTATGATGTAGGCGAGGCTAATGTTTATGATGTGTTAGTGATTGATAATGAGGGATGTTTTGGTAGAGATACAATTGAAGTTTTTGTATCACCGCTTCCCTCGGTAGAAATAATCCAGGGAGATTCTCTTCCTTTGTGTGAGGGAGCTTCAGAAGTTAAGACACTTGAATTGTTGAATGCGGAAGGGATGGATGTTATTTGGAGCACTGGTGAGCAGCAAAATCAAATTGAAGTGGATTATACTGGATCATTCACGGTGAGTAGAATCAATATGTTTGAGTGTGTGGGTAGTGATACGATAGAGGTTTTTGAATTTTGTAAGCCAGTGTCGTTAAGTATGCCGAATGTGTTTACTCCTGATGATGATGGAATAAATGAAACATTTATTCCTTTAGAATCTCCTAATGAGTCGATAGAATTTATAACCTCACATACAACAAAGATGAATTTTAAAGTAGTAAATCGATGGGGACGGCCTGTATTTAATTCATCAGATGTTTTGCCAAATTGGGATGGAGTAAACTTGGAAACGGGTGAGGAATGTGCTCCAGGAACGTATTATTGGATTTTAGAATATGCTGATTTATCTGGCGGTAATTATCAATTAAATGGATTTGTACAATTAATACGGTAGTGTAAAACATGTGTTTACTGGTGGTAATTGTTAAATTTGTTTTTTTTAAAAAGTAAAAAAAATATACATAAGCAACTCGTATAGTGATGTTTAATATTTTTTGCTAGATTTTAAAAATTAAATTTTATCCTTTTCTGTTTTTTAGTTTTTATTGAATTTATTCGTACAATTGTAAAAACTGCCTATGTTTAAGAAATCCCTTAACACAATTCTACCGTTTATTTTTCTCTTGTCAACGCTTAAAGTTGATGCCCAAGCCATTCCTAATCCTTGTGATTTTGAAAAAGTTGTTTGTGGTGAATCCTCTGTGACTAAATTATTTACATCATTTGATAGTGATACAATTATGTATGCTCCTCCTGGAAGATCAATGCCTTTTTGGTTTGCCTTTGGAGATCCTCAAACTGGTATTATTGACACATTAGGATCGTATAATTTTTCCTTGAGTAAGGTTTCGGGGCCTGGAGATATAAAAGGAGTTCCAGGGACGTCAAATGGATATTATGCTTACTTAAAAGATATATCATTTTCAGAAATAGGGACTTATCATGTTTCAATAAATGTGAGCGGACACCCAGGTTCCTTCGTTGGTAACTTGGTTTTTGAAGTTCCTCCAGAAGCGAATTTTTGTGAGGAATCACCAAACGGTGACTGTGTTAACGGTGGAGGAAATCAACTTTTTGCCAAACCGCAAGCAAGTAATGTTATCCCTGTTGATGCGGTCCTTCCAATTAGAGTTGGCGTAATAAACTCATTAACGGGATCGTTAGATTCTAGTTATTCGGGAACAATTTATGTTGATCAAATTTCTGGACCGGGAGAATTATATGGAATTTTAAGTATGACAGGCGTAAAGTGGTTTGACTTTAATCATTTAAAATTCAGTGCAGAGGGTATTTATACGATTCGTTTTTATGAAGAGGATTCCAATGCGTATGAGGAAGCATTTGTTGAGGTTGAAGTCATTGCTGGAACGAATTCAACACGTGAGGTTTCCTTTGAAAAGAGCATGGTGTTTCCCAATCCGATTGGGGATGTAATGCATATCCAAATAGATTCTCCATATAAAAATAATGTTATCGAGGTATTCAATACTAAAGGGCAATTAGTATTGACACATCAAAACACTGCAGGTCAAAAGTTTTGCTCAATTAATACAACAAAACTTGAACAAGGCGTGTATTTTATTAAATTACCCACCCCATCAAATACTCTTTTAAAGGTGATTAAATAAGTATTCATGAAAAAGCTACATGATTTAATTCATAGTCTCTCACAAGGAGAAAAACGTTTTGTAAAAATTCGTTTAAATGGAAATAAGTCAACTAGTTTATTGAAGACGTATTTTGAATTACTAAATAAGCAAAAGACGTATTCGTTTGATGAAATAAATAAGACCGTCAAACAAACTAAAAAGTTAACACAATCAAATTTAAGTTTGTTGTATGAGGTTGTATTAAAGCATTTACAAAGTCATTACAGCACTAAAAATATTGAATTTGGTTTTCGAGGTGAATTATCGAGTGTGAAGATCCTTATGGATAAAGGTCTTTTTTCGGAAGCTAAAAGTTTGTGTAAAAAACTTATTCTGAAGGCGCATAAAAAAGAGGAGTTTGCAGTATTAAAATCAGTTTATAAGGAATATTGGAACATTCATCTCTTAAATGGAGAGTTAAACGAAGCGTCTAATGAAACCATTCAAGCTGAATTGAATGCGGTTTGTGAGAAAGAATCGAAAATAGTGAGGTTGGAGGAAATGTATCGGATGGTGACAACATTGTATTATGATTATTTTTTTAAGAAAAGAGATCAAGAGTATCAAAATAGAGTACAACAAGTCACGAAAACATTAGAAGCTTTAGATTTGAATTCGGATACTGCGAAGCATATTTCTTTTGAGATTAAGTCCATTGAATCTGTTGTGCTTAATGATCTTGGAAGTCACCATTCTATTCGAAAAAAACAGTTGAAACATTTAATGCTATCGCCAGTATTTGAATCCGATCATTTATTGCGTTTAATGGTGTTAAGCAACACCTTTACATTACTTCGATCTCAGGCAAGAGTGAAGGAGTTGTCTGCTTATTTAGTTTTTATGGAGCGTCATTTTAAATCAATAATGGATGGAGGAAATGATAGTGTTTTTGCCGAGAAATACTATGATATTTATTTTACCAATCATTGTTTTATTCAATCATGGGAATCTGATGGTCATCGATTAAACCAATTAATTATTTCCTTTAAGGAGATTATGTCTAAAGGTTATATTACAAATCCTTTAATCGTTGGAAGGATTTATTTAAGCTTAATAGAACTTCAAATTACAGCAGAAAATTACAAAGAAGCAGGTCCTCTTCTTACAGAATTTTTTAGTTTGTCAAAAAAGAAGAAATATTCCAAACATTATATGGAAGGAGATTTATTGTTCTTGGTTCAGAATTACCTTCAGGGTAAGATTGATACCTTTGATAATGCTTTGGAGGCTTTTAATCGTAAAGTAAGGAGAAATGAACTTGAGTTAGATCCCGATCAAAAAGCTTTACTGGCACTTCTGAACGACCTCTTTAAAGAGACAGCGAGAGATATTCGTCATTATATTGCTCGGTTGAGTAATAAGCAAACCTATAAGCTGTTTGTTTACAAGTTATTAAGTAGTCATTCTTTTGAAAAGATTCGGAGCGAACAATTCCCGATTAATGATGTTGATTATTCGCGTAATTCGGATGTTTATTTAAGTGATTTAAATGAAATCGTTTAAATATAAAAGCTGTTTTTAATTTAATTAAAATATTAATTATCAGTTTTTTAAACTAGTAATTTAGTTTTTAAAAACTATAAAATATATAAAAAGGTTTTGTTAAAACAAAGCAACTTACATATTTTACCTCGCCCTGTATTTGAATGTTTAGAATCTTCTCAAGGATTTGAACGTTGCAGTTAAGAAGGTACTCAAAATTGAAAAGTAACACGTTCCATAGTATTTACAAAATCGCTCCTCTACTCTTAATAGTATTGTTTGGCTTTTTTTCATCGGTACAAGCTCAATGCGATTCGGATTCAGATAACGATGGCGTGTGTGATGGTGTAGATTTGGACGATGATAACGATGGTATTTTAGATGAGATAGAATGTCCAAATACTTACGTGAGTAAGGCGTTTCAAACAAGTAATGGAAAAACTACCACGTTCTTAGCACCTAGTGCCGATGGAGGGTTTCAGTTTGATATTTTTAAGTTGGATAATTCGTTCAACCTTAAAGTAAATGGTATTGATGTTGTTCCAAACCAGATACAATGTTTTGGTAATGGTTTAGCGGGAGAATCCTTATTGGTTTTTGATTCCGATAACACAGGGTTTGGCCAAGGAGGAAATGATCAGGTATGGGTAATTAATGGGGATACAGAAAAACCGGTTGTGAGATTAAAAATTGATTCAAAAGGAGAAATAACATTTGAGGGAAAAAGAAGTTCAGGGAGAGAATTGGAACCTATGAAGATCTTAAGCGGTGATCCACAGCCGTTAAATATTGTTTGGAATACAACAGGGGAGAACGAAGTTGTATTATCTCAAAAAGTAGACGGCCCAACCAACATTGCAGGCGAAGGCCATGGAATTGTTATGTGTACCATAGATACAGATGGAGATGGGATAAAAAATAGTTTGGATACAGATAGTGATGGAGATGGTTGCCAGGATGCATTAGAAGGCGGAGCAGGTTTTGAAAGTACAGATTTATCAGGTGAAGTGTTGAGTGGTGTTGTAGGTACAAATGGAGTTCCCGTTTTAGCAGGAAATGGACAAACAGTAGGAACGAGTGTTAATGATTTGCAAAAAGCCCCAGTGTGTGATTGTGATGATAATGACGGTGATGGCGTGTGTGATGATTATGATTTAGATGATGATAATGATGGGATACTGGATATAGATGAGTGTATGACAAGCAATTTCCAATGGTCGGGAGTGCCTTCAGTAAATGGTAAAACTGCAATCGGAGTAATAAATGGAGTAGGATATACCTATACCTCATCAATTAATATTGAAACTACTCCAACAATATTCGCTTATAACAAGTTTCCTTCGCATTATAATATACCGAATACAACAGTGATTAAAAACAGGTTTACTTCTAACAATGTAATAACTTTCGATCAACCCGTATTAAATCCAACACTGATGTTTTCCTCAATTGGAGGAGGTCCAACAGTACCAATTGAATTTTCAAATGCAGTTGAAGTCTTATTTCAATCAGGACCAGTTACAATTAATTCTCCTACAAAAATAACTGGTAAAGAAGGCTATGTTGTATTACGAATGAATGGCGTTTTCAATCAAATTTCATTCGATTATTTAGCCAATGAAAACTACGTGAACTTCACCTTCGGAGCAGATTTCGCTACACATTGTGATACCGATGGAGATGGGATTGAAGATTATTTAGATCTAGATTCTGATGATGATGGTTGTGCAGATGCTGTTGAAGGGGATGCAGGGTTTAAATTATCTGATATAAATAATGATGTTTTAGCCGGAAATGTTGATGCGAATGGAGTTCCTGTATCAGCAGCTGGCGGTCAGGCCATAGGATCAAGTGCAGATGAAAATACGCAATCAATTGTTTGCGAAGTTTGTGACGTAGACAAGCCAGTGGTAAATGGAATTGATGGTACACCATTCTATAATTTTTATTTTGATTCTTCAAAAGAATTAAATGAAACAGTAAATGGATTAGAAGTAGGAGAGAAATATAAAATTAAAGTTTCAGGAACATGGAGTGTATGGTCAAGTGATCCTACAAAAAATGTTATGGATGCAGCTTATAGGTATAAAGAGAAAAATGCAAGCGCAAATATTACGCCAGTTGCTGGAATTTTTTGGCAAATCAATGGAGCTAATGCAAATCGACCTTCGCCTGATGGTTACAATACGGAACATACCTATTACTTTGAAAGAGTAGCAACTGGAGAAGGGGAAAGATTTACTTGGAGTGATTCTAATTATGGAGACAATGGCGGAGGGTTAAATTTTGAGTTTTATAAAGTGCTAGATACAATTAGAGTTTGTCCATCAAATTCAAGTACACTGCTTTCAGATTATGTAACGGGTCAGAGTTTAAAATGGTATTCTTCAGAAATAAGTTCAGATGGTACAGCAACTGTTCCTTCAGTTGATAACAATCAATTTGGGGTTACTGAATTTTGGGTGTCACAAACGATTGATGGATGTGAGAGTGAAAGAGCGCAAATTTTATACTTGGTGAAAGATACAATAGTTTTTGACTTAGGAAATGATACAACTATTTGTGAAAAGGAATCGGTAACATTAAATGCTCCAAGTGCCGCTAGTTATTCCTGGAGCACTGGAGAAAACATTCAATCTATTGATGTTACAACAACAGGTATTTATACGGTAGAGATATCAAACGATAAAGGGTGCAAATCTTCAGATTCAAAGGAGGTTAATGTTGAAATTTGTGTAATAGACCATTTTGATGAAGACACTGTTTACTTATGTAAAGGCGATTCAATAGAAATTCAAGCTAAAAATGTATCGGATCAAGTTTGGGGAGGCAATGGAGATTTTACAGCTATTGATAATTCAACAATTGAAGTATCACCAATTAACAACACTTATTATTTTGTTGGAACCCCTAGTGGTTCCACAACAGGTGATAATATTATTGTAAATGGAGACTTCGAGCAAGGAGGAACTGGTTTTACAAGCGGATATTCAGATGGGTGTGCATTAAGTGTTTTAAATGAGGGAAGATACTGTGTGAATTCTAATCCAAAGGCGACACATAGCGGTTTTAGAACATGTGGAGACCATACTTCAGGAGCGGGCAATATGATGGTAGTTAATGCCGCAACTCAAGCTGGGGTAAGTGTTTGGTGTCAAACAGTAAATGTTGATCCTGAAACTGATTATGAATTTTCAGGTTGGATTACTTCTGTACATCCCTCCAATCCAGCCATTTTAGAATTCAAAATTAATGGTGCCCTAATGGGAAGTCAATTAACAGCAACAACAACTGCATGTCAATGGGATCAATATGCCGCTCAATGGAACTCAGGGCTAAATACTTCTGTAGAAATTTGTTTAGATAATCAAAATACAGCGAGTGGAGGTAATGATTTTGCAATTGACGATATCTCATTTGCACCGGTAATTCATAATGCAATTGGAGGAGATTCAATTTTAGTGATTGTTCATGATAGGCCTGAAGTTGATCTGGGTGGTAATAATACAATTTGTGCAGGTGATTCCATTACTTTAAAAACATCTCTAGCAGGAACTTACTTATGGAGTAATAACTCCACTCAATCCTTTATTAACGTTAAGGAATCAGGAAATTATTCCTTAGAGGTTACGAATGCTGAAGGGTGTAAGGGAGATACTACTGTTAACATTACAATACAAGAATTACCTATTGTTAATTTAGGAAATGACTCTACGCTTTGTAAAGGAGATGATATTACGATTTCAGCTTCTAATAGTGGAGCAAGTTATTTGTGGAATACTGGTGGTCATTCACAAACAATAAATATTACCTTGGATGGAGAATATACGGTTGTAGTTACAGATAATATAGGATGTTCATCATCTGACTCAATAGAGCTGTTTTTTAGAGATTTACCTGTTGTGAATATTGGTGCAGACACTAGTATTTGCGATGGGGAATCGGTTATACTTGATGCAAAGAACCCTGACTTATATTACACTTGGAACACAGGGAATACTGAACAAGTGCTTGTTGCAACTCAATCAGGAACGTATGGGGTTGTTGTAAATGATGAGTTTGGATGCTTGGGCAGTGATTCTTTATTACTGACAGTTAATCCAATGCCTATTGCTAATCTTGGAAAGGACACCGCAATTTGCATTGGAGAGACTGTTGTTTTAAATGCGAAAAATGATGGATTGAATTATAAATGGAGTACGGGAGAATCCACTCAAGATATAACTATTAACTCTTCAGGTATATATGAGGTAGTTGTAAGTGATAATATTGGTTGCGCGGATACCTCAAACATGTTTCTCAAAGTAAATCAACTACCTGTCGTAGATATTGGTAATGATACTACTATTTGTAAATATCAGACGATAGTATTAAATGCGAAGAATAAAGGGTTAAATTTTATTTGGAACAATGGAGAAACTCAACAAACGTTAGAAGTTAAAGAAGAGGGAGTATATAGTGTTGAAGTAAGAGATTCTATAGGATGTTTAGGTACAGACGAAATCAATGTCTTTAAAGAGATTATTGAAGACCCATACTTTGAAAAAGAAAAAATAGTTTGTGAGGGACAAACTATTCTCCTTGAGCCGGATTTTATTGAAAAATATAATATTTATTGGGATAAGGATGAATTTAATCATGTATTGGAGGTGTCTGAAACAGGAGCTTATTTAAGTTTCGTAGAGGGTGAGTATTGTAAGGATACCTTTGAAATCAATGTTACGAAAATTGATACACCTCATGCAGATATAACCGATTTAGTAGGGAAAAAGGCCTATTGTTTTGATATTGAAAAAACAATATTAAAAGTGTCGTCAGAAGATGAAAACGTAATTTTATCTTGGGATGATTTTGGTAGATCAGAGGAGGTGGAAATTGAAGCGCCAGGAACGTATGTCATTCGGGCATCCAATAAACATTGTAATGCACACTATTCCTCTGAAGTAGAAGAATATTGTGAAGGGAAGTTATTCATACCAAATGCATTTACTCCAGCTGATGATAACGGTTTAAATCAGGTATTTATGCCTGTAACGAACGGTCATGTGGATAATTTTGATTTTCGAATTTATAATCGGTGGGGTGTTTTAATCTACCAAACGAATATACTTGGTGAAGGGTGGGACGGAACAGTTTCAGGGCGAATGGCCGAATGTGATGTATACGTATATAAGGTTACTTATGATTACGTATCAGATCAAGGAGGGATTGAGCAAAAGCAACAAAATGGTACCGTGGCATTAATGAAATAAGTTAGGATTTCTAGGGGATTAATCACGTTAAATTTAGTCTAGACCATAAACCTTCATCACTTTTCTTGCGTAATGTTTTTGCGTTATGAATACCAAAAAGTTTACCTCAGGATTTAAAAATGCTCTTGTAGTTCTTGCTACGACCTCATTTTTGGTAATTATCGTGAGTCGCTGGGTAGCTCAATACTCTATTTTACCCCTGCTCATATCTACTCAAAACAATGAAAAACCCAAGCGAAGCTGTGGAACATTCGCAGAAGATTACACAGAACAGGCCTCTCGAGGTGAGTTAATTATTCGTGATAAAGGTTCGTTTTCTTTTATTTATACGAAGTCTAACAGGAAAGGACATGCATTTACAGGGGTATGGTTTCCGTTAGAGGATCTTGACATTGATTTTTCTAATTATGATTATGTGGAGATCGATATTGTTACAAATAGGGCGCGAAGAATACCGTTCAATTTAAGTGTACAAAATAATTTGGAAACCCACCAATACGTTCGTCAATTTATTGAAGTTGAACAAGAAAAAACATCTTACAAATTGGCGTTGAATGATTTTTATACCCCGTCAGATTGGTATACGGCAAATAATGTGACCCAATCACAAATTCCTGCTCAAGATTTTTCAAAAGTGGAGGCACTTTCATTGGAAAGTTGTCACCTCTTAGAACGAGAAATAAGGGATGAATTTACAGTGAATAGTATTGTATTAAAAAAAGATCTTACCATTTTACATCTCGTTGTTGTAGTGTTTAATATATTGGGTGTTTTGTTTTCGTGGATAAAATTTCAAGGAAAGTAAGAAGTGCTATTTTATTTAATTGAGCTTAAATGGCCTTTTTTTGAATTAGAGTGTATCTTCGTCAAATGCACTCATTAAGACATTTCATTTTATTATCATTCCTATTATGGGGATCTATTATAAGAGCCCAGCTAAACTCAATTAATCGCGATCCTTTAAAGATAAAAGGATTTTTTACAACCTGGAATCAACATAAATATTCTATTCTTCATGCCCCATTAGATAAGCTTGATGAAGTTATTGTATGTTTTGCTTGGGCCGATGAATCAGGGAATTTAAATGTTTCTGAATTAGATGGAATAGATTTTATTGTAAAGCACTGTCATAAGAAAAATGTAAAAGTTACATTAGCCATAGGTGGAGCAACAAAAAGTACATTTTTTCATCCGATGTCAGCATCTCCTATTGCTCGAGAAAACTTTGTTTCAGAAACTATAAATTATTGTAAAACTCATAAGTTAGATGGGGTTAATATTGATTGGGAACATTGGCCAGACCCAAATAACGTAGATACAGTTGTGAACAAACATATTACAGCGCTTTTCAAAGAACTCTACACAGCAACACAAAAAAATAACCTTTGGTTATCTTTTGATGCATACGCCACAGATTATTATGGAAAACATTATCCTTCAGAATTAATAAACTACAGTGATGAATTAATTATTATGTCGTATGATGGAGCAGGTGTTTGGAGTGCCATTGGACATCATTCCGATATGAATTTATTTAATAATGGATACGCTTATTGGTTGAATAAAATGGGAGAAGAAAACGCGAGTAAAATCACTATGGGAGTTCCTTTCTATGGTATTAGTTTTGATAAAAATCATACTCCAGGAAATTCAGCTACGGCGAGAGCTGTTCTATATAATGATTACCTCATAGATCATAAAAAAGCCTACGATAACGATACCATTCAAACTAAAAAAGGAGTGATTATTCATAATGGGATAAAAACCTTAAGTGAAAAGGTAGCTGCAGTTAAAGAGAATGGAAATTTAGGATTAGCCATTTGGGAAATAAGTTTTGATCAAGGAACAGGAAAGCAATCACTCATTGATTTTTTATTTCAGGAAGTGAATAAATGATAGCGAGATCAATAATTTTTTTTTCATATGTGTAAATATTTTAACACGTAAATATAAAATAAATACATTATTTTCGTTCTTTTTTTAGAGTATTATGAAAATTAAAATAAATAGTATTTGTTGTGGTTTGTTACTTGCCACATCCGTTTTTGGTCAGGGAGAACAAGCGTGCGGATTTGAAATAAAACATTCATTAATTGAAATGTGTTCAAATTCTTCTCTACAGTTGGATACGATGTTAACGGAAGGAAGTATTGACGGAATCTGGTTACAGGATAATCAGAATTTGATGACCATTTTAACTACTGATTCAAATACAATAGTAGAAGGGAATTCCGATATTGACACCATAACAGATGTTATGGTGTATTACACGGATACCATCAACACAGTTGCATGTGTCGATTCGATGGTGATACGATTGAATCCACGTCCGGATTTTCAAATTTTAGGTAATGATTCTGTTTGTGAGGGGATAATTGGTGAATTGGAAGTATCGGATGATTTTGAGTCTTATTTGTGGTCTACGGGTGAAACTTCCAGTCAGATATACTTCGACTCAGCACACTATATTTCTGTTACAGTAGTTGATTCCAATGCGTGTTCAAAAACAAAATCAACAAATACTGTTATACATGAACTACCGGTAGTAACAATTTCTCAAAGCGGGCTTCCTTGTTCAGGAAAAGAGGTAACATTATTCACGGATGTATTTAGTGGGTATAGCTGGTCGAATGGTTCCACGAACCAAAGTGCTAAAATACATTCCAGTGGAGAATTTTCTGTTGAGGCGGCTAATGAATATGGATGTGTTTCAATAGATACTGTAACGGTTGAGTTTGAAGAATGTCCCGCAGATACAGTAAGTTGCGGTTATTCTACAGGAATGGCTTATGAATGGCCTGGGAATAGAAACTGGTTTCTTGCAGCACCAGCCTATTCATTGGATAGTTATGGTTACATATACAACAGTTTAACAGGAGTTTCTACAAAAGTAGGTGGACGTGATGAAAAAAGAACATCTGCTTACGAGGGAACAACTGCTGCATCGGATGATGAGGGGAATATTTTATTTTATTCCAATGGAAGACAGGTATTTAACGCAGAATCACAAGAGGTTATTTATGATGGATTATTAGCCGGGAATGAAGTACAGTTGAGACATTCAAGTGCAGCTCAGGGTGTAATTACCGTAAGGCATCCTCTGGATCCAGATAACTATCATGTGTTTACAGTAGACGATGCAATAGCCCCAATATATGGGTGTAATCATTTTGTATTGAATAAAGATGGAAGTTTAAAAAATGGTCCTACAAGATTAGGCTCATATAATACTTTTGAAGGAATTGCTGCCACTAAACATAGCAATGGGGTTGATATATGGGTGATGGTTATGTCCACACAGGGGGAGTTTAATGCTTATTTGGTAACAAGCAATGGTATAAACTTTGAAAAATCAAACCTGTTCCAAGCAAAGGCATATTCAATAACTGGAGACTATCTGAGGGGGAGTTTAGCTTTCTCATGGGATGGAAGTAAAATGGCGATTACTCATGGAGCAAGCTGGCCAACGGCGGAAAGAGGTTTGATGTTGTATGACTTTAACAATTCCACGGGAGAGTTATCCAATAAAATGGAGATTGCGCCCAACAATCAAATTCTTGCAGGATACGATTTGATTTTTTCACCGGATAATAACAGGATTTTTGTTTCAGGTAATGGTTTACATTTAGTTTATTTTGATATTTCTTCAGGAGTTGAATCTCAAATTAGATCTTCATTCACAAAAACAAGTTTACAAACAAGGCTATCTAATTTGGAAATCGGAGCAGATGGTAAATTATATTATGGATCGGATTATGGTGGTTTACAAAGAATAGATTTGGACGTGAATACACAAACGCCTACTTCCTCTTTTTCTGTTACAGGGGAACCACATCGAAGTATTTCAAACATTTATTTACAGCCGTCAGAAAAAGTACAAATCACTTCACTTTTAGATACTGTTTGTAGTGAATGGCAAGAATACGATTTAAATGCAATTTGGGAATGTTCCGCTAAATCTGCAGAGAAGCATAGTTTAATTGCTGATACTACCAACGGTTACTTTGGACCTGGAATAACAAACAGAACAGGGGGGATTTTTAATCCATATGGACTTACAGATGGAGTTTATGAGGTTGTGTTTAAAATGGGAAATATATCGGATACCTTGTCAATTACTGTGCAAGAATGTGAACAAGCAGACACAAGTTTTTGTGGTTTGGGTGAAGCTAAACCATACGAATGGCCGAGTCACAGAAACTGGTATATTTCAAAGTATGCAGGGAGTGCGACCGATGCAATGATTGTGAACATGGAAACCCTCGCTACAACACCAATTAATCCTAAGGGCACAAAAATCACAGTAAATTATGAAGGCGGAACCGCAGCATCCGATGATGATGGCAATTTATTGTTTTATTCTAATGGAAAGTATTTGTACAAAGGGGTTGGTGATGACGTCGAGATTCTTTATGAAGGCTTGCTAGCTGGTGATGAAACGGGAGGAGGTATTAATGGGAGAAATGTTACAAGTGCTAATCAAGGAATTATAACCGTGCGCCATCCATTGAATCCGGATGAGTATCATATTTTTACAGTTGGTGATGTGATTGGAGGAGGAGCACCCGGATTAAATCATTTTTCCTTTTCAAAAGAAGGCGTTTTGTTAAAAGGACCAACTAATTTAATTGAAAATACAACCGAAGGAATTGCGGCTACTAAACATGCCAATGGTGTTGATATTTGGGTTGCAGTACAAGAGTACGGTTCTGCGAATTACAACCTATATTTAATAACAGCACAAGGATTGGATTTGGAAAATTCAAACCTTTCTCAATCTGTTGGAAGATCTTTAACCCTAGAGAAAGCTCGTGGGGGAATAGCTTTTTCATGGGATAGTCATCAACTGGGAGAGACCTATCCTGCTGCGTACCCTTATATGGATCAACAGGTTAATTTGTATGATTTTGACAATGCTACAGGAACGTTAAGCAATAGAGTGGGAATATCGCCAACAGATAAAATTATTGGAGGGTATGATATTGTGTTTACACCAGATAATAAAGGTGTATATGTAAGTGGTGGATTTAGAAAAACTATGGAATTTTTAGACATAAGCTCAGGAGATCAAGCAATCATTCAAAACTCTTGTGTTAGTTATGGGGATTCATTTGGAGGATACGCCATGGAGCTGGGACCAGATGGTAATTTGTATACTATGGATTACAGTAAACAAGGGTTAAAGAAAATTGAAGGAAATATTAACGCTGGAACCGGATTATCCTACTCTATTGTAAATGGTACAAGCGCTATGTCCTCACAAGGCTTGCCAACAATGTATCTTCCTCCTGCACAAGAGATTGAAATTACAACTTCTGATATAAATACTGTGTGCAACGAATGGCGTGAATATGATTTATCAGCAGTTTGGAGTTGTTCCTATCAGGATGCAGAAAATCATGTTCTCTTATCGGATACTACCAACGGTTATTTTGGAGCTGGAATAACAAACAGAACAGAGGGTATTTTTAATCCCGATGGACTTACAGATGGAGTTTATGAGGTTGTGTTTAAAATGGGAAATATATCGGATACCTTGTCAATTACTGTTGAGACTTGCGAGGATGTGATTTGTCAAATGGTGTTCGATACAGAAATTACTCAGGATGGGATGGAAATTACAGTTGCGCATGAAAATGCTGCCTCTTATGAATGGTATGATTGTGATAACAACGATGAGCTTATTGATAGTTTAACAACAAGAACAGTTACTGTTCCCCCAGGAAACTATAAAGTAAAGGTAAGTGAGGGAGCTAATTGTTATGCTATTTCTGATTGTTTTACTGCACTACCGGTATCATCAAATGATATTTCAGGAAGTAACATTACAATTTTCCCGAATCCAGCGGATGCTGTTTTGAGCATACAAAACTCAGTTTCGGAAGGTTTTACCTACGAGATTGTTTCTATTTTGGGTGAGTCAATTTTGTCAGATTTTTCAGCAGGTAGTAATGTATCAGTTGATATAAAGGATATGTCGCCAGGAACGTATTTTGTAAAAATTTGTGATCAGAAAGGCAAAAACGTGATTTTTCCAATAACTAAAAGATAGTTTGTGGATTAAAAAATAGAAACGAATTTAACAGTCTATTTTTAACTATTACATGAATCACATTTGAAACAATTACATGAATCACATTTACAGTTATTTTCGGTGCAATTTTTGCAGTTACACACAGTGCATTTACAATTTTTGCAAGTACAATTATCCATAATTATTGATGTTTAAGTATTCAATTTTTAGCGAAAAGTTTCAAAAAATTACTTTCGCTGTACTTTGTTTAACGAGTTTTGCAACAAATTGTTTCTGAGGTAATTAAGGCTGTATAAGGTGGTGTGGCAAGTTTCTGTCTTTTTTTAGTAAGTTAACGTGTTATTCAAATTCTGAATCATCTACTTTTATAAAAACGCGATCCAGGTCTAGTTTAAAGGATCCAACGTGTGTTTTTTTCCAGTCTTCAGGAGGAATTTGAGAAAGGAATTCTTCACCGTTTTCCTTTTGGTAAAGATGATATATTGAGCCTGTGAGTGGTTCAAAATTAAATTTTGAATTGTATACCCTTTGATTCCATGTATACAATTCTAAAACTTCTTGGTACTGTTCTTTTATTTTAAGATATCGTGTTTCTAAGTGGTGATTAACCTTTTGGCTTCCCATTCTTTTCCAATTCCCCAAATCCTCAAATTCAATAAGTGGGGCCCCTACACTTGTACCATATTTTTTTAGCGCGGCATCATATTTTTTAGTTTCCTCATCATAAACAACATTATCGGGTCGCTCTTTTTTGGGCATTTTTAGTTGTTGTTTTATATCATGCCTTTTTGCATAGGGGTATCTTTTCTGAAAATTCCCAAGATAATATTGATCTAAACCAGAAACAGCAATTGTGTCAACGGCTTCTAATTGCAATGAACCGTCTTTTTTTATTACGGTTTTGTCAAGGTTAATGTGTATTATTTTCCCAATGATTAAACGGCATCCATTACTTAATAAATGTTCTCCTTCAAACTGTAGTCCAATTTTTACAAAGGATTCTTTTACAAACGGGGCTATAAAATCTTGAAGATACTCTTCCTGTAATTGGAGTGCTTGAAATTCCGATTCGTCTTCCTCAAATCGAACAGAAGTGTAGTGGGCTTTTCCTACAATGTTTTTATGAACTTGATTTATGGTAAAACATCCATTTTCTTGGATGTTATTATATGTGTCTCTTGGCACGGATGTGGGACGTTGAATGAACCCCATTAATGCAGGATCAGATCCTAAATGAATAACCGATGAGAAAATCGCTAAGTTTGTATTGCCTTTGGAATTGATTGATCCAATCAGATTGGCAGATTTATACCCGCTTAGGGAATTCATTAAATTTACTTTAAACCGTTTGTCTAGTTTTTCTATGTCTTCTTTATTGAAATATAGATTCATAGTGAACAAACTTTAGGACGGGTTGTTTTTTAATTGTTCTATTTGATCTGCAATGGCTTCTGCTTCTCCCCGTTTTAAATCAGAAGCAGCGCGATCAGTTTTGGATAAGTCAAATGATTCCTGCAAAAGTTTTTTATATTTCTTTTGAAGTTTTTCGATTTCAGTTTCTTTTTTAAAAAACGAGAATAAGCCCATAGTAAATGATTTTACACCAATGTATAAATAAAATTGATGTGAGTGTTTTTAGAGGTATTGATTTTACTTATCCTGACTTCTTTAATTTTTGTTGGGTTCTACATAACTAAATGCTGATATTTGCACGGTTAGGAAATCCTTCAAATGAGTAACGTTTGGTATCCATATTCTCAACATCAGTTGAATGAACCTCGATTAAAAGTAGTAGGTGCCGAAAGAGAATTCTTAACATTAGAAGATGGTCGTGTTTTAATTGATGGCGTTTCGTCATGGTGGGCAGCAATACATGGATACAACAATGACGAGTTGAATCAGGCGATGAATGTTCAGTTGGAAAAATTTGCCCACGTGATGCTGGGCGGGATTACTCACGAACCCGTCGAGCAATTTGCTGAAAAATTGGTGGAAATTACCCCAGAAGGTTTGAATCATGTCTTCTTTTCGGACAGTGGATCCGTGGCTGTAGAGGTAGCCCTGAAAATGGCTGTTCAGTTTTGGAGCAACAAAGGGAATTTTGAAAAGGTGAAATTTATCGCGTTAAAAAATTCTTATCATGGGGATACATACAAATGCATGGAAGTGGGAGATGACCCTGATTATCAAAGTTCTTATGCCCATGTTTTGCATAAAGGTTTTCATACCTCCATTCCACAAGGGGGGGTAAATCCTTCAGAAGAACAACTGCAAAGTGCTGTGGAAGAACTTGAGCGTATTTTAAATTCGCATCACAAAAGTATTGCAGCTTTTATCGTAGAACCCCTTATGCAAGGAGCGGGTGGGTTTAAATTATACAGTCCCAGATACCTTAAGGAGGCTCGTCTATTATGTACAAAGTATAACGTGCTTTTTGTAGCTGATGAGGTTGCTACTGGTTTTGGAAGAACAGGAAAACTGTTTGCCTGTGACCATGCTAAAATATCTCCTGACATTATGATTTTGGGAAAAGCATTGACTGCTGGATATGTAGGACATGCAGCTACTTTGGCCAGTTCAACGGTTTTTAATGCCTTTTTGGGTGACACCTACGAGGAGGCACTAATGCACGGACCAACATTTATGGGGAATCCTTTAGCATGTGCTGTTGGATTAAAAAGCTATGAGATTTTCGAACGAGAAAACTATTTGGAAAAGGTATCCCACATTGAACAAGTTTTTAAGGGTGCTTTTTCTGAATTTTATCATCAAAACATTCAAGAAATTCGATGTTTAGGGTGCATGGTGGTGATTGAAACAAAAGATGCGAATTGCCTCAAAGGATTTAAACAGTATGCTATTGATCAAGGATTATGGCTTCGTCCAATTGGAAAATACCTCTATGCTACTCCGCCATATACGATCTCAAATAAATCGCTTCATCAAATTATAAAGGGGTTAAAAGACTGGTTTACGAAAGTGTAGACATTTTTTACTCTTTTAGAATGGTTAATTAAGATGGTGCGACTTGGCACAAATGTTAGCCTATTATTCTCAAGGTTCATCAGACGATTTAATTATTTGAAACCTTGGATTCTTTTGCGCAGTATATTAATTCCCACCAAATTAAACGATGAATTATGAGAAAAATAGTTTTGATTTTATGTGCGGTGATGATCTCACTATCATTTACTATACGTCCTAAACTGGAAGTTCAAAATAACTTAATATATACTTCAATGATCAAGTGTTATCAAGAAAAGAATACTCCGAAATTTCAGAAAATTTTAACTTATTTAGATCCTTTGCTTGAGTATTTAAAAGCAACGAACAAAAATTTAAGATCTGACCTTACTGCAGCCTACAATGATAAAAGTGAACTAGTTTTTCAAGAAAAATTATCAAATATCATAAAAGCAGATATTCTAGATGTGTTAACCTTGATTTCATTGGCCAAAATTCAATGTAATCAAAGTTATGACCTTAATATTGGTTTTTCCAGTTATCAAATTATGAGTCCGTATGTGAAAAAAAGACACGGTGAGGAATTGGACAAGAAAATAAGAAAGAAGTTTCAAACAATTTTAAAAATTCATACCACTGATCATGGTGGTAAAAAACACCGGCATTGTACAAAAGAAAAGGCAGATGCAATTATTGATTTAATGCAAGTAATTAATACTATCTAGAATATATTTAATGGGAATCAGGTATAAAATTATCATTTTCATCTCCATCTCTTTTGTTGTTCTTGGCGTGTTTTTGGATTCGTTTATAAGTTCGAAAATTTCACAAGCCTTTAATCAGAGATTGGTTGATAAAGCGCAAAAAGTGGCTTATCTGTTAGAGCAAACAGAACAGGATGGGATTTTAAATGAGAATTTATTTGGAAGACTTTCAAGGTTTGTAGAAGTTCAATCAACTGATAAAGAGGTAAAGGGAATCGCGGTGTTGAAATCATTGGAGGACGTTTACGCCAGTAACATTTTGGAAATTAATAATTATACACAACAGTTTGACCGAATAGAAAATAAGGAAGAGTATCAAAGAAATGACTCTGTTTTCTATTTAAAAACACCCATTTATTCAAATTCTATCGTGGACGAGGAAAAGCAAATTTCGTGCACCGTTTTAATTGAATTATATACACGTGAGGTGGATGAAAATTTAAGTGAAATCTTAATTACCCTACGGTATATTATTTTATTCATCACTATTTCCATTTTGGTGCTCGTAATTATTTTCGCAGAATCGATTGTGAAAACCATTCTAGGTCTTGTTGAACAATCTAAAATAATATCCTCAGGAAATTACACCAATTTTATATCCTCTAAACGAAAAGATGAATTAGGAACATTGGCTCGCTCATTAAATGACATGCGAGAGAATATTTTGAGCTCAACGAAAAAAATCATTGAGTTTAATAAGAAAATGTCAGACTCTATTTACTACGCGGAAACGATTCAAAATGCGCTTTTGCCTGAAGATTCTTTTTATGCCGATAATTTTCAAGATTACTTCTATATCTATAAACCAAAAGACATTATAAGTGGTGATTTTTATTGGTCACACAAGGACAAAGATGGGAATTTATATGTGTGTGCAGGAGATTGCACAGGGCATGGGGTGTCAGGTGCTTTCATGACAATGATTGCCAATGCTTTACTGAATCAAGTAATTGTGGAGGAAAATATTTCCTCTCCAGAATTAATTCTAACAAGACTAAGGGAGTTACTGATTAATACACTAAATAAAGATCTTGATTCAGAATCAGATTCAGGCGAACAGTTAAAAAATGGAATGGATGTTTCTTTTTGTCTTTTTGACGCGAATCAGAAAATTCTTCAGTTTTCAGCGGCGAATCAAGTGATGATCTTAATCAGGGATGAAGAGGTTCAACTCGTTAAAGGAGATGCACAGCCAATCGGGTTACATACGAAAATGGTAGACTTTACAAAACAGGAAATACAATTGCAAAAAAACGATCAACTTTACTTATTTAGTGACGGTTACATCGATCAATTTGGTGGTCCAAGCTTTAAAAGATATAAGCGCGGGAAGTTCGTTAAAACGATGAAAAATATTTGTGCACAAAGCATGATTAGTCAGAAAAAAGCGCTTGAACAGGAATTTGAAGATTGGAAAGGTGAATCTGAACAAGTAGATGATATTATTGTAATGGGGTTTAAAATTTAAATTTAAAATTATGGTCAATGAAAAAGTAAATATTGGAAATTTTCTCCTGCCGAGAGACGCGCATCAATTGGTCTCAATGCGAGGTGAAATTGATTGGAAAAATACATCCAACGTAATTCTTGAATTAAATCAAAAGTTAAAGGATTTGCTGCCTACTGGGTTACGGAAGAAAGTATTGAAAATAGCTACTGAAATGCTCGATAATCTGGTGAAATACAATGTGAATCAACCACCTGATGTTTTCATGGTACTTCATACAAAAGAGCGGTTGTATTTTTTAAGCCAGAATTTAATTAAGAATCCTGATTTACTTATAACCTTGGAAAAGATCTTATGGGTGAATGAACTTGATATTGACGACATGAAAGCAGAATACTCGTCTCAATTGAAAGGAGGTACTATAAGTGAGCTTGGAGGGGCAGGTTTGGGTATTTTAGAAATGGCTCGGAAATCGAATCAGCCAATACAATTTAATGTAGAAACAAGGGATAAAAAGACATCCTTCATAACACTACTGGTAAACATAACAATTGATTAATTATGGAAAATAAAATCATAGAGGGTGATGAAATGCACCCAACAGTCAATTTAAATGCAGATAATAAGCTAATGCAAATCACAGGTATTTCGCGTCCAGAAAACCCGAAGGTATATTTTAGTTCAACGTTTGAATGGATTAGAAACTATTTTGATGAATTTAATCATCAGGAACTAACAGTTGAAATGACTTTGGAGTACTTTAATACTGCTTCCAGCAAAATTTTATTGGATATCCTTGAGTTAATGGAAGCCTACACCGAGAAAGGAAAAAATATTCATATCATTTGGTGTTATGAGGAAGATGACGATGAGCTACTTGAGGCAGGAGAGGAGTTTTTTGACTTAGTAGAGGTGTCGCATGAGTATAAAATAATTGACTAAAACATTTTTTTTTACGAAATCAATAGGAACGCTTTTTTGAAATCCTATTGATTTTTTTTGTCCTCAATCTTGGAGGTGGATTGATTAGTTGAGTTTAAAGTGATTTCTAGGTTGTGTTCAGGATATGGTTTATTTGTGGGTATTTGCACACATTCCTTTTTAAAAACGTTTCCGAATTAAAGTCCGATGAAACTTTCTAACTTGCTATACGTAAGTCAGTTGTTAAAATGTAACAAAATGAAAAATAGTGCGAACATATTAATAGTGTTTCTTCTAATTTTAATGGGGTGTGGTGAAAACAAGGAAGAAGAACAAGTGAAGAAAGTGATAAAAGAGGTTCCTAAGGTTGAAGAAACCGTTGTGGAGGACGAGAAAATAGGGAATAACTTGACTAAAATTTCTGATCCTAAAAAAGTTGCGGAACTGCGCAGAGAATTACTTCGACAGGACAGTATAAAAAGACAAATGGAGTTAGATGCGCTTAAAGACAAGCCTATTGTTGAACGGTACAAATTTGGAGATACTACAATTGTTACTGAATTAATTGACTTAATTACGTATGGAGAAACTTCAGAAGTAAAGGAGGCTTTAATTGAATTGCAAAAAAAGTATAATGCTCCTCCCGGTTATTCCATAAAAGAGTGGGAATTACAAGGTGCTATTCTCGGTTTAATAAATGATCCTAACAATGGGTATCATGCCATACAACTTGCAGGGATTATGCGACTGGATGGATATGCTGATATTTTTGAGGAACAGTTTTTAGGTGGTGAGTCAAAAAATATGGGAAGGCTTTTTTATTGGCTGAGTACCACAGGTAGAAGCATGGATGTATTAAACGTTATTGCTGAACAAATTAAAACGAATAAACTCGATAAAAAAATTGAGAAAGATGTTTTTCGGGGCCTTAGAGGTTACGCCTCTTCTGGAACTAAAGAAATGAAAACGAAAGTGTTGGAGTTAGCCATGTCCATTTACAATAAGAAAATGATTCCTGCTAAAGACTTTGATGCCTTAAAAGGAAAAAGACCTGGTTCAACTCCTGCCGATAATATTTTGTCTTGTATTTTCAAACTTGGAGATAAAAAATCATCGGATATTATTTCGAGCATGCTTAAAAAAGAAGTTCGTGAAGCCGAGGCTTTATCTGCTTTGATTCGAATTAAAGGGAAAGCAGAAATTAAAAAGGTTGAACAGTATTTGGCCGATTCTGTTAAATACGAAATGGCGCTAAGTCCAGCGATGCAAATACATCGTGAGCTTGGTAAGGAGTCTGATATTCCTCAAAAAATATTAACGAACCTAGGAAAACACAAAAATAACAGTGTTCGAAGAATTGATAGAACGGTGAACGCTTTCATCCAGATGGGACAGGTTCAATGGTTTAGTAATTTGGATTCGGTAATTCCTTCTAAAGAGTTAAGGCAAATCATCCAGTACTCGTATAAAATTCTGAAAAATCATCCAAGAGATGTGGCTAATGCGCTCAATGAAATAGGGATTGTTGAAACACCTTACCCTGCATCTGTTATTGCTCAAGCAAAGAGTGGTGATCGATATTTCGGTGAAGATGCACATATTTACAATATGTTGCACCTCACAGATTTTTATGCGGACATTGATACAAACCTTCCTGCCGACCAAGTGCACTCGATTATGCAGTATTTATTTCAGAAGAGTGATAGTACGTTTGTTAATTCATTAACAGGAGTAGATTATGGTGATGATTCAATTTATACGATTACACTTATTCATAATGATAACGCGTATTTATTTAATTCGAGTAATGAAAACAATAATTATGTAGAAATTATAACCTTATTGAATCAGATTTTAGAGGATAATAATACGCCAAGAAAATATCATCCCATTAGTTCAAACGACGATGCTATTCAATATTTATTTGGTCATGAAGAACATGTTGAACAATTTAAGGAAAAGTTTGAATTAGTAGATGTAGACACTACCACTGTTGAGGCCGAGGCAGAGATAGAGGAAAGTGCATTATAATTTGTTTAGAGATCGTATCGCTTATAAAGGCTGTTTGGGGCAAGGAATCCATCCTTCCCTGTCAGCCTTATTATTTTCTACGTGCTAAGGAAACGGAATAATCTATTGAATCACCTACTAATTTTACAGTGACGTATTTTGTGTTTTTCTTCGCGTATTGAATTTCACTTTCTATATCCTGTGGTTTTTCTTGTTTTCGTTTGAAAAGTTTACTTGCTGTTGCTTTCGTAACCATTTTCCAAGGAACACTGATTTTGTATTCAAAATTAAAATCAGTATCCTGCTTTCCCGAAACCTCCAAAAAGCCTAGAGTAGAATTAACTGTCATTTTTTCTATTGCAATGGTTCCGTTTAAAAAATCGATTACGTTGTCTAAGGTGTCAAAACGAACCGTTTCAATATTTTGTCCTCTGAAATAATCCGCAAAAGAGTCGAGCATAGCAAAATTTTCCAGGCGACCATTTTCAATATGGGAAGTAACATGAATTTCTGAGTCATCAAGTTTTGGGACCAAGTCGGTATGCATATGTATTTTACCTGTAATGTGTCCCGTAAACTCCCCATGGACATTTTCGGAGAGAAGATAATCTTGACCGAAGTTGTCAAATTTGAAAAACAATTTATCCAGATCTATTTTATCCACAAACATACTGGGGCTGAAGTAAATCGAATTCGGATTGGAACCATTAAAATAACCATTGGTTGAAATTCTACCGCCGGCGATACCAACAGAAAGTGTATCAATATATAAATAGTGGTTAGGTGTTGTATGCGCTTTTGCATTGAGTTCATCTAACATATAATGATGATAATTCATGTGATGGATATCTACATCAAATGTCATATTTGTAAACGGAAGCTCGTAAATATTAAAAACAGAATCGTGACTATCTTCCTCCGCAGTGGAAGAGGAATGTAAATTATAATTTGTTAATTCATCAACATCTAAAAAGCTAGATGTAAATGAGAAATGGTTCTTCTGATTATCAAGCACCTCGTTATTTCCTAAGTAGTAGTGAAGAGAAGTGTTAAAATCTGATTGCCCTAATTTTCCTGTAAAATTATTCACCTTCAAATAATCGTCTTCATAGTGGATATTGGTACTAAATTCTTGAAATTCCAATGGATGAAGATTCATTTTAGCATTAAAGTGATTGAGATTAAAATCAATAAATTCCAATGAATCCTGGAAATGAATCTGTGTATTCCCATGGAATTTTAAATTATTTAATTCCTCATGCTGATATTCCTCTGGAACGTAATTTTCTCCGTTGTAAGCCAATAAGTCCTCCAATCGTAGGTGATTACTTTCAAAGTCAAAATCTATTTTAGTATTACCTCTAAGGGTGTCCGCAAACCAAATGTCATAATGTTTTAAATTTCCTGAGAATAAAAAATCACTTTTATCAATTTCTCCCTTGAAATTGATTAACTGAAAATTTTCCTCATCAATGAGAATATCTAAATTAAAATCATGCAATTCATGAGGGTAATTCTGAAGATTCGCATGAAGATTTTGAATAAAGAATTCGCCAACAGGAAGGTTTTTGTATTCAGTAAGTGCCAAAGCTGAACTCTTAAAATTGAGCCCTAATTGAAAGTCCTTAATTTTTTCATTTAAAGCGTTTGAGTCTAACCCTGTAAGTTCAAACAGGTCAATGAAGTTGCTTTTTATGTCAAGTTTCGTCTCAATTTCTTGATCAGTATGATGAAGAATAGCAGGAAGGTCACTTATTTCACCCTGCATATTTACATCTGAATTTCCCATTTTCAAATCAAAATATTCAATCACGGCTTTATGGCCATTCATATCCACAAGTAAATCGAGGTCATCTACGGGAACACCCTCTCCGTAATTAAATGTTAAATCGGTTACTTTAAGAACCGATTTGTAGGATTCGTTTAATTTCGAAATGGCATGTTCAGGCGCATCAATATTCACAATATCATGGAAATTCATTTCCAATTCCACTGCACCTCCTAGGTCTTTAAGATCAGTCAGGTTGAAAAATTCAGCTAAAAAATCCAATTCAAAGGAAGAATTAATTTGGAATTCAATTTCTGGATCATCAAAATTGGTGATTTCTAAGTTTGCTACCAATTGACCTTCTTCAGGTTTTGCTGTGAAGTCGTTTAAGATCAATTTCATTGTAGAAAAGTCTTTCGCAGTGCCATTAGTGAAACTTCCAGTAAAATTTAAGTCATCAACTTGTTTGTTTTTTACTGTATTCTTAAAAAAACCATTTTCACAACCAAACGTGGCATTTATAGCAGGCATCTGTCCATTCGCCGTTTTTCCTTTTACATTTGTTTCAAAAAAAATCCTTCCCTTATTCTCGTACCGTTTTAACGTAGGAATTAACTCTTCAGGGGCCATCGCAAAAACTAGATCATAGTTATCCTTATTTCCGTTAAACGTAAAGTCAACATACATGTCGTCTTTGAAGTTAACAAACCCTTTCATGTCAAATTCAGCATTTTCTAAATGAATTTTAGTGGGCTCTAGTGTAAGTATTTCCTCCACGGTATTATAGTCGAGCTCCGTGTCTAAATCAAAGTGCTTATGTTTAATAAATGAGGTGTCACCTTCTTGAATGATATTCAATTCAAATCGAGAATCAAAATGTACTGCAGTATGCTCATTGCTTGTAGAGAATTTAGCATCTGCTTGCTGTATAAATGCATCAAGCATCATTTGATTCTCTTCGTTGAGTTTATTAATATCTACATTTTCAATTTCAATTTCATGGATGGCTAAATGCATCGATTCTGCCGTACTATCAATTGCGACTTCACTGTCACTACTTAACGCAACTGAGAGATTAAAATTTCCATCAAGATGTTGCACCAAATGAATATATCCGTCCTTTAGTTTAATGTCATTGATGTCTAAACGTCCTCCAACAGTTTGCCAAAAGTCAAACCCCAAAAAGACCTCATTTAAATCTGCAATGATGGCAGAAGAATCGGATTTATCCTCAAAGATTTTTACTTCTTCCAAATCAATAGAGATATATGGGAAGTTAGTAAATGGAGATATATGGGAATCTTTTATTTCTAACTTTCCATTGAAATCTTTGTTGACTGTTTCCAAAAGACCCTGAACAATATCATCTTGCTTATAATAAACAAGTCCAATGCCAATTGAGGCCAGTAGTATCGGAAGGGTAAGAGCTAAAATAATCAGTCGTTTCCAAAATTTTTTGCGTGTTAAAAACATTAGGTCAAAGGTTCAAGGATTGTTCCAAAAATAAGAAACAAGGAGGTTTTATTCAACTTCATTTTTTAGTTAAAAAATTAGTGGGTAAAGCCAGTACTTTTTGTCGAATTGATGGATATATAAGTAATAAAATAATTGCCAAAAAGATGTAAAACCAAACAGCAGTAAATGAAGATTGATACTCGACCTCACAATTGAATTTAGGAGATTGTAGTCTGGACCAGGTTAAAAAGGCATCACCTATTGGTATTATTCCACCAAGCACCTTTTTTTTGTGAAGTCCAGTTTCAAAACCAAATGCACAAACCGTATTATACAATTTGTCCGATAGATTGCTATACCCAAGCTTTTTTATAGCCCCTATTCCAACAATAGTTCCCGCAAAACCAACATCAAAAATAACAGGACCAGAATCTACATCTCCACTTCCTTTAATTCCTTTAGGGTATTCTCGAATAGCTGGGAAACCAAATCGATTAAACAAGAAATGTTCGTGATACTTTTTTGCTTGATTCGAGGCAAAAGAAGAATCAATATCAGAAAGCAATAAGAGAGAAAGAGAACTGGAACATCCTCTTGAACCTTCTAGAATGGAATCACTTAGAGCATCAAATTTATGTGGTATAATTCCAGTGTAAGGATCCAATCGCTCTTTAACTTTAGGAATCCAGTCTGATATAATTTTTTTAAACTCATTATGGTGTTTTAAAGATCCTATGGCAACAAAGTTATCAGCGGGCCAACAATCAAATGCATAGGATTCTAAATAAGGCGTTTCACTGTTTTTAAGTGCTTGTATAATTTCAGAACAATTTTTATCATAAAGTTGTATTAATTCTTGGCTGCTCTCTAACCTTCCCTTACAGGCTATTATTTTACTTAAAAGATAGTTGCTCCACCCTTTATGATATATTCCATATTCAGGGGTAAGATGTTTTTGAAAAAACCGTTTTCCTTCTTTTGAATCAATTGACTTAAATGCATAAATAGCCTCTGAGTAAGCTCTTTTTTTAAGCGATTTATCATTTGTTTTAGGATATAATTCGCACCAGCTCAACCCATATATGGCATGAATAAAAACATACCCCTCAGGAAATAGCACCTGCATTCCTTTACCGAGATGATTTTTTTTTAGCTCATTCTCAATAAAATTAAGTCGAGAAACCAATTCATGATCTTTTGAAATTGTATCTGCTTGTTCTGAAGGAACGATTAGTTGGATTGCAATCCATACAAAGGGAATAATAAAGAGGGCTTTTAAAACTCCTGAAATCCATTTCATTTTAAGTATGCTTATACATTAGGATATAACTGAAAATATTCAATTTTATTTCCTCTTCTTTTTTACTATTTCGTCGAAATTTAATAGTCTTTGTTAGAAAAACAAGTTTAATACACCTGTACTTCCAACATGAATTTCATCCCATGATCCGTTTTTGAAGGATGTAGGGCTAAATGAAGTGTATTGTTGTGGTAAAGTTCCAGACTAATTCGCCAACTGTCTTTTTTATTTCCCCAATCTCCACGAATTTGGTTTCCGAACATATAGACATTATAGGACTTAATCTGATATTCTTTTTTCAGCAACTTCTCATCTGGATAGGTTTTTAAAATCATCTCTTGAGCATATCCCTTCATTTCATCATCTAGTTCTGGATTGT
>PBLA01000015.1 GCA_002722245.1 Flavobacteriales bacterium | reverse complement strand
CCAGGCTCTTGAGTAGCGAGAGTAAAGTATTGTCCATCCGAGAAGTTTACATCATCAAAGGTGACTTTATTGGCTGAGAAACTTGAAGCGACCGTTGCGGATGCTCCAACGGTGAAATCACCATCAGCATCGGTGAGTAAATAAAAGTCAGCAGCAGCATCCCCGCCCAAATAGTCTTGATCTGTAAGGTCAAATTCAACATGGATATTCTCAACAGTTCCCGTCATTTCCACTACCCATTCTTTTTGAAGTCTACCGGAATATCCAATCGGAAGATCATCGTAGGCATTTGAAGTTGAATTGTTATTCCCCCAAAGGAGATATGCTCCATCCGTTAAGGTTGTAGAGTTAGCAGCGTTAGTGGCTGCTATAGCTTCGGTACTCATGGTTACTATGGCATCAGTTTCAATAGACTTGGATTGCTTTTGTAATAGGTTTCCTGCATCATCACGACCAATACCAGCGATGTCATTATGGTAGCTACTGTAAGTTGAATTATCCCAAACTACTGTTCCATCAGAACTTAAATAGTCCATGGAGGCCAATGTTAAACCGTACTTAATAGCTAAATAGGATTGTACTCGATCTTCTTCTGCGGCCGAGAGAATGGTGTTGAATATAAGCACCTCGGAAACTTTTCCGTTAAAATCAGCATTACCGTCAGGATTAACGCCAAAATAAAAATCCTGCCCCAATCCAATACAGTCGTCAGTACCAGCTTGAGTGTCTAAGCTTGTATTATTTCTTGAACAGTATTTTTCCGTCCCTGCTGGGGTACTCGTATTTTCCGCCCCAGCAGCTTGCCATAAATAGGGAACTGTTGTTGTTCCGCCCCATGATCCAGATACTCTACCCGTTCCAGTGCCAGCATACCCCTTATCGAATGTTAGGTTATTTGAAGCACCCCTTGTATACCAAAAAGTATGATCCGTACCAGAAGAATTTTCTTTAAAGAGAGTGTTTGTGGTACCTGTATTGTCAAATGAGTTAACCGTGTAAATAAATGCATTATGAAGGGTATCGCCATTACCTAGAATTCCTCCACTGTGGGTGTAATTATCATTACCATCAAAAGATAGAGAAGGTCTGAAATTAATACCATCTTGGTCCCATACGGCTGCGTTTAAAGTTGAAGAAATATCAAATTCGTTACCACTTTGATCATGCCAGTTGTCTACTGTTTGAGCATCGGTAGCTTGAGTTGTACCAGTGTTATGACATTGTGTTTCGGCGTCTAACCAAAGATGCAATCCAAATCCAACACCTCCTGGTGAAGCTTGTTGGGTTGCGAGTGTAAAATATTGTCCATCGGTAAAGTTAAAATCATCAAAGGTTACTTTGTAGCCTGAAAAACTTGTTGCCACTGTAGCAGTTGCTCCGGATGTAAAATCACCATCAGCATCAGTTAATAAATAGAAATCACCAGCTGCATCTCCCATTAAATTAGTATGCTGACCAGAAAGGTCAAATTCGATGTGTACATTGGACACAGTTCCCGTCATTTCCACTACCCATTCTCTGTTCAATCTTCCTGTATAACCCGTTGGTAAATCAGCATCGGCAGAGGCAGAGGTTGCATTGTTATTTCCCCAAAGTAAATACGCTCCATCGGTTAACGTTGTTGAGTTGGCTGCGTTAGTGGCTGCAATTGCTTCGGTACTCATGGTTACTATGGCATCCGAATTACTTGATTTAGATTGCTTTTGTAGTAAATTTCCTAAGTCGTCTCGACCAATTCCTGCTATGTCATAGTGATATGCACTATAAGTGGAATTATCCCAAACTACGGTTCCATTAGCACTCAAGTAATCCATGGCGCTTAAGGTAATACCATATTTAATGGCTAAGTAGGATTGTATTTGATCTTCTTCGGCCTCTGTTGGTATCGTATTAAGAATGATTAATTCTGCCATATTTCCAAGCCATTCATTAGCACCTGAATTGTTGGAACCTATATAAAAGTTATCACCATTACCTTTAGCATAGCTGGTACCAGCTCTGTCATCAATAGAGACGTTGTTTTTAGTAATATACTTTTCATTGGTTCCAGGGCCACTATTATCAACTCCAGCTCCCATGGATAATAACATAGGTGCTGCAACAGTAGTTCCTAAATTACCGATTGTTCTACCAGTGGTACCTGTATTTCGCCCTTTGTCGTAAAGAATATCGTCATCAGTCTGTCTGTGACACTGTATACCAGAGGTATTGCCTCCATTTGCACTATTATCAGTGTTTTCGTAAAAAACGTATCTTGTATTTGCAGATGAGTTATCCAATGTTCCAACAAAATAGGTAAACATATTATGAAGGGTATCGTCATCATCAATAATTCCCCCTGAAATGAGGTAGTTTTCAGCACCACCATCAAAATAAAGCGTTGGGTTGTAGTTCATTCCATCGGCATCCCAGGAAGCATCTCCTTCATTGGAAGTTGCATCGTGATCATTTCCAGATTGATCGTGCCAGTTATCTACGTCTTGTCCATCAGTAGCTTGAGTTGTTCCTGTGTTGTGCGATTGAACACCAGCATCAAACCAAACTTCCATGTTATTGGATACTCCTCCAGGGCCAGGTTGTTGAGTGGCCAGCGTAAAATAATATCCATCCGTAAAATCAATGTCGTTAAAAGTTACTTTGTTCCCTGAGAAACTTGAAGCAGCTGTGGCTGTAGCTCCTGATGAGAAATCACCATCAGCGTCAATCAATAAGTAAAAGTCTGCTGCTGCATCACCATTTAATGTTATATGAGCATCACCCGAAAGATCAAATTCCACATGAACGTCGGCAACCGTTCCAGTCATTTCTACTTTCCATTCTTTGGCTAATCTTCCTGAATAACCTGAAGGTAAATCATCATGGGCAGAGTTATCTTTTGCATTATCATTTCCCCAAAGTAAATAAGTATCGTCTGTAAGGGCCGTTGAAATTCCTGCGTTGGTAGTTCCAATGGCTTCGGTACACATGGTTACAATAGCATCCGAATTAATGGATTTAGAAATTCTTTGGTCTAACCCAGAAGAAGCATCAGCTCCAATACCCGCGATATCATAATGATAGGCTGAGTTAGCTGAATAATCCCAAATTACTGTAGAGCCATCCGAGTGAGTGTAATCTTCACCAGCTAATGTAATTCCGTATTTAACGGCTAAATAGGTTTGGATTTGATCTTCCTCTGTTTCGGTTGGAATTCCGTCATACACTATGAATTCAGCAATTCTACCATTTAAGTAATTAGTGTTAACTCCTGAACCTAAAAAGAAGATTTGGTTGTTTCCTGTTGCGCTGTTATTTGTTGAAGGATCACCACTGTCCACAACATTATTGTCTCTCAGGATATACTTTTTTGTTCCATTAGGGGTTCCTGTAACCGTACTTGATCCAAATGCCCAAAGGTGCGTTATTCCGTAATCTGTTCCCCAATTTGCATTAATTCTTCCTTGTCCATTTGTGCTATTACCCAAATCCCAATATACCTGTTCGTTACTAAAAGCACAATGGGCTTTTACTTTCATAGAACTTGCCATTTCCTCGTGAAATATATCATCATTCCTATCCTCATCATCTGCAAAAACTGCGTAAATAAAAAGATCGTTAATTACATCGGTACCAAAGATACCGGAGGAGATTTCTAAGTTTTCTGAATTTGCATCTTCAAAATCTAGCGAAGGGTTGAAGTTAACACCATCTTCATCCCAATCTGGACCAGTTGCGCCATTATCTGTAGCGTCATAACTATTCCCTGATTGATCATGGAATTCTTGAACTTCCTGTCCATCGGTTGCTAAGGTTGTTCCTGCATCACTATACGCTTCAGCATCGGCTTTTAGCCATAATCTTAAGTTTGTTGCTACTCCACCCGGAGGGCTTATAACAGTAGCGGTCACCGCAGACCTTGAAGCCGAGGTACATGTGCCGTCATCGGCTTCAGCATAGTAAGTGGTTGTGGTGGAAATACTTGGTGTTGTCCATGTCGCGCCTGAAGATGTAGTAGCCAGGGCACTTCCACCTGATGAAGCGGCATACCATTTTACATCACCTCCACTTGTAGTTGCCGATAGGTCAACTGTTCCGGTTCCAGTTCGAGAACCGTCAGTAGTTGAACTTATGGTTAGATTTGTTACTGTGGCGGTTACTGCCGTTCGTGAAGCCGAGGTACACGAACCATTAACAGCTTCGGCATAATAGGTTGTTGTAGTAGAAATACTTGGTGTTGTCCACGAAGCACCTGAGGAACTTGAGCCAAGAGAAGCACCTCCAGAAGAGGCGGCATACCAATCAATGGATCCTGCACTTGCCGATGCGGAAATATTAACGGTTCCTGTTCCACATCTACTTCCTCCGGATGAAGAACTTACCGAAGGTCCAGCTGATGTGGTAAAGGATACTTGGGATCCATAACTTGTTCCTTCACTATTTACAGCATAAGCTCTAACATAGTAAGTGGTGTTTGCAGCAAGACCAGTAATTGAGGAAGCAAAACTGCTAGTTCCTGTTCCATCACTTGTTGTGTTATCAGAAGTGGTGGGATTTGTACTTGTGCTCCAACATACTCCTTTTGCTGTAATACTTGCACCTCCGTCATCAATAGATTCACCACCACTTGATGCCGATGAACAGGTAATTGATGAAATAGATGTTGTTGTTATTGTAGGAGGCGAAGAGGTGACACAAGCTCCAAGATCTGTCCAATATGCCGAATATGCGGCGTTAGTTGGATTGTATTGACCGTAAGCAGAATGAATTTTAAGTTGATATAATCTGTTGTTAGAACCTACGTGTTGAGATCCCACACTATGCCAAGCTGATACCCAATTTGGTTTTCCTGTACAATCAACAGCAGACGACGTGAAAGGTATCTGGAAGAATAATAATGTTAAAATAAAAAACTTATAAAAATGGGATTTAATCATTACTAATCACATTAGGTAGTTTACAATCTCTTAATGAGCAAATCTAGAGTTAATTTAATGTTTTAAGGCAGTTTTGATAAAAAACTCTAGATTAACCTAAATTTTGTTTACGGATTTACAGCTTAATTGTTTCATGTTGCAAATGAACAAGACTCGATATTTAAACTTTAATATGGATTCTTTTACGAGGCATTTATTTGTATTATTTAGATTTAACACTGTGTAAATTGTGACTTTCTTTTTGATTGTTAGACTATTTGATTGTTGGTTATTAAAAAATGAATCATTTATTATTTGATTTTCCGTATATTGAGACCGCTAATTTTTAAATGATTACATCATTACTGTATCTTTTTCAAATTAGTGCGCATTATAACCACGTGCATGCTACCTAACTTAACCAATATCAAACAGACAAACAGTCTGTTAACCGTGTTGTTCGCAATGGTTTTTTCCATCGCGGTTGCACAGCCAGAAATTACTGTGAGAGGAGAGGGATTTGAAATCTCTGATGGTCAGAATACATGGCCCGACTCTACTGGTCAAGCTTTCGGAGTACTAACCGCAAACCAAGATGCTGTTGATCATACCTTCTGGATTTTTAATGAAGGAACTTCCGATTTAAATGTATCGGATATCAATGTGAGAAGTACCACTTACGACGATCACTTTTCAATTGTTGGTTCAACAGCACTAACTATTACTGCAGGAGATAGTGCTTCTTTCATAATTCGATACAGACCAATCGGAACAGGAACGCATGGTAGAAGAGATGCTTCACCGTGGCGAAATTGGATAGACATTATTTCTGACGATGCCGATGAAGCTACTTTTAACTTTTCAATCTCTGGAGCTGCAATTCAGGAAGATGGGTTCGATTGTTCCTCTGGTCGTATGCTTTTTTCTCATTATTCGGGAAATGGGACAGATTTAAAGGAATGGAATTATGGAGAACAGCCTCCTACTTTAAATACCATTAGTAATGCTTGGACTGGTTACCATGATGGAATGAGTTTAAATCCTAGTGATAATTACATTTATGCAATGCGATACCACCCTAGCAATACTCGTGAGCAGTTATGGGCATTTGATCAAAGTGGAAATTCAAGATATGTGGCAGATGTAGTAGGAGGAAATATTACTGCAAGTATGGGAGCCCATGCAAGTGCAGGAGCTTTCGACAACAATAACAACTTATATACTTTTCATAATGCAGATGCAACTACATCTTTAAATAAAATCAATGTTCGATCGGCTGAAGCGGAATTAATTACACTTACTGATCCAGTCCATATAAGAGCCGCTATTTACAATCCAGATGAAGGCCTTTTATACGGTTATAGTTTTGGTGCGACCCATAATGGTTTAGTATCTGTTAACCCAAATGATGGTACAGTTACCTACATTGGGGGCGATGGAGATGGAACTTATCATGCCATGTTCCGAAGTACGGATGGGTCTGTTTACATGATGAGTAAAACTTACTCAATGTATTTAGTTGATTTAACCGATGGTAGTTTAGAGCTTATTGGAACAAATCCTGGTTGGGGAGATGGAATTTGGGTTGATGGTTGTGCTTGTGGAGAAATTAAAGCTGAAGCAGATGTAAATCTTACGCTTGATGATAACAGGCCATCTTATGTTCCAGGACAAATCCAAACGTATACGATTACAATTAAGAATAACGGACCATGGGGATCATACAGAGATACAGTAAGAAACGCTTTACCTTCTGGAATTACTGAAATGACCTGGACTTCTACTACATACGGAACTGCAGTTTCGGATAATGCGAATGGAACAGGAGCATTGGAAGATGTTATTGATTTAAGTGTTGGGGATAGTGTTGTTTACATTGTTAAAGTAACAGTGCCTTTAGGATTTACTGGGGATTTGGATAATATAGCTTCCGTTACCGCTTCAACAGTTGTTGCCGATCCAGATATGGCCAACAATTCGGTAACCGATACTGATATTATTTTCTCTTTAGCAACTGAGCAATGTAATAATGGTTTTGATGACGATGGTGATGGAGATGTAGATTGTTTTGATGGAGACTGTGCAGGAACTTCTGTTTGTGCATCGCACTATACCAACGGAGTAATTCCAGATTGTCCGGACACTCCTGATGTTGCTTTGTTTAGCATGAAACAACAGTGGACTTCAACTGCTGGAGAAGCTTACATTACGCCAGTGGTTGGAGATATGGATGGTGATGGTATTCCTGAAATAGTTACCGTTAATTATGGAAATGGAAGAATATACGTTTTAAATGGTCAAGATGGCTCCACGATCACTAACATTGCGTACCAAGGTACCTATCACAATTTTTCAGGAGGAGCAGCAATAGCAGACATTGATAATGATGGAACTGCAGAGGTTTTCCTTGTGACAGGAAACGCACAAGGTGGTGTCGATAATAACAATTGTCGCCAATGGATTTCTTGTTTTGATTACGACAATGGAGCTTTAACTCAAAGGTACCGCGAACTTTTTGGTCGAATTAACCTAAGTGAATACAGTGACCAAAAATGGGCTGTCGTGCAATTTGCTGATTTTGATGAAGATGGAGTACCCGAATTGTTCATTGGAAACCATGTCATGAATTCAGCAACGGGTGCTATTATAGCATCTCCAACCACAGTCGAGAGAAATAGTTTGCCAAGAGGAAGGCAGCCCGGATACACTGCAGGTGATTACATGTCGGCCGCTTACGATGTGCTCCCTGATGCTGCCTGCCCAAATTGCGACGGATTAGAATTAATTTGCGGAAATACTGTTTACGCTGTTGACTTAACGGATCCTGGAAATGATCAAAATGGAATTACGGAAGTTACACGAATGGACCCAACTGAAACTTACACTGATGGATTTACAAGTCTAGCCGACTGGGATGGGGATGGACAAATGGATATTGTTGTAGTGGGTTATAGATCAGGAAATGCAAGGTTTTATATATGGGATCCAAGAGCAGATACTGTTATAATTGATGAAACAATAATTCCAAATTCAAACATTAATCCTGCTCCCGGACGTGTTGATAGGGGAGCTGGACGAGCAACGGTTGCAGATTTTGACGGAGATGGAGTTAATGAATTAGCAATTGTAAGTAGACATCGACTTAATCTGTACGAGCATGACGGTTCTTTAAAGTGGTTCGAATCTGGCAGTGATCATTCACAAAAAACTTCAGCCACAGCCTTTGATTTTGAGGGTGATGGAAACATGGAAGTAATCTACAGGGATGAGCAAAACTTAAAAATTTTAGATGGTGTTACAGGAAATGTAAAAGACGTATTGGGGTGTACCTCTGGAACCAGAGTAGAAATGCCGGTAATAGCGGATGTCGATGGAGATGGGGAAGCCGAAATTTGTGTAAGTTGCGGAAGCAATACAAGAGTTTATACTTCTGACCTAACACCATGGATGCCAACACGAAAAGTTTGGAATAGTTTACACTATTCACCAACATTTATAAACGACGATTTAACAATTCCAGCTCAACGACAAAACAAAGCGACTGTTCCTAGAAATGATATTTATGCGGCTCAGACTTTCATAACCGATCCTTCTGGCAATATAGTCTATCCTGCCCTTCCCGATTTTGAAATTAATATCGATTCAACCGTAATTGCTGATTGTGAAGATGATTCCATGTTGGTTTATGTAACGGTTTGTAATGATGATGCAGCAGCACTTATTTATGATTACCCAGTAAGTTTTTACGATGGAGATCCAACTACAGGAGGTACTTTATTGTTAACTAGAACAGTAACGGTTAGTAATTCAACGCCTTCTAAGGATAGCTGTTACCAATTCAGCTTTAATGTTCCGCATATGCCAACCAACTTATTTGTTTTCGCGAATGATAGTGGAACAGGTGAATTTGGTTATCCAACAACATTAATAGAAGAATGTGACAGTTCTAATAACTCAGCTAACGCCCAAGTTGGTTGTCCGTATGATGCTGGAATTACTAAAGACGATGGGGAGTTGCATTATATACCAGGAGGAGTTAGAACGTATGAAATTGTGGCTCGAAATAATGGTCCATCATTTATAGATGGAATAGTTTCCGATCCTCTTCCTGTAGGAGTTGGTGATGGAGATGTAACGTGGACAGCAACTACTTATGGAGGAGCGACAACAACGGCATCTGGAACAATGAATGGCGCTTTACAAGATACAGTTGATATACCAGGAGGAGATAGTATAGTTTATTCGGTAACCATAGTAACACCTGATAGTTTAGTTGGAGATCTTGTAAACATAGTTTCAATTAGTGTTACTGGTGATACCATAACTGATAATAACACAGCAACAGATACGGATACGGTGGATTGTACATTTGCAATTGAAGGTACAATTAACTCAAGAACAAATAGTTGGGTTTATGTAGGAACAGTTGTAGGTGGGTTTGAATACAACTTTTCCTCAACCGGAGGGTCCAGAACTTTTACCGCTACAAATGGACCTGAAAATGGTCAAACAGTTACAACGGTTAGATACAATAATACAACAAACGATAGAGTAAGTTTAGGAGGTTATAGGTACACTAATGGAAATGTGCAGTTTGGTTCTTCTACTGGATTTGATAATACACCGCATGGTTGGACAGGCTTAGATGGAAAGAATGATGCAAGTGGAGATGAACGTGCTCCTGTTTTAGGTTTTATGGCATTTATTGATCAAAATGGAAATGGATCTTTTGATTCTGGAGATGAAGAGTTTATAAATGATATAAGATCACTTTCTGTTTCTACAACCACTTCCGGAGAGTTATATATGGCTTTTTACGATGATGGTAATTATTCCGATAATAACGGACTTATGACTATTTCAAGTAGCATTACTCCACCAACCGTTAGTCTTGGAATAGATTTAACAATTTGTTCCGGAGATTCTCTTCAATTAGATGCAGGAAATCCAGGCGCCTTGAGTTGGGTTTGGAGTAATGGGGAGACTACTCAAACTATCCAAGCCAAAACAGCTGGTGAATATTCAGTTGTGGTAACTACCGTTGGTGGTTGCCAGACAGTTGATACAATGGATTTAGATTTGGTTTCTGTTACAGTTGATTTAGGTAATGATACCTCATTATGTTTTGGTGATTCCGTTATGATAGATGCTGGAAATCCGGATGCTGTTGAATGGGATTGGAATTCTGGAGATACAACACAATCTTTTTATGTAAGTACAACAGGGCAGTTCATCGTTGAAGTTACCGATACGAATGGTTGTACAAATGGAGCTGATACTATAAACGTTACTGTAAATGCTTTACCTGTTGTTGATTTAGGAAATGATACGGCTGTTTGTGTAGGTGATTCTATCACATTTGGAGGCCCAACAGGTGGTAGTTCAGTTTGGAATATTGGAGAAAAAACGGATTCAATTACAGTAGGCTCAGCGGGAATTTATGTACTAGTAAACACAGATGCGAACAACTGTGTAGATTCAGATTCGGTTGTTTTAACTATAAATGCTCTACCAGTTGTTGATTTAGGAAATGACACAACAATTTGTCCGGATAGTTCTTTAACATTAAATGCTATTGGTGGAAGTGAATGGGATTGGAGTACCAATGAATCTACTCCATCTATAGAAACTGATACAGCTGGAATTTACAGCGTTAAAATTAAAGATTCTAATGGTTGTTTAAATACAGATACTATTAATGTTTCAATTGCTTCAGCCTCTGAAGTGGATTTAGGTGCGGATACATCAATTTGTTTTGGGGAGTTTCTTTTACTTAGCTTGGATCCTGGCGGAGAGGAATATGCATGGAATACGTTAGATACGACAAGAAGTGTTAAAGTTTTCGAATCTAAAAGCATCATAGCCAGCGTTACTTATCCGGGTGGTTGTTTGTATTCAGATACGATTGAGGTAAGTGTTGATCCCCTGCCGGAAGTTAGCTTGGGTAACGATACTGCAATCTGTACGGGGGATACCATAATTCTTGATTCGGGAGATGGTATAAAATGGGAATGGAATACGGGAGGAGTAGATTCAACAGTTAGTGTAGAGGCAGGAACTTACAGTGTTTTAGTTACGGATACAAATGGTTGTATAGGATCGGATGAGATTACCATATCAAATCATTTAGTGAATACAATAGGTTTAGGAAAGGATACTTCATTTTGTATAGGGGATACCATTACTCTTGATGCTGGAAATGGGGATGGTTGGGAATGGAGTACAACAGCTATTACTCAGGGGATAGAGGTAAGTGATGCAGGAACATATTGGGTAGCTAAAACGGATTCAAATGACTGTGAAACAAGGGATACTATTGTTGTTGTTTCTGAAGATTTACCGGTGGTTGATTTAGGTCCTTCGGATACTACGATTTGTGTAGAGAATGAGTATGTTTTAGATCCCGGTAATGAAGGGTTGGAAATTGTATGGAATAATTCAGACACGGGGCGTTTAAAGCTTGTAAATGGCGCTGGTGTTTATAAAGTTACAGTAACTAATGACGCAAGGTGTTCGGCGTATGATTCTATCACAATTAACTTCTATGATGTTCCTGAGATAGAAATTAGTTCTAAAGATACATCTATGTGTTTAGGGTATTCTGTGGATATTACTGTGGGTGATTTCTATACATCGTATGCTTGGACAAATTCAAGCAGTATATCAAATACCATTACTGTAGATGAGTCAAATACGTATGAAGTAACAATTATTGATACCAATGGGTGCGAAGGTTCAGAATCGGTTGATGTTACGGTTCTTCCATTACCTGAAATTGGACTAGAGTCTACGGAAAACTTTTGTGCATATTCGGAAGGCTTAATTTTAACTGTAAATACATCAGGAGCTGATTATTTATGGAGTAATGGAGAGGAAACACGAAGTATTACTATTGATTCACCTGGTAGTTATTGGGTGGATGTAAAGGATATTAACGATTGTTTTAATTCTGATACTGTTGAGGTAGTTGAAGCTTTTCTTAATGTTTCATTAGGAGAAGATATTTCTGTTTGCGGTGTGGAAACGGTAACGGTTGATGCGGGGGATTATGCACTGGAAATTTGGAATGGAAATGATACTTCATCGGTTTATGTTTTAAGTGAATCAGATAGTGTGGAGGTTGTAGCGATTGATGCGGAAGGGTGTTATGGAAAGGATACCATTCATGTTGTGTTTAATCAAAACCCTATTATAGTATTGGAACACCAAGATTCGGCAATATGTGATTTAATTGGTGAAAAAACAGTTATATCGATTGTAGATCCCCAAGATAATGAGATCTTATGGAGTACAGAGGAGGCGAGCACAAGTATTGACATTGTGGAAGCGGGGACATATTCTGTTACGTTGACTAATGAGGCAGACTGTTCAACAAGTGATTCTGTGGAAATTGCCCGATCTTGCGATATTCCGCCGTTTACCTTGCCAAACATCTTTACTCCTACTGATGATGGAATTAATGAAGAGTTCACTCCAATAGAAGATCCTGACGATATTTTAACGTATTACCGATTTATTAAGTTTATTGTGTATAATAGATGGGGGAAGGCTGTCTTTTTATCTGAGAATGCGTATCCAAACTGGGATGGTCGTTTTATTGCCACTGGAGAGTTTTGTTCATCTGGTGCTTATTTTTATGTGATTGAATACGAAGACATTAATAGTCAATTAAAAGTATATAACGGATTTGTTGAATTGATGCGATAAGTGTATTAAATCTTGATGTTGTAGGATACAACTGTATATCAATTATAAAAAAATCATGTATACATATTAACAGCGATTTTTGTATTAAGTTATTCCTTTTGTAGTTGTTCTCGTCACAATACTTTTAATTTAGAGGAAAATTGTTGTTATGGCATATGTTGCTCTTGTTTATGGAGGTTTTTCAGGTGAGGCTAAAATATCTGAGAAGAGTGCAAATGAGATTTTGAAGGCATTTCAATCTGCTCTAGGTGAACCGGTTTTGGTCAGAATTGTTGATGCAAATTGGACAGCTGAGTTTAAAGGACATGAATACCCCATTGATAAGAATGATTTTTCATTTACAACACCGGAAAGTAAGATTGAATTTAAATCTGTTTTTAATATTATTCACGGTACACCGGGTGAAGATGGAAAACTTTCGGGTTATTTTGATTTAATTGGTATACCCTATAATTCCTCGAGTGTACTAGCAAGTGCTTTAACCTTTAATAAAAATTGGTGCAATCGCTTTTTAAGTACTTACGGTGTACTCGTCCCAAAATCGGTTGTTTTTTATAAGAATGAGGATAATTCGCATGTATATGAGGAGTTGTCTTATCCATGTTTTGTAAAACCAAATAATGGAGGGTCGTCTATTGGTACGCATAAGGTAATTAATGAATCGGCACTGGAGAAGGCGTTAAAGGACGCCTTTCAGCATGATAACGAGGTAATTGTAGAGGAATTCATTCAGGGAAGAGAATTCTCTGTTGGGGTTATAAAAACAGAGGATGAGGTTAGGGTAATGCCCCTTACGGAAATTGTTGTCAACGCAGAATTTTTCGATTATACACAGAAATATGCGGAAAATGGAGCGACGGAAATTACTCCGGCAGATCTTCCTGCTAAAAAATCAGCCGAATGCCAAGCGATTGTAAAAAAGGTTTTCCAACTTTTGAGGCTAAAGCGTGTTGCTCGTATCGATTTCATATTGAAAAATGACCAGTTTTATTTGATTGAGGTGAATGCTATTCCTGGAATGAGTGCTAAAAGTATTCTTCCTCAACAAGCGAATTATTTAGGGATGAGTTTTAGCGATTTGATAGAGATGATCAGTTAAGTTGGATTTTTGTTTTTTATCATTTTTTTTAAAAAAATACAACAAAAAAAATCTTGTTTTTTTTGTTGTAAAAGTATTTCGATTAGATTTGTCCCCATCAAAAAATTAAAATTTTTATTATGAAGAAATTAAAATCAATTGTTGCAGTTGTAGCTGCAGCAGGATTGTTGTCTTCTTGTCAGTACCAAATGTTACAGGTTACAAATAACCCGATTGGTACAAAAACTGGGAAGGCAACAGCAAAACCATTCCAAAAGGATGCTAATTTTACGTACAAAAAAGCAGCAGAAAATGGAAGTATTTCTGAGATTGGTAGTGCAACATTTACTATGACGAACTACGGAATCTTTTTTACAATTAAAACGGAAGTTACGGGAGAATAAAAATTAGAGATTATGAAAGTATTAAGTAAGATAACTGTTTTAGGAGCTGCTGCATTTTTATTGGCATCATGTTCTATAACAAGACCACTCGCTGTAACGGATAATTCATTGGGTGAAAAAGTAGGAAAGTCAAAAAATACTTGTGTTCTTGGAATGAGAGCCCCTCAAGCTGGTGCAGGTGTAATTATTTCAAGTGGTATTTGCTTTAATAAAAAGTACGGTATTGTAGAGGCTGTTGAAAATGGAGGTATAAAAACAGTAGGAGCTGTGGATATTAAGGTAACAAACTTCTACTTATGGAGAACTTATGAATTAATTGTTGCTGGAGAATAAAATTAAAAATTATGAAAAAGAGTATTATAAAATTATTTGCTGGAGCAATTATCGTATCTACATTAGCTTCATGCGCAGTTAGTGCGCCTCTTATGGTTACTGCTAATAAACGAGGAGAAAAAGTAGGTGAAGCTTCTTATAAAACTATTTTTGGAATTCAAATGGGATTAGATGCAGAAACAGGTGTTATTGCTGCTGCAAAAAATGGTGGAATTAAGAAGGTTGCTACTGTTGATCAAACTGTAAAAGGAGGATTGTTTATTACCACAGTAACAACAGTCGTTACTGGAGAGTAAGGCATTAATAGTGATATGAAAAAGCGGCTTTTTGCCGCTTTTTTTTGTTAAAACATTAATTGAACTTGCATATTTCCTGTATGAATTGTTTGAGCAGTTTCAGAAGTTCTGCCTTCATACCGAATGCTCAATTGTAAATTGTTTTTGAAGGAACGCTGATAGGTAGCCTTCCACGTATAGTTTGTTCCAACTTGGAATCCTTCCAGCATATCAAAGGCCAGAGGAGAACTATTTCCTGTATTTTCGGTTCCATTTAATGTGGTAGAAACATAACTGATTCCTGCTGTCATCCTACCTTGGTTAATCATATTGTAGGTTGTTTCTATTCCGATTTTTCTAAATTGAGTAAACTCACCACCAAACTGAGGTTGATTGGTTTTATTCTTTAAGGCCGCTGACACCGTAGTTCTAAAATTTGAGCCTTTTTGATATGCGAGTTTAGGTTCTAAGGCATAAATGGCTAATTTATATTCATTTGCAGAAAAAAGTTCAGAATTTCTACCTTTTGAACTCCTTTCTGCTTTGTTTCTAAAGGTAAATCTTTTGGAAATATTCCAACGCACATCCAATGAATTAGACCAAAGGTCTCTGGATTCAAATCCGGAACTAAGCACGTTTTTATTTTGATTGGTTTTTACGGTGTAGTTCATACCATATTTTGGATTAGAGCGATTGAAGTAAATGGTATTTCTTAATGACGAAAGGACAGAAATAAGATTGGTATCGTTAATGTCGTTTTGGAATGGTATAAAGAATCGTTGGCTTTGATCTTTCGAAATTTTCTGTTTTATTTTCATTAGGAATTGGTTGTTGAACTTGGTAATGAATTTTTTCCAGGATTTATCTCTTTTATAATATCGCGCAGGATTAAGATTGAAGGATTGATTAAATTGATTTGTGTAACTTTTAATTATGTCTGTTGTAGGTAGAAAAACACGAACATAATTTGCCTGATCGATGAATTGAGCAACTTCAAATTCATTTAAATCCTGAATGGAGTCATTGTTGTAATCAATCCATGCGTATATCCCTTGTCCTGGATTAACAGCAATATATTGAAATTGTCTTCTTAATTCACTCCCTGAAGCGATTTCAAAAAATGAAGAGGAACGAAGCATGCCTTTCCAAAGTTTAAACTTATAATCAAGTCGGTTTAGAAATGTGTTTTCAGGTTCAACAGTCACTAAAGCTGGATTGTCAATGTAGAGTTCTCTATAGGTAGATGACCACAGAAATTTTGTTCCTTTTGTATTGCCAAAAGTAAATTTTGCTCCCGCATTATTTGCAGTGGTTACTTTTTCAAGAAGATTTTTTTGAGGAAGCCAGTCTAATCGTTGATTTCCATTAATAATAAAGGATGTGTTTTCGGATTTTTTAAATTCGATCTCAGATCCCAATACGGTATATCTGAAGGAATTATTAGCGAGTGTATCACCGCTGATATCTGTTATGGGATTCCATTCTTCTTCTTCCCAAATTTTAAACGTTAATTGATTGTTTAGGTGCTGTTGAAATGTGATTAAATGCCGTAAAAATTCACTTTTTTGAGTACTTCCTTCAGTGTTTAAATAACTTCCTTTCCCAATCAGTTGAGCGCCCCTCCAAAGTTTTGTATTGATTTGACCATCAGTTTTCCAAGCGAGATAACTGTTTTTCCGTTCTATGTAGGCGATGTTTAAGCCGGTAACTTTTTTGTTGTTTACGGATTGATCCCATTTCCAACCAATTGTTTGTTCAGTAGTTTCTGGAATAGCTGAATTTAAGTTGTAATCTCGAATAAATTCTACTGTTCGGAAGCGCTCAATGGATGAGAAATTTTTATTAATGATTTGATAATTTAGTGTATTAGAAACTTGAATGGTTTTTTGTTTTTTGGATGTTGTTTTCCATGTTTTGTTATTGGTGTAATTCGTTTTTAAGGCGAACCCTTGATCGTCTTGTTTATGCTTTGTTGAGAATAAGTTTTTATTGTGGTTACTTAATGCTAATTCAAAAAATGCGTGACTTTTTTTTCCGATTTTGTAGTTTCCTCCCAATGTCATCATTTGTTGTTGTTTTGGTGTAATAATTTGAACAATTGGCGCATAACTTCCCTGCTTGATTCCGTTAGCTGGAGGGATCCATTCATATACTCTGCCGTTAGCGGTTGAGGTTGCTAAATCGTAGTCTCCATTGCCTTCACCTACATTACTAAAACCCAAGCTGTAATTCGCACTGTCTGGATCATTACTGTATTTGAAATACGTATAGATGATTCCATCTACAAGTGTATCGGTCTGTTTATAAAGAACCTGATTTTGAGTATATGTAACGGTGTCAATTCGTTGGGATATTGCTTGGTGAAGACTGTCTCCAACGAGGTTTAAAAGTTCTAATTGTTCTTTGGATAATGCTTGTTGAAATGTTTGAAATTTCATGTCTTGTTCAGTGTACATATTCACAAAGAAGTTGCCCTTTTCGTTTTCGATTTGATTGGAAGAGGTGAATAGTGAACGACCATAATTTTGATCTGAATATTGAAATTCAACAATAATTCTTTTGTCTTTTGTAATGATTTGATTGGTGGTAAAAGTAAGTTCTGCTGAATTGTAGTCAATAATATAATCGGCGTCCATTCCCCTATTTAATAATTTTCCATCAATATAAACGCGCTCGGTTCCTGATAAAACAATAATAAATCGTTCGTTTTCTGCTCCCATTAATCGATAAGGACCTTGATTACCCTCAATTCCAAGCATATTTTGTCGATTAAATTTACCACGAGATAGGGCTACGTCTGTTTTTACATTCAGCGTTGCTTTTTTTCCAAAGAGTTTTGATGAATAAGAACCATTATAGCTTATTCCTTGAGCTTTTTTATTGTACTTAAGAAACAAATCCTTTTGTTCAATTGTTTGGAAGTCACCCGCAATTACTTTGTGATTATTTGCACCAAACTGAATAAATACTTTATCAAAGTCTTGTAGCGTTTGAGTATTTCCTTGTGGTTGAATAGGGATGTTATTATCTGTTACAGAAGCAAGGATTTCAATCCCTTGAAACGTTCCCGACAATTGTAAATTCATATTTGAATTGACAGATAAATCGCGTGTGTTTCCTAAGTTAATTCCTCTTGATATACTTCCTCCTTTTTGTAGGGTGTTTGATCCAAATAAATCATCTCTTGTTATGCTTTGAGTATATAGACTATAGGGGTTTTTAGTTATTATTTTTCGATTTATTTTTGGTTTGTCTAATGATCTATTTTGAATGACGGAAGTGAAGTTAAGAGGGTAGGTTTTATAGGTTATTTGAATAGAGTCGGTGCTGGGGTTAACAAAATGTATATAGCCTTTAAAGTAATTTATTTCGTATTCAGAACTGTCCAACGGAATAAACACACTAAATGGGATAATTGACAAAGAATCGATTTGAACAGAGTCTTTTTGAGCAATTAATTTGGTATGGTAATTACTGAATTTATTCTGTGAAAAAATAAGTAGAGGAGCAATCCACAGTCCAAGCAGCAGGCTATATGTTAATCTTTTACAAAACACCACAGTCCTTCATAAGAATCAACGAAAATACGATTTCAAAATTTTATGAATCATAGAATAAGTTTTTAGTTGCAATAGAATATGTATTGCAAAATCGAATATCAGTTCTTTTGAACTCGATGAATGAAAAATTAAGTATGAAAAAACGAAAGGGAGACGTTTGGTAAGGTATTTGGAACGAATTACACAGTTTTATGTTAGTAATAAAAAGGTTTTGGAAAATTTAATAAGAATAAGCAACGTTATATTTGTTAAAGAGTATTCAGTCATGAAAAATATTTTGAAAGGATTTTTTGTAGCGGGATTGACAACAGCATTAATGGTGAGTTGTGTTCCAAAAAGAAAGTTAGACGATCTTACGGTAAAGTATAATCAAGAAAAGGCTAGGTCTCAAGAGTTACACTCTCAAACGGTTCAATTAGAGGGTGAGAATAATGAATTGAAGAATGATGTATCTGATATGGGGAAAAGAATGACTGCATTGAAAAATGATACGTCTATCCAAGGAACATCGTTAAGGCAATTAACGCGAAATTATGATCAACTCAACAAAACATATCAAGAGCTTTTATCCTTGAAGGAACAAAATAAAAAGAGGGCGGATGAGCTGGTAGCGCGTTACATGCGAGAAATTGAAGAAGCAAGAAGTTCGCTTCAAATTAAAGAGGACAAGTTGAATGATACCGAGCGTTCATTGGCAAGTAAAGAGGCCGATCTTAGGACAAGAACTCACGAGTTGGATGAAGCAATGGCAGAAATGGAACTTAAAGTAAAAAGAATTGCGGAGTTGCAATCAGAGATTACGCGAAGAGATTCATTAGCTAAGGCATTAGAGGAAAAAATCCGAAAGGCTTTATTTGGATTAGAGGAAGAAGGAATTACCATGGAAATGAGAAATGGAAAAGTATATATCTCTTTGGATAATGAACTATTGTTTAAGCCAGGAAGTTATACTGCAGATGAGAAAGGAAAAACTGCATTGAAAAAATTAGCGAAAGCCCTAAAAGGAAATGATGATATAAACATCACCGTAGAAGGGCATACGGATTCCGATAAATACGGTGGGGGGCCTCAACTTAAAGACAATTGGGATTTAAGTGTTATGAGAGCAACAACGATTGTAAAGGTTTTAGAAGGGTATAAGGTGGATCCAAAAAGAATTACGGCCAGTGGAAAAGGTCAGCATTCTCCGTTAGATCCTGCGGAGACAAAAGAAGCTAAAAAGAAAAATAGACGAACGGATATTGTTTTGACTCCTCGATTAGATGTGTTTGAGGAAATATTAAATAATTAATAATCTCTTTCTAAACGGTTGGTTTCCAACCCTGATTTTGCTAAGCGAAGAGGTGGTTTACCACCTCTTCTTTCATATTAAACAGTATATTTTATCTCCTTTTTTCTCTGATAAACGATTACAGTATACAATTTGACTTAGGAAATTTGATGTATTTCCCATTCTATCCCCTGAATCTTTGTGGATTCACCTACTTTTTTTTCTTTCAATGCTTGACCAATAGGTGAGGCCAATGAAATTGCCATTAATTCTTGCTCTTGTATCATAATTTTCCCTAATGGAACAGCAATGTATAGCCAGCCTCTATTGGTTTTAACAAGTGAACCAAGTCCAATGGTTAAAAGTGTGTTTTCAGGATTTATTTTTTGAATTAATCGTTTTAATTGTTCTAATTGAATCATTTGCTGGCCTAATTTTTCTTCCTCCATATGCATCATTGCTCTTGATGTGTTATGTTTATCACCTGCAGTGGATTCAGAGGCCGATGACAGGCTTTCTTTTTGGCTCTTAAGAGCTTGCTGAAGTTTGAATATTCTAGAATCTATTTCTTTTCTAATCGTTTGATATACGTTTCCTTTATCCATGTTGAATGAACTGTTTTCTATAAACATAGAGATATATATTTTTATAAGTAAAATCGCAATTTTATTTAGCTTGAGAAGCTAATCGTAAATAGAATATTTGACTGCTCTATTTAATTCTTTCCTTAAAATCACCCCTTAATGTTCGATATCTTTTTCGTGCTTCAAAAGCAAAAAAACTGTCCTGATGCTCAAGAACAATTTGCTCAAAGCATTTCATCGCTTTCTCGGGTTGATCTAATATTTTTTCATAAATGTTACCCATTTCAAAAAGCGCATCATCTTTTAGTAAGTCTTGATAATCCACTGCCTTTTGTAGGAGTGAAAGTGCGTTGTCCCATTGTTTTCGTTTACTACAAATTTTAGCCTGCATAAAATAAACATCATCAAGTAGCGTGATATTGGATGAAAATAAGGATTGTATGCTATCACACAGGAGAAAGGCTAACGAATCGTTATTTTGGAAATGATTTAATTCAGCTTGAGCATATAATTTTAATGGTGCTGTAGCAGTATCGAGCCCCAAATTATCAGAAATTAATACCGATAGTTGAAGTGCATCGTTGGCAATTAGTTTTGTTGTACTTGCTTTTAATACGTCTAGTTGAGCTTTTGCCCATTTAAAATCACCAGCATAAAAATATGCTTTTGCAGATTTAAACTTTGCAAGGTGACCTATGACATCCTCTTTGAAATCCTGATTCACCTGTCCATAAAGGAGTGCAGCTTCCCAAATTTCATTCTCTTTAACATAAATGTCACCTAACGTAATTTTACATTTAGCCAATTCGGTTAATCGTGCCCTTTTCATTTTTATGGCTTGTTGTAATTCGCGTTTTGCAAGGTCTATTTCATTGAATTTGAAGGCAAGCAGCTTCGCGTATCCCCTAATGAGGTCCATGGTGTAGTTATTTCTTCCTAACTCCTCCAGAACCTCTTCGTAATTTGTTCGAAGTAGTATAATGTCCTCTTTGTTAGCATATGGATCTTGCTCAATTTTAAGATTTAAAATTTCAACCATTTTTGTTTTTGCTACGCGATAATAGTAGGATCCTTTTTCTTTTTTTGCAAGATATTTATAGGCCTTTAAACCGGTTTCATAGGCTTTGTTTTGGACACATATTTTTGCGAGTTCTACAATTCGATTACCAGCCTCTTTGTTTCTTTTGTCCAATGCTTTCGCATGTGTTAATGCTGAAGAGAATTTTTTTTCTTGAACAAATAACCAAATGAGTAATTCAGTTAAGCTCGTATTGTTAGGGTTTTTTTGGGCTTTCAACAGTAATGTTTCTTTAAATACGCGTCGTTTTTTTCCATTCGAATCGTCATTTAGATATGTAGTTAGAGCAATTTGTACATCTTCCTGATATTCTTCGCTAAAATCTAATATGCTAATGAGTGCCTCCGAAACAGCGGAGATATTTCCTTGTGCTTCATATACTTTAGCAAGTTCGAATGCAAAAGGATATTCGCCTTGAAGGAGCTTAGCACCTTTTTGATAAGCTTTTATGGCGTAGTTATATTTTTTCTTTTGATAAAAACGATTACCTACTGATAGGATAGAGTTTGTATTCGCCAACATTGATTTTATCGTGTTTTCATATACTTGCGCGGCTTTATTTCGTTTATTCCATTTTTCCAAGACGAATCCATGATCAATATTATATTCAATTCGTTCAGGATTTTTTTTAATGTAATTTTTAACGAGTTTTTCAGCTTCTTTATAGCGCTCGAGGAATAAATAGGATGTGATTAACGACTCATAAAATTCTCTTTTAGGAGATTCTTTATATAAGTTTTTGTATATAACAATAGCTTTCTCGTATTGCTTATTCGAAAAATATTGATAGGCCAATTGTTCCTCTTGACTTTGGGTGTAACCCAGCTGAGCAATTAAAAATAATAATACAATACAGGTAAGCCGCATGGGATAAAATATATTCTTTAATAAGAAACGAATGTCTTTTAAATTATTGTGAAAATAATAAAATCAATAATTTAAGTTTGGACCGAGCCATTTTTCGATGGTTTCTACTGATTCATTTTTTCGTTTAGCATAGTTTTTTATTTGGTCTTTCTCAATTTTACCGATACCAAAATATTTGGATTCGGGATGTGCAAAATACCATCCAGAAACAGAGGCTGCTGGATACATAGCCATGCTTTCTGTTAATGAAATTCCAGTAAGCTTTTCTGCATTAAGTAATTTAAATAAGGTTGGTTTTTCAAGGTGATCTGGACAAGCGGGGTATCCGGGCGCCGGGCGTATCCCTTTGTAGGATTCTTTGATTAACTCATCATTTGAAAATTCTTCTTGATCAGCATAACCCCAAATTTCTTTTCTTACTTTTTCATGCATGAATTCTGTAAATGCCTCGGCGAAACGGTCGGCTAATGCTTTGAGCATAATTGAATTGTAATCGTCGTGATCCTTTTCAAATTGCTCAATATATGGTTCAATTCCAATTCCTGCAGTGACTGCAAAGCCTCCCAAATAGTCTTCTAATCCAGATTCTTTTGGTGCAATATAATCCGCCAACGAATGGTTGAACGCTTTTTCCGATTTCTTTATTTGTTGTCGGAGCATATGGAATTTACCCAATACTTCAGACCTTGATTCGTCCGTGTAAAGTTCAATATCATCCTCTATGGCATTAGCTGGCCAAATTCCAATAACGGCTTTATTTTGAATCCAGTTCTCAGAAATAATTTTATCCAGCATACTATTCGCATCCTCTAATAGTTTGCACGCCTCTTCTCCAACGACCTCGTCTTTTAGTATTGCAGGATATTTTCCATGAAGGTCCCAGGTTTGAAAGAAGGGTGTCCAATCAATATATTCTCTTAATTCAGCTAATGGAATGTTATCGTATAGTTTTATTCCAATAAAGTTAGGCTTTTTAATGTCCTCTGATTTCCATTGAATGGGTTGTCTGTTTTTTTGCGCTTCAGACAAGGTGAGCATTTCTTTTTTTGCTCGACGATTTTTGTGATGATCACGCATTCTTGCGTACTCATTTTTTGTTTCTTCAATAAAAGAACTCTTATCATCACTCAACAATTTACTTGCGACAGTAACGGATCGGGAGGCGTCCAGGACATAAACTGTTTGTCCACGTTGATAATGTTCTTCAATTTTAACAGCAGTATGAATTTTTGAGGTTGTTGCTCCTCCAATTAATAAAGGAATGGTCATTCCTGCCTTTTCCATTTCCTTTGCAACAGTAACCATTTCATCAAGGGATGGAGTAATAAGCCCTGATAATCCTATCATATCCACATTATGTTCTTTTGCTGCGGCTAATATTTTATCGGCAGGAACCATTACGCCAATATCTATTATTTCATAGCCGTTACACCCTAAAACAACTCCCACAATATTTTTTCCAATATCATGCACATCGCCTTTTACAGTGGCAAGAAGAATTTTACCTGCAGAATCTCCTTCTTCTTTTTCATCCTCTAAAAATGGCAAAAGATACGCAACTGCTTTTTTCATTACTCTTGCAGATTTTACAACCTGAGGCAAAAACATTTTTCCTGCTCCAAATAAATCTCCTACAACATTCATCCCATCCATAAGTGGGCCCTCAATGACATGGAGTGGTTTGTCGTGCATCTGACGTGCTTCTTCTACATCATTGTCGATGAAATCAGTTATTCCCTTTACTAACGCGTGCTCTAATCTTTTTTCAACGGGTTGTTCTCTCCAAGCGGTGTCTACAACTTTTTCTTTAGCGGTTCCTTTCACTGTTTCAGCAAAATCAAGCAATCGCTCCGTGGCATCTTCTCTTCGGTTCAAGAGTACATCCTCTACACGCTCTAGCAAATCTTTAGGGATGTCATCGTACACTTCCAACATACTTGGATTTACGATACCCATATCCATTCCTTCATTAATAGCATGAAAAAGAAAGGCTGAGTGCATGGCTTCCCGAACCGGGTTATTCCCTCTAAATGAAAAGGAAACGTTTGATACACCTCCACTAACGTGTGCTCCGGGTAGATTTTCGCGAACCCATCTTGTTGCCTGAAAGAAGTCGATGGCATTGAGTTTATGTTCTTCAATTCCGGTTGCAACGGGAAAAACATTTAAGTCAAAAATGATATCTTGAGAAGGGAAATTAACTTTATCACTTGTTAAAATAGAATAGCTTCTTTCAACAATTTCAATTCGTCTTTCATAAGAATCAGCTTGTCCTACTTCGTCAAAGGCCATAACGATGGTGGCAGCCCCATATCGCTTTATTTTTTTTGCTTGTTGTATAAACTCTTGTTCTCCTCCTTTCAGAGATATTGAGTTCACTACGCATTTTCCTTGCACACATTTTAATCCCGCTTCAATAATTTCCCATTTTGAGGAATCTACCATGATTGGAACGCGAGCAATGTCAGGTTCAGCGGCGACGAGGTTGAGGAATTTGGTCATGGATTCCACGCCGTCAATCATTCCCTCATCCATATTGATGTCAATTACTTGTGCACCACCTTCAACTTGTTCTCTGGCGATTGCTAAAGCCTCATCAAATTGTTCTTCTTTGATAAGCCGCAAGAATTTTCGAGACCCAGTTACATTGGTTCTTTCACCTACATTAATAAAGTTCATTTCAGGTGTGACAATCAATGGCTCAAGACCACTTAGTCTCATGTAAGGAACGTTATGCCACTTGTACTTATATTTTCCAATATAGTCTGGATGTAAGCTCATTTAACTGATTTTTCTGGGTTTATATTCTGCTGCCAAATCAGAGATGGCTTTTATATGATCAGGGGTTGTACCACAACAACCTCCTATAATGTTGATTAAATTGCCGTCCAAAAACTCCTTTATCTGAGCGGTCATGTCCTCAGGGGTTTCATCATATTCTCCAAATTCATTTGGTAAACCGGCGTTTGGATGGGCGCTCACACTAAAGTCAGTATTTTTTGAAATCACTTCTAAATACGGTTTCATCATATTTGCACCTAATGCACAGTTAAGACCAACAGAGAGTAAATCTATATGAGAAACAGAGGTTACAAAAGCATCTGCTGTTTGACCACTCAACGTTCTTCCCGAGGCATCGGTAATGGTTCCTGAAACCATAATTGGTAAATTGACCCCTTTTTCATCAAAAACTTCATCAATGGCAAATAGACACGCTTTTGCATTTAATGTATCAAAAACAGTTTCTACCAATAAAACATCAACGCCACCATCTATTAATGCAATTGTTTGTCCTTTATAGGCTAACACAACTTCATCCCACGTTACGGCTCTATATCCTGGGTCGTTAACATCGGGCGAAATAGAAAGGGTTCTATTCGTAGGTCCAATAGATCCAGCTACATATCTTGGTTTGTTTGGGTTTTTTAAGGTGAATTCATCAGCGACTTCTTTCGCAATTTTTGCTGAATGAAAATTAATGTCATAAACAGCTTCTTCCAATGCATAATCTGCTTGAGCGATGGTTGTACCAGAAAAGGTATTTGTTTCAAGAATATCTGCTCCAGCCTCAAGATAAAGCGCATGGATTTCTTTTAATATATCAGGACGAACTAGCGCCAAAAGATCGTTGTTTCCTTTCAGTGGATGAGAATGAGTTTTAAACCGTTCTCCTCTGAAGTCTTCTTCTTCGAGTTTATAAGTTTGAATGAGTGACCCCATAGCACCGTCCAGTACTAGAATCTTTTCTTTCAATACGTCTTTGATATGAGGTTTATTCATCTTAATGTTTAATATATACTATATCCGTTAAGTATATTTTTAGATGGATCCTGTAAAAGGAAATAATTTTCACTATTCTTATTTTTTCCTCTTTGTTATTAGGATTATACACCTTCCAAATTTGGAGTTGCAAAGAGATTCTTGTGCCAATCCCAAAACTTTTTTGGATGAGTAATTAATGGAATGAACGTAATACGTTACGAATTTACGAAATTCTTAATTCCTTCAACAATTTTTCCTTTAAATCCAAAGATTACAAGGCCGATAAGAATAAGATAAGGGGGGATCATTAAGAAAAGTATACCTGTGTTCAGTCCATTTGCCCAACCATCCTCATTTTGTTCAGCAACAGCCTTACAGTTTGAGCAAAGTGCATATGCAGATGATGTGTAACAAAATGAAAGTAATATGATGACAATTTTCTTAAACATTCTTGTTATTGGTAATATGGAGAAAGCATATAATAAACAATTGGACCTGTTATAGCAACATATAGCCAAACTGGATAAGCCCATTTAACAATTTTTTTATGGCCTTCAATGTTTCCTATAAAAGCTTTGTAGTATGAAAATAAAATGAAGGGTAATGAAGCACCAGAAAGAATGATATGTGAAGATAGAATAGCATAATATAACACTTTCATTTCTCCACCATATGAGGTCTCTTGGTTTGTAATGTGGTACAGTACATAGCTCAAAAGAAAAAATACTGAAAGGATCATGGCGAAGGTATTTAATCGCATGTGTAATGTTACTTTTTTCTTCTTAATCATAATTAAGGAGCTAATCAATGTAATAAAAACTGAAATATTTAAAAGGGCATTTAATGCTGGCAATGCTTTTGTAAATGACGGAGGTGTTTCTGGACGAGGAAATCCTTTCCATCCCATAAGAGTAACAAGTATGAAAACAATTGCCGTAAAGGCCCAAATTCCAATTTTGATTCCTTTGTGCTCTTTGAACTTTGGTGTTTTTGAATCTAATGTCTGATTAGCCATTTTGTGTCTTTTATTAATTGATTAACCTCCTGTATGTTGGTTCCATCATATAGTCCCCTCACTCTTGACTTTTTGTCCACGAGAACGAGGTATTCACTGTGAACAAAAGGGATAGGAACAGTGGTGTCTTTTAATGCTATAACTTGATAAGAAGCCGCTTGTTTATATATTTTTTGAGCGTCTCCAGTTACAAAGTCCCAGTTGTAAAGATCGGCATTCATTCGTTTAGAATAATCCAATAATACACTGGAGGTGTCATAAGCTGGGTTAACGGTATGGGAAAGGATAAAATAATCCTCTCCGCGTAGCTCTTTTTGAACTCTGGTAAGCTGATCTGTCATTTTAGGACATATTGTTTTACAGCTTGTAAAGAAAAAATCAGCGATATAAACTTTGTTTTTGAATTTTTCCTGAGTGACTTTCTCGTTGTTTTGATTAATGAACTCAAATTGAGAAACCGTGTGATCAATTTCTTCTCCTTGATTGTTGATTTGCTTTTTACCAATTATTGGGAGTGGTTGTCTTGGTGTTCCACAAGCAAAAACCGTAAGAAGTATAATACTAATTTTTAATTTGCTTAATATCGAATTTCCTAGGGACATATTGATTGCTTAGAATCTTAAACATTTTTGGAATATCGCGAGCAACTTTAGCATCATTAATTGAACAATATGCTCTAATATGCTCGTCTTTATCAATCATAACGTAATCGTAAAGATTGGTGCTGTCATTGAGTTCTAATTTTAATGAAGCCTTAATTTTTTCAAATTCTGAAGTTGATGCGTGGGTCATAAACCATTTATCGGAAACAGACTGAACGTATTCTAAAGGAGATTCAGACCACATTTTAAGTTCGTAATCATCTTCATAAATACCAATTACTCGTACATTATTGGCACGTTTAATAATTTTTTCACCGATATACATGAGGTGCTTTTCCCACTCTTTTGAATTGTTTTTTGGGAACATTGTAATCATGTAAAGAATGGAATCTTCATGATTGAAAGTTAATGTGTCCCCAGTAAATGTGGGGAGCGAAAACTCGGGGACTGTGTAATAGGGAGGTGGATTTTTATGTTTTAGTTGAACGAATTTTCCGTTCATGTCCATAATTGGAAGGGTTCCAAGGCCCTTTGAAACAAATATTAGTGCCATTGCCACAAGGAATGGCACTATAAATAATCCAACGTATAAAAGTTTCTTTTTAGGAGATGATATTTTATTTTCTCCCATTTTTCAGTTGCTTAGAAATTTGCGTTTAATGGGAAGTTTGTATCACTTACCGCGTTCGCTTCACTTAATGAAATGAAAATCAAGTATATTATGAAAAATATATAAGGAACAAGAACAGTTAATTTCATCCCTTTTCTCTCATGACCTAAATGCATAAATTCCATTACAATATATCCTGCTTTCACTAAAGTGAGAATAATGTATCCATATTTGATTCCTTGCCATGCTGCGTCT
>PBLA01000014.1 GCA_002722245.1 Flavobacteriales bacterium | reverse complement strand
TTAGTGAAGGTATCGAACAAACGATCACCCGAGACGGTCAGTCCTGACACCTTGGTCAGGATTAAGCATAATGGTCTTAGACTCAATTACGCAGCTAACGCGAAGTTATTTTCTCCGTTTAAAAAAGTGGTATCCTGAATTAGCGAGCATAGAAACCAAAGCTCGACATGCTTACATAGTAATTGCACTTCCTGTCAAAACCAGTCGACCCCAAAAAAAGAACGTGCATCAAATATACAGGAAATGAATCTTTGTAACAATTTGAGTTTTAGAATAAATTCAATACAAAAATTCAAATGCACTTCGATAAGCACCAATTTCATTTACAAAATCTAAAAATGCATTGTAAAACTTATTTTTTGAAGCTATTGTAGAACTATCACCAATAACCACTAATTTTCGCTTAGCCCTCGTTAACGCAACATTCATTCGTCGCTCATCACTTAAAAAACCGATCTCACCAACTTCATTACTTCTTACCAATGAAATATAGATTACGTCGCGTTCCTGTCCTTGGAAACCATCAATCGTATTCACTGTAATTTTTCTTTTGAAATGAAAATCTGACTCGTCAACCATTTTAGTTATAAAATCAACTTGTGCTTTATAGGGTGATATAATCCCCACAGATTCAGGTAAATCATAACCATGATTAATAACCTCTGTTAAATACGTTTCAAAATGGGTGAATAGAAGATGCGCCTCATCCTCATTATAGGAACTTTTTGTTTCAGGGTGTTGAGTTTCAAAAAAACCTGTTCCAGCAGTATCAATAAATTCAATAGGCTTATCATTCGGAAATACAGATTGTTGAGCATTTGTTTCATTGGCTTTTAAAACATTACTGTAAAACATCCTACTTGAAAATGACATTATTTGCTCGTGCATTCTATATTGTTCATTCAAGAGAACATCTGCCTGATTTCTTTGAATCGCTTTCTCAAACAATGTTTCTTTCAATCCCTTTTCTCCTGCTTCAAATGATTTTACTGTTGGTGGCAGTTGAAGATGATCTCCTGCAAAAACAACTCGGTTTGATTTAATGATAGGAATCCAAGAGGCGGGCTCTAATGCTTGACCAGCTTCATCGATAAAACATGTTGTAAACGTCATACTCTTTAACCGGAGATGATTAACACCCACTAATGTAGAAGCAATAACTCGCGTTGAAAATAATACATCTTCAATGATTGTGTTATGAATTCTTTCTGCATCCTTTTTTAAAGTTCGTGCTTCTTGCAAAAGCATTTTTCTTTGCTCGCGTTCGGTTTGTCCAAAATTACGTTTCCACTTTCCTCCTAACTTAAAATACTCTTCGGCCCTCTTTCTTAATTCTTTTAACAACTTAAAATCCGAATGCTGGGCTATTTTTGATTCTAGTGTCTGATTTAAAATTTCCTCATCTACTCTTGCCGGATGTCCAATCCTTACCACTGAAACACCCTGTCGAATCAGTTTTTCTGTTAACAAGTCAACAGCTGCATTACTTGGAGCACAAACTAGAACTTGAGATTCTTTTTTTAAAGTTTCATGAATTGCCTCAACCAATGTTGTTGTTTTACCAGTTCCTGGAGGTCCATGTATAATAGCAAAGTCTTCTGCTCCTAATACCTTAGCAACTGCCTCCTGCTGACTTTTGTTCAAATGAGATAAATTAGAGTAAGAAGATTCGCGAAAACGAGGCTTCTCATACCCTAAAATCTTCTTCACCAATTCAAGTAATCGCGTTGATTCCGTTTTTACAAGTTCATTCAAAGCCCATTGCATCTCCTTATAACTTCTGTCATCAAACAATAATTGAACGCCTAACTTTCCGTATTCAATCCAATTAGGAAAATCATCTGCATTTAATGTGACAATCATGAAGTCATCTTTTACTCTATTAACAACTCCTTTTAATGATTGAGTATGATCGTTAGTAGAAAAAACTTCTACTAATTTTCCATTGGAAAAACTATGATTATATTGATGTTCTTTCGGTCGCTTAACTCTAATAATTAATCGCTCACCTGAATCATATTTTCGTTCCTCAACACTGCAAGGAGACCATAAAACACCATTAGCACGTCGCTCTTTAATAGACGTGCTCTGCATTTTTGATTGGTATTGTGCTAAATCCTCGTCTTTTTCTTGAACCAAAAGATTGATAAGATTTATAAAATGTTCAACAGGATTCAATGTCATTTACCAAAGATATATTGAATTCTTATGTTATATTTGATACGCTTAATGGAAAAAGGATTGATGACTTCGACAAAGCAAGAAATTATTGAACTTTTATTGAGTGGAACCGATGAAAGAACGACTCTCAATGACAGAGGTCTATCAAATTATGGAATCGATTTCGCTGATGAAAGCTTAACCAACAGAGGATCTTGCACCTGTAATCTTATTACATCTAAACACGTTGAATACTTATATGGAAGGTTGAACGACCTACATTCGCAACAAGATTGGATAAATCTTGTTAATGAGGTTCAGGATGGGATTAAAATGGAAATATCAGGCAAGGTAGAGACAAACTACGAGGTATTTTTAGGCCCCTCTGGAACAGACGTCGTGTACTACCCTCTTTTGTTTTCACGTGAAAGATTTCCGGAAAAAAAGATCTTAAATATTATTACCTGTATTGAAGAGTTAGGATCTGGAACGGTTAATGCAGGACAAGGGAAATACTTTGCTGGCACAAATCAATTTGGAAATAAAATTCCGAAAGGAGGAGCCATTATTGATCAGGATTTTGTTGAAACCGAATATTTAAGTGCTCGATGCAATAAAGGAACGATAAAAGACCCAAAAGATCAACTGAGAGAACTTATTCAATCCAATCCAGATAAAAGCATCATAGTCAGTCTTGTTATCGGCTCCAAATCAGGGATTGAAGATAACCTCCTTTGGATTGATGAGTTAGATGCAGACAATGTGCTATGGAATGTTGATATGTGTCAATTTCGACACACCTCCGAATTAATTGAGCGCCTCACAACTAAAGGGGTATCAGTAATGATAACAGGGTCTAAATTTTATCAGGCCCCTCCATTTTGCGGGGCAATCCTTATCCCAGAAAGATGGATGAAAAGGATAGAACATGTTGATCGTCTCACTCATTTTAATTTGTTCAATCAAATTTTCTCAAAATACGATTTACCAGAAGTATTTCGAAAAAAGACATCGTTACCAGAAGAAATTAACAAAGGTGGAACATTAAGATGGCTGGTTACCTTAAAATCAATTTATGACCTAAGGAGCATTGGTCAAGAAAATATCACGAATGTGATAAATAATTGGAATAAGTTTGTAAATAATGAGCTCAGTAAGTACGATGAATTCATTTTAATGCCCGATCAAGCCAAAACAAACCCATCCATCATATCATTTCAAGTAAAAGGTAAAAAAGGAAGACTTAATCACAATGAAATGAGAGAGTTATTCTTCTCAATGGTTGAGTCAAATCATGAAGGCCTTCCCACTGAAAGAGTATTCATTGGTCAACCTGTCGCTTATGGAGATAAATCCTTTTTACGTTTGGCCATTGGAGCAGATAATATTGTAAACATCCAAAACAGAGGGGGTGATACATTTGAAATTGAGCGAAGAATCATCGCGATCATTAAAGAAAAGCTTATAGAGTTTGAAAACAATCGCTAAATCAGTTGCAGAAGAGGTTATTGCAAAAAATAAAGCCGCCGGAAAAACCAGTTCCAAAGCAAACTATTTTTATTTAAAAGAGGCGCTGGATTTTCGTTTAAATTTACTTCTAGACCATTTCCCGTCAAACACATTACATGCAATTGCGATAAAAACAAATAATCACCCAGAGGTTTTAAAACATATTGTCTCCAGAGGTTTTGGATTAGAGGCAGCATCCATTGAAGAAGTTAAACTGGCTCAAGCTACCGGTATATCGGCCAACAAAATTGTTTTTGACTCACCTGTTAAAACACAGGAGGAGATTAATTATTGTCATCAGCATCTTCCTGGCGCATTAATTAACGTAAATTGTTTAGAAGAAATTGAACGTTATCCCTCTAATTTTTCCGGAAAACTTGGTTTACGAATCAATCCTCTAGTGACTGTAAATACGGACAAAAACCTTAATGTTTCTCAACTAAACTCAAAATTTGGAGTACCGATCACCCAAGAAGAATCAATATTACAAACGCTCACGAAATCAGATAAATTTACAGCCCTCCACTTTCACATAGGAAGTGGAATAGCGGATTATCAACCAAATCTTAAGGCCTTCAAAACAGTTCTTAATCTTGCTAAAAAAGTAAATAAAATACGAGAGCAAAAAGGGAATCAAAAGCTAATCGACACAATTGATATAGGCGGAGGAATTGACTTTGACTTAGACCATCAAACAGAAAACATAGATGATTTTACTAAATCTTTAAATAAAGAGCTTCAAAACTCAGAATACAAGATAGTTACAGAGTTTGGAAAGTTCATCCATGAAACAAATGCTTTTGTCTCTTCATCCGTGGAATACATTACGAAAAACACCTCGGAGTCTCACAATGCTTTTATACATGTAGGAGCAGATTTGTTTTTACGAAAAACCTATTCCAGCATGCAAATTCATTACCCAATCGCTGTTATTGGTAAAGAAGGAACACAACAAAAGTACCGAATAGTAGGTCCCCTTTGTTTTGCTGGAGATGTACTATATGAATCTGTTGAATTGCCAATATTAAACCAAGGCGACGAAATCATACTTTTTAATACAGGAGCAAATACATATAGTATGTGGTCAAATCATTGCAGCAGAGAAGAAATCAATTTTATTTTTGTTTAACTTTTTTCTAATTCCTTGACAAGTTTTTAGCGTTTCAATACAAACTGTTCAAAAATTTAAACATGAAGTCAGTCCTTTCTTTATTCATCGCTTTTATCTTGTTTTATAACACATTTGCCAACACCAACTCAATTGAAGAGCGATATTGGAAAGTAAACATCAATTTAAATTTTGGGTCTGCTTATAATCTACCAACATATTTAAAAATTCATCAAGAAGCCTTTGGAGAAATAGTCATTCCATGGGCACGATACTCTACAAGAGGGTTTCAAAGTCCTGTTTACTGGGACTATAAACTAGAATTAGAACTTAAAAATCACGTTTACGGACTTCGGTCAACACACCATAAATTACACCTTATCAACACCACTCCTGAAATAGCTCATTTTAATATTTCTCATGGTTACAACCTTGTAATGGCTTATTATGGTTGGAAAAAAAAATACGTTGACCTTTTAGTAGGAATGGGAATTGCATTCTCACATCCTGAAGGCATTATAAATAACCAATTAGTTGCTTTAGAAGAAGGCATCCCACTTTATGGAGGGGTATACAGATTAACTGCACCTAATTTTGAAATAGAAGCACGAAAAAAGGTTTACCTATATAAAAGGTTATTTTTTAATGCGGGAGTTCGATTTGTTGCCGGATATACTAAACCAAAAATTAATGACGGCTATGTAGAAACATACCCCCTAAATCTTCATTTTGCTGCAGGAATGGGCGTAGACCTTATTAAATCACTTATCAAAAACAAAAAATAAATTACTAGTTAGTGGTTGTCCTGTAATCCTTACTCAAAAACTTAATTAACTCCTCCTTAGACACGTTTGTTTTTAATTTCCCACCCTTTGCGTAACTTACTTTTCCTGTCTCCTCAGAAACTATAATAACAATAGCATTCGATGCTTCTGAAACACCAACTGCTGCTCTGTGTCTCATTCCAAAAGAAGCAGGGAAATTCTCATTTTCAGTAACAGGCAAAACACATCTGGCTGCTACTATTTTGTCCTTTGATACAATTACTGCACCATCATGCAGTGGTGAATTTTTAAAAAAAATATTTTCTATTAATCGTGTGTTTACATTAGCATCTAAAGCATCTCCTGTGGATGAATAAAAGCTTAAATCTGAGCCATTCTCAAGAACAATTAAGGCGCCCGTACTAGTTTTAGCCATATTAAAACAAGCATTTATTATGGGTTTAAATTGAGTCGTCAATTGACCTTTTTGCTTCAAAAAAGGCACCATCTGAAAAAATAATTTGGCTTGTTTACTGTTGTAACTTTTAATACCAATTAAAATTAAAAACTTTCGAATTTCTTGTTGGAATAAAATGATTAAGGCAATCGCTCCCACTCCAAGTATTTGACGAAATATCGTCCCTAATAACTTCATTTGAAGAAAATTAACAATCAGATTAATTAAATAGATTGCTAAAACTCCTATAAACACGTTCACAGCAACTGTTCCTTTAATAATCTTATACAACTGGTATAAAAGAATAGACACGAGAAGGATATCAATAACATCTTTCCAATTGAATAATCCACCTAGTGAGGCTGCAAAATGAAGCGATAACATGGTTTAAAGATAAAATAATTAGTAAACGAGGTGCAAAAAGGAACGTTTTATTTAAGGAATCATCGTTCATTTTACATATCCTCTCTATCCCTCATCAACAACAGTTAATAAGTTTTTATGGCATTCAGGACAAGAAAATTTAACTTTGTGGCAAATTTAGAGTTATGATTAAGGAGCACGTTAAATGTTTGATAATAGGAAGTGGACCAGCCGGTTACACTGCAGCTATTTATGCTGCAAGAGCAGATATGAAACCAATGATGTATGCAGGACTACAGCCAGGTGGTCAATTAACTGAAACAACAGACGTTGAAAATTTCCCAGGATATCCTGACGGCGTAAACGGACCTGAAATGATGCTTCAATTTAAAGCCCAAGCAGAGCGTTTTGGAACGGATATTCGAGATGGTTTAGCAACTGAAGCTTATCTAAACGAAGTTCCAAAGCGAGTAGTCATTGAAGATAAAGCTGAAATCACTGCAGATACCGTGATTATTTCTACTGGAGCTTCAGCAAAATGGCTCGGACTAGAATCAGAAGAACGATTAAAATCTGGGGGTGTATCAGCATGTGCAGTGTGTGATGGATTCTTCTACCGTGGTCAAGATGTTGTTGTTGTTGGTGCTGGTGATTCAGCCTGTGAGGAGGCTATGTACCTCGCTAAGCTTTGTAAAAGCGTTACTATGCTTGTTCGTAAAGATTATTTCAGAGCATCTAAAATCATGGCTCAAAGAACCTTAGACACTGAAAACATAACTGTAATGTTTAATACAGAAACCGTTGAAGTACTTGGTGATCAAGTTGTTGAAGGTGTAAAAGTAAAAAACAACCAAACGGGAGAGGAATCAACAATAGAAGCCACTGGCTTTTTTGTTGCAATAGGTCATAAGCCTAATACGGATATTTTTAAAGGACAGTTAGAAATGAATGAAGTAGGTTACCTTAATGTTCAATCAGGCTCTACAAAAACAAACATTCCAGGTGTATACGCTGCAGGAGATTGTGCAGATGACATTTATCGTCAAGCTGTTACTGCTGCTGGAACAGGATGTATGGCTGCATTAGATGCAGAGCGATACCTAGCGGATCAAGGTATTCATTAATTTATTTTCACTAAAAATATTTAAAGCCTCGAAATTTCGGGGCTTTTTTATTGATCACTTTTTTTATTGATTACTCTTTAATATTTGAGCTTCTTTGAATTAAAAAAATTAATAAAAAGCCGCGGAAACTATTATCAAACCTAACAAAAGGACCAATAAGGACATCATTACAGTTGTTAATACTCTTTTATCTCTTTTCTTTTCATTATCCGTTAAGTCCTCTCTATTTTTCTTATTTCTCCGCCATATTTTTATTAGACCCCAAATTAATAAAGTAACTAGACCCACTGTTCCACCAATGGCTAGAATTAATGCCGCAACACCATAGCCAGAACAGGCAAGACTACACGAGAGGAACAGCAGAGCGATCTCTAAAAAATAAGACACCACTAAAAAAAGGATTGAAAGCAACACTTTTCCAAACACCAGTAAGAGTCTATCTGACGTTTCATCAACCTTAAATAGGGAAGCTTGTATAATATCATCAGAAACCGATTTTTCATAAGAAACGTTGAATTCATTTTGATGAAAACGATCCGACAACTTACTCCCCATTGTATTAAATATCCCCACTAAGGACACAATAAAAAAGAACTCTTTTAATTTTCTTAATAAGAACCCTTTGTTGCTTTTATTATGTAAATAGCTCAAAAATGAAACTAGAGCTAGACCTGAAAACAGCCCCAACTTCATATCTAAAGCGGCAGCACTACCCTCTAACCATCCCTGAAAAAATGAAACAATCGGAAGAAGAACTCCACTTATACCGACTAGTAGCCTTGCAAAACGTTTATTTTCTTTCGCCCATTCGGCTAATTTCCTACCCTGCTTCCTAGTCGCTAAAAGGATAAGAGCCATTCCTCCTAAAGACCAATAAAGTCCTCCTCCTTTTTTCTCTGGAAGCGCTTCCTTTTCCACACGATATTTATGTTGGTTAAATAATTTATCCAATGAATTAGATCTATGACTAGGCGATTGTACATCAATGACTCCTCCTGTCATTTCGATATCCTCATCTGAATGAGCGATAATTAAAACAGAATCAGAGTCAGACTTTTCTTCATCCGAAAAACCAAGTACCTCCTGGTCCTCTTTTGTATATTTTAAGGTTCTTTTTTTTGTGTTTTTAATGGTTCTATTTTTGTGTTTTTTAACCATATCCCATTCAATATGGTAGCCACTTCTGTATTTTCGTTTAGTAACATTCGCGCAAGACCAAACGACTGATGACACAATCAATACAATTAAAATAGACCAAACTTGACTCTTTTTCATATCACGAAATTACTCGCTTAATTGAAAAAGAATGCAATTCTCGCGTTTATTTTTTGATATTACTTAGAATTTGAAAAAAGACCTTGATCCTTGATTAATATTTCCCTTTCCACAATTCCTTTAATAATTCCGCAATAGATTGTTCACGTTTGTTTGTTCCAGGCTCATAAAACTTAGTACCCGATAGCTCTTTAGGAAAGAACTCTTGATGAATAAAATTCCCCGCTCCAGCATGTGAATACGAATAGTCTTTTCCATAACCTAGATCTGTCATCAACTTAGTTGGTGCATTCCGTAAATGAAGGGGTATTGGCACGTCTCCCGTTTGACGAACTGTTTCAAGGGCTTGATTTATGGCTTTATATGCACTATTACTCTTTGGTGAAGTGGCCAAATAAATTGTACATTGGGACAGTGGTATTCTACATTCAGGATAACCAATATTTTTAACAGCCTCAAAACAACCATTAGCCATTACTAAAGCAGTAGGATTTGCTAAACCGATGTCTTCACTTGCTGAAATCACCAATCTTCGTGCTATAAACTTCGGATCTTCCCCTCCTTCAATCATTCTTGCTAAATAATAGACAGCAGCATTTGGATCACTGCCTCTTATGGATTTAATAAAAGCAGAGACAATATCGTAATGCTGCTCCCCAGACTTATCGTACATTGCCAGATTCTTTTGTACATGCTGCTGAACTTTATCATTTGTAACTTCCACTTTATCTCCTCCAATTGAATTTACAACTAATTCAAAGTTATTCAGGAGTTTACGCGCATCACCTCCACTTAGTTTAATTAAAGCCTCCGTCTCTCTTAACGTAATTTTCTTTTTTCTTATAATAGAATCTTCAATCATTGCCTTTTGCAGAAGCGACTCTAACTCTTCTTTTGAATGATGCTCTAGAATATAAACTTGACATCGGGAGAGAAGCGCTGAAATAACTTCAAAAGAAGGGTTTTCTGTGGTTGCACCAATCAATGTCACAACACCTTTCTCCACAGCCCCTAAAAGTGAATCTTGTTGAGACTTACTAAACCTATGAATCTCATCAATAAACAAAACTGGAGACACACCTCCAGTGAACAAACCATTCGATTCAGCCTTTTTTATCACTTCCCTCACATCCTTTACACCTGAGTTAATTGCACTCAAGGTATAAAAAGGGCGATCCAATTGATTCGATATGATATTTGCTAACGTTGTTTTACCAACTCCGGGAGGACCCCAAAAAATCATACTTGGCAATAAATCATTTTCAATAGCAAGACGAATAGGTCCCTGAGGACCAATTAAATGTTGTTGTCCTAAATAATCATTGAGTGATTTTGGTCTTAACCGCTCTGCTAATGGCTGATTCATTCAATCACTTTAATAAAAACATACTTATTTGACCCTCTATATTCGGAAACTTCTAATACAGAATCATTGAGCACATGAATTCTTGATGTATCTAAAGCTATTTTTGTAGGCAACTCAAACTTTTGAAAGAGCAGCGTATCCTCAATCCACCATTTACCTAACACATTAATCGCTTGCATAGAAAAAATAGAATCTTGATGATAAACGGCAAAAACTTTTTGCGTACTATTTATAGATTGACCATTGGCTATTTTTTTAGAAACCATCCACTTCCCCACTATTTGCATATTAGAGTCCGATTCCTCAGGTAATGCCACCGATTCTGTTATCGAGGTATACAAACTATCGAGTGAATGACTCGCAAAAGAACTTGTATCTAACTCCAGAGCAGTTGTATCAAAGGATGGAAATACATGCCAAACAGTATCTTCAACTACTGTATCCATATCCAACGTATCCGAAGAAACAATTAAACTATCCGAAATAGGTTCTAATGACTTTTTTATGTCCTCACTGGATCCATTACAACTCACAAAAACACACCCGCCTATTAGTCCCATTAAATAAACTATATTTTGTCTTAAAGATATCATATACATTTTCTTTTTTAAACATTCAAAACTCCACTTTACCTTCACTCCATTCATTAAAATAAGTTGTTAAATTTAGCCATTATTTCCTATTCCACCCCCTTAGTACATGAAGTAATCACAAGATAAATCTTCATATGATTTTGAGAAATAAGCAATAAAAAATTAAAAGAAAATTATCCGAAGCGTTTAAGCAAGGCACCAAGAGCCAGAGTAACATAAAAACTTGTAAAACTATAGGCCAACATCAATAATGTAAATGTTCCTTGTGACATGGAGGTAACTAGCAGCAAACCTATCCCACTATTTTTTAGCCCTGCCTCAATCGATATCGAAAGCGCATCTTTTGTGGACAATTTATTTAACTTACTGAATAGAAACGACAAGAGCATAGACAAAAGATTAATTAGCAGAACAGGTAGTAAAAAATCACCAACACTTAAGTGCTCAGATTTAGGTTCATCATATATCCAAATAAGAAAAAACACACCAAATAGTAATGTAGGTAATAACCATTTTAACATGGCTTTTAATTTTTCTACGAACGCCCTATTCCATTCCCCAATCAATGTACCAATCAATACAGGTAGAACGACAAATAAAGAGATTTGCCCAACAACCGTCAATGAATCAAACTCATTAATTAACTGAGTATTAACAATCGTTTCCGATAAAACAAATTGCATTCCAAGAGGCATCAAAATCAAACTTAAAAAACTACTTAGTGTAGTTAGCACAATCGATAATTCTACATTACCAGAAACCATCTTTGTAATTAAATTCGACCCTGTTCCCGATGGGCAAAGGGACAACAAAAAAAGTCCAGCAGCAATTTCTTCAGAAAAAAACAGACCTAAAACCAAGGCGATTATTGGCAACAAAAATATTTGAGAAAACACGCCAATTAAAGTGACTTTTGGCGAATAGATCAAGTATTTAAATGCCGTTATCTTAGTGCCAAACCCTATTCCAAGCATCACCATAAATAAAACTACAGGAAGTACTATTTCACCAAAAAAATTCAATTCTATTCAAAAGATAATATTGATTCCTTTATTATTTGTATACATTCATCAAGTTGATTTTTTGAAATCACTAAAGGTGGAGCAAATCGAATAATATTTCCTTGAGTTGGCTTAGCTAATAAGCCATTTTCAGCCATCTTTAAACATACATCCCATGCTTCTTTTCCATTTTTAGGTTGAATAACAATAGCATTTAATAATCCCTTCCCTCTAACCAAAGCAATCATTTCCGATTTGATAAGGGCCAATTCCTTTCGTAAATACTCACCTAAGACACTTGCTTTCTCCGCTAAATTCTCTTCCTTAATCACTGTTAGTGCAGCCTTGGCAACGGCACATGCAATTGGATTACCTCCATATGTAGAACCATGAGTTCCAGGAGTAATGACCTCCATTATGTCATTATTTGCTAGTACACACGAAACAGGATACACTCCACCTGATATTGCCTTACCTAATATTAATACATCGGGTACTACTTCTTCGTGATCACAGGCTAATAAACGACCTGTTCTACCGATACCTGTTTGAACTTCATCTGCAACAAAAAGAACATTCGCATTTTTACAAATTTGATAGGCTGACTTAAGATATCCGTGATCAGGCACAAATACCCCAGCCTCACCTTGTATAGGTTCAACCATGAAAGCTACCACATCATTATCTTTAACTGCACTTTTTAAGCTATTAAGATCATTATAAGGTATAGAATGAATACCCGGGGTGTATGGACCAAAGTTCCCACGTGAATCCGGGTCATTTGATGCGGATATGATGGTAATTGTTCTTCCGTGAAAATTATTTCCACAAACGATAATCTTCGCTCGATTATCTTTAACGCCTTTTTTCTCATACCCCCATTTTCGAGCTATTTTGAGCGCTGTTTCTACTGCCTCTGCACCTGTATTCATAGGAAGTACTTTGTCAAAACCAAAATAATTTGTTACAAATTCAGAAAACTCTACAAATTTTTCGCTGTGAAAAGCCCTGGAAGTGAGACTCAATGTATTCGCTTGTTCAGTAAGTGCACGAATTATTTTTGGATGACAATGCCCTTGATTAACGGCAGAATAAGCAGATAAAAAATCATAATATCTCTTTCCTTCAACATCCCAAACATACACACCCTCACCCCTTGAAAGAACAACTGGTAAAGGATGATAGTTATGAGCACTATAAAGCTCCTCTTTTTGTATGTGCTTATTTGTTAATCCGGACATTGAAAGTTTTTATCGTAAAAGTAAGCATTATGACTTCCTCGTTATTATATTATAAGCATATTGTAAATATGAAAAATTTTAAAATCTGCTTACTTATAATATTACTCATAAATATGAGTTCATGTCAAGCGCAAACTAATTCTACTAAAACAATTCAAGAAGTGAAAGAGAATAATTACAGAAAACTTACAGACGAAGAAGCGAGAGTGATTATCCATAAAGGAACTGAGTATCCGTTTACCGGCGAATACAACACATTTAAAGATCAAGGTGTTTTTCATTGCAAGCAATGCAACACGCCACTTTTCTCATCAAAAGATAAATTTAACAGTGGCAGCGGATGGCCCAGTTTTGATGATATTATTGGGAATAACGTTAGCGAGATTCCTGATTCTGACGGAAGCCGTACCGAAATAGTTTGCGCTACTTGTGGAGGCCATCTGGGGCATGTTTTTAGAGGGGAAGGTTTTACAGATAAAAACACGAGACACTGCGTAAACTCAATTAGTCTGCAATTCGAATCCTCTGATCAATCACCAAGAGACACTGCTGTTTTTGCCAGTGGATGTTTTTGGGGTACAGAATATCATCTTCAACGTTTAGAAGGGGTAATAGACACTAAACCTGGGTATATTGGTGGTCATGTTAAAAATCCAAGTTACCAGCAGGTTTGCTCTGGAAATACAGGTCATGCTGAAGCAGTTAGAGTTATATTCAACCCCAATATTGTCACGTATGAGGAAATTGCGAAGCTTTATTTTGAAACGCATGATCCAACCCAAATTGACAGACAAGGTCCAGATATTGGAACCCAATATCGATCAGAAATTTTTTACTCAAATGATATGCAAAAGAAAATTGCAAATGATTTAATCAAAAAACTCGAAGCAAAGGGGCTTAAAGTTGCAACAAAGCTTACAGTAGCCTCTACCTTTTGGGTAGCAGAAGATTATCATCAAGATTATTATATAAAAACAGGGAAGCAACCCTATTGCCACAAATACACCAAGCGTTTTTAAATGCGTATGTAGAACAAATTTCAACTCGATTCCTCAATACCTCTTATGGCAATATTAAAAGCTTAAGCAAAGTTAAAATCGAACTAATTTGGAATTTCCATTAAAATTGTGATATATCTTTTTGTCCCGTCAGACATGTTTAAAGTAACCCTTCTGCCTAATTTCCCTTTATATCCCTTTAAATCAAATTTCACATCTAGCGGTTCTGTTTCTCCAGGTTCAAGTTTCCACTTTTTTCGTTTAGTACTTAAGCAATGACAACTTAATTCCGCATCTGTAATGAATATCGTCTCCGATGAATTATTTTGAAGATTAAACCTCCATTCAAACTGATTTGTATCTAGTAACCCAAGATTAAACCTTGTCTCTAAAGAGTCTAAATCAACAGTAAATTGATCTTTGGGTATCAAATCTTCTATTAACTCCAACTTAACTATTTCAATTTTCCGTTCTAAGGAAGCCTCTTTACTGTAAACCGATAATTTAGTATTGTAGTAATTATCACTAACCGTAGAATCGGCTCTATTTTCTCCAAAAGGCACTTTTTTTATTCGAAGTACCCCACCATTCTCAGCTGTTTCATCTAAATATTTAACAAATGCGCCTTCTGAGTACTTTCTTAAATAGTTTTGAAGTGTATGAATTCTTCGAAGGGATAAATGCACATTGTAATCTGACTTTGCAAGTGGAGATGCATACCCTTTAACGGTAAGTATAATCTTCTGCCCACCTTCTAATTCCTGAAGTAATTCCTTTAAAAATTGTTTAAGGTCATTTGCTCCCTTAAAAACGTAATCACTAAAAAAACCATTGATTTTATTTAATGCCATTATTGAATCTTTACTCGTTTTCCTATAGGTGTTTTTAAGTTGGTAGGTAGGTATGCTATCCATATATGCGTCATACGTTTGAAAATAATCATACGGAGTTAATGTATCCCAACTATCAGGGTTTGGTCGATCATTATGAAAATAAAGTGTAACATGAAATTTTTTAAGTAAGTGTTGTAATCTATTTCTCACGGAATCTTTTTCAAAAGAAAGCATTAAAGAATCTTTTTTAGGTTTAGGATACTGGTAATAAAAAAGATCATTACAGCAAACTGCCTCTTTGTCTGTTTGTGCTCCCTGCCTAGTTGAGGTTAACATTCCATTTAACGAATCCAACGGCGCATAATATAAATCATTTGCTTTTGTATTGACCGGCACCCCTAAATTCGTAACTGAACTCGGAGTTTTCCAATTCCCGTTCACTTCAAAAACATCATACCCTCCCAATCCATAATGCCAATCTGAAGCGAAATAAAATTGCTTCGTAGAAATATGATAAAAAGGACCTACTTCGTTACCTGGGGTATTTATTTTTAATCCCAAATTTTTAGGTGTACCCCATTTCTTTCGTATTTCCTCTACATACCAAATATCCATTCCTCCTTTTCCTCCTTTTTTATCAGAAGAAAAAAGTAAATAGCGCTTATTATTATCTTCCAATATGAAAGGATTTCGGAAATTATACTGTTCGGTTTCATCGGAAAAACGTATGGAGACAATGGAATCCATACCCCACTTTTTTGTACTGTCATTCAGGATTAGTTTCGATTTACACAACTGATACTTTTCAAAATTATTTTTACGCGCAAAATAAAAGTTGCCAGCAGCATCAAAGCATCCATCAGTATATGAAACATCCTTTAAAAATGCTCCTTGAATTGGCTGAATGGTTTTCCAAACTCCTTTCTTTTGGGCTCCTAAAAAAATTTTCACGCCATAATGTTTGTCCTCTATCAAACCTTCAGGAGACGTATTCTTCGCTTTTAGAGCACTATACAAAATTACTGAATCGTTGATCCATACAGGATAGTATTCAGCTACTCCCGTGTTAATTTCGGGCCCTAAATTCTCAATCTTCACATCCAAAGTATCGTTTAGCAGTTCAATAATTTTATTGTAATTTTTTAATTCATTCTTTGTTTTTAAATACTTAAACGACCGAGCATCTTTATTTACCCTGGAATACTTTTGATAATATTTTTTCGCCCCTTCATAGTCTCCTTCGCTCTTATACAGTTCTGCCAAATGAAATAAATAATCTAAATGATCAATCTGAAGGGTTTTATCCAACTCAATCCTTTTAAAAAACTCGATTGCTTTGGAATTATAGTGATACCCTTTATATGCTAAAGCAAGTTTATATACTAAGTCCTTATATAACGAATCCTCAGACCATGCTTTTAGATAAAATTGAGATGCGCCATAATAATCTCCCTCTTGCAACGCTTCATCACCAAATCGCATCCAAACCTTTGCCTGACCAATGGATTGGATCGTGACACAAAAAAATATGATTGATACTATATATTTCATTAATAGTCTGGACAAATTTTGTAAGTTGGACGTTTAATTTTATCAGGGATGATGTAAATTACAGCAAATTCAAATCCTCCCCTAAAATTAGAAGCAGGAACTAATCCGGAATAATTAATATCATAACTTACACCTACTCTCCATCGATCATAATCCATTCCCATAATTAAATCACCACTGTCCACAGCTCTAAAATAAACGCCTGCAAAAAACACTTGTTTAAAGTATTCTGATTTACTTAGGTCATACCTATAAATACCACCAAAGTTAATTGCAGTATATGTCCCTTGTTGTAATAACTGAACACCTGGTTGAAGCACACTTTTTTTATTCATTTGAAACGCTCCATTAATTTGCCAACTATACCTTCTATCCAAACGAATATTGTTATTATTAAAGAAGCTCTGTTTCGGAGCGAACATATTAAACACAGCAAATGATGTTCTCAATTTCCACTTATCATTAATAATTTTAGAAAATTGCACACCACACGCTAAATCAAAATACCATCGTGATAATCGAGGCAGATTCTCTACAGAATTTAAATTATCATCATAAAAATATCCATTATATTGATTGTCAAATCTCAACGCCTGAAGATCGATTTTTTTTTGAGTAATGGTGGGTTGAATTCCAATTCGAATCTGACTTGATAGATCAGGTAGGTTTATTTTATATCCTGCACCCATATTTAAATGAGTTGTTGAAAATCGAGAATCTCCCGTCACATCATAAACAAATCCTCCAGCCGCAGACATACCTTTAACATATTGTTGAATCATATTCGATTCCACCATTCCAGCGCATGTAACAAAAGGAACAGAAACAGATGCCCACTGACTTCGATAATTCCCATGAAACCGATATTTACCGTTAAAATCACCAATTGATGAGGGAGAATATGTATGCGGTGCATGCATCCATTGGGTGAAATGGATATCCTGCGCAACAACACTTATAGCAGAAAGCAGAAAAAGTATGCCTAGGCGGAACCGAATCATCTGTGATGAAGATAGCTAAAAGAGGACAGAAATAAGGTAATGAGGCACTAAATTTTAAGCTATAAGCTACTCCAAGATATCATGTTTAATTAAGAACATCCTAAAAAGAAGCTTTAATCATTCGTTCTTTCCCTTGTAAATCCCTTTGAAGAACTAGATTAAATCCTTTTTGCTGTAACATATTACAAACTTGAGGTCCGAAAGACTCATGAATCTCAAAATACACTGCTCCTGTTCTCTCTAGGTATTCTCTCGAAAAGTCTGCAATTGCTTCATAAAAAATCAATGGAGATTCATTTGGTACAAATAAAGCCATATCAGGCTCGTAATCCAACACATTTGGGTGCATACTTGCCTTGTCTTCCTCCGGGATATATGGAGGGTTACTTACAATAAGGTCAAATTTATTTTCAAACTTAAACTCCTGCCAATTTAGGGCGTCAAATTGTTGAAATCGCACATCTAAAGAAAGGTTTTCAGCATTACACTTTGCTATCTTCAACGCTTCATCGGAAAAATCTAAACCAGTTACATTAGCATCAATTAACTTCGATTTTATAGCTAATCCAATACATCCACTTCCTGTTCCAATATCAACAATATTTTTTGCATTCTTATTAGAATTTGAGGTCACAATCCAATCAACCAATTCTTCAGTTTCAGGACGAGGTATTAATACCCCTTCCTCTACTCTAATTTCTAAACCATAAAACCAGGTTTGACCTGCCACATATTGAACTGGACGATTCGTTTTTAAATCTTTTATACCATATAAGAACTTTAATATTTCCGACTCAGAAATTTCCTTGTCTGGATTCAGAATTAAATCAGAACGAGTTAAGCCTAACCAAACTTCGCACAGGAAACTAAAAAAGGATTTTGCTTCTTTTCCTACAGTTGGCTCTAGCTCAGCTAAAAAGTACTTTTTTACAGATGATAATTTATTATTTGGAACTTTCATTATCCAACAGGTGATCCCGGTTCTATATACTCTTCAATCTCTTTGAGATTAACAGAATCTAAATTTAGTGGATTGACGATTATAGAGTCTAAATTTAACGTATCCACATCTACACGATAAGCAGTATCAATATAGCCATTCGCATATATTGTAATCGAGTCTGTCAATCCTAAAGAATCTCTTTCAAGCCATACTCCATCTCTATAGCCATACTCATTGAAAACACCTTTTTTTACAAGATCACCCACTTCATTGAAATACCTCCACACACCAAACTTATAGCCCTGCTCCCATTGCCCAAACGATTTCTTATTACCATTTCTATGATACGTTACACCTAAACCATGCTCGTAACCATAATCAAAATATACACTATCCTCAATTTGACCATTATCGTAATACCATACCCAAACACTATCTCTTAAACCATCAATAAAGACTCCGTTATAATTTTTAGATCCATTTGAATGCCAGGCTTTAGCTCTTCCTTTTCGGTAATCTCGAAACCAGTAATCCTCTGCTTTTTTCTGACCATTTTTATGATAACGAATTGATTTACCATTTGCATCATTTTCTTCAAAATGACTAGACTCTTTTAACTGTCCATTATTGTAATACCAAAACCAGTCTCCTACCTGAGTTCCAAAATAAAAATCTCCCTCAGACTCTTTAGTACCATTTTTATAATACCGCTTCCAAGGGCCATGCTCATACCCTTTATACATAACTCCCTCTGCCTTTAGCTCACCTGTTTCATAGTACACTTGAACGTTTTGATAACCTCCTTCTCCACAAGAAAAAAGTAGAGCAATAAGTAATATGGAAAGAAAGTTTTTCAATTAAAAACAATAATACTCAAAATGAGGGAATAAAAACACAAAAGGCGTTCTTATTGAACGCCTTTTACAACATATCCTATCTTTTATATTTATTCTTCAGTAATAACGATTTTTTCAATTTCATCTCCTTGACGAATATCATCAATCACATCTAATCCATCTATTACCTTACCAAAACAAGTATGATTTCTATCTAAATGGGAAGTATTCGTTCTTGAGTGACAAATGAAAAATTGAGATCCCCCAGTGTTTCTGCCAGCATGAGCCATACTTAACACTCCTCTGTCATGATATTGATTTCCACCATCTAATTCACATTTAATTTGATAACCTGGACCTCCTACACCGGTTCCTTGTGGACACCCTCCTTGAATCACAAAATCTGGTAATACTCTATGGAAAGTTAACCCATCGTAAAAACCTTCTTTTGAAAGCTTAACAAAATTCTCAACGGTTCCAGGTGCATCTTCTTCAAAGAACTCCACCTTCATCGTACCTTTCTCTGTAACTATTTCTGCAGTAATCATATCTATTATTTTAATTTTTAAGACGTTAAAGTTAGTTTTATTCTATTGTTTTTAAAAGTCAAATAATACGTAGAATGAAAATGGCTAAACAACCATCTTTTTCAACACATTAACTTTTAAATCCATTTTTAATAAAGTTGATGAACGCTATAAATTCTTGCTTGCTTTTAAAAACGCTCAACATAACTTTTCCAATGGAGGACTTCTCTCCTTCCTTTTCCTCTTTTTTGGCCTGCTCTTTTTCTAATTCCTCCTTCTCCTTCTCATACGCCTCTTTAATTACATTTTGAACCTCCTGTTGCGCTTCATCCTGATTCAAAATTTGTTCTCCCTCAGTGTTAAACTTCCCAAAAAACGGACTTTTTTCATCTTTACTTATTTCATCGGCTTTTTTGAAATGCTTTTCAGCCTTTTGCTTTCTACCGAACTTTTCTTCAAGCATTCCGAGATTATTATGAGCAACTGCGTCCAGCGGATCAAGTTCTATGCATTTTTTATAATCTTCAATGGCACCAGCCAAATCTCCAATCGCATCTTTAATATATGCCCTACTTGAATATCGATAAGGATTTCTAGGTTCTAATTCCTGAGCTTTATTCATATTGGCCAATGCATTCATTAATTGTTTCAAATGAAATTGAGTAACTGCCATTTCACTGTAAACAGATGCATTAGTTGGAATAAGGTTAGCTGCTTTTTGAAAATCCGCAAGAGACTCGTCAAACTTCTGTGCTTTTCGATAGGCAACTCCCCTTAAGCAAAGCACATTAGGATTCAATTCGTCTTGTTGGAGATAATCAGTAAACGATTTTATTGCATCATCAAACGCTCCATCCTTTAACTGCTTACTACCTTGATCGATTAGATTTTCCATTGAAATACATTAATTTTTTACATGCCTGCTCAAGGTAACAAAATCATTCCATGTTTTTTTAGGATAACGATCAAGTTTATTTAAGCGTACATCTCTTCTCTTAATCCCTTTATCTTATCACTTGCTAAATATTCATCAAAAGGCATCATTCTATCGATAATTCCATTAGGGGTAATTTCAATTATTCTGTTCGCAATCGTTTGCACAAACTCATGATCATGAGAGGTAAATAAAATCGTTCCTTTAAAATCGGTAAGAGAGTTATTCAAGGCAGTAATCGACTCTAAATCCAAATGGTTTGTAGGGTCATCTAATAAAAGAACATTCGGTTTTTGTAACATAGCTCTTGAAAGCATACAACGCACTTTTTCACCTCCTGATAATACATCGCACTTTTTCTTAACTTCTTCTCCTGCAAAAAGCATTTTTCCTAAAAACCCACGTATAAACTCCTCATCTTTCTCCTCAGAATACTGTCTCAACCAATCAACCAAGTCCAGATTTACACCTTCAAAATAATCTCTGTTTTCATTAGGAACATACGCAGTAGTAATTGTTTGCCCCCAATTATATTCTCCAGAATCCGCTGATTCAGTTCCGCTTAATATTTGGAACAAGGAAGAGGTCACTTTACTATCTTTTGCATAAAACATAATTTTATCCCCTTTTGCCATTCGAAAGGATAAATTTTTAAGTAAAGGTCCTTCATCATTATGAGAGTTTATTTTTTCTACCTCTAGGATTTGGTCTCCAGCATCTCTCTCCTGATCCCATATAAGCGCTGGGTAACGTCTTGTTGAAGCTTTAATCGTTTCAACATCAATTTTTTCCAACATCTTTTTCCGAGCTGTAGCTTGCTTACTTTTTGCAGCATTCGCAGAAAACCGCATAATAAACTCTTGGAGTTCCTTTTTCTTTTCTTCGTTCTTTTTATTTTGATCTGCTCGTTGTTGAAGCGCAAGTTGGCTTGATTTATACCAGAAAGTATAGTTTCCTGTAAAAAGAGAAATTTTCCCAAAATCGATATCAGCAATATATGTACACACCGTATCAAGGAAGTGACGGTCATGAGAAACAACAATAACTGTATTATTAAAATCCAATAAAAAGTCTTCTAACCAAGAAATTGTTTGAATATCTAAATCGTTAGTAGGTTCATCAAGCACAAGTACATCAGGATCACCAAATAAAGCCTGCGCTAATAAAACCCTTACTTTATACTTATTGTCTAAATCAACCATCTGCGTCCAGTGATATTGTTCTGGAACACCCAAACCACTTAACAACTGGGCTGCATCAGACTCTGCATTCCATCCCCCCATTTCACCATATTGCTCCTCTAATTCCGATGCTTTAATTCCATCTTCGTCTGAAAAATCAGGCTTCATGTAAATCGCCTCTTTCTCCTTCATTATGTCATACAACTCCTTGTATCCCATTATAACCGTATCTAAAACAGTAAATTCATCAAATTCAAAATGATCCTGCTTTAAAACTGCCATTCTTTTTCCTTGTTCAAGAGAAACCGTTCCCTTGTTGGCGTCCTGATCACCTGTAAGAATTTTTAAAAAGGTAGATTTCCCAGCACCATTCGCACCAATAACACCATAACAATTTCCTTGTGTAAACTTCAGATTAACTTCATCGAACAAAACTCTTTTTCCAAACTGAAGTGTTAGATTATTTACCGTTAGCATACTTGTTGAATTTAAAGCGCAAAGATAGAACATTTAAAGGAGGAAGCACCATGTACACTTGTAGTATTTACTCTTATTGAAACTTAGTTTTAAAGAAAACAACACCCTTAAATCGTTTTTTATCAAAGTTTAATTCTCTGCATAGATTACTAATTAAAACTCATGTGTTGGTATTTCAATCAAAAGGCTAACAAAGGAACAAGTTTTAATTCTTAAATTTGGCCTTCAAAAACGAATAAAATGGATTTTAATATCGCAGTAATAAAAGGTGATGGTATAGGGCCAGAAATTGTAACAGAGGCAATGAAGGTAATGGATGCTGTTGGATCAAAATTTGGACATGATTTTAAATACAAAGAAGTATTAATGGGAGCATGTGCAATTGATGAGACAGGCACACCTCTTCCTGATGAAACATTAGAAGTTTGTAAAGAATCAGATGCCGTATTGTTTGGTGCTATTGGACACCCAAAATACGATAATGACCCTAATGCTAAGGTAAGACCTGAACAAGGGTTACTTAAAATCAGAAAAGAACTTGGGTTGTATGCCAATATTCGCCCTGTAGCTTATTATCCTGCATTAGAGCAATTCTCACCATTAAAGCCAGAAAGAATTGAAGGGGCTGATTTTGTTGTAGTAAGAGAATTAACTGGAGGTATTTACTTTGGAGAAAAAGGAAGAAATGAATTTGGAGATGTAGCCTATGATAATTGCACCTATTCTGTAGAAGAAATCGAAAGAATCGCAAAAGTAGGTTTCGAAGCTGCTCAAAAGAGAAGAAAGAAACTGACTTTAGTTGATAAAGCAAACGTATTAGAAACTTCCCGATTATGGAGAGACACTGTTACTAAAATGGCAAGTGACTACCCAGATGTTGAGTTGGATTTCTTATTTGTTGATAATGCGGCTATGCAAATGATCTTAGCTCCCACTCAATTTGATGTGATCTTAACTGAAAATATGTTTGGAGACATTATTTCAGACGAAGGCTCAGTTATTGGCGGATCAATTGGATTATTACCTTCAGCTTCTGTGGGAGCAAAAGTTGGATTATATGAACCAATACATGGATCATTCCCACAAGGAGCTGGTAAAAATATAGCCAATCCAATGGCCACCATTTTATCTGCGGCCATGTTGTTAGAAACATCACTAAACCTCGTTGATGAAGCAAACGCAATAAGAGCTGCCGTTGCCAAAGCCATTGATCAAAATATTGCAACAGAAGACTTAAACAAAGAAAATCCAGTAGGAACTGATGCCGTTGGAGATTTTATCGCATCTGCGATTTAAGAAACGAGATATATCGTATTTAAAAAGCCTCGCAATGCGGGGCTTTTTTATATTAACCTCAAAGAAAAACAGCGTTTTATACAACCTTCTCGATAAAAAAACATCTATAATGTACCTTTTTCAATTGGTGACATTATAAGAATATGAAAAACGCATGTATAATCTTCCTTCTTTTTTTTGGATTAAACTCTAAAATGAATGCAAGTGACATCACTTGTTTCCCTTCCGTACGAATTGGATATGTATTCAAAGCTAGTTTTAGCATGGGATTTGATTTGGATATTTTACTAAAAACACCTTTAAATATACCAAACACGAGACATGGAATTAATTTTTCATCAACATATACAAATGTTAAAATACGAAGAGTTGATAAAGGATTTCACACGACATTGCAAATTAAAGGTATTTTAAGAACTCCTTTTTCAGATATGCGGATTGGATATGGAACTGTTGCGAATAATTGGGGGTGGGAAAACCGAAGTAGATGCACAACAAAAGGACTCTCGTATGAATTTTCATTCACTGACCCCAATCAACCTTTTGTCCCATGGGTAGGATTGAATATTCAGAATATTCAATGGGATTGGGAATGGTTTGACAACAGTTATTACCAATTGTTTTCCAAAATTGAAATCCCTACATCACAAACAGCATTTGAGAAAATTGAGAAAAAATTAATACCACCGAATAAATAAGGCTTGAAGCGCAACTAATATAGTTGCTTAAATTGAGAGAATGGTTTTTATTCAAAAAATAATGTAACGAAATCTTAAATTGGAGTTAATGAGATAAACAACATTTCATGAAAATCATCTCAATATATTGCTCCGCTATCCTCCTGATGTCTTGCGTACAAAATGATCTTGCAGAGCAGAGTATTACTATTACCCGTACAGATAGCACGAGTGAAGCCAAAACATATAAGCATACGGAAAAGAAAAGAGATTCTCTTATCTATTCAGTGAAAATGAATCAAACACCACCTGATTCCGTCATCCTAAATCCTACAGAACCTGAACCGAACGATAAATGGAATGAGGCTTTAAAATCACTTCAATCGAAGATTCAAACCTTTTCAATCATTCCCTCCGAAGATAATCTTATTGAGGGAAAAGAAGGCACTCAAATACTTATTCCAAGTAATACATTTGACAAAGAGAAGGAAATAACAATAACGTTGAAAGAGAGTTACTCCAAAAGCAGTTATATTTTTGATTGTTTAAGTACGCAAACAGATTCTGGAAAATTACTTGAAACTGCTGGAATGATTGAACTAAGGGCATACAGTAAAGGCAACGAAATACAACTCCCCAAAAACAAAAGGGTAACCATCAAATTCCCTGTAAAAGGAGAAAAAAAAGGTGATTTTAATCTTTTTAATCAATCGATTCGAAAAGACTCTATTGTAGAATGGAAATTATATCCAAATGGAAGAGACGGTATATGCTTATTTGAAATTGATCTCAAAGCTGGATTTGATCACATATATTTAAAAGGTAATCGAAAAGAAATCGATTTACTCACTCAAAAGGAAAGAGACCTCTTGGCTCGAAGACTTCAAAACAGTGTATCTCAACGATTCCCACTTGTTGTTTTATCATCTGAGGACAACAGAATTAATTTCAGTAGGCAATTTTATGAAAACGATAATGCATTTTTTGAATTACTATCTAAAATTGGCAACCACCTTGATTCCCTTGGATTTGATCTTAAAAATAAATTTACCCCAGGCCTTACAATCAACTTCACATTCGGAAACCCGAATTCAAAAATCGACATTGAGAAATATAATAAAATTGTTTCGGAAAGAGACAGAGTCTCTAAAGCGGAACGAAAACAAAGGCTAATTAAAGCCATATCCTATTACTCATTAGCTAGCGAGTCGCTTGGATGGATTAATTGTGATAGATTCATTAACAATCCAAACAAGCGGATCAATATGAATATTATAGCAAAAAGTAAAAATGAAAAATTCATGTTTTATTTAAAAGAGTTTAATGGAGCTCTTCAAAGCAGTCAAAAACATAGAAAACATCAAATTAAAAATATTCCTAAGGGAATTTTAGGCGTTATTATTGCGCTGAAATATGAAAACCAGAATATTTATATTGCTCGAAAAAAAGTTAAAGCTAGCCTTAAGAACATAGAGGACTTTCAATATGAACTCGTAGCTCTTAAAAATTTAGAGGAAAAAATTAACAAAATGGCGGAATTTTAATCGTTACCACTAAAAATAAAAAAGCCCTGCTCAATGCAGGGCTTTATATTTTAGATATGGATAAGGAATTATTTTCCTTCCATTTCAGACTTTAATTTTGCTAAAGCATCTAAATCACCTAAAGTAGACTTCTCTTGAGATGCATTTAAATTCTTAATTGCACTCTTTGTGTTTCCTTTAGCTCCTCCTTTCTTTTCACCTTCAACTTCTTGCTTGAACGTTTTAGTATGGGAAGCGATGATTTTTTTAGCATCCTTATTAAACTCAATAATCATAAACGGTAATTTTTCTTCAACAGCGATAGAAGAACCGTCTTCTTTTACAGAGTGATTTTTAGGAATAAATGCTTCAACTCCATATTCAGCAGTATTGATCAAGAATCCTTTATCCTGCTTTCCAATAACAGTTGCATCGTGAACAGATCCTTCAGTGAAAACAGTTTCAAAAACATCCCATGGATTTTCCTCTAACTGCTTATGACCTAAGCTTAACTTTCTGTTTTCAGCATCAATTTCTAGAACAATAACCTCCATTTCTTGACCTAATGAAGCAAACTCTGAAGGATGCTTAATTTTCTTATTCCAAGAAAGATCAGAAATATGGATTAATCCATCAATACCTTCTTCTAACTCAACAAAAATACCAAAGTTTGTAAAGTTTCTAACTGTTGCTTTATGCTTTGAATCTACAGAGTATTTAGCAGCAACCTCTGCCCAAGGATCTTCAACTAACTGCTTAATTCCAAGAGACATTTTTCTTTCCTCTCTATCAAGCGTTAATACTTCTGCCTCAACCTCATCACCAATTGACAAGAAATCTTGTGCTGATCTCAAGTGTTGTGACCAAGACATTTCAGAAACATGAATTAACCCTTCTACACCAGGAGCGATTTCAATAAACGCACCATAATCAGCCAACACAACTACTTTTCCTTTTACCTTATCACCAACTTTTAATTCAGCATCTAAAGAATCCCAAGGATGTGCCTCAAGTTGTTTTAATCCTAACGCAATTCTCTTCTTATCATCATCAAAGTCAAGAATTACAACATTTAATTTTTGATCCAATTGAACAACTTCCTCTGGGTGATTAATTCTACCCCAAGAAAGATCAGTAATGTGAATTAATCCGTCAACTCCACCAAGATCAATGAATACACCGTATGAAGTAACATTTTTAACTGTTCCTTCCAATACTTGACCTTTTTCAAGTTTACCGATAATTTCCTTTTTCTGAAGTTCAAGTTCCGCTTCAATAAGCGCTTTATGCGAAACAACAACGTTTTTAAATTCATGATTGATCTTAACAACCTTAAATTCCATTGTTTTACCAACGTAAACATCGTAATCTCTAATTGGTTTAACATCAATTTGAGAACCAGGTAAGAATGCTTCGATTCCGAAAACATCAACAATTAATCCACCTTTTGTTCTACACTTCACATAACCTTTAATGATTTGCTCTTCTTCAAGTGCAGTATTCACCTTATTCCAAGCAGTTAATGCTCTAGCTTTTTGGTGTGAAAGTACTAACTGACCTGATTTGTCCTCAGGGTTTTCAACATAAACCTCTATTTTATCTCCTTCTTTTAAATCCGGATCATATCTAAACTCAGAAATAGAAATCACACCTTCGGATTTATATCCGATGTTTACAACAACTTCTCTTTTTGTTTTTGTAACGATTGATCCTTCAATTACTTCGTGAGCAGCAATTGAGTTGACAGTATCTCCGTAAGCCGCTTCTAATTCAGCCTTTTGTTCAGCTGTGTAAATTTCGTCGTTCTTACCTAATCCGTCCCAGTTGAAATCCTCGATTCCAGTAACTTGTCCTTTTGACATAGTTTTAATAATTGTACGTTCAACTATGCGGAGTTAAACGGTTGTTTTTAAATAACTGTAAAACAGCATGTTACCGCATCAACACACCCTTTCAATAAATTGGATGGCAAAAGTACGGCGAAATCCCTTGAAATGCAAGGATTTATAGGTGTTTGGAATGTTAAATCCGCCATTTTAAATGAATGATTCCATATTTATCATTCAAAAATTCTTAATTTACTAAGACAGTCTTGATAGTGTTCCATCCCGAAATATTTGGGAAATACATGTTTTCAAATTTAACTGGGTTAATAGTGTACTTTCCTTTGTAACGAGCTGTTAAAGGAACATTGATGAATATGTCACCTTTCTTAACATGTTCATAGTATAGCACTACTTTGTCTTTATAATATTCAATATGATCATTAGACTGAATCGAGTTTTTATTCTTGTATGTTAACCCTGCAGGAATAGGAACCTCTACTCTAACATAATCGGTTTCATTTTTCACATGAATTTTCACTTTTAATGTATACTGTTCTGTTTTTATGAGTTTCGTTGCTTTTTTCTCTTTTTGTAAAAATTCTGTATCAATTTCAACTATATCTTCTTTACCTTTTTTTTCTGGTTTTTTCCATTCTTTCTTTTGAACAGACACAAAGCCAAAGGTTCCTTTGGACTTAATTTTTAATTCTATTAGAGAATCAATTTTAATAGAAAGTACTTTACCAAAAACAGAAGCATCCGATGATTGAATTAAATCCGACTGAGATGCACCCAGGTTATATTTTAAATACCCTTTTTTAACTTCTGGTTGATGAAGTTTAGTCATCAATAGAAATTGAGCTTTTTGAAGTGTGTGATATTTATTAGAATTTAAGTCCCAAACTGTTTTTGCTATTGCATTTAACTCCGACTGTTTAGCATGTGCTAATTGTTTTATTTGATATACCTGACGTGTTAAAAAGCCTCTATTACCAATCCATCCTCTTTCCTTGTCCTCCCAATACTTACCACCACGTTTTGTAAAAGAAGCGATAGAGTCAATAGCCGCCATGTCTATTTTTTCACCCGTTAGCTGCTTCAACTTGTTTAATAAAACGATCTGAGCTTTGTTTTTCGGCTTTTGATAAGTAATCATTGCAAAATCTTTCATTTTTTTAGTTTCCAATTCTGCTATTTGGCACGCAGCGTACAATCTTATTTCATTATTTAATTTATCATTTTGAAGTATTCGATTTAAAATATATGGGTTCATTTCATTCAATTTCCGAACATTAAACTGTAAATCATGTGCATATTTTAGTACTTCTATTAGATACGCTGTTATAAACTCATGCGTACTACCATTATCCCACCAGCCCCACATATATTCACTATTTGATCGTTTGGCGAGTTTCCTAATTACAGTATTAATTTGTGATTTTAATAGTACCCCTTTTTTAACATCAGCGCCATCAACCTTTTTAGATAAGTCATATTGAACCAGCATTCCCAATAGCTTACTTGTTAATTGCTCAGTACACGCATATGGGTAAGACTTTAAATCCTTTATTTGAGTTTTTAAATAGTTATTCCATCCGCTCGCTAACTGAATTTGATACTCTCCTGGCGTTAATTGAATGGATAAAGAAGTATCTTTTGACAAAAAATAATCTGTTTCCGTAGTTGTACTTATTCCCTTTTTATGAACTGGCAATTCTCTTTCCTCTGCATCCCAATATTCATTATTCAATAGAAGTTTATATCCTATTTTAACTGTGTCCTCTATATTATTAATGGTTACAGAATCCAAATGGATCTTATCAAGAGAGATAGTGTTTTTATTCTGACTGTCGCCATTTATGAAAAACTCTGTTTTACCTTCGTATTTATCTGATGTATAATTCATACACTTACCCAATGCCTGAAATTCATCACCCTCAACAATAAAACGAGGAAAGTCAATATTAGCAACAACCGGTTTATAAGACTTAATTTTTCGGCTCTCCGTATACAACTCCCCTTTAGGACTCCATCCAACAACTTGCATATGCCATTGTGTTATATCATCTGGAAAAGTAGTTTCAAATTTCACTTTTCCATTTTCATCTGTCGTGAGATTCGATTTCCAAAATGCATTATCTCTGAAATCTGTTCTTTTTAAAAGCGTATCTCCGTAGGATAAACTTATATTATTCTCTTCGCTTTTAGAAGATTCTTTTTCATCTAAAACTAAGCAACCATTTGAATCTGACACTGTGACAGTGTATGTCGAGGCAAAACCCTTATCAATTTCCTCTACACTAGCATGATCTCCTAGGGATATACTGCTTAAAAATTTGAAATTATTAGACTTTCTGTAATTCCTCCTTTTATTTGCTGAAATAGCCATAGAGGATTCTGCTAAAAGCTCGGTTCGTTCTCCCCTTACTTCAGAAGACGTCTTATCAAGACCTCCCCATTGGTAACTCATATTTAAATCATGAGAAAAATCATACGAAATAAATGAATTACTATACACCCAAAAAGGGGCGTTTTGAAAATTAAAAGAATAATTTACCCCTGCATTATTAAAATCCCATGGAGAATATGCTTCCATTCTGTTGGGATGGATTTGTATAGGAGTTATATTTAACGAATCTTCTTTTCTCAAAGTAACATGGAAATGGTAAGAGGTATTAGGAGCAACTTCATATTCTGAAATTACACAAGGTGTGTAGCCCTTTGCTAGAATAATAAATGACTTTTTTATAGAATGGTTTGCTCTATGCCCCTGAGCATTATAATTATATTTTGATTTTAAACTATATATTTTTGCACCATCTATTTTTTTGTTGAATTCATTGGTTGCATACACCCAAATACTAGGCATTTTATTATAATAGCTGTATGACCTAGTGTCAAGTTCATCTTTAGATTTAGATACTTCATACACCGAATTCCATAACACCTTCTTCAACACCCCACCTTGTGGCAAAGCGCTTATTTTAGTTAGTTCTTTTTCAAGATTTACATAAACTTCATTAAGTCGCTCAATGGGCTTGGAAAAAGGTACCGTTTTATAGAGCTCTCCACTGAAGGTTTTTAAAACAAGTATTTGTTTATTATTTGGTAATTGATATACTCCTGCACTTTGGTACTTGGTGTTATTTGCTATTTTAACTCCAATTCCATTAAAAATCCTGAGTTCAATATTTTCTGGTTGTTGTTTGTCGTTTTCACTTTTAAATACGTTCAGTTTATTTAAAAATTTCGTTGAAAAGAATTTTCTTTGCATTGGAACATAAGATATTCTTCCTTCTCCTAGGCTATGAAGAATTCCTTTTCTGTTCTTCCAAACATAGTTTAGTGTGTCTCCCTGATTCATTGTAGTTACCCAAACAGAATCGGTAACATCTGGTCCTATTTTGAATAACCAATGGGAAAGTACATTATCCCACTCGTAAGCTTTGTTTCTTGTTCGTATAATTACTTTATCACAAAACTTTTCAAAATGAAGAAGAACTGTATGGTCAAAAAGATATTTCGATTCATATTCCTGAAAAGCTCTTTTTTGCGCGCGCACTTGTTTATTTAGCGAATAATTAGGAGAATTCAAATGATGAAAAAACGGAGTCTCTTCATCAACATTTATTCTAACAACATACTTTATTCCCTTTTTAAATTTTAAATAGCCATGTAATTTAAAATAATTAGTCCCAACTCTAATTAAAGGCTGAATAGAATCATTAAATGCTATTGGCCAATCGGAACTGTTTGAAAAAAATTCTGTAAAATGAAATTTACCATCAACAAGGACATAATTAGGCGCAATCTCAATTCCTTTGGAATACAAATGCGGCTCGAAATAACAATTTGTATCCTGAACATGAACTTCCTCTAATTTAAAGCCCTTGTAGGGAATAGAGTTTTTATAAAATTCCGAATGTCTTAATTTAAATTCATCAATGGTTTCCTCATTAATGGATGAATTTATGGACTGAACAGCTGGGCTTATAGAAGGGTTATAAGTTCTTAAAGTATAGTTACTCGATTTTCGAGGGTACAAAATGTTATATGTATTTGTGTTGTTAAACTTATCATTATAGGCATAAGCTACTAATTCCACTCCTTCTTCTGGTTTTCCTTTTTTATTGATGGTTGTGAGTTCATAGGAAGTAGTTTTATGCGGGTAAACCTCGGAATCTCCTTTAATAATCAACTCATTTTTCCTTTTTAAATCAATGTTTTTGTTCGTTATTACTGTTTTACCTTTCCAATCATGTATACATTTAATTGTATAGCCTTCCTTATTATTGGGCAATTTCAATAAAGAAGGTAAATTCGTTACCGATTTTATCAATAGCTCCTTCTCAAATACATTTAGTGTTGCTTCTTTAAACACCGAAGTATCGATGTTTACTTCAATAGAATCTTTTACTATTCTATATTCCAAGGCTTGATTAAAGTTAGGATTATGAAAAGATGTTTCTGTTTTCATCCCATTCCAATTTGCACGAAAGGACATCCAATCGCTCTTTCCAAAAAATTTCTCTCCCAATTTTTTTTGTACTACCAATTCTGAGCCATTTAATCGCGTGACTGTAATATTTACATTGCTATCTAAATCTTTTGTAAGTCCTTTTGCTTCTACCCACCCTTGGTGATATAGTGTTTTTGCTACTAAAGAATTTTGAGAAGAGTTTATTTGAACATATAAATTCCTCTCGTCAATAAATGAGCCTGGTGCAATAAATGTGACCTTTACTTCAATATTTCCAGACATTCCCTGAAACTCCTCAATGGGTATTTCAAACCTCGTTTCACCAAAATCTTCCAAAGGCTTTTTAAGTGCTTCAAGATCCCTTTTGAATTCAACAACCCCTCGCTCAAATGAATCGAGCCTGTTTAATCGAATCTGAATTTTAACATACGATCCAAAAGCATTAAATCCATTGTAATCCTTTAACGAACCAAAAAATACAATAGGTTCTCCTTTGAATAATTCACGGCTCTGTAATCTCGTTTGAACTTTGTATTCAGGAAGTTCGTAATCTTCCAAAGAAACATACTGTTGAAAAAGTCTTTTTCCTTTTTTGCTGGATACCTCAAGTATGTAGGATGATAGATTTAAGGAATCTTCTAACGGGTAGTTAATTTCAATAACACCTTTTTTTAGAGTTTTTTTAAATTGATTAATATCTATTTTTTCTCCATAGTAGCCTCTTTTTAAGGTGATATTTAAGGAGTCATTATACCCTTTACCTTTTTTTCTAAATAAAATAACTTGTGCCTTTAATGTATCGCCTATTCTGTACTTGGGCTGACTGATTGCCAAAAAACCAAATTGTGGGTTGAATTTGTGTTTTTTATAATTGTACCATCCTATTTTTTGCAGTCGTTCTACTTTTTTTGCTTTTCGTTTAGATTTAGCCCTTGCATTTTTCACGCCCCAAACCTCTGAATACGCATTATATATAAACGTATCTTTTTCAAGAACCACATAAATTCTCTCGCCTTTAATTTTTTTGTGGTAGTGTTTTTCATCTATTTCAAAAGCCTTTCTTGACGAATTATAAGAAAAGGTTCTTTTTTTAGAAAAAATGGAACTTTGCGCTATTAATTTATCATTTTTCAGAGGCTGTACATAGAATTTATCTTGCCAGGTAAACGTATTTAAATTGGGTTTCCCTTTTTGAAACAATCCAATATTAACTTCATCATGATTTGGCTGAATAACAAGATATAATCCGTTTCTTACCGAAAAATCATCCAATGACTTATATGCACAAATCTTTACAGAATCAGCGGGGTTATTATTTGCCAAAAACCCTGTTAAAGTATTATCCCATCCATAAGTCTTGGCACCCAAGACTTGTTCCGCAATTTTGGTGTTAATTTTATAAATGTAGTTGTATTCTTTGCAATAATTAAAATGATTATAGTCTTGAGAAAAGATCAAATGGCACCATACAAAGGACAGAATAAATAGAATATTTTTCATAATCAAGGTGTTTTTTCATGGTAAAAGTGAAAATAACACGCTCTTTTTAGACTAACAATTATTTTCATTTTTAAATGGTTGATTCCTAATAGTTGCAAGTAGGGTGTTATCCAGTCCTAAATTCCATAAATCAAATGCATTTAAATAATTTTTTATCTATGATTTGCTTTGAACGCAGGAATTAGAAGTTTATTTTTAATAGACATGAGCAAAGATAAAAAGGTTGGAATTTGGGTATATGCATTTTGGCCTATGATTTTTCTGGCAGTCTGCTGGGGTGTTTGGCTTTATGGAATTCAAGTTGAAAACAGTGTTAAAATTGGTGTTCGACCAAGAACAATGAAAGGACTTTTGGGAGTTTTAACACATCCTTTTTTTCATAGTACCCATCTCCCCGACGGGTCTATTAATGTGAATCACATTCTGAACAATTCCATTCCTATATTACTCCTAGGATCAGCTTTATTTTACTATTATAAAGATCTATCGTATAGAATATTCATTTGGCTATTTTTAGGAACAGGGATTTGGCTTTGGAGTTTTGGGCGTAGTGCGAATCATATTGGAGCATCAGGAATAGTATATGCTTTATTTGGTTTCTTAACAGTAGGTGGTTTTATTAAAAAGAATAAAAATTTGTTGGCCTTAAGCATGACCTCTGTTTTTGTTTATGGAAGTATGGTTTGGGGTATGTTTCCTTCTGATCCTAGCGTTAGTTGGGAAGGACATTTATCCGGCTTTTTAATGGGTACAGTACTAGCATTTTATTTTAGAAAAAAAGGACCAAAACCAACGATTACAGTAGTTTCGGATGAAAATTTCATGAATGAATTGAAGTATGGTTCAGATTATTGGAAAACAGATGAGCAAAAAGCTGCCGATCAAGAGGAAATGGATAATTTTACACCACCTAAAATAGTTTATCAATTTAAACCTAAGGATGAAAAAAATTAAGATTGATACCTTGAATGAAGCCTAAATGGGTTTAATTAACAGTTGAAAAGTATGAAGTCTGCAATAATTCTTGGCGCTACTGGTTTAACAGGAAGTTATATTTTAAACAAACTTTTAAAGAGAAACGATTATTCTAAAATCATTGTTTTTTCAAGGAGAGAACTCGATATTGTTGATCAAAAACTTGAGGTAATTATTTGCGATTTATTGAACCTGGAGGAGCAAAAAGAAAAATTCAAAGCAGATGAAGTATATGTTTGCGTTGGAACTACCAATAATAAAACTCCAAATAAAAAGCTATACCGAGCAATCGATTTTGGAATCCCTGTTACTGCAGCACAACTTTGTAGAGAAAATGGGATAGAAAAAATTGCAGTAATATCATCTTTAGGTGCTAATCACAAAAGCACAACTTTTTACATTAAAACGAAAGGTGAAATGGAATCTTCAGTTTTAGATATGAATATTTCAAATACATTTCTTCTAAGACCATCATTAATTTTAGGACGGAGAAAAGAATCAAGAATGGGAGAAAGTTTAGGTAAGATTCTCTTTTTGTTAGTTAATCCATTTCTTTTTGGTCCACTTAAAAAATATAAGTCCATAAGATCAGAAACCCTTGCTGATGCAATGATTAATTTATGTAATCATAAGTTTAATGATCAAGGAATTATTGAATCAGACAGAATTCAAGAAGTAGGTAAGACGCTGAATGAATAAATTCATTCAACGTCTTTACAAACTACTTTACTACTACCCATTTTCCTTTTTTCCTTGAATTTATTGAATTATCATACATCGCCTCGGACTCTAGAGAGGGTAAATAAAATGTTCCCTTATAGGCAGCACTTAATTTCACAGTAAACGTTTTTGAGCTTCCAATTCCCAAACCATAATAAGTGTATACTCTGTCATCTCGAATATCTTTATAATCAGCTCTACTACCCTCTTCTGAATTGTATAAATCCATTCGTGAATTATGAATTTCCCAACCCGAAGGAAAAATTTGATTAATCGCCATTTCTCTCAGATATCCTTTTGTACCTGGGTTCTTTACAGTTACTTCTACTTTAAAATCTGTCCCTTGTTCTATCGTGTCAGGACTTAGGGGTGTACCGTCTAAATCTTTGTATTTAACGTTCATCATTAAATGGCTCTGCTGTTCTGTTCTATCGTCAGATAAAGGAGTTCCTGACTGAACAAGTTTTACAAACAACAAACTTTTCCCTGTATTTTTTATGGTAATCTGATCGTCTTCATCAGGGACGAGCTCCACTTGATAAACAGGAATTTTTGCGTTGATTGAAGATGAGTTCTTCCCCGCTAATAAATAATCGAACTGCATGTAGTCAGATTTATTATCTCCTAAAAACTTACTCACACCTAATAAACAATAAGCTGTTGTTTGTGTACTCATCCAAGAGTCTGATCCTAGTTTATTGGCTATATCTTTCGCCAAAAATACAGCTCGATCTTTCGCTTTGAGCTCGAGCAAGGTTTCTAAAATCATGGCCTTATCTCTCCAGCCCGAACCATAAGAATAACTTAATTCCATGTAATCAGGAATTTCAGTAGTAAGGTTACGAATCATTTCATTTGCTACTCCAGATTGTCCTGCCAATGCATAGGCTGCTGCTAATCTCCATTTTGACAACGTATTTATTTGGTAATTAGATTTTAAATAATTCATTGCTGCAAAATCTGGATGTCCTGCTTTTGCCAACACGTATAATCGGTAGGACTGGGTAGTGTATTCCCAACGGTTTTTCCCATTATATCGCCATCTTTTGGCCATATTTCTTTGATAATCCAACCAATTATTTATCAAATGCTGAGGAACCATATATCCTGCTGCTTTAGCTTCTAAAAGAAAATGTCCTGCATAATTACTTCCCCATTCACTCGGAGAGCTACCTCCTGGCCAATAACTAAACCCTCCACGATCAGTTTGAAATTTTGTGATACGGTTTATTCCAGCTGTAATATTTTCTATGATTTTAGCCTTTTGATTTGCTGTTAAATCAACTACGTTTCCTAAATGTAATTGGGGAAAAACACCTGAAGTTGTTTGCTCTATACATCCATGCGGATATTGTATTAAATACTTTAACCGTTTTGTTAGATTCATAGCTGGAAAGGTGGAAACCTCAAATGTTCCTTTATTTGTGCCTTCAATCCCTGGGAACTTAATGGCACTTTTCCATGTTTGACCGGGCTTAATAATTGCCTCAACAATGTTGTCAATTTCTGGATTTGATGCGCGTACATTGATTTCTATTTCATGTTTGGCCGTTTCTTTACCTGATTGAACAAATACTTCAACTTTTCCAAAACCAATCTTATTTGCCACCTCAACAGGGAATTCAACAATTTTATCCTCGGCTCTCGAGAAATTTATAGTTTTTGAAGTTCCATGAGTTGGCCTAATTAATTCATTTGTTTTAAGGGTTACCTTCACATCACCCATTCCATCATTTAATGCAAATACATTGACGGGAATATTCAATTTCTCATTTGGTCCCAATACACGAGGTAATGTAGCTAATACCATAAGGGGCTTTTTAACTTTTACGCTTTTTTCGGTTGAACCATAAGATTTTTTATTTCTTGCAACAACCATAACTCTTACCCGACCGATATAATTAGGAATCTCAATTTTATGATTAGCTGTTTCTCCTTCATCTATTGTATAGTCTCCAAGAAACTTCACCATTGGTTTAAAACGATTAGCTTTCTTCCCTCCTTTTTTGCGATTCATTCCATCTCCACCAATTCCTAAAATTTTATTTAACTCCGCACCATAGGCGCCAATTACATTATCATACATATCCCATGTTTTCACCCCCAATGCTTGTTTTGCATAAAAATAATTCCAGGGTTTAGGTGTTGGAAATCGAGTAAGGTCTAACAGCCCTTCATCCACCATCGCTAAAGTATATGTCATGCCTTTTCCGTCTTTTTCAGACACCTTAACTGAAACCGTAGATTCAGGTCGAATTTCATCCTCCATATCAATAATGGGATGGAGGTGTGACAAAGGATCTTCTACCCCTACCGGTACAGTACCGTACATTCGTATAGGCATATCATTAACTGTTTGTCCATGCGGTTGGATCAAAGAGATACTTACATACACATTGGGCGCCATTTGGGAAGTTGCTTCCAATTCAAAAGATGTTTGCTTTTCTTTTGTTTGAACCCAAAATGATTTTAAAACTGATGTTCCATTTTCAATTGTAATTAATGCTTTTTCTGCTCCCCCCGTTGGAAAAGAGACATTTATATTCTCTCCCACCTTGTAAGACTTCTTACTACTTTGAAAGTTTAGCATGGTAGCATAATCATTCGCTCCTCTACTCGATCGTTGCCAATATGGCCAATCAATGGTCACAAGTTTTCCAGACGAATGCCCACTCACAGGATCAGTTACTCGTATTAAATACCTTCCCCACTTTGGATATTCTTCGCGAATAGTAAAGAATGTTCCATTTTCGGCGACATCTAAAAGTGTATCTTTTATTAATTGAGTAGTTGAACGATTGATGTAATTAGCTAAATCGCGGTTGTAGTTATCCCACCACCAATTGTTCTCTATTTTGTATACTTTAACTTTTACATTTTTCCTTTTAAGCTTTTTTCCTTCTTTATCCACTACAATCACTCCAATTTGGTGATCTTTTCCTGTTTCAAGAGCATTCCCCCAACTTGAACCTTCAGGAACAGCTACACCCACATAAGAATCATAAGGTGAAAATTTAACAGAGAAACGATCCACACTAAAATCTCCTGTTTTTTCAAAAACTCGAGTTTTAAAATAGGCTTTCAACATACCAGGCACAAAACGTCCAACATCAAATTTCGGCTTAAAGTTTGCCTTACCTTCCTCATTAATTTTACCTTCAAAAACCATTTGATCGGATGCAGTATAGGAGTAGATAGGATCTTTAAAAATATAATCTCGATGCGTTGGAAAACTATTATAGTCGGATTCCAAGTGCATTTCAACCTTTGTTTCCAAATCTCTCGCAATGGCTCCATGTAACCATTCTACCTTCAAGTCTGCTTTTGGTGCATCATTTTTCGAAATAATTTTTTGATGGAAGTCCATATTGATTTTCAATCGATTTGGTTTAACCGTTTCCACCTTAATCCCTTTGTAAAAGGTTGCATTTCCTACTTTTGCTCTACAACTCCAGTTTCCAGTTGGATCATCCATATCCGTAGTGGTTCTGAAAACATGAATACCATCTTTATCTCCAATGGAAACTGCCTTTTTAATCACTTTACCTTTAGGGTTAATTAACTCAAAATGAACAGGATGCTCTTTTGGTAGCTTTCCGGTTTCATCCTCAATCATTAACGAAACGTATATAGAATCTCCTGGTCTTCTAACCCCTCGTTCAGTATACATAAATCCTTTAATACCGTTTTTGTTGGTTTCACCAGCAGTTTCAAATTTACTGGTTGACAAACTCAAGCCGTCACGTACTTTTAAATACCCACGCTGATTACCATTTTTTACAATCACAAGAAAAGGTTGCCTACTTGGGGATACTGTTGACATACCATTGCCATTTGTAGTTCCTACTCCCACAACTTGTTGTTGATAATCTAAAATCTCCACTTCCACATTTGGAATAGGTTGCGCTGTTAATAAATCCGCTACATACACATGAAATTTACGATCTAACCCCGATTTCACGGTAATCCCCATGTTACTGGCTAATATATTTTTGCTAGCCGATTTATACCTGTAATAAGAATCTGAACATGGATTATCTTTCTCACGATAATTGTATCGATAATAATTATAGTAACCCTCATAATCAGATTCTCCTTCATTCCATCCATCAAACTTTGTGTTGATATTAATTTCTGTTAAGTCTTCTTCTGTACTTGCTGTACCCTTACATGGGTAATTACTTCCTTTTTTATCCAAGGATATATTTACTCTGTAAATAGCACCTGGATCTACATTCACAAATTCGCTTAAATCTAAATTGAATTCATTCCATTCAGAAAGATTGACGTCTTTTAATGATTTTAGCTGAACCCTTCTTCTTAACACTTTTCTGGAGACACGATGCATTTGATAGGTTCCTGACAAATCATTAACCTGCAAAAACTGTCCAATGTTGTTGGTAAATACTTTTGTTATTGTAACTACTACCGAGTTTGCGTTTACAGCCTTGAAAGGAAAAAGTAAACCTTTATTTGAACTGGGGAGAATATTCCCTTTTCCTAATAATTCTAAAGATGGCTTTATGGCATAAAAGGCAAGTTTATGGGAGGATGCCTTTTTCATTTTGTCGTTGTTTGTGTTACTCAAGCCAGCAAGGATTTCAATATCAATTACTCCATTTAATCGTTTTGAAGGGTATAGCTTTACTGTATTCCCTAAAACAACCGCTTTTAAACTAGCTCCATCCATTCTGAAAAAGGAACTTATATTTTGATTATTCGCTACTGGATCCGAAAAATTAACAGTAACAACTTGTTCAATCCCATTATTCACATGGACATCCGTTACTTTAAAGTTTCCAACTGCTGGAATGGTAAATTCTTTCGTTTGTTTTTTATCGATTTCTAAGTCAGCTCCATTAAAATTGAATGTGATACCATACTCTTCATCTTTTCGAGGACAATTTTCTAATGTGAACTCATATCTAAGATCATTGATTAATTCCCAATGAATAGATGGATTATCTATTCCATCTATTTTAATGAGTGAACCTATTCGAGTGGTATCAATAACATCTGTAAAAAACACCTCACCAGCAACATTTACTTTTTGGTAAGTACTGTTTTTATCAAACCCTTTCATAATAACATTGTAATCCAGTAAGATGGTGTTAAAATCGAACGTAAATTCCTCAAATCCTTTTGGTACATCCGGAACGATTGATTTCAGATCAAATACAACATTATATTTTTCACCTGATTTAAACCATTTTTCTGGCACAAATTCAATCGTATATGGGTCAGAATATCGAGCGACACCATCCATGTTAGGAGTAATATCAAACAAATCATCTGGAAGAGCCTCTCCTAATCTATATTTTGATGTATCAATAGGCTGTGTTAAAACTACCTTTATCGACTTTCCTTTGGACACATCTCCTGATGTAAATGCGGTAACATAGCTGCTGTACTCAGGATTAACGTAGCTTCCCCTGTTGTTTTTTTTAGGTGAGCAACCTCCTAAAAGTAATCCAAATAAAACGATTGAAAGTCCTATAATATTTGTTCTCATCTTGTAGTAATTTTAACGTGTTCCAAATGTATTTAATCGAACACTAAAAATGGCATCTTTTTACTAATTACCTTAGATTAAATTATTTTTCGCTCGTGTTCATTTATTTTTTGTTTTCAGTCATTTACAATTTCCTTACTCTTTCTGTTTATTTTAATGCTAGGACTTATTCCTTTATTACACAGATCTCTGAAATTATTGTAAGAAATAAATTGTGACTGATTCTGTTTTCAAATATCTTTCTTTTATTATCTTTCGAAATAACATTATATGGACAACTACTTTAAGCTTCTAATTATGAGAAGGATTCTAATTATTCTATTAATTATTTCTTCGATTAAATCATTCTCACAACACTACACTCCTTTTTCAATGGACTCTGTGTATTGGATAAAAAATGTAAGTTTAGCCGGAGGGCCTAATGGTGCACCATTTTGTAGTAATGGTGGCGAATACACTGATTTATATTATGCTTTTGAAGACACAACTATAAATGACACTATTTATCGGTTGGTAAAGCAGTCTCGATTAAAAACTGAAATCATATATTCAGACTCCTGGAACAATGTTTATTATGATTTCGAAACTGTTTTTGAAAATGGGAAGACTTCGTTTTGTTTTAGAAATGATACACTTAACAAAAAGGTTTATGTACGCGAACTATCACGTGAAGTGTATTTTAATGAAGGTTCTCAAGATGGTATCAAAGAGTTTTTGTGGTATGACTTTAATTTAAATATTGGAGACACCTTAGGAGATAAAACAACATTTTATGATAATGATAGTGAAATTTTCACTGTTGATTCCATCGACTCTATTCCTTTTTGCGATGGATATCGAAAGCGTTATTTAATTGAGTCTTCAGGCATGAACTATGGAAATTGGGACACCATAATTGAAGGACAAGGAGCTGGACTGGGAATTTTCTGGGATAATTGGAGTTATTATTTCGAACCTTGTCAGTTTCCATACATAACCTACCACGAGAAAGGCTGCGGTGACTTTCTAGCTCCATTAAAACATATTACTTTTCGTAAAAGAATTCAAAAAGACCAATTAAAAATATTCCCTAACCCTGCAACTTCGATTCTTCAGATTAAATCAAAAGAAACTTTAGATATTAATATTTATGATTTCTCAGGTAAACTTGTTTTGACTCAACAAGGGGTTCAAAATTATATAAATATCGAATCACTTAAAACAGGAGCTTACCTCATATATGCTCAAAAGAATGACGGAAGTCTTGCACACTCAAAACTCATAGTTAAATAAAAAAATTGCTGATCTCCTTAAATCTGTGTCACAAAATTTCATCATAACCTCAATAGAAATAGATATCTTTAAATAAGATTTTTTTTATTTTGAAAAAAAAGATAGCCATACAAGGAATTGAGTCGTCTTTCCACGAGGTAGCTGCCTACAAGCACTTCGGAAAGGATATAGAAACGATAAAATGCTTATCCTTTCAAGACTTATGCGATAGTTTAAAAGATGGACAATCTGATTATGCAGTAATGGCAATTGAAAACTCTATTGCAGGTTCACTCCTTCAGAACTATACGCTTTTACAAGAATATAATTTTTCAATTATAGGCGAAGTTTTTCTTCGAATTAAAATGAACTTAATGGCTCTTCCTGGAACAAAACTGGAAGACTTAAAAATTGTGCAGTCGCATCCTATTGCTATTCGACAGTGCAGTAAATACCTTGCTTCTTTGAAAGGTGTGCACCTTGAAGAAAAAGAAGACACCGCAATATGTGCCAAACTAATTGCTAAAAACAAAGTAAAAGGAGCAGCTGCAGTGGCAAGCCAATCAGCTGCAGAGGTATTCGGTCTTGAGATTTTAGCAAAAGGTATTGAAACTAATAAAAAGAATTTTACACGGTTTTTAATTTTAAGTCGATCTTCCAAGAAAAGTCAATTAGATAATAAAGCCACTTTATTTTTTCAATTGCCTCACGACCCAGGTGCTTTAGCTAAAATTTTAAATATTTTAGCCGCCTACTCCATTAACTTAACTAAAATACAATCGGTTCCCATTGTGGGTAAACCTTACGAATACAATTTTCATGTGGACATGGAATGGGAATTACATTCCAGCTATAAAAAAGCAATATCGGTTATTGAAGGTATTGCTGTGAATTTAAAAATTCTGGGAGAATACAAAAAAGAACCATTAGACATTAAAAACGAAGAATGATTATTCAACCTGCTAATCGATTATCGGATGTTCAGGAATACTACTTCTCTAAAAAACTGAAAGAGATTCGTGAATTAAATGCATCTGGAAAAAATATTATTAACCTTGGAATTGGAAGTCCAGATTTAGCACCTTCGGAAGAAACTATAAAAGCGCTTACAGTAACCGCTGAGTCTCCTTCTTCTCATGGTTACCAATCATATACTGGTATTCCAGAATTTAGGGGAGCCATTTCTTCATGGATGAATTCGGTTTACGGAGTAAATTTTAATTCTGAGAATGAAATCCTACCGCTAATGGGTTCTAAGGAAGGAATCATGCACATTAGCATGGCATTCTTAAATCCTGGTGACAAAGTGTTGGTTCCTAATCCAGGCTACCCTACTTACACTTCAGTTTCTAACTTAGTTGATGCTAAAATCGAATTTTACGACTTGGATGAAAACAATGGCTGGAATGTTAACCTGGAAGCTTTAAAGCAAAAAGATTTAAGTAAGGTAAAATTACTTTGGCTGAACTTTCCGCATATGCCAACGGGTGCCCAAGCGGATAATGAAGTTTTAAAGGAGCTGATCGCTTTAGCGAAAGAAAAGGAATTTTTAATCATAAACGATAATCCATACAGTTTAATCTTAAATCCAACACCTCAATCTATCTTTAACTTAGAAGGTGCGAGAGAGGTTTGTTTAGAATTAAATTCACTGAGTAAATCGCACAACATGGCTGGTTGGCGAATTGGATGGTTGACTGGAACTCCTGAGTATATTGCAACTGTATTACGAGTTAAATCGAACATGGACAGTGGTATGTTTCTTGGAATACAAAAAGCGGCTATACAAGCTTTATCAAATTCAATGCATTGGCATAATGAACAAAACAAGATTTACGCTGAACGCAAAAAACTGATTGGAGAAATATTCGATTATCTAAAGGTATCATATGACAAGAATAGTGTGGGTATGTTTGTGTGGGCAAAAGTACCAGATGAAGTTAAAAGCGTGGAGAAATTGGTAGACGATATACTCTATAAAGCTAACGTGTTTATTACTCCAGGATTCATTTTTGGAAGTAACGGCGGACGATACATAAGAGCCTCACTTTGTGCGAACGAAGAAACAATAAGAGAGGCATTAAGCAGAATAAAAGCAAACGTATAAAATGGTTGTTGGAATTATTGGACTTGGTTTGATTGGAGGATCTTTAGCAATAAGCCTGAAGCAGAGAGGTTTTGCAACCAAAATTATAGGTGTAGATAAAAATGAAGCACACCTCGAAGAGGCCAATGAGTTAGGCTTTGTAGATGAGGCTTGTGAATTAAATGAAATTTTAAACAAAACAGATCTCGTATTATTAGCTATTCCAGTAGATGCTGCCCGACAACTTCTTCCTTTCTTATTGGATCAGGCAAAGGATGGTCAAACGATCATTGACATGGGCTCAACCAAGGAAGGCATTTGCAAAGTGGCCGATGCTCATCACAATCGTAAAAACTTCGTAGCCTCTCACCCTATCGCAGGTACTGAGAATGCTGGTCCGTCTTCTGCTATGGATGGATTATACGATCACAAGATTACAATAATTTGTGATGAAGAAAAGAGTCATCCTAACAGTATTGAATTGTGTAATAAGCTTTATGATGTGTTAAAAATGAGAGTTCTCAAAATGAATGCTCAGGAACACGACCGTCATATTGCTTATGTTTCTCATTTATCTCATATTACATCATTTGTTTTAGGGCAGACGGTATTAGAGATTGAAAAAGAAGAAAAACACATTTTCAATATGGCTGGATCAGGTTTTGCAAGTACAGTTCGTTTAGCAAAGTCGTCTCCAGAAATGTGGGCTCCTATTTTTGAACAAAATCAAGAGCATTTATCTACCGCCCTAGATGCGTACATCAAAAATCTTCAGGAGTTTAAGCGAAAAATTGATGAAGGTAAAAAGGAAGATCTTCATGATTTAATGAGTGAAGTAAATGATATCCGTAGAGTGTTAAAAGGAATATGAAACCTGTAATTATAGCATTGCTTTTAATACTTACCAATTGGGGATTTTCTCAAGACTACTATGAAGGTTTTGTGGACGCTATTCGCGCAAGAGATTCTTTAAAGCAGGATAGTATATTAAAAATCTGGACAAAAGAAAGACCTAATGACCCTGATTTACTAACAAGCTACTTTAATCATTACATTGTTCAGTCTAAACAAAGCGTCTTAATGATTGGAGAAACCCCGCCCTTAAATAAGGAAGTCCTTTCTGTTCAAGATTCCAATAAAACAATCAGTTACCTGTATGACGCTTCAATCTTCGAACCTGAATCCTATCAAAAAGCATTGTTGTATATTGACTCTGGATTACACCAATTTCCCAAAAGGCTTGATATGCATTTTGGAAAAATTCATGTTCTTGGGGAAGCCAATGATTGGAATAATTTTACAAAATCAATTCTCTCTGTTTTAAAACTTTCCGAGCAAAATAACCACAGTTGGATTTGGACGAAAAACACACCCCTTCCCGACCATGACAGCATTGGATTTTTCCTAGGAGCAATTCAAGACTATCAGCTTATGCTTTACAATACGGGAAATGACAGTTTATTAAAATATATGAGAGAAATAGGATTAGAAACTATTGAGATATTCCCTAACTATGTTGAAAGCTATTCAAATGTTGGTGTAACATATATGATTTTGGGAGACAATGATATTGCCTTAAATTATTTTTTAAAGGGAGAATCATTGCGTCCTAAAGATGAAATTATCGTTTCAAATATTGCCCAATGTTATTATCGTTTGAATAATAAAGAAAAGGCGATTGAATACTATCAAAAAGCCTTCAACATTGGTGATCACTATACAAAAGAAATTGCATCGCAAATGCTAACGGAATTGAACGGAGATAAATAAGGCCTTTAAATCGTGAAACAACTAAAATACGCTCCATTTTACCTTTTATCTTTATTTCCCTTTTGGATTATACAATGGTTTTCTTCAATGGTTTATTTTGTTTTATTCCATATCATTGGTTACCGAAAAAAGGTTGTTTTCGAAAACCTAAAAAATAGTTTCCCCAATAAAACTGACAAAGAAATATATGAAATCGGACGCAAATTTTACGCCCACTTTTGTGATGTATTCTTAGAAGCGCTTAAGCTTCTCACTATATCTCCAAAAAACATTCAAAAACGTTTTCAAATTAAAAACATAGAACTGTTCAATCAACTTTATAAAGAGCAAAAAAGCATTATCCTTTACAGTGCTCATTTTGGGAATTGGGAATGGATGACTTGCTTCCCTCTTCATAGTCCTTATAAATTTATATCGTTTTATCAAAAGCTATCCAATCGCTATTTTGATCAATTCATGCTTCACTTGCGCCAGCGATTTGGTAACACTTGCGTTGAATCGCAATCAGGTTTCAAAGAACTAATTAAAAATACACGCAATAAAAAATTAACAATCACTTATGTTATTGGAGACCAATCCCCAATGAGTAATAGCGCTATATTTTGGACCGATTTTTTAAATCAAGAAACCGGTTTTTTAACAGGCGCTGATCGAATGGCACAAAAGTGTAATCAAGTAATGATTTTTCCTTTTGTTCAAAAACCCAAAAGAGGGTATTATCAATTAGAATTCAAAATTATCCCGATGGACGAGGTGCAAGATCCAATTGAAACGTATGCACGTTTTTTGGAAATTAATATTCAAAAACAACCCGAACTTTGGTTGTGGTCTCACAGAAGGTGGAAAAGGAAAAGAGAACTGAAGAATTAGTTATCGCTCTGTAAAAGGAAGTTTTATCAATATCCTCTTGCTGCTTTCTATTTCTTAACAGAAGGTTTCAACACCTATTTCCATGGATAATCTTTGTAAGTAAACTCCATTAAATTTTGTAAAAATACAATTCTATTTTATTGAATAATAAACTACCTATGAGTGAGTTAAGTGTTTTTGTTTCCAAAAAATTAGGCTCTTCGCCTTGTAGTTAATTATAAAGTGAGCAAACATTCAACTAGGTTTAGGTATAGATTTACACAATGAACTCAAATAGTTTAAAAAGAAATTCATTTATAATTGCGTTCTTCGGGGCTCTCCTATTTTCATGCAAAGCCATTTTTATTAAAATGGCTTACTGGTATACTATTGATAAGTTATCCTTACTTACCCTAAGAATGGGTTTTGCATTTCCTTTTTATTTAGGTTTTGCAATTTACCAGTCTAATAAAAAAATAAATGTGAAAACTAAACCTTTTTTTAAGGATTGGATTCTTCTCGTAGTTTTAGGAATTTTAGGATACTATTTTGCTAGTTTTCTAGATCTATGGGGATTAAAATACATTTCTGCGGGAATGGAAAGACTAATACTTTTTGTTTACCCTACTATAACTACTCTTCTCGCTGCATTCCTTTTTAAGCGGAAAATTGGTAGAAAAAAAATATGGGCTATTATTCTTACCTACATAGGAATAAGTCTAGCTTTTTGGGATAAACTAACTTTTCAAGAAATAGAACACTTTTGGCTTGGAGCAATGTTAATTTTTGGAAGTGCTCTAACCTTTTCATTTTTTCTTGTAGGTAGTGAGCGATTAATTCCTAAATATGGGTCTATGAAATTCACGAACTATAGTATGATTGTGTCATGTCTCGTTACGTTACTGCATTTTTTCATAGTGAGCGATACAGACTTATTTTCATTTAGATGGGAAATATATGCTATTGCATTAGCAATATCTACTGTGAGTACAGTACTACCCTCTTTTATGATGAGTTATGCTATTAAAAATATTGGAGCTAGTAGCACTGCAATAACATCAAGCATTGGCCCAATTTGGGTGTTGGTTCTTGCTTATTTTATTCTAGGGGAATCTTTTTCTTTCTTTCAAGTGCTTGGCACTTTGATTGTAATTGCAGGAGTATGGGTTACCTCACAAACAAAAAAGTAATTGAGATTTAAAGACTTTTCACCATCGCCATCATATATCCTAAATGAAGGCCTTCATGGATGTTATTAAATATAATTGCATCGTCGATGTTATTCAATTCAACACCATAACTCGTTTTATACGGGACATAATCACGAAATATACCTTCTTGATAATCTCTATCTAAACGATCTATTGTCATTAAGGCTAAGTCTTTTATTTGCTCAATTTTTACTGGTAATAATGATGAATCCGAAGGAGATGTTCCCTTTTTAAAAAGCTCAACAAAATCATCCGAAATAACCATTTTATTATTACTCATTTTGTAACATAGAATTTGTTGTGTTACAATGCAATGTGCAAAATTCCATAGCAAGTTATTTTTGTACCCATCAGGAATAATAAGTCTATTTTTTTCATGTTTTTCAAAACATTTTATTAGATTTTCCCGAGTTTGTCTTAATTGATCAATAGCAGCTCTCATTGTTTGAAAATTCAAGACTTTAAATTTAACACTTTAGCCGCAAACTTAAAATTAAGTGGTTTTCAGCTTCTTTCTCCACCCAAAAAGAATAATTCCTGACAGCACAATAGCAACACCAATTGCTGATTGTAAACTTAGGCCTTCACCAAAGAAAATCCAACCAATCCAAAACGCATGAACAACTCCAAGGTACTTCAACACTGTTGCATTAGCGGCTTTATCTTGCTGCAATGCTTTGGTGAGGGCTATTTGAGCTACCTGCGTTAAAGCACCCAAAAGTAGAATAATTAACCACTCCGAGGAAGATGGCCATAACCATTCCTGAAAAAGAAAAACCAATAAAAGGGCTATTGGTGTACTTACAAAGGGAAACCAAAAAACCACTACTAATTCATGATCTGTTTCTTTACAAATTCTAACACAGTTGTATGCCAATCCAGCTAATCCTGAAGCTCCTAATCCCAATAGTAACATTTCAAACGTTAAACTAATTTCTCCTTTTTTCAATAACCAAACACCAAAAACACATATCACTAAATACCCCCACTGAATTGGTCTTATTTTTTCTTTCAACCAGAAAACAGCAATAATTGCTGTAAAAATTGGAGACAAGTAATTTAGTGTAATTGCTGTACCTAAAGGGATATTTTTTATCAAAACAAATCCCATAATTAAAGCTAATAAACCCGAAAATCCTCTTAGAAATAAAATTGGCTTATTTCTCCCCCAAGGCGATATTCGCATAAACTTCAACTGAATAATTGACAAAGTGAGAGAAACAATACTTCTAAAAAACACCAATTGAAACTCACCAAAACGATCTAAATACTTTATGATTGCATTCACGCCCGCAAATGCAAGCGTTGAAATAATCATTAAAAAAATTGTTTTTCCTTTCATAGTAAACCTTCCTACAAATTTCACGTAATTAATGCTCAATTTTCCTTTTATGAAAGAAAAAGTTTACATCATTTCTGCTATGCGTACTCCAATGGGAGCGTTTGGAGGAAAACTATCCACAATACCAGCAACTAAACTGGGTTCAATCGCCATAAAGGCTGCTCTTGAAAAGGCCGGTGTTACACCTGAAAATATTGATGAAGTTTTAATGGGTAACGTATTACAAGCAAATTGTGGACAAGCACCTGCACGTCAATCGGCAATTGGTGCTGGAATACCATATAATGTTCCTGCTTCCACCATAAATAAAGTGTGCTCCTCAGGAATGAAATCAATTATGATGGGGGTACAATCAATCCTTTTGGGGGATAATGATTTAGTTGTTGCTGGCGGAATGGAAAATATGAGTGCAGTACCTTTTTATTCCTCAAATTTAAGATGGGGTGCTAAACTTGGAAATGTTGATTTTATTGATGGACTAGTAAAAGATGGCCTTACAGATGTGTATAATAGTTATCATATGGGTAATGCGGCTGAATTGTGTGCTACAGAACATAATATTTCCAGAGAGGAACAGGATCAATTTGCAATCGAATCTTACCAAAGAAGTGCATTGGCATGGAAAGAAGGTCGGTTTCAATCTGAAATTGTGCCTGTAGAAGTTCCTCAACGAAGAAAGGATCCTATGATTGTTGATACCGATGAGGAGTTTACGAATGTCAAAATGGATAAAATCCCTCATCTAAGACCTGTTTTTATAAAAGAGGGAACAGTAACTGCAGCCAACGCCTCTACCCTAAATGACGGTGCAGCAGCAGTAATTATAGCGAGTGAGAAAAAAGTGAAAGAGCTTAATTTGAAACCAATTGCTGAGGTAATAAGTTATGCAGACGCAGCTCAGAAACCTGAGAAATTCACAACAGCTCCTGCTTTAGCTATTGATAAAGCACTAATGAAAGCAGAAATAACTAGGGAAAATGTTGATTTTTTTGAACTTAACGAAGCCTTTAGTGTAGTTGGAATTGCCAATTGTAAACTCTTAAATATATCTTCAACCATTGTTAATGTAAATGGCGGAGCTGTATCTCTCGGTCATCCTATAGGCTGCTCAGGCGCAAGAATTGTTGTCACACTAATCAATGTATTAAAACAAAATAATGCATCCATAGGGGCTGCAGGCATATGTAACGGAGGCGGTGGAGCCTCAGCACTAATTATAAAATCTATTTAAAAATTAACTTATGAAATTAATCTTATCAAGGCTAATAAAGTCTCTTTTTACGTTTATCAATTTGCAAAGTAATCAATCTGACAAATTGAAGAAATGCGCACATATTCCTGTTCGAATATATTCAGAATCAAAACCATTTTTTAAACAGTAAATAAAATCTATTCCTCCTTTTGCAATAGAACAGATTCAAGAAAAAATTATTTTATAGTTGTGTATCTGATCAAATGTCTTTAATTACCTAGACTTTAAATACGTTCACATCACCATTTCATCAAATAGTTTGAGGACATAAAGTCCAATTTTAACCGTAATTATTTTTTGTGTGATTTGATAAATTTCAAATTTATGAAGTTAATTATTTGTTGGTTGGGATATTTTACTATTTTTGCACCGTTGATTAACTGAACGGTAAAAACTGGATATTATGAAAAAGGTATTATTATCATTAGCTGTAGCTGCTTTTTTAGCATCATGTGGATCTGAACCAGCTGCTCAAGAAGGTGGAGAAACTCCTGCTGCTGACTCAACTGTTGCTGTAGAGGCTCCTGCTGTTGAAACTCCTGCTGTTGAAACGTCTTCTGAAAAAGCTGCACCTGCTGATTCAGCTGCTGCTACGGATTCTGTTGAAACTGCTCCTGCAGACACAACAGCTCCTGCTGAGGAAGCTCCTGCTGCTGAGTAATTACAGCTATTGAGAAAAAGATTTATTTCTTTGGAAAATGCCTTACATAAGATGTAAGGCTTTTTTTATGTCTAAACCTTACATCATAATCTAATCAGATAATGAAATTATTTTTTCTGTTTTAAATCGCACCCATGTTTCCAGCAATTTAATGTGATGCACTCTGTACTCATCGTACAACGCTCCCCTGATTTCTGAGCAGCTATACATCTACCCTCCTTAATTCGAGTCGACTTTATTTTGTAGGACACAGATAAATCTTTCCACATCCCTACATTTACTTTCTCCTCAATAAACACCTCTAAATATTCTGGTAATTCTGAAAAGAAATCATATCCTGTTATAGCCTCCAAACTATCTACTGACATTGAATATTGATTGATAGTATTTCCTGTCTCATTATTCGGAATAAGAAATGCAATTGCACCTAAATCCAATCCATTTTTTACAAGCACGACTTTAAATAGTTTATCCGGTACATTTACCTTATAGTCTCCAACTACTCTTGAGTCTTGAGCATTAAAAACTGGACCTGTAACAACATATAAACTATCAAAAATAACTGCCCATCCTGCAATCATATTATCCAAGATCCTCCATGAGCCTCTGCATAATTCCCTGTTCATTGGAACAACGTTTAGCATATTATGAACCGCTTTCATTTCCAACCTTGAGTTCCTCGCCGAACTTCTTGGTTTTAAAGTACCCAATGCGAATGAATGATTCCCGTAGTCAGTCCCTTTTGCACACTTTGACTCCGATGAATCCTTGTGAAAAATCACAAGCGAAGGCTCCGTTCCAACAACATCTTCATTGGTTAAGGTATATCCAATCCAATTGGAAACTTTTCGCTCATTATTGAAATTATAATAATAACCAGCTCTTTGTTTAACTTCTTGATTTTTTGGAAACGTGAAAGTTTGAGCCTTAATGATGATGCTTGTTAAAAAAAAGAATAATACAAAATAAGTGCGTACCATTATAGACTAACTACGTATGGATTATTCTTTTAGTTTACTTTAAAAAAAGGCGAGATTTTACTCTCGCCAACTGAACTAATTTAACACCTAACTTTACTTAACAAACAATTAAACGAGTTATTTAAATAAAAGTTTCGGCATGTCTATAATTTTTGGAAAAAATCATCAAATAAACAATCTTCCTGATGTCCAGAAAGCATATTTTTCACTCTAATCGTTCCAGAATTCATCTCATTCTCACCAATCATAACCACATGTTTAGCATTTCTGTAATCTGCATAACTTAGTTGCTTTTTCATTTTGGCTGCAGTAGGAAAAACTTCCACTGATAATCCTTTTGATCTTAATTGTTGCACAAAAGTCATAACATAATGTTCTTCTTTCAATCCAAAATTCACAAAAAGGACATCTAACCCATCCATATCATCCTGAGGAAATAAATTATTTTCTTCTAACACATCATAAATTCTATCTGCACCAAAAGAGATACCAGCGCAACCGATGCCTTTCAACCCAAATTGGTCTGTTAAGCCATCATATCTACCACCCCCACATATACTTCCCTTGAAATTTTTACAGGATACTTCAAAAATAGCTCCAGTATAATAATTCAGACCGCGAGCTAAAGTAAGGTCAAGGGTTAAACATTTATCAATATTCAATTCTGAACAATAATCAACAATATAAGCCAGCTCTTCAACACCTTTCATACCTGTTTCTGATGACTTCAAAAAGGTTCTTAAAAAACTAAACGCCTCTTGTTTTGAACCTTCAAAAGAGATTAATGGTTGCAATTGATCGATAGCCTTTTGAGAAAGGCCTCTTGAGGCTAGTTCCTCATTTACTTTTTCAATTCCAATTTTATCTAACTTATCTATAGCAACAGTGATATCGATAATTTTATCAACTTCTCCAATCACTTCTGCTATTCCAGCCAATACTTTTCTGTTGTTTATTTTGATGTTAAAATCAGGTATTTTCAATGCCGTAAGGACCTCATAAAAAACCTGAATAAATTCAACTTCACAGATAAGAGAGTCTGTTCCAACAACATCAATATCACATTGATAAAACTCTCTATACCTCCCTTTCCCTGGTCTATCTGCTCTCCAAACAGGTTGTATTTGAAACCGTTTAAATGGAAATACAATCTCATTTTGATGTTGCGCCACAAATCGTGCAAGAGGAACTGTTTGATCATATTTAAGTGCTAATTCAGCAAAATCAGATTCTTTTTCACCATGATCTACTGCCTTTTTAAATTTATCTCCTCGATTGAGAATTTTAAACATCAATTGATCTCCTTCATCCCCATACTTCCCTGTTAATGTGGAAAGATTTTCTATCGCCGGTGTTTCAATTTGCTGAAAACCAAATTTTTTAAAAACAATTTGCGCCGTATTAAAAATGTAATTTCTCCGAGCCATTTGTTTTGGCAAGAAGTCTCGAGTTCCCTTTGGAATACTAGGTTTCCCCATATTAATTCTTTACTAACTTTTTAAACTTAATTCGCTTCGGCCCTTCATCCCCTAATCTTTTCTTTCTATTTTCTTCATACTCAGAATAAGTGCCTTCAAAAAAGTAAACCTGTGAATCACCTTCAAACGCCAATATATGCGTACAAACGCGATCAAGGAACCAACGATCGTGAGAAATAATTACAGAACAACCCGCGAAATTTTCTAATGCTTCTTCCAATGCTCTTAACGTATTTACATCAATATCATTGGTAGGTTCATCCAACAGCAATACATTTCCGCCGTCTTTTAATGCTAATGCTAAATGTAATCTATTTCTCTCCCCTCCTGAGAGCACATCACATTTCTTATTTTGATCTGCCCCACTAAAGTTAAAACGAGAACAATAGGCACGTGCGTTAATTATCTTACCTCCTAAATCAATATTATCAAGTCCCCCTGAAATCACATCAAAAACAGACTTGTTGGGGTCAATCGATTCATGCTTTTGATCAACATAAGAAATCTTCACAGTTTCACCCACTTTGAACGCTCCTTCATCAGGTGATTCCTCACCCATGATCATTTTAAATAACGTTGTTTTTCCAGCGCCATTAGGCCCTACAATCCCTACAATTCCCGCAGGAGGTAACTTAAAATCCAATCCTTCATATAAGATTCGCTCATCAAAAGATTTGGCAACTCCTGTAGCCTCAATTACTTCATTTCCTAGTCTTGGTCCCGCAGGAATAAAAATTTCTAATTTATCGAGTTTTTCTCTTCCATCCTCGCTTAACATTTTATCATAATTTGCTAAACGCGCCTTAGATTTGGTCCCTCTTCCTTTCACACCTTGTCTAACCCACTCCAACTCTCTGGCCAAGGCTCTTTGTCGCTTACTTTCCTGTTTTTCCTCTTGAGCAAGGCGTTTACCTTTTTGATCCAACCATGAAGAATAGTTGCCTTTCCAAGGAATTCCCTCACCCCGATCTAATTCCAAAATCCATCCAGCAACGTTGTCTAAGAAATACCGATCGTGCGTAACCGCAATTACAGTACCTTGGTATTGAGACAAGAAAATCTCTAACCACTGTACAGATTCTGCATCAAGATGGTTAGTTGGTTCATCCAAGAGTAAAATATCGGGCTGTTTTAGTAATAACCTACAAAGCGCAACCCTTCTTCGCTCTCCTCCCGAAAGGTTTTTTACCGGTGCGTCTCCTTCAGGACATCTCAATGCGTCCATTGCCCTCTCTAATTTATTATCAAGTTCCCAAGCATCTAATGCGTCTATTTTCTCTTGCACTTTTGATTGACGGTCCATTAATTTTTCCATTTTATCTGGATCCTCTAAAACTTCAGGATCCATAAACTGGTTGTTAATTTCCTCATATTCTTTTAGGACATCAACGGTTTCTTGAACACCTTCTTGAATGATTTCTTTCACTGTTTTTGAATCATCTAATTCAGGTTCCTGCTCTAAATAACCTACAGAGTATCCAGGAGAAAAAACAACATCTCCTTGATAGGATTTATCAACTCCTGCAATAATTTTTAATAAAGTAGACTTACCTGCACCGTTCAATCCAAGAATACCAATTTTTGCGCCATAAAAAAACGACAAATAAATATCCTTCAATATTTGTTTTCCTGAAGGAAGTACTTTTGATACTCCCGACATTGAAAATATTACTTTTTTATCCTCTGACATGGTTTATTATTTTTGAGCCACAAATTTAAAAATTTGATTGGTTTTTCAGGTACGATCAAATAGAATTAGATGAGAATTCTTGATTTTGTCACACCATTTAAATACCGTCTTTAAAGGCATGACAAATAATCACCAAAAAGGAATATGTTTTGGATAAATATAAAAATATGACCAACTAGAATGTTATTACCCTATTTAGGATGACGTTTTTTTATCCAATTGTCTTTTTCTAATTTCAACAGCTTTTAATACCGTAATTCTAGTTTCACCTTGGACATAATTAAGAACCCCTTGGATCGTTTTATAGGCTCTTATTTTTGCAATTGCTTGGCGTGCCGTTTGGTCCGAACTTGGCCCTTTTTGATGAACTATTTTAATAGGAGGGCTATTTTTTGACTCTTTTTTAAATTCTTTTTTCTTCTCTTTCTTTACGTTAACTAAGGTTTTGGTGTGAGTCTTTTTATTTTTCCCTTTTGAAGATTTAGACTTATCATTTTTTAATTTCTTTTTTTTGTCTTTTTTCTTCTTTTTTGATTTTTTGTTTGCCTTTTTTATTTTTTTCTTCAACTCTTTTTCCTCTTCTTTCTTTGCTTTTTTCTTTTTCTTCATAATTAGGGGGTTAATAGAATATATATTTGAACAATGTTTTCATCAATTATGTTTCTTAAAATTCCAATAAATTAATGCGCACATTTTAGTAATTTAGCTATATGGACTCATCTGAGGTTAAGCCGTATAAAGATCAAGACAGTTCTAAAAAAGAACAAGTAGCTCAAATGTTTAATAGCATTGCCCCAAAGTATGATTTTTTAAACCATACCTTATCATTGGGCATTGATATCCTTTGGCGAAAAAAAGCAGTTCGGATTTTAAAGAAAATAAACCCCGAACGAGTTTTAGATATTGCCTGTGGGACAGGTGATTTTGCTATTGAAGATCTTAACTCTGGAGCCGACAAGGTAACAGGTTTAGATATCTCCGAGGGAATGGTTCAAGTAGGTATTGAAAAGGTGAAAAATAAAGGGTTATCCAAAAAAGTCGATCTTCAGGTAGGTGATTCTGAAAACATTCCATTTGAAGACAACACGTTTAATGGAGTTACTGTTGGATTTGGGGTTCGAAATTTTGAGAATTTAGAAAAAGGATTGTCTGAAATGCATAGAGTACTTACCCCAGGTGGTCAATTAATTGTTCTTGAATTCAGTAAGCCAAAAAAATTCCCCATAAAACAACTTTATTTTTTCTATTTCAAGTATATCCTTCCAAAAATTGGTCGATTAATCTCAAAAGACAAAACAGCCTACACCTATTTACCAGATTCTGTTCATGCTTTCCCTGATGGAGAACAATTTACGAATATACTCGATAAAATAGGGTTTAAAAGCACTAAAATTGTTCCCTGTTCGTTTGGTATAGCATCAATTTACATCGGTACCAAATAATTTTAATGAAGAGTTTACTTACTATCATTCTAATTGTTTTCTCTCTCATTAGTTTTGGACAAAGGAGAGTAAATCAAAACCTTGCTGGTTTTGACAAAGACAAACGCTTACATTTTGGTTTCCTCTTAAGTATCAATTATCTTAAAAATGATCTTTTCTTGAACAACACCTTGTACAAGGAGGATACCATTTATGCCTTAAACATTAAACCATCTCCTGGTTTTAATTTAGGGATTGTAACAGATTTTCATTTGGGATCACTTTGGGATTTTAGGTTGCTACCTTCACTTATTTTTGGACAACGAGATTATGAATATTTATTAAATACTGAAGATGGTTTATTTGTGGATAAGAGAACATCAGAATCTACTTATCTCTCTTTTCCTTTAGAATTAAAATACAAAGCTGAAAGATATGGAAACTGGAGGCCTTTCTTAACAAGTGGTGGTTTTTTTGCCTATGATATGGCCTCTCAAAAAAATACCGAAGAAGGAGTCGCTGTTGTCCGTTTAAAAAGTTGGGATATGGGATACAGCGTTGGTTTTGGCTTTGAATTCTTTTTAGAATACTTCAAATTCGCAACTCAATTAAAATGGGACAAAGGTGTTCGTAACCTTCTCATAAATGATAATACTCCCTTTACGGACATCGTTGACGGTGCTCGATCAAACACCTTTACTATTTCTTTTACATTTGAAGGATGATAAAAGAAACGAACATAAGAGTTGCGCCTAAGGATTTAAATAATTTTGAACAGATTAAAAAATGTGCAGCCAGTCAACTTAACGTGGCAGTTGAAGAAGTAAACGATGTAAAAATTGTTAAAAAAAGTATTGATGCCCGCTCAAAAAATGTAGTTTTTCAACTCCGAGTTTGTGTTGGGATTCATGAAATGTTAAAAGAAGACCTCCCGAATTCGCCTCGAAAAAGAGACGTTTCTAAATCAAGGTCCGTAATCATCGTTGGTGCAGGTCCTGCCGGTCTTTTTGCCGCTCTTGAATTAATTGAGCAAGGATGCAAACCAATCGTTTTAGAACGGGGTAAAAATGTTAGAGAACGTCGTCGTGACTTGGCAGCAATTAATAAAGAGCAAATCGTTAATCCAGAATCAAACTATTGTTTTGGAGAAGGAGGAGCAGGAACATATTCCGATGGCAAACTCTACACTCGTTCAAATAAAAGAGGCAATGTTGAAAAAGTAATCAATATTCTCATAGAACACGGTGCTGATCCTGGAATTAAAATTGATGCACACCCTCATATTGGAACAAATAAATTGCCTAAAATAATTGTCTCTATTCGTGAGTTTATTATTGAATGTGGTGGTGAAGTTCATTTCAATCAAAAAGTTGAGGATTTAATTATCGATGACAATAAAATTAAAGGCGTTACAACTGCTCAAAATGAGTTTATAGCCGAAGATGTTATTCTTGCTACTGGTCATTCTGCTCGTGACATCTTCAGATTACTTTATCGAAAGAACATCCTCATAGAAAGTAAACCTTTTGCCTTAGGCGTAAGGATTGAACATCCTCAGTCATTAATTGACACCATTCAATATAAGTGCTCCACTAAACATGAAAACCTCCCTCCTGCATCTTACAGTTTAGTTACACAAACAAAAAACAAACCTGCCTACAGCTTTTGCATGTGTCCCGGGGGAATAATTGCCCCTTGTGCAACAGCACCCGAGGAAGTAGTCACTAATGGCTGGAGTCCAAGTAAAAGAAATAATAAATTTGCTAACTCAGGAATGGTAGTTGCCGTTAATGAGCAAGATTTTGAACCGTTTGAAAAACAAGGAGCTCTCGCTGCATTGGCATTTCAATCCTCTGTTGAGCACAAAGCCTGGGAGTGGGGAGGAAAATCTCAATGTGCTCCAGCTCAACGAATGATTGATTTCGTAAATAAAAGAACCAGTTCGTCCTTACCTCCTACCAGCTATCAACCTGGTGTAGTAAGCACTAATCTGAATAATGTGCTTCCAAATGCAGTTCATACCGCTTTAAGAGAGGCCTTTCAAATTTTTGGACGAAAAATGAAAGGATATTATACCAATGAAGCAGTACTACATGCCACAGAATCAAGAACAAGTAGTCCTGTAAAAATCCCTCGAGATCATTCATCTCTTGAACATATTCAAATAAAAGGACTTTACCCGTGTGGTGAGGGCGCAGGGTATGCAGGAGGTATTATGAGCGCAGCTATTGACGGCCAAAAATGTGCTCAAATGATTGCTCAAAAGTAATCAATCGCATTCCAATATTGTTATACCTTATAATTCGTTTAGGAAAGCCTAAAAACTAAACGTTTGACAAAACAAAAGGCAACTTCACCACTTTTGCTTTGACCTTTTTATTTCGAATCTCAATATAAATTTCTGTATCTACTTTTGAGTATTCTTTCATAACGTACCCCATACCTATGGCTTTATCAAGCGTTGGTGACATTGTTCCAGAGGTTACCCTACCAATTACATTTCCTTCTTCTTCAACAAGATCATAATCTTTTCTTGGAATACCTCTCTCCAAAAGTTCAAAAGCAACCAACTTTCTTTCAACACCTTGCTCTTTTTGTTTTCGAAAAATATCAACACTTGGAAATTCAGTATTCAATTTGGTTATCCATCCCAATTTTGCTTCTATTGGAGAGGTTGAATCATCGATATCATTTCCATAAAGGGCATACCCCATCTCCAAACGGAGTGTATCTCTTGCAGCAAGACCGGTAGGTTTAATACCCTCATCTTCACCTGCCTTCATTATAGCGTCCCAAACCTTTAACGCATCTGAATTTTTCACATAAATTTCATATCCTCCTGCTCCAGTATATCCCGTTGCTGACACCAAAGCTCCCGATACATCAGCTATAGTTCCAACTTGAAATGTGTAATACTTCATGCTTTGCAAATCCATACTGGTGATTTTAGTCAATACTTTGGATGAATTAGGTCCTTGAACCGCAAATAAGTTCCAATCATCACTCACATTTTTCAATACAGCACTTGTATCATTTTTAGCATTAAGCCATGACCAGTCTTTTTCAATATTTGATGCATTAACAACCAATAAATATTTACTTGACGAAAATCTGTACACCAGTAAATCGTCTATAATCCCTCCACGATCATTGGGTATACAAGAATATTGAACTTGACCATCATTCAATAAAGTCACATCATTAGATGTTGTTTTTTGTAAAAAAAGCTCCGCATCCTCTCCTTGAACAATAAACTCACCCATATGACTAACATCGAAAACGCCGACGTTCTCTCTTATATTCTTGTGTTCTATTTTAACGCCCTCATACTGAACAGGCATTGAAAAACCGGCAAAATCAACCATTTTAGCCCCTAACTCTTCATGCACACTATTTAACACTAGTTTTTTCATAATACCTATTTAAATAATTGAATAAAATTGTTTTTATTCGACAAAACGGAATATTTGTCGATAATTTTTTTTCTTGAGTTCTGCGCCAGCTCCTTTACCTTTTCTCTATTGGACAATAAAGTTCGTAAAGCAGACTCCCATTCTTCCTTTGTATCACAAACAAACCCATTAATGCCATGATCTACAATTTGGGTATTAACCCCAACAGGTGATACTAGAGCAGGAACTCCCAAGCTCATATATTGTAATGCTTTAAATCCACATTTACCATTTGCCCATTTATCCATCGTTAGCGGCATCAGCCCTACGTTAAACCGAAGCAAATCGTTTATCTCTGACTCTTTAGTCCATTGTACAAACTCAAAGGAATTCAGTTTAAATTCAGGATTTTTGTCACTAATGACCACTAACTTAAAATCAAATTCCTTTTCAAGTGCTTGAAACATAGGAATCATTTCAGCTAAATACCTCAAGGTAGAATGCGTTCCCGTCCAACCAATGACAAACTCTTTAGAGTCTTGCTGTTTAATTTGGTTGTGGTAATTTTCAGTATCAATTGTTGTAGGATTAATGATAACATTTGTATTAAACTGCATACCATAGGCAGCCAAATAATCATTACCTACACTTAATTTATGCGCATATTTACATAGTTTTTTTACGTGCCCATAACTTTTGATGAACGCAAATTTGGCGTTGTTAGCCGCATAATTTGGTAACCAAATTGAATCATCAAAATCATAAATTATTTTTTTTCCAAAAATACGTGCAAGGACAAACTCAATAAACTGAGGCCCTAACGGATACAACTCTCTGTGAATGAATATCCTATCGTACTTAAACGCAGTAAAAACCAAAGAATAACGTCTAATCAAGCCTCTTATTGTTGCTAAGGTCTTTCCGACAACAGCGCCTTTTTTATACAAAATCGACCATGCTTTTTTATCCCAAAACGACGAAACGCGGTAAGAAACCCCCTCCTCATTTAAAAAATGCAAGTATTGCTCAAAGCGAAAGCGCTGACTAGCCGCAGTCCCCAATGGGTATGGTATTAAAAAAAGGACTTTCAATAGATCATTTTTTGACTTTCAAATATAGCTAATCAAATCGGCAAATATTGAACTACCAATTATACATTTTTTTAACTTTATAACATGACTGAATCAATTTCATTAAATCTAAATAAAATTAAAAGCTCGTTACCAAAAAATGTAACACTTGTAGCTGTGAGTAAAACAAAACCTATTGCGGACATTCAAGTTGCCTATGACGCAGGTCATCGAGTTTTTGGAGAAAATAAAGTTCAGGAATTACAAGAAAAAGCGCCCAATTTACCAAATGATATCGAGTGGCACATGATCGGTCACATGCAATCCAATAAGGTTAAATACATTGCTCCTTATATTTCTTTAATACATGGTGTGGAATCCTTGAAACTAATTAAAGAAATAAATAAACAGGCTATGAAAAACAACCGAGTAATCAGTGTTCTTTTACAATTCTATATCGCACAGGAAACGACTAAGTTTGGATTACACTACGAAGAAGCGATAGAAATTTTAGAGTCAGAGGATTTCAAATCATTGGAAAATATTAAAATTTCAGGTGTTATGGGAATGGCCTCATTTGTATCAAACAACGAACAACTTAAACAAGAGTTCGCTTCTTTAAAAACAATTTTTAATCGATTGAAAACAACCTATTTCAATCATTCCTCAGACTTTAATATAATAAGCATGGGAATGAGTGGCGACTATCCAATCGCTGTACAGGAGGGAAGTAATATGGTACGTATTGGCTCTTCTATATTTGGTGCAAGAAATTAGTAATAAGATTATTTAGTAGAAATCATTCATTAACAAATGTCCAACCGGAGAGAACGATACAACAGGGATTGGATCTTATCTAAATACGCTGAGGCCCCTTGTCAAACCATAAAAATCTATGGTTACCTCAGTTTAAACCCCAACTCAAAATGGGTCACTTTTACTCAAATAGAAAACGAGAATGGACTAAGAATTTCAGGGCACTTAAATTTCCCCAAACATAAAGTTTATGCACTTATAAAAGATGTTGAAAGGTACAACCATAAGCCATTTAGTATAAAGGGACATCCATCATTCTACTTATGGAAAGGCACTAAAAGAGGATCAATTAAAATCCTTGAACTTCAGCCCAAAACAAACTAGAGGCAACAATGTAGAGTTTTCAAATCGGTTCAATATTCTAATATATAAATTGAGTGTTTCGCCGTTTACATACCGGATCGTCTTCTTGGTCCATTTTGATTATTTTGCCCTCTCCTACCTTTCATGCGATCAAGCAGCTGCTTTTTAAATTTCCGCTCTGCTTTATGAAGCATTAAAATCTTCTTAACGGGAAGGACATCACGCAGCTCATTTTGAAATTCTTTATCTAAATCAAGTCGCTTTTGACGAAAATTCATCTCATTTGTAATCAAGTCTTCTGCTTCCTGATCCGTTAAATCATTTGGTGATTTCCCTCTATATTTTTGACGATCTAAACGATGCTCTTTTCTTATTTCTTGCCTTTTTTGTTCATACTTATCATAAATAGGCCAAAAAAGACGTTCTTCCTTTTCTGTTAATTCAAGTTCAGACTTAATGAAATTTCTTTTCATTTCCCTCATTCGAGCTTTTCGTTGCTCCCGTTGATCCTGATCAAAGCCATTTTGATTTTGAGCGAATAATGCACTCGACCCTATGAACATCAACAATAATCCAATAATTGCTATTTTGTTTTTCATCTTAATTCTTTTTTAATTTATAAATTATCCCACTCACCAGTACCATAACCTTCATCCAACATGTATTCAAAGATCTCTTCATCTGTAAAATCTTCTAGAGAAGGTGGTTTTTCGGTATCTTCTTCTTTTTTCCGAGGTATAGTCTTGGTCGTATCGTTTAAAACAATACCGCCTATATCTTGTTCTGTCACAACGTCTAATAATTCCGTCTCCGATATTTCATCAATGTTTTCCGAAAAATAGGCCAACAACTCCTCTTGTGAAAGTTCTGATTCTGCCAACGGTAAATTTTTGTTGAAATCAAATACCAAAATCACTGTTACTGCAATACAAGCAAAACCGGTAGCAAACCACCTAAACTGAGGAAGGTTCCACCGGTTTGATTTTGGATTATTATATATTCGAGCATGAATATTCTTTTGAAAACCATCAAAATACCCATCAGGAACTTTAAAGTCCTTATTTTTCGATGAATTTTTTATGAATTCACGAATTGCATCGTCCTCTATGTCTTTTTTATCATCCATTCAATTATTTGATGTTCTTCTCGTGTAAAGGTTTAATCATCTTTTACAAATTTCTCAATTTTTTTCACGGCATGATGATATTGAGCTTTTAAACTTCCAACAGAAACATCCAGTATTTCTGCTATATCTTTAAACTTCATTTCCTCAAAATACTTCATATTGAATACCAATCGTTGTTTTTCCGGTAACTTTAGCAAAGCTTTTTGAAGCTTTAATTGAATTTCATCTCCACTGTAATAATGATCACTTTCTAAAGATGAACTTAATTCATGTTCCACATCACCGATTGGTAAAAAAAATCGTCTCTTCTTTTTCCTTAAATATGTTAAAGATTCATTTGTTGCGATTCTGTAAATCCAAGTAGAAAGTTTAGCATCACCTTTAAAAGAACTTAAATTTTTCCAAACTTTCACAAAGGTATCCTGTGCAATATCATCTGCTACATCATGATCAATCACCATCCGTCGAATCACCCAATATACCTGCTCCTGATACTTGTCCATTAATAAGTTAAACCCGTAATTTACAGTTTTCTTATCCTGGATTTTCTCAATTATTTCTTCCTCAGTAAACAAATTTCAGCACGACCTCTTTATAGATTAAAATTAATCTCTTTTGCTTGTTTGACAAATTATATTCAAAAAGGTTTAATCGTTAATCATTTTTTTTCATCTTCTTTTTTATGGAGAAACAACTCGAAACATATCCCTACAAACCTTTGCTAAATCAGGAAGATTTACGAAATTTGCAGATTGCAAAATAATCAATCCTAAAGGACTGAAAATGGACAAATTACAACAACTATCAAACATCAGAGCTGACGAAGTAAACATCTCTAAAATCACTGATTTCTTTGAGACCATCAAAAATGTCAAAGACATTGATACTGAAGGAGCTGAAGACCACATTGTTAAATCCGATAATCTTCGTGAGGATGTAGTTCATAATTGCGATCCAGAGGAAAAGGCTTTGATCATGGAAAACTTCCCTGCTCAGCAAGGAACATATTTAGTTGTACCAAAAGTAATTCAATAGAGATGAGTCAGTCTACTATACAAGACATTCAAAATAAACTAAACAACAGGGAAATCACTTGTGTTCAGTTGGTGCAGGAAAAAATTGAAGCATTAAATGCCTCCACTAAAAATGCCAACAATACTATTCTTGCTGAACAAGCATTAAAAAAGGCAAAGTATTATGATAAGAAGTTAGCCGCTGGTGAAAAGTTAACAGGTTTAGAAGGAATTCCTTTTGGCGTAAAAGATGTTTACTTGTTGAAAGGAACCATTTCCACTGCAAGTTCAAACATCCTAAAGAACTATAAATCTCCTTACACTGCAACAGCAATTCAAAAATTGATTGATGCTGGAGCTATTCCTGTTTGTAAAGAAAACTGTGATCAATTTGGACATGGATCTACGAATGAAAATTCAATATTCGGAGCAACCAAGAACGCTCACGATGATTCTAAGGTAGCTGGTGGCTCATCGGGTGGTTCTGCTGTAAATGTTGCCCAAGGAAATACGATTTTCTCAGTAGGTGGTGACACAGGAGGATCGATACGTCAACCAGCTGGTTACAACAAAGTATTCGGTTTAAAACCAACTTACGGAAGGGTTTCTAGATATGGTCTTATGGCCTATACTTCCTCTTCAGATTGTGTTGGCCCCTTTGCAAACTCTGTAAAAGATATCGCTACTACGTTAAACGTAATGAGCGGGAAAGATGGAAAAGACCAAACAACAGTAGTTTCCAATGCGATTGATGTTGATTCTTTCTCAACTGAAATTAAGCCAGGAACTAAAATTGGAGTGTATAAATCGTTCATCGAGCATCCATCTTTAGAGCCTTCTATTAAAGCTAGTTTTAATACATTAATTGAACAGCTACAATCTAAAGGAATAGAAGTAAGTGAATTGGATTTCTTTGATGGTGATACACTTACAGCAACTTATTACATCATTGCTTTAGCTGAAACAGCGAGTAATCTATCAAGAATTGATGGCATTGCATACGGTAACAGAGCCATGGATAAAGATAATTTAGCCTCCACTTATTTAGACACTAGAGGAGAAGGATTCAGTGAGGAAACTAAAAGGAGAATCATTGCTGGAAATCAGGTTTTATCAGTTGGTTACTCAGATGAGATTTACAAGAAGGCCTTACTGGTAAGGAAAGGGATTGAAGCTAAATTTGCAAAAGATTTTGAAGAAATTGACTTTATACTTTCTCCTACTTCACCTCTGTTACCTCCAACTATTGGAGAATCCATGAAAGATCCATTAGCAATGTACTTAAGTGATATGTATACTGTTGGATTTAGTTTAGGAGGTCTTCCCACTTTATCAGCACCTTTTAATGTTCCAAATAATGTTCAAATTACAGCTGCCAAAGGAAAAGACGAAGAAATATTACGATTTGCATACGCGATTGAACAATCGCTTTAATTTAACATTCGATACGAATGACTGCATTAGATAAAAAGATTGAAGAGTTAGGATACGAAATTGTAATGGGTGTTGAAACTCATGTGCAATTAAATACTAAAACCAAATTGTTTTGTTCATGTAACAATGAAGAATCAACTACTCCTAATGAAAACATCTGTCCAGTATGTACAGGGCAAATGGGTACTTTACCTGAGTTAAACAAGGCTGCCGTTGAGAAATCGATCATCCTTGGAGCTGGTTTAAATGCTAAGATTCCAGATTTAGTAAGATGGGACCGAAAGCACTACCAATACCCTGATTTACCAAAGAATTTCCAGTTAACTCAACTAGACTACCCAATTATTGAAGGTGGTTACGTAAAATGTTTTAGAGACGATGGAAGTAACTTTACAGTTGAACTACATCACGCACACTTAGAAGAAGATGCTGGTAAGTTAGTTCACACGGATAAATACTCCTTAGTGGATTACAACAGATGTGGTACTCCCCTGGTTGAAATCGTTACTGAACCCTGTTTGCATAGGGTTGAAGACGCGGAGACTTACGCAAAATACATTCAAAAAATTGTTCGTCATCTAGGTGTTTCGGATGCCGACATGGAAAAAGGCCAAATGCGTTCGGATGTTTCAATCTCATTAAGAAGAAAAGGTACTAACGATTTAAACCCGCGTACAGAGATTAAAAACTTAAACTCCTTCGCTTTTATGTCTAAAGCGGTTTCAGAAGCAGTTACAAAGCAATTGAATTACTTTGAGGAGCATGGAGTTCCTTCTCCCGACCAGGTAACTGCTCAGTGGGATGCGGAAGCTCAAGTAACTCGTGTCATGCGTTCTAAGGAAGATGCTGCAGATTATCGCTTCTCACAGGAACCAGATATTCCTTGGTTAGATGTTTCTGATTTAAAAGCCAGAACATCTGTTGATGTTTCATTGCTACCAACTGTTGTTGAAGAGGAATTAATTACGGGTGGTGTCAGGCCTCAAGATGCTAAGTTCTTCTCTGGTGACAAAGAGCGTTCAAGAGTTGTAATTGGGCTAAACGAAGGGATTAACGACATTAAAGCAGTAGCTACTGTTTTAATGAATAATGTAAAAACAGAAGAATACTCAAAATTCTCAAAATTAAAGCCTTACAACTCTCTACTTAAAGAATTTGTTAAAAACGTAATCCCAGTAAATATTGTTAAGGAAGGTTTCCAAAAACTATTTACTGACGCTGGTTTTGATTACGAAGGATTCATTAAAGCCAACACTGTTTCGGAAGAACAAATTGATACTGCGGTTGCTGAAGTAGTTGAAGCAAATGCAGAAATCGTTGCTGCTATCGCAGGAGGAAATCAAGGACAAGCAGGTCGTTTAGTTCCTCAGGTAATGGCAAAGACTGGAAAAGGGGTTTCGGGTAAGATTATTCGTGAGAAAATTTTAGCAGCTTGTTCTAGCGAAGCAGTACATACCGAAAATGGGGGCGAGAATACTCAAAAAGGAGTAACAAAAGAAGCCAAGAAAAGAGATCTTAACGATGATACGCCCTCTAAATACCAGGATGTAAGAATAGTTAAGGATACTTACAGAACACATAGAATTCCTGAAGTTTCTAATGAAAACCTAAACCAGGAGTTAACACTTGGTGGATGGATTGCTTCTATTCGTGATCACGGAGAGCTAGTTTTTATTGACCTTAGAGATGCTTCTAATGAGGTTTTCCAAGTAAGAGTAACGCGTGATCAGGTGAAAGACATCGATGATATCGCAAGACTGAAAGACGAGTCTGTAATTGCGGTTAAAGGTCAGGTTATCGAAAGAGCTGCGGATGATGTTAACCCTAATACTAGGACAGGTAATATCGAACTTGTAGCAAGCCACATTGATGTATTAAACGTTTCGAAGAACTTACCTTTCGAGATTAAGAAAGCAGATAAAACGAACGAATCAGTTCGTATGGAATATAAATTCTTAGACCACAGAAATCAATCATCTAAGAAAGCCATCATCAACCGTCACAGAGTGATTAAGTTAATCCGTGACATGTTAGATGAACAAAACTTTATTGAAGTTGAAACCCCTATCCTATCGGGTGGTACAGACGAGGGAGCTCGTGAGTTCATCGTTCCATCAAGGGTACATAAAGGGAAATTCTATACACTTCCTCAAGCACCTCAGCAATACAAACAAATGCTAATGGTTGGAAGTTTTGAAAGATACTTCCAGATTGCCCGTTGTTTCCGTGATGAGGACTCAAGGGGTGACCGTCAGCCAGAATTTACACAGATGGACTTAGAGATGTCATTTGCTTCAATGGATGAAATCATCCAGTTAAACAGTGATATGCTTGTAAAAGTTATCAAAACGGTTTACGATAAATCTAAATGGCAATTAAAAGACTTCATTACGATCACTTATGCTGAAGCAATGGAGAAATATGGGTGTGATCGTCCAGACTTACGTTTTGGCTTACCAATGAAAACCATCACTGAAGTTGTTGCAGATACATCATTCCAGGTATTTAGAAACCCAATAGAAAATGGTGGAATTGTTAAGGCAATTAAGGTTACTAAAGAAGACATGGGTAACAAGCGTATGTCTAAAGGAGCTATAGAAAAACTCACCTCTCTTGCTCAAAGTCATGGTTTAGGTGGACTAGCCTATATCATTGTAAATGAACGTGATTTACAATCTCCAATAATAAAATTCCTAGGAGAGAATGTTGCAGCCAGCATCATCAAAACAATGGATGCAGATGTAGGAGACATCGTCTTCTTCTCTGCTGCTGATTTTGGAACAGCAAACAAGGCTTTAGATGCGGTTCGACAAGAATTAGGTGCAATGCTTAACCTTATTCCTAAAAACGTATTGCAACCCGCTTGGGTCATTGACTTTCCTCAGTTTGAAGAAAAAGAAGACGGTGGGTGGACGTTCTCACATAACCCATTCTCCATGCCTAAACCAGAATTTGTTGAACAACATATGAATGCTGAAAACCCAGGAGAAATCCTGGCACAACAATACGACTTGATTCTTAACGGTTACGAAATCGGCGGAGGCTCTGTTCGTGCCCACCGAGGGGACATCCTTGAAGCTACATTTAAAATTATGGGATATAACCACGAAGAAATGCTGGCTTCAGTTGGAAATGTATATAACGCTTTCCAATACGGAGCTCCTCCACACGGAGGAATTGCGTGGGGATTAGATAGACTCTTAATGATTCTAGAGAAGAAAGATTCGATTAGAGATGTTATGGCCTACCCGAAGACCGGTTCTGGTGAGGACTATTTATTTAACGCACCAAATGTACTTTCTGCAAAAAAAGTATCTGAAGCAAATGTTCAGTTGATTGAAGAAGCAAAGTAACTCGCTTAATAAAATACTGTTTGTTCCCTGGTATAAGGCTGGGGATCCCATACGTCCAATAAAGGACCCAACAACCTGACAAACAACAAATTAAACCCTCAAAAACTCACTTTACAAACCTTTTATTTTTTAATAAATAATGCGGTATTAGACTCAATTTTACTTACTTTAGAGTCGAATTTAAATTTACACTATAATGATTAAAAATCTACTTTTAACTGCATTGGGAACTGTAGCCTTAGCAGCTTCAGCTCAAATGAATCAGGCAGGAGACGGGTACACGTTAAATAACACGGATGCTTCTTCTAACTGCTATTTAAACTGTTGTACTAATGGTGGAGTTAGAACACATGGAGGAAACTTTGACAACTCAGGTATATACCTGCCAAGCTCAGGACCTTTTACACTTTCTACTACTGAAAGTGGTGCATGGAACACCTCTCCAGCTTGGTTTGACCTACCTACAGTTGTTGGTGAGGGAGCATCGGCTCAATGTTCAAACTTAAAGTCTACAGAAGGCATAGATATGTCTAGCAACTCAAAAATTACTTTAACTGTAAATGCAAGTGGTGCTGGTGATTTCTATGTATGGTTAGGATCTGGTGGAGATTGGTCTCCCAGCTCATCAACTTATGATATCAATGATGGTTCTTATGGAAACATTCCGTGTAAACATACATTTTCGGGAGCTGGAGAAGAAACTTTTACATTTGATCTTAATGAGATAGACGCTACTGTTTGGAGTTCTTGGTCTGGAAAAAGCTCTATTGAATCTATAGGATATGCTTCAGATGCTCAAGGAGTAACTTTCGAAGTAATATCAGTTCTTTTTGGTGCTGACGCTGGTTCAAGCGACAACGACGGTGACAATGGTGGTGACAACGGCGGTGACAATGGTGGTGACAATGGTGGTGACAACGGTGGTGACAACGGTGGAGAATCTTGCACCTCTGTTAATGATGAAGGAAAAGCTACTTGGTATGTAAACTTAGAAGATACTGAACACCATTTGTATACAGGACTTGTTAGATGTTCTTTTCAAAGAGATGATATCGTAGGATCTAAATATGGTGCACTAGATATCGGAAAATTACAAGAAGATGACGATGCTAAATACTGTGGGATGTGTGTTGAGGCTACTGGTGCTGCTGGTACTGCAATAGTACAAATCGTTGATGAATGCCCTGACTGCTGGGATAGAGATGCTAATGGAAATAAATTAGTTGGAACCAATACTAAATTCGGGGATATTGACTTATCGCCCGCAGCATTTAATGCCGTTATTGGAGATGAATCTGTAGGTATCGATGATTTTACATGGAAGGAAGTTTCATGTCCGTGGAGTACGCCAATTGATTTAATTGTAGAAGGGTCAAATCAATGGTACGCAAAAGTTATTGTGTCCAATCATGTAAACAGAATCAAAAATGTTGAAGTTCAGCAAGACGGTTCTTGGTTCTCTTTAACAAGAGGTACCGATAACGGCTGGGAAAGTTCAGGTGTCTCAATGAATGAAGCGACAAAATCATTCAGAATTACCGATATTTACGATCAAACAGTAACTATTTCTGGAGTTGATTTTTCAGCAGATCCAACAAACTCCAAAACTACCGGCACTGAAAACTTCCCTGCGTGTACCATTACATCAACTGGTGAATTAATTAATTCTTTAGATTATGTAACTGTATATCCTAATCCTGCAAATACTATAATAACTTTTGTTGGTATTGAGGATGTGAAAAATATTGAAATTGTTAATATTAACGGACAGGTTGTCACAAGCAATAATTTCACAAATAGTATCTCACAAGCTTCATTGGATATCTCAAATCTTCCTATTGGAATATACGTTGCAAAAATGACCGGAAAGTCTAATGCTGGAACTGTTACTTTCGTAAAGAAATAAATATTCCATAATTCAATATTCAAAGGGAGTCTTTTAGGCTCCCTTTTTTAATGATTTTGCCCTTGGAATAAAGTGTATTCTATAATTTATTATTATTTGATCCTTTATAAAGGAAACTTAAAAAAGGCAAGAACACACTCTTTTATTTTATTAAAAAGTAAATCCTTTTATTAAAAACTGATCCTGTCTGTTTGAGGCTTTTTTTAAAGTCAAACTTCTTATCAATTAGCAGCGGAATAAAGGAATCTACTCTTTCCATGGGTTTCCCATTGGGAAATAATTTAGCATGAATCACTTTAAGCTTATTAAGATGACCTTCATGTTTTTGTTTCTCAGCTTTCAAAAACCTTTTCTCCACGTTTTGTAGCGCAGAGATCGCTCTTTTCTCTTCTCCAAAAACAACTTTTTCCAATTGAGGGTTTACCTTTAGTCCTTTATTTTTCAGAGCTTCATAAAAAGACTTGAGTTGAGAATATTCTAGATCAAAAGATATTTCATCACTTGAAATTTCTTTCGTCATTTTATTCACTAACAAATCTATATCTTCAAATAACCTCTCTACCTCCACCCCTTGCTCCTCCAGCCAAGTGTAACTTTTCTCTGGAATAATAAAATATGGATTCCTAACTATAGGTAAAGGAAAATCAACATTAAAAGCTTTGAATACAGGTTTAAGCTCTAACCAGTAAGCTATTTCTCCTGCACCACCTATATAAGCCAAATTAGGTAACAATACTTCCTGATATACAGGTCTTAGAATAACATTAGGACTAATTCTCTCTGGAGAACTAGCTATTAAATTAACTATTTCTATGTCAGTCCAATTATGAATTGCATCTGGAGTCGAAAAACCAGAATTTGTATTTACAATCCTCTTCCTTACCTCATCCTCAATAAAGAAGAGATTTATATCTCTAGGTTTTACTTGAATTTTATATTCAACCCCAAGCTTTTCAATATGACTCTTGCTTGATTCGTGTGAGCAATTCTCTGTAAGCTCCTTTTCAAAAGCTTCTCTAAAAAGTCCTTTTAATTCAGGATCGTCTCCATCAATAATTAGTAATCCTTCATCTTTGAATAATTCACGAACGAAAATCCGTGTTATTTGAGACAAATTGGATCCATTGTTAAACGAGTCGTTAATTATAGACTTAATTTCGGCAAATTGCTCACCATCACCTAAAACATCATTTACAGTATTCAAAAATTCGGAGAAATACTCCTTTGGAATTCTACCTACAGGACCTTTATTGTCTCCTTCGCAAGATAATGTTTTACCAAAAAGATGAACCTTTGAAATCTCTTCATAATCATGATCTTCTGATGCCATCCAAAAAATTGGAACTACCGGCTGATCTGAAGTAGAAATCTCTTTACAAAGGTTTACCACATCCATAATTTTTGTATAGAAAAACATGGGGCCACCAATAAGCATTAGTTGATGACCTGTGGTTATTGAATAACATTCCTCCTTAGAAAACTGCTCAAGATGTTCCTTTTCTTTAATTGAAAGATCAAAACCATTATATTGATTAATTAAGGCAGCATGAACCAATTTTCGTGTTTCCGAACTATAATTTCGAGACTTATTCTTTGCTAACTGTTCAAGAGAATAATCCCAATCAACTAATCCTTTTTCTTTTAAATCGCCTGATAAATAATCCTTGATTAGTTTAGAGTAAAAATTTACTTCATCAAACTTAATCGATTTTACTCTCTTGTGTTCCATATTCCATAATTGGATCTTCAAGTATGCTATACCTAGAGTTTGACAACGTGATTATAGAAGAGGCGGAGTAAAATCCTATTCTCGATTCAGAATACTTGTAATCAATCAGTGTTAGCTTAACTATATTATCAATTGATAATTCGATATAATGCCCATATCGAATTAATTTAAAATCAAGGGCATAATTGCTGTTGGCAATAAACTGATTAGTTTGAAGATTTTTGAATACAAAATTATTTTGTGGGTCATTTGGATTAAATCCCCATGCCCTTATTTGCACATAACCGCTTTTAAAATCTAATGAAATATAATAACCACTCCCATCATCTCCTTCGGCAAGAAGCAAACCACACTTCCCCATGCCTTCCATCGTTATTGTACCTTCCCAAATATAAGCTTCTGAAATTCGTTCAAAAGTAAACAGTTCATACCCCGAACGAGATGTCATCCACCACTTTCCATTAATATCATCAAATTTTGATGTTGGATTATTATACATCCTCTCTACTTTGGGGAAAGCAGCCTGCGTGTAGGTTTTAATAATTTTTTCTTGCCATTTATAAAACGACTTTAAATAGAGCTTACCGTCCTCATTAACTGCTAATTCCTTTGGCGGTGGTAATACTCTTTTAGAATTTACCTGTCGATCCAAAAAATAAAATCCATATACTAAGTTATGTGTTCCATCCTTAACAACTCTTGCAGCATAATTCCCTTGTGGCATCAAAACATCTTGATGAAAGGACTGATATTCACCATCAAAAGAGTCAGCATACCAGTAGCGCACTTTTATGTCTTCTCGTATTGACCCTATTAAAAAAAACCTTCCTTGTAACTCTATTAAACAAGGGCATTCTATATCATCATATGCCAGAGGGAAAACAAGAGGTTTCACGGGCAAAAACTCGTTCTCTCTTCTTTCGTATGTTGCAACACATCCTCTTCGGTACACAGGTCCTGCGCTAGCTCTACCACAAATCAACAAGTAATCTTTATTCCCATGTTTATACAAAAAAGGATCTCTAAAACTCAACCAAGTTCTTGGATTATTTTCTAAACTTTCATAATAAGGACCTAATGACTCTATAGGAAGTTCAGTTGTATGTGTTTTTTTCCAAGTCATTAAATCTTTTGATACAGCTCTTCCAACTTTTTGATTAACACCTCGATCTTCCAACTGTAGTCCAGTGTAAAACATCTCAAATGATCCATCTTCGCAATCCACAACATCCATTGTCCAAAGCATATCATCATCCCACTCGCCTGGATCACCAACAAACAAGGCATTCTTTACCCTGCTCCATGAAATTCCATCTTCAGACACAGCATGGGCTATATAATCATGATTAGGAATAATTAAATGAAAAAGATGGTACAAGCCATCATGAACATGAACCTCAACATCTCCGATCTCCCAATCGGTAAATCCACTCCCGGTATACATAGTTTACTTTAATTTAAAATGCTCCAAGCCTTCTAATATTCCAGCTGCCGCAAATTCTTTGGCTACATACAACTTTTTTCTTGTTCTTAAGTGACTCAATTCTTCTGATGCATTCCCAACAACAATCCCATTAATTGGTTCTCGAAACATATCCATATCATTCCCTGAATCACCACATGCATAAACTTTATTTAGCTGTAGTCCCCATTTATGACAAAGATACAAGATTGCATTTCCCTTAGAGGCTCTTTTTGGAAGAATATCAACAAATCGATTGTGAGAAGAAATCACATTAATGTGATACCAGTCATTTCCAAGACGGTTTTTTATACGCTCTTCATTATATTTTTCCGGATCGCAATAATAGGATATCTTGTGTTTATTTTGAGCATTTTCCTCTTGTAGCTCAAGCCATTTTAAAGGCTTTAGTGCTTTTACAATTTTCTCCCTATCCCACTTAAAATCCAAGTATGCACTCCAATCCTCATCTTTACTATTAAGATCCGTATCATAGTATATTTGGGTACCTACAGAACATACAATAAAATCAACATCTAACTTATAATCATCAACCACTTCTTTTACTAGATCAAAATTCCTACCCGAAGACAAGGCAAAACTTATTCCTTTTGGACGATTTTGTAAATATGATTTCAAATCATCAATCCCTGGATCACCATGTTCAGGAGCAATTAACGTCCCATCAATATCTGTAATAATTAAACTTTTACTCTCTTTCAAATGCTTGATGTGTTCCTTTGGCGCATTGAGTTCTTTTGCTGTTTTTGGTTCGGAGCGACTTATACTTTCTTGAACCCAGCTAATATAAACCTCAATATGAGCATCCCAACTATAATGCTTCTTTGTATTGATGATTCCATTATCACTAAATCGTCTCCATTTTTCCTCATTTGCCAGAATTTTTTTGATACTTCTAGTTATATCGGCCTTGTCCATCGGGTCAACCAATAGTCCATTTTTCATTCGAGGAACAATTTCAGATGGCCCTCCATTTTTTGTAATCACCACCGGAAGTCCAGTACCACCAGCTTCTATAGTTGTTAACCCAAAATTTTCATGTAAACAAATATTTGCAAAAACGCCTCTCTTGTCTGCGCAGTATTGGTAAATAAGCGCAACCTCATTTTCAATATCGTGCCTTTTTGGGATAGCCATTTTACCATATAAATCATACTTATCCATAAGTAAAAGCAGCTCAGTAAGCACCTCTTTTTCTTGATTTGGCATAGTATTAATATCTTTTCTAATACCCGCAAAGATGGCCAAATTGGCTAATGCTTGTAACTCTTTATCCTCCCCATAAGCCTCAATCAAAAAATGTAAATTTTTTCGTCGATCCGGCCTTGAAAGAGCAAGAATAACTGGCTTATTAGGATTCGTTAGAAACTTCTCAATATTTTGCCCCACCCAATATCTTCTTTGAAGTTGCAAATAGTCTTCGTCATCTTTAAATGCCTTAATGTAATACGGTGAAAACTTTGCAACGTCTATTCCTGGTGGTTGAACATGAAATTGAGCTTTATCATAATTATTATAATGTTCCCAATCTGCAATCTCCAGATAGGTTGATGTTACAATAAATTCACTTAGAGCGAGCGCATTCTCCTCCGCACTAATCCTTTGTGTAAACTTAAATTTATTCTCCGCTTCCTCCTCGGTCATTCCTGCTGCCAACATTTTTTGTTTCTTAGCCAATCCCAATGAGTGTCCTGTATGGGCAAACGGAATATTCAATCGAACAGATAATCTTGCGGCAGCATAACCTGCATCACCGTAATGAGAATGAATCCAATCAGGAGAAATATCATATTCATCAATGTGTTTAAGGGTATTTTCTACAAATTCATCTAAATGCACCCACAACTCCTCTTTCATCTTATAATCAAAACCACCAAACTCAATTCGCCTGATATCAAATTTAGGATTGATTTCTTCAATGGTCGCTCCATATTCTCGAGAGACTTCCGGATCTTTTATTTTTCGGGTAAACAAATGAACATGTGTCACATCATCATGTTGTGATAAATATTCAGCCAACTCAAAAACATACTTAGTTTGACCACCATTATCGGCATCTCTTCCTATTTCGAGTCCACTTCCTTTGACTAATCCGTGAAGGTTAATTATGAAAATCCTCATATATTATCAATTTGTTGAAATCAAATATTGTATGAAACAAAAAATGAATATAACTAAAAAAGAACGCTTTACACGATCTTCTTACAATCTATATTATTTATCTACTCCTAACAATTCCTCTTTTAGATCACCAACAACAGGATCTTCACCAATCCACATTCCTAATAAGGCTTTTTGAAAAGCATAGCTTGGTGGGATTTTGACTTGAAGATTGGTTTCTTTAAAAATAGTTGTTGAGCCATCGGAGTCAAAAAACAGTGTGAATTTATCCCCTACATTAAAATCTTTCCCGAAACCTTTTTTCAACTCAGCGATCTCTCTAGCAATAGAATCAGTATTTCCATTGGTAGATTTCTCAAAACCATCATCCATACCATTACTAAAACGATCAGCGGTAATTAAGCTACTTACAACCGTTATTTTAATAAGCTTTTTAGAAATAGAGTTTAGAATTAAATTACCGTCTGTAGATTTCTCTTTTAAGTAAAGTCCTATTGTGTAGAGATCAAAAAAGAATTTCCCTCTTACCCCCGCACCGTTTAATACATACTGCTCATTTTTGAAGGAAAGCCTCGATTTATACGTCACATCTGAGACCTCAATATCTGCTGAGGTTAAAAAAGTGAAAACCAAAAAAACAAGAAAGATTCTTTTCATTGCGCCTTTTTTCAAATCAAAGGAATGAACCGTGTAATACTTATATTTCAATAAGTTTATGAACTATTGCATACTTCACAAGTTCTGCAACATTTTTAACCTTTACTTTTTGCATAATGTTTGTCCGATGGGTATCAACTGTTCGGTGCGAAATACCAAGTTGCAAAGCAATTTTTTGATTACTCAATCCGTCAGAAAGCAATCGAATTATCTCAACTTCCCGATTCGTTAAACCTGACTTTTTTGTTTTTTTACTTGTTAAATCACCCGCCTTCGTGACATAACTACTCACCATCAATTGACTCACTTCAGAAGCAAAATACTTGCCACCATTAAAAACTTCATTTATGGCTCTCAATAATTCTTCTTTTGGTGAGTCTTTAAGAATATATCCCGATGCTCCAGCCTGAAGACTGCGTTGAATGTAATCTTCCTTCACGTGCATAGACAATATGATCACATTAACATTTTTATATTTCTTACAAATTTCTTTGGTTAATGTTATACCATCTCCATCTTCTAAGGAAATATCCATCAGAACAACATCAGGTTCCCCATCATCAATTGCATTTAAAACATCTAAGGCTGAATGAACCTCACCGATTACGTTAATGTCTTCTTCTGTACTTAAAAGGGCATGAATCCCCATTCTTATTAGCTGGTGGTCATCCACCAAAAGAACTTTTTTAATGTCCATATTCTGTAAAATAGCGTTCACAAGATACAAAAATATACGTAATTAACCGTAATTACTTCATGATCTTCACTTCAGTAATTCGATTGAAAGAACGTGTTCTTGAGACGATTTCAAAACACTGAATTAACAACTCACTTATTTATCGATAAAAACGACATAGTTAACGTGAAAACTTATTACTCAATCCCATTTTAAGGCCCCTATAACCAAATTTGTTTTGCAGCGTAAATAATCTTGAAAAACTCTTACTATGATTAAAACTTTTCTAACCATTACGTTAACTGGATTACTTCTTATCGGTTGTGGTGAACAGAAAAACAAAAGAAGATCACGAGAAAAAGTTAGATCTAAAACAACACAACAAACAAATCAAGAGAAAACATTAATTGACCATGAAACTATGTTTGGGATTATTAAATCAATCCCTTCTCCATTAGAAACCTCCGACCTAATCAAAAAAATGGGTATTCCTTTTTCGGAACGAATACTTCATTCACCTGATAAAAAATCTAAATACACAACCTCTGACAAACAAGCGCTTAATTTAGGAATTTATGGGGCGGATCTTGGATACACAAATATTTATGGTGAAAAAAGCACCTCATTCAAATACCTAAAAGCCGTCAGGCAATTAGCTGCTGATCTTAAAATAGGTCAATTTTTTGACAAAAAAACGATCACACGAATGCGAGAAAACGAAAATAATATGGACTCCTTAGTTTATATATCTCAAAGAGGTTTTGAGCAAATGAGTAATTATTTAGAAAAACAAAACAGAGCAAATGTTGGTGCTCAACTTTTAATAGGAGGTTGGATTGAAGGTGTTTACTTAGTATCCTCTGTTTACAAAACTGACCCAAACGATAAATTAATGGAGACTATTGGTGAGCAGAAAGTTGCCATTAATGAAATCATGATTATAATTGACGCCTTTAGAAAAGAGCGAAATTTTAGATCGATAATTAAAGGGTTCGATGAACTAAAAACAGTTTATGATGAGGTTGAAATAGAATACATTCAAGAAAATACGGAAATTGAAGTAGCTCCTGGGGTTATGAAAAAAATTGAAGGCGAAAAAAGTTTTGTTAAAATAACACCACAACAAATAGAGCGTATCACTCAAACACTAGAAAGTCTTAGAGAAGATATTATTAATTAACTAAAAGCACATCCCATTATGAAAACAATTAAATATTTATCCTTGTTATCCTTTCCAATCTTTTTCTTATTCCTTACATCCTTTGTAGATATTGAAGATATCGAAGATTGTGAGGACGAAGACTTCCTTGACGAATGTGCAGAAGTCATTGACGGATATAAATTTTTAAAAGCGAATCTAATTACCATTGATGACGAAAGTAAAATAGAATATAAATCTGTTTTCAGTAAGGGCTCAACATACATGTTAACCGCTTGCAACATTGGAGAAGGGGCATTAAAAGTCACGCTATACGATCGAAACAAGAAGAGGGTAATGAGTAATTTTATCAGAAGCAAATACTACCCATCTGTAACCTATCCATGCACAGCGACTGGAGTATATTATTTAAAATATGAGTTTACAGCTGGAAATGGATGTGGTGTTGGTATAATTGGATTTAAAAAATAATAGCGTAATTCTAAATCCATATGATACTGAATTAAAAATAAGTGTTAAACACTTTTGCAGATAAATCCACTGCCTCATTTAAAGCATTATTATTAATTTCAATTTTGGTTTCTTTTTGAAAAAACTCCACGAGATTTTCCATAGCTAAATTTCCTGTTAGCTGATCAGTTGCCATTGGACACCCTCCTCGACCTCCTATAGCAGCATCAAAACTTTGACATCCAGCCTGAAACGCTGACGCTACTTTTTCTTTCCATGTATGTGGAGAAGAATGAAAATGAGCACTAATCTCAGTGGTGGGCAAAGCGTTAATCATTAAATCAAACAAAGGAGTTATGTTTTTAGGATGCGATGATCCTATTGTATCAGACAGCGCAAGTTCTTCAACACCTAATTTAACCAATTCCCCTGCCCAATCTAACACAATTTGAGGAGAATACTCTTCATTGTATGGATTACCAAAACCCATTGAAAGATAAACTCTTAATTTTTTATTTGATTGATGAGTAATATCCAATAACCTTTGAATAGTATTTAAAGATTGTTTTCGTGTTGATTTCGTATTTCTCAATTGAAATTGCTCTGAAACAGAAAATGGAAATCCTAAAAGATCAATCTGTTCATATTCCGATGCATTCTCTGCTCCACGTTGATTCGCCACAATTGCTAAAAGCTTAGAAGATTTAGAGGTTAAATCAAGTTTGGATAACACACTTGCAGAATCTTTTAATTGAGGTATCGCTTTTGGAGAGACAAAACTACCAAAGTCAATTAGGTCAAAGCCAACTTTTAACAGCGCGTTAATATACTCTACTTTTAAGGCAGTAGGAATAAATTCTTGTATGCCTTGCATGGCGTCTCTTGGACATTCATTAAGTTTTACCATATTAAATTATTCCATATTCGATTTTTCGAACTATATCTTCTATCATCCAATGCTTTCCATGGCCTTCGTAATTTAACTTCAAAGAATGACCAAATAGAACAGCAAGTCCCTGATACATTGTCGCATTAAAACTACCTCTCAATTCTTGAACCAATTCAAAGGTTGTAAAACCGGTTTGACGATCAATTAATAAGAGCAAAAGCTTACCTTGAGTGACTGTTAATTTTTTTAGCGCAGATCCATATCGCTTTCTCAATTCCCTTTCCACTTTTTTCATTGCTCGTTTTTTTGACTCAGGGTCTCTATTAATTTCAGCTTCGCATTCTTTTAATTTTTGAGAAGCCAATTGTGCATAAGGATATACTTTCTTGACATAGCGCGTTAATCGATTATATTTTATTGATTCTCTTTTTGATTTAAACTTTGGCAGCTCTTTTATACCTGGTATTATTACAACGGCAGGAAGATCAATCACAGGCACAGTATCTCCCTGTATAATTTCATAACGAGTAGCTTGAGCTAGGCCAATCGGTGTGATCAACAAAATAGAAAAAATAAGTAATATGAACTTTATTCCTTTCCTCATGCTTTAAACCTGCTAAATCTGTGCCATTTAAAATGGCTTACTATCGTTAATATAAGGTTTAAATCATTAACTTAAAATCAAATCTAAATATTGTTTTAAAACAATTTTATATTGCATTGCACGTTTAATTTTTGGACAAATTAACCGTAAATAAATCATTAAATTTGCGCCATGCGTCAATGGCTTCTTAGCTTCATATTCTTTTTGCTACCTGTAATTATACTTGCGCAACCTAACGCATTGATCAAGGGAAAAATTATTAATTCGCGTAATCTTCCTTTACAAAATGTTGAAATTAAAGTCTATCCTGTAAACTATTCGTCGATCTCAGACAGTGCAGGAAATTACATGATTAAAGTCCCTAGTGATAGCACCTTATACGTCACGTTTAATCTTCTTGGTTATCAATCAACGGGTAAAGAAATCCAATTATCACCTGGAGAGATTTACAACCTCTCTATTCAACTTTCACTTGAAAATATTGATATGGACGCTGTTGTTATTGAAAAAACAGAAAAAAAATCCACTACAATCAAAATCAATACAAAAGCTGCAAAAAATGTAATCACGCCCAGTGGAAATATTAGCGATGTAATAAAAACAATGGAAGGTGTAACGAGTAATAATGAGCTTTCTTCCTCCTACTCTGTGAGAGGAGGAAGTTTTGATGAAAACCTAATTTATGTGAATGGTATTCAAGTTTATCGCCCTTTTCTGGTTAGAGCTGGCCAACAAGAGGGCCTTAGTTTTGTGAACAGTGATATGGTTGCAGACATTACTTTTTCTGCTGGAGGTTTTGATGCCAAATATGGAGATAAACTTTCCTCTGTTTTGGATATTAATTATTTATCGCCAGATACAATTATGGGTGCTTTTAATATGAGTATGCTAGGTGCTAATGCCACGTTTGGCAACAAGCATAAAAAATTATCCTATATAATGAGTGGAAGATATAAATCAAATTCATACCTCCTTGGTTCTCTAGAAACTCAAGCAGATTATCGTCCTTTATTTTTCGATTATCAATCCTATATTACCTATAACTTCAGTCCCAAATGGACCTTTTCCTTTTTAGGGAATGCCAGTTTAAATCAATTTAGAATGGTTCCTCAAACAAGAACAACTCGTTTTGGCGGAATCAATCAAGCTTTTCAGTTAACTGTTAACTTTAACGGTCAAGAGATTAGTAGATTTCAAACTAATTTCGGAGCACTATCAACAGAATTTAAACCTTATGGAAATGACTCTTTAATAGTAAAACTTACAACAAGTATATTTAACACCAGTGAGGAAGAAACATTTGATATAGAGGGAGCATATCGACTGAATGAATTGGAAACAAATTTTGGTGAAGATGATTTTGGTAAAGAAGCCGCTTTACTTGGTAATGGTTCTTTTTTGGATCATTCTCGAAACTTCTTAAATGCGTTAATTTACAATATTGAACATTCAGGAAAATCTATCTGGAAAAAAGGTATCTTTTTATGGGGGGCTAAATTTCAACATGAAGAAGTTCAGGACGAACTGTTAGAATGGAAAAATCAAGATTCAGCAGGATACAGTGTTCCTTTTATTCATAGTAATGAATTAAAGTTCTCTGAATATCTATTATCCGAAAATAGCATAAGTTCAAATAGACTGACAGGCTACATACAAAACAATTGGAATTTACTTCAAAAAAAGGGGAAAAGTCAATTAAACTTAAATACCGGACTTAGAGCAAATTATTGGGATTACAATAATCAAACTGTCATTTCACCAAGGGCCTCTCTCATTTACTCACCATCTCCCTTTAAAAGAGATTCCACAGGAAAAGAATATAAAGATTCATCCAATTTCAGTTATCGTTTAGCTTGGGGGTATTACTATCAACCACCTTTTTATCGAGAACTAAGAAATTATAACGGCGAAATCGCAACAAATATTAAAGCTCAAAAATCCATACACTATGTTGCGGGTATAGATTATGATTTTAGAAGATGGGGGCGACCATTCACATGGAGAACAAATGCCTATTATAAAGATATGGATGATATCATTGCGTTTGATATAGAAAATGTTAGAATTAGGTATTCAGGAGAAAATAATGCAAAAGCTTATGCGTATGGGATTGAAACAAGAATAAATGGAGAATTTGTAAAAGGCTTAGAATCTTGGATGAGCATAAGCTATATGAAAACAGAGGAGGATTTAAAGGATGATTTATATTATCGATATTACAATGCCAATAACGAACAAATTCGAAAAGGTTTTACATTGGACCAAACCATTGACGATTCAATCAGCTTTACTCGAGGCTTCATGCCAAGAGTGACTGATCAAAGAGTATCAGTTAAGATTTTCTTCCAAGACGAAATGCCAAGGTTTCAGCAGTTAAAAGCACATTTAAATCTTATTTATGCCTCTGGACAGCCCTTTGGCCCCCCAGGATCAGCTGAAGGGCGAAATACTGAGCGAATGTCAGACTATAGACGAGTTGACATTGGTTTCACTTATCAAGTTGTTGAAAACGGTCAACTTTATAAAAGGGATGGAAAAGTAAAAATGCCAGCGAACCACCCCTTAAAAAATTTCGAAAGTTTCGGAATTAGAATGGAAGTCTTTAATTTGTTAGATATCTCTAACACAATTAGTCACCTTTGGGTTTCTGATATAAATGATCAAGAATATGCAGTACCAAATTTCTTAACACCAAGACTTGTTAATTTTAGATTAATCGGGCGTTTCTAAACTGTATTAAAGCGTTGAGAATGATAGCGATTCTCCCTCTTTTTTATATATTGTGATCGTTTTATCACTTACCAGAGAAACAGAGAACCACCCCACTGCCTGATTAGAAGTGGTCTTACTTGAACTCTTAATATTCGTCTTCACATTTGCTATAGGAGTAGCAAACAAAGCACCTATACCTCCTCCTTGTATGGCTTGATTAAGTACCTCTGCCCAGAATCCATTTGTTCTCTCAGATATTGACCAAATTTCATAGGTAGCTTGATCACCAATAGTTAAAGTATCTTCATCATTGAACATTGGAAAAGTAGAAATAGGGGGTATAAATAATTGTCCATCTCCTTGTGATTCCGCACTAAAAGAGCCATCAACAGAGAGATTCAAGGCTTCTTTCCGTAAATCATATACTCCATTCTTCTTAAATCTAATCCAATAGTAGTCTGCTTGACCAGGTAAATCTCGAGCAACTAACTCAACCAAATATCCTCCAACTCCACCTGTTCCTATTGTTGCAGGTGCATACTCCCAATTTAAACTATCAATTATTGGAACAGGATAAGTATTTTCCTGAGCGGAATAGATCACATCACCTGCTTTAATTGTTAATTCGTAAGATCTTCCTTCGTGAACAAGAACAGAATCTTCCCATATATATTCTCCATTTCCTATATCGTCAGAAAAAATATACTTATTTCCAATGTCATCTGTAACATAAACAGAATCTGCTCTAAAAGGCTCCTGAGTCACCTCATCAAAAAACTGTTTAGTCGATAATAACTTAATCGTTTGGGATTTATCTAGACTATTAATAAAAGCATCAACAGATAGTTGAAGCTCTCCACTGTTTACCTCAACAGAAATTGGGTCTTCACACGAACTAAAAAGCAAAATTGTTGCTAAAATATAGATGATGTTTTTCATTTTCTTAAAATTTAAAATTATACGTTACTGATGGAATAACTGTCCCTACAATAGAGTATTTGATCGCCTGAGGAGCTTCATTTGATTCACTTTGGAAATAAACAGTGAAAGCATTTCGACGTGCATAAACATTATAAGCACTAAACACCCAGTCACCATGCCAAATTTTCTTTACTGTTTTCTCTTTCTTGGCTCCGTTTTGATCTTTAATTTTTTTGATTTTTTCCTTCTTACCATGAATTGTAAACGAGATATCCAAACGATGATAGTCTGGAACTCTTGAATTATTTCTCACATTGGCTGGGTTGTGGGAAACACTTACTCCTTGAATCGCATAATTAATTGATGATGTTGTAAATGGAGCTCCGGTATTATACACAAAATTAGCACTCGCCTCATAGCGTTTATTAAATTCATAATTTAACACCAAGTTACTTACAACAGGCTTATCAAAACGCGCATTGTAAAATTCATTATTATTCACTTCAGGAACTTTAATTTGGGTCTTGGAAACAGTAAAACTCCACCACCCTGTTAACTTTCCAGAATTTTTTCGAAGTAGAAACTCAGCTCCATATGCTCTACCCTCTCCTCTATATAAATCAGCCTCATACAAATCATTTAATTGAAGTTCCGCTGTAGGAATATACCCTATTTGATTGTATAACTTTTTATAATAGGTTTCAATAGATGTTTCCCAATTTAATTGCTTACCAAAATTTCTAAAATAACCTATTGCCACTTGATCCGCGAGTTGAGGTTTAACATTGTTCGTAGTTGGTGAATAAAAATCCAAAGGCGTTGCTGCTGCTGTATTACTCATAAGATGAATATATTGAGCCATCCTGTTGTAACTCATTTTAACTGAGGAAACACTATCTACATCAATTTTAGCAGCAAATCGCGGCTCTGGATTGAAGTAATTAGCTATCGCTTCACCATTTTCGTAATCTTTTATTTCTAAGAGCTCTCTACTTTCTGTCACACTTGGACGGTCACCATAAATATATTCTTTACTCGGACCTAAATAAGCGTAATGAGAGTATCTAAATCCATATTTTAAAACCACATTAGCACCTACTTTTTGCTCGTTACCCACATAAAGGGCATTTTCTAATCCAAATCTATCCTTTTGTGAAAAGTCAAACTTTTGACCTTCTGAATAAAATTCACTTTTACCTGGTTGAAATTCATATAAAATTGATTGCCCACCGAATTGTAAAGTATTGTTATTATTTAAGTAATATGTTAACGAAGGCTTCACAGAGTAATTTTTAATGTTACCAAGCCATTTGAATCCACCACTCTCGATATCGCCAACACCAATTTCAAAATCATAGTTTGAATAGTAAGCCGTTGTATTTAAAAATAATTTATCGTTAAAAATATGATTCCATCGAGCCGTACCTGTTGCGTTACCCCAATTGAAACCAAAGCCTTGAGAAAAAACATCTCTTCCAAAATAGCCTGAAAGGAACACGTTATTTTTTTCATTAATATCATAATTCACTTTAGCAGTTAGATCATAAAAGTAAAATTGAGCATCCTTAAAATCTTCTTGTAGAAAAGGTTTCGCTAAAATGTCTGCATAAGACCTTCTACCTGCAACTATAAAAGATGCTTTGTCTTTAATCAAAGGAGCCTCAACAGATAAACGACTAAATAAGGCGCCTATTCCACCTTGACCAGAAACTTTTTTAGAATTCCCTTCCTTCATCCGAATATCTAACACCGATGATAATCTACCACCATATTGAGATGGAATCCCACCTTTTATAAGTTTTACATTTTTTACAGCATCTGGATTAAACACTGAAAAGAAACCAAATAAGTGAGAGGAATTGAATACTGGAGCTTCATCTAATAATATTAGGTTCTGATCAATTCCACCGCCTCGAACATTAAAGCCTGTAGCTCCTTCTCCAACTGTAGAGACACCAGGCATTAATTGAACTGACTTTACAACATCCGCCTCCCCTAATAACGCTGGAATCTTCTCGATACTTTTTACATCGAGTTCAACGGTACTCATTTCAATTTTCTTGAAATTATCTGTATTTCTTTTTCCTGTTACAACAACAGCATCAAGTTCTTCGGCTTGAGGTTGAAGTTCGATGTTAATCTTCATATCCTGTTGAACATCGATTTCTTTGGTCACTGTAGTATACCCACTGAAATTGTATATTAATTTGTGAACACCCTTAGGTAACTGTAGCGCATAATATCCATATACATTGGTAGCAGCACCATACTTACCATCCTCGGTGTAAATCATGGCACTTATCATTGTTTCACCATTCGTACCATCCTTGACTGTTCCTGAAACTGTAAAATTTTGGGCGATTGAAAATAAAGGCAATGCCAATCCGAAAAAAAATATAATTTTCTTAAAACTCATTTTAAAGCAGTTGATTCCACAAAACTAATTGATTTATGTTTAACAAACTTTAAAATAGGATAAACGAGATTTTTTTTATCAATTTATACTAATTGAGGGGTATGAACGGTTATCTAAATAAAAACATACATTTTTTTGTAATTTTAGCATCGAATTTAATTTTAAGCACATGAGTAACTCTGAATCAACAGCAACAAAAAAGAATAAAAGTATTGTAATCATTCTAAGTGTATTACTAGCCGGGTCACTGGTGTTTAACATCTTTCAAATAAAAAGCTATACATCAAAAGTAGAACAACACGAAAACCAATACAGTCAACTTTCTGAGGAGCACACAGAAGTTAATCAACTACTTGAAGATTCAAAAGCATTGGCTAAAAAATTAGAAGGAGATGTTGCAGAAAAAGATGAAGAAATTCAATCAAAACTGGCAGAAATTAAAAGGATAAAGTTGGAAAATGACTCTTTGATCAAGTCCGGAATGAACAAAGAGGAGTTAAACCGACGACTTAAAGCCAACTTGGCAATGGTTCGAAAACTAAATAAGCAACTCGAATCAAAGGTGGATGAGTTACTCTTAAAAAATAAGAAACTTGAAACTAAAAATACGGCTTTGGCGCAGAATTTAGACTCTGTGAAAACAATAAACACGAACCTTTCAGAAAAAGTCGCCATTGCATCTACATTACAAGTTCCATCGCCAACGATTAATACCTATAAAAAAAGGAATAGCAAAAATAAACCGTGGAAAAAGACTTCTCTTGCAAGAAGAACAAACAAGGTAGAGGTTAAATTCACTATTATGGCAAACGAAATCACTGAGCCTGGTGAAAAAGCGGTGTCACTCAAAATAGTTAGTGCGAATGGAAGTACGGTTGGAACGCTGAATAAAGATGGAGAAGATTCTGAAGTTCAAGCAAATGGTTCTAAAAACTATGCAGCGCACAAAACATTTACCTATACCGGAGCTGCTCAAGACATCACCCTCGATTATATTACAGATGAAGCAGAACTTGAAGAAGGAATATACACAGCCGAAATTTTAATTGATGGAGAAGTTGCAAATAGATCAGGGTTTGAATTAAAATAACCCAATCAATAATAACAATTGAGCCATCAAGTTCAGCTTGATGGCTTTTTTTAAATTAGAAGTATGTTATTAAAGATTGAAAACTTATCGCTTTCGTATGAAAATCTAAAAGTTATCAAATCTCTTTCATTCGAAATGAGAAAAGGAGAGATTCTTTGCATTTTAGGTGAAAGTGGTTGTAGAAAAACCTCTCTCTTAAAAGCCATCAAAGGATTTATGGATCGCGATGAAGGGGAAATTTACTATCAAGGTGTTAGAGTTTTTAATAAATCTGAAAAATTAGTACCTGGTACTCCAGATGTTGCAATTGTTTACCAAGATTTTCAATTAGAACCTGGATTAACTGTTTATGACAACATTAAACACCATTTAATCCAATACAAAAAGTCTTACCAACACTCAAAAACGGAGGAACTAATCAAACTTTGCAAACTTGACAGCATCAAAAGTAAGTACGCTAAAGAGCTTTCCGGTGGACAAAAACAAAAGGTTGCATTAGCTAAGGCTATTATTGAAGAACCTCCTCTTTTGTTGTTAGATGAACCCTTTAGTAATTTGGACAACATTTCTAAAGCGGAGTTTAAAGATATTTTAAAAACAGTTGTAGATCAATTGGGTATTGGCTTATTGTTTGTTACACATGATTCCAAAGACGCCCTTACTTTTGCAGATCAGATCATTATCATTCATAATGGCAAACTTTTAAAGAAAGAATCTCCTGAAAAACTTGTAAGCTCTCCACCATCATTATACGCCGCACAGCTTTTAGGATTGATTAATTTATTGAAGGGTTCACAAATTACTAATTACTGCAGCGAAAAATTAAATCCCGATAGCGTTTATTGGGTTCCATACGGAAATATACAACTCTCTCAAGGAAATGAATTCTCTATTTCTAAAACTCAATTTCTGGGTAATGAATTCTGCTACACCCTTACAAGTAATAAGCTTAGTATTGAATTCAAATCAACAAAACCACTTACCTCCGAAAACTATAACATCAAGATTGACACTCCTGTTTTAATTGAGGACTAGATTATGCATTTTCTTTTTTAAATTAGTATAGTTTTTAAACCGTTGAAAATTCATTGGCAATGACGAAAAAGCTCGAAAAAATTATCATTGAGTTAAAAGGAGCAAAAAAAGAAACCGTTATAGATCGTCTTTACACTGAGAATGAAATTGCTAAAGAAAATCAAAAACTTAAACTCGCTTCTGATATTAATAACTTAATTTTTTACCTCAACAACCCAAGTGTAAAGCCTGGTGGTGTAAAACAAGAGGACCTGTCTCTATTTGAAGAATTTATGAGTTCATTAGAACACGATTTGAACTAATATTGCAATTCCATTCGATATACTTTTTTGCTGGTAATGGAATCCCCATATACAGCTCCAATGCTGTAATATCTTCTCTAATTTGAGCATAAGAGGTTGGATTAACGACTTCTTTTTTTAGCCAGACAGTTAATTTTTCTAGGGTAAGATTAAAATCAACTTCACTTTGGATCGTAGTAGAGTTCATGTCAATCATAACGAGGCGATTGACCAGATGTTGCCTATCAAAATTCAAAACATTCATCTTTAAGCAATTTTTAATTAAATTGGCTCCTATTAAAACTATCGCATTCCAATAAATCGGATTCTGAACTAATTGAAAAATATAAATCAAGTCAAAATCCTATACACCTTGCAACATTGTTTGAAAGGTACTACCACTTGGTTTATGGTACATGTTTAAAATATGTTGGTCAGCCTGATGACGCCAGAGATGTTTGTATGGAAATATATGAATTACTTTCAACAAAGCTTCTTGAGCATGAAATAACCTATTATAAAAGCTGGCTTTACAGAGTGACATATAATCAAAGCATCCAATTTCTCAGACGAAAAAATAAAACGAATGAAATACTCAAAGAGTATCGTTTAGATCAAGAAGAAAATATGGAATTTAATCTATTTAACCATCCTACTATAAACCAGGAGCTTCTTGTAATTCATTTAGAGAATTGTATGGCTAATTTAAAGGAAGAGCAAAACCGAAGTTTGAAACTTTTTTATTTTGATCAAAAATGCTACAATGAGATTGTTTCAATAACTGGATATGCACTTAAAAAAGTAAAAAGCTATATTCAAAACGGCAAAAGAAACCTTAAAAAATGTATAGAATCTAAAAGTGAATAAGGAACAAATAAATACTATTTTTTCTACCTCTGAATGTTTAACAGAGCAAGAATTATTAAACTATGTGAATAATAATCTTACTAATGTTGAACGAAATAAAGTAGAACAGCACACGATCAACTGTAAGTTTTGTTCTGAAGCCTTAGAAGGGTTTCAAGATCAAACTTTGGACAACTATTTCACGAACAAAAATGAAGTATTAAAGAATAAAAAGAATAGTTGGAAGAAATGGTGGAGTTATGCGGCAGCTGGAGCCGCAATTCTTTTAATCACAATTCTTTATCGGAATCTTCAACAACTACCCATTGACACGACAGCTGAAAAATCAGTTTCTACAACTGAATCAAAAACTGTCAGTACTAATCCTCCCATTAAAAACGATAAGTTGACATTGAAAAAAAATAAACCAGAAAAAAAAGAATACAAAGAAGATATAGTTTTTGACACCCTTTCTGAACCTCAATATGCAGCTAACCTACTTGATGAGGAAGAAATAAATTTTGAGGATAATAATAACATTCAAGTAGAAGAATTTAATGGACTAGAAAATGATAATTTAATGAATACACAATTAGATATTCAGCCAAAAGCCAAACTAGAAGATGAAAATTTATCGAAAAACACCCTAGTAATAAAAAGTAACGGAGCAATGTATTCAATTGCCTATGAAACCGATAAAAATGAAACTATTAAGGATACCAATAATGAATTAAATCAATATACTATTTCACGTGATGAAAACACTACTTATCAGTGGACTGAAATTACCAAAGAAAATTCAAAAAACAGATTTAAAAAACATCAAAATGACAGTATAGTATCTACAAAAGATTCACACATTAACAATCAACATTTTCTCGTTAGTGAAGCTGCTTTTGATCTCGAGTATAAAAGCTCAGATGAAGGCTTTAACTATTTTGAACAAGAAAAGTACAATATGGCCATTAAGGCCCTGCGTAAAATAGGTGAAAAAGAAATACTCTTTTACAAAGCTCAGTTATATATTGGTAAAGCTTATATAAAATTGAATAAAGTTGAAAAAGCTAAGGTCTATTTGCAAAATGCACTTCAAGGAGATTCATTAATAGTTAATGAAGCTAAATCACTTTTAAAGACATTTAAATAATTATCTTTATTGCATGTTATCTCCTGGTCGTATAGTTTTTGCCATATGTTTCGTGATTATATTCGTGCTTTTACTGGTATTTGGTTACCGAAGAGATATCAGAGAAAGGGCTTCAAACTATAAAGGGTCAACTAAAATCCTAATTATCATACTTTCATTGTTAGGTCTCTTTATTTTAATTATCAACGCATTGAAATTTATAAGTTAAGCAATACGCTTTATTTGTTTTTAAAGGATAATTACTTAACTATTTTTTTGAGGTTTACTCTATAAAATCATACGCTTACATTATCTCCTCTCCTTGCTCCTCTAACGTTAAATCTATGCTTTATTTAAAACTAAATTCCTTGAATAAAAAACGTTATAAAACGCATAAACTACACATTCTTTATTCAATATTACTGGTCATATTATTATCCTGCCAAAAACAACCTCAAAAAAATTTCATTAAAAATATTGGCGGTAATGATTTTGACGAAGTTTATTCTATTTGTTTGGATTATAAGCAAAATATAATAGCCACAGGAATCTTTAATCATGAACTTCACCTTAATAATTCATCTATAAGTAAATCAAAGGGAGGGACTGATATTTTTGTAGTTAAATATAATCCACAGGGAAACTTTTTATGGAGTAAACAATTAGGCGGAAAGAGCGATGACTGGGTGTATAGTGTAAAATGCGACACGAATAATAATATCTATATTGCTGGTCAAAACTCAGAAAAGAAACCTGGCAGAGGTGCTATTACAAAATTTGATAAACATGGGAAAGTATGTTGGAATTACCTGCATGATTCATCAAGTAAGTTTTACGATGTTTTAATCCAATCTCAAACAATTCATTGTGCAGGTTCAGTTAATGGACATCCTGCTGTAATTACGCTCAACAAAAAGGGAGAAAAAATAAATGAAGTTTCATTTCCTGAGCATGGTGTTGTTCGAGGATTTACTTCACTAAACTCTCACAAATTCTATGCATTTGGAGAAAAAAAGAAACATGGTTTTATCGTTAAACTTAACCCGTCGTTAAATATTTTGTCTGAATCCGCTCTCTTTCACATTGACTCTGGAATTGTTCTCTCCTTGTTAGCGGATGAAAATGGTCTATTAGCAGGGGGACAACTTTACAGATCTCAAAACAAGGAATCTTTTGGAAAAGAAGATGCATTTCTGATCAGTTTATCACACGATTTAGAAATCAATCAATTCGTAATCAATGGTTCTAATGAAAAAGACTGGACACGCTCGATATGTAAAATAAGTAATCAACGTTATCTAATTAGCACAATTGTGAACAAAAATTCTACACTATTTAATACTCCAATAAATAACACAAAAGGAAACTTCGATATAAGCCTCTCATTAATAGATGAAGACCTCAATTTAATTGAAAACAAAACTTTAGAATCTCCATTAGAAGAAGGCGTAAATATAGTTCTTTTCAAGGATGGATTGCTTTATTTAGCAGGATGGTTTCAAGGAAAATTAATCATTAACAAAGACCTTCAAATTCATGATAACGGTAATGGAAATGGATTTTTATTAAAGATTAACTTTAATGAATTCCTAGATTAATTCAAGCCTGAAACCATACCCCTTTGTGATTCATAAAAGTAGAACGTTTTCGGTTTAAGTCTAATGCTTCACCCTTATAATCTGATGCCCTCAACCCAAGCTCATGAAAAATACAGGTGGATGCTGCAAAATCCCATATACTTCCGCCCCCCTCCTTGATTTTAGGAGGCTTAGCATAAACAGCAGGCGCATGCTCAATGCACCATATCGCATTCATAGCAGCTCCCCCGTGACTAATTACTTTTACTTCTGAAACACCTTTTGCCTTATTCTTTTCGCTTAGCTTTTGGAGTAATAGTTCGTAATCACTTGATTGTGAAAATGACCTGTCACAAATAAACGTAAAAACAGAAGATGTATAATTCAACTCAATTGGTATTGAGTTCTTAAAACCTCCGCCTCCTCGATAAGCCGAATATACATTTTCACCAACGGGATCATAAATCACTCCACAAACAGCATCCCCTGATTGTGTAACTAATGCAATTGAGACTGAATATCCGGCAACTTTTTCCGTAAATGGAAGTGTTCCATCCAAAGGGTCGACACAAATAAAAAACGCCTTATTAAATCGACTATTGTCATCTTTATGTTCCTCTGACAAAATACCAAAATCATACTTTGCTTTAACCTGTTCAATTTCATCAAAAATAAGAGTTTGTGCAGCCAAATCTATTGACGTAAGCACACGTGATGCGTCACTTAAATCATCCCTTTTAAAACGAACTGAAAAAGTACTATTAATATTTTCCTGAATATACTTTCCTGCCTTAATTGCTGCTTTTTTAAAACATCCCACTACCTCTCTAAACATTAGCTCTTGAGTGATTTCATTAATGGCTTCATCCGTAATTTCTTCTACATATGAGTTAATTTTCCAATGACCTGGACTCCAACCTTTCAAAAATCGATTAAAATCAGCCCACGCGAATTTATACAACCCCCTCCACTCTTTTTCCAATTTATTATTCTTACGCCCTATATAGCATCCTAGTTTTTCAAAATAATAATTTACAAAGTGGTCGTAATTCTGAATTAATTCATCATCTTGAATACTACTTAAAAAATAAATTACATCCTTTATACCACACCCTCTACCAACATATTGAAAATCTACTGCAGCAACTGAATCTGTTTTCGAAAAACAAAAATTAGCCATCTTGGCATCTCCATGAACAATGGTTTGATAACGAGCGTTCCTTAACTTGTAATCAATCACTGATGCATAATTTTTAAGATTACCTTTTTGCATATTTTCGAATTCTTCAGGTCGGGAATCTAGATTCCAATAAGTTCCTTCATCCCACAAACCGTCATTTGAAGATTCTAAAAAATATGCATGAAATTGAGCCAGCCAATCCAAACAAGAATTAATTTGTTTAAATGAGGGATGAACAACTCTTTGAGCGAATCCAGTTGAATTTAAATCCTCCAGTACCAAAAACTGCTCTCCATTTTTCTCATCCTTAAAAAGTAATTTTGGAAGTTTAGCGGGACAATATTTTGCATAATGCGAATACCAATATCGCTCTACCTCATAGGATCTTACTTTTCTCAAATGTCCAAATTCTGAATTCCATCCTCTGGAATGCATTCTTTCTGTTGGAAATTTTATATGTTTTACTATTACACGTGATTCATTAGACGCCCACCTTTGAATACTTCCATATCCGCTCCATAAATCTTGTATGGTTTCTACCCATTTAAACTGTTGATTAGGGAAGCCTTTCAATAACATATCAGAAATCGTCATAATTTAGCCATTAGTTATGTGAAACAATGCCGCAGACAATGCCTGAGTTACATTCATTGAGCTATTCCTGCCAAACATTTGTATATGAAAACTCGGATAGTCTTTAAGAAAAGAATCATCAACACCTGTATTTTCATTCCCTATGATTACGCCTATTTTTCTTGATTTCAATGAAAATGATTTCAATGGCTTGCTCTCTGAGGTACATTCTAAACAAAACCAATCACGTTCATCAAGCTTAAATTGTGATAAAAAAGAATGATTTACAAAATGATGAGTCCCTCTTGAAACAGATTTAGCTCTTGCAGAACATTGAGTAATCCCTTTCAAAAAAACAACCTTGGTTACACCATATGCATCCGCGAGCCTCATAACTCCTCCTACATTAGCTGGAGAAGTTATTCCATCACATAAAACAACAATGTCAAGTTGATGATTTTCACTGTTAAAATCTGAGTGAACCAATTGCATTTTACTAAAATTATCTACTTGTTAATCTATTTAAACCAACAAAAAAGGCCACCATTTGGCAGCCTTTTCACATTCAAAATATTCTGTTAGAGCTCATACATTAGTACAGGGTTCTCGAGAATTTGCTTAAATGTTTGTAAAAAAGCGGCACCAATTGCCCCATCAATAGCTCTGTGGTCACATGATAAAGTAACCTTCATAATATTACCTGGAACAATTTCGTCATTCTTAACGACAGGAACTTGTTTAATCCCACCAATAGCCATAATCGCACCGTCAGGAGAATTAATGATTGATGTAAACTGCTCTATACCAAACATTCCTAAATTTGAAACAGTGAATGTAGACCCTGCCCAATCATCAGGCGTTAATTTATTTTCTTTTGCTCGAATTGCATAATCTTTAACTTGAGCAGAAATATCTTGTAAAGATAATTGATCGGCAAACCTAACTACAGGAACAATTAATCCATTCTCAACAGCCATTGCAACTCCAATGTTCACATGATCATTATATCGAATTCGGTCTCCCAAAAATGAACAATTCACTCCAGGATGCTTTTTTAATGCTTTTGCAGTCGCCTTAAGCACCATATCATTAAATGAAACCTTCACTCCTTTACCTTCAATAATTGCCTTTCGAGCTGCGATAGCATTATCCATATCAATGTCTAACGTCAAATAGAAATGCGGAGCTGAAAATTTGGATTCAGAAAGTCTTTGTCCAATAACTTTTCGCATTGAATTTAAACCAACATCAGTAAAGCTTTCAGTTGTGTTTAAAACACCTCCAGGTATAAAATTCTCTACATCTCGCTTCACTATTCTACCTCCGTCTCCAGATCCTGGAACCTGAGAAAGGGGAATGTTTTTCTCATCGGCTAGTTTTCTAGCCAATGGAGAAGCCACAATTTTATTATTCAATACCGAAGGAGCTGGCGCTGCACCTTTTGGTTCTTGCGCTACTGGCGCTTTAGCTGGTGCCGGTGGCGCCACTGACGTTTTAGGAGTTGGAGCAGAAACTTCTTTTTTTATTGGCTCTGGTGCTACAGATTCCTCCTCCACAACAGGAGCACTTTGTTCCTTTTTCTTTTTTGCTTCTTCAAGCAATGCTGCGATATCCTCGCCCTCATCTCCAAGAACTGCGAGTACTGAATCTACAGGAGCATTTTGACCAGCTTCAACACCTATATGTAACAATACACCTTCTTGAAATGATTCAAATTCCATAGTAGCCTTATCGGATTCGATCTCAGCTAATAAGTCTCCACTTTCAACCTTATCACCAACTTTTTTATGCCATTCAGCCACAACTCCTTCCGTCATTGTGTCGCTTAGTTTTGGCATTAATACTATTTCAGCCATTGCTTATACTTCTTTTAATTTTTTTAAAACTCTTTGATAAATGGGTAATCTTCTTGAGCATATACCCCATCATATATATCTTCATCTGCTGGAAAATCTCCTTCCTCTGCGAATTTTTCGGCCTCGGCAACAATATTTTTCACTCGATCTTCGATCGCTTTTAATTCATCATCCGAAGCATAATTATTTTCTTTAATAGTTGCCAAAACATCGGCTATAGGATCACGGTCCTTGTATGCATTTAACTCGTCTTTAGTTCTATATTTTGCAGGGTCAGACATTGAATGTCCTTTATATCGATATGTTCTAATCTCGAGTAATGTAGGACCATCGCCTTTTCTTGCTCGATCAACCGCTTCTTCAAATGCATCTGCGCAATCCTCCACTTTCATTCCATTAACAGCAAACGATGGCATTTCATATGCATGACCTAATTTATATAAGTCTGTAACGTTTGAGGTTCTTTCAACAGAAGTACCCATCGCATACATATTATTTTCAATCACAAAAATAACAGGAAGCTTCCAGGTCATTGCCATGTTCAATGCTTCGTGAAAGGCTCCTTGACGAACAGCACCATCTCCCATCAAACAAATGTTAACGTTCTTAGTCCCTCTATACTTTTCAGCAAAAGCAATTCCTGCACCAAGTGGAATATGACCTCCAACTATACCATGTCCACCATAAAATCCTTTTTCTTTGTCGAACATATGCATAGATCCGCCTCTACCTCTTGATATACCAGTTGTTTTTCCAAAAAGCTCTGCCATGATGATTTTTGGATCAGCTCCTCTTCCAATTGGCTGACAATGATCTCTATATGTTGTAATCACACTGTCATCTTTACCCAGAACGGTTTCATAACCTGCAATAATAGCCTCCTGCCCTATGTATAAGTGACAAAAACCTCTAATTTTTTGTTGAATGTAACAAGCAGAAGCTTTGTCTTCGAATTTACGGTATAAGAGCATTTCTTCATACCATTTTAAATATTGCTCTTTCGAGTACTTTTGAGCCTTAGCATTCTTAGCCATAAATGAAAGATTTAAATCTGACGACAAAAGTAAGAAAACTGATGGAAATTATACGATATATAAAAAGACTTTTCTCTTCAGAAATAAATATATTTCACTCTATCCAACTCATAATAAAACCACATACTAAACGCTAAAAAAACACCTTAATAACCACATAATCAAACACTTAACCTAAGTAAAACCACATATGCTCACCCACTTAAAACATCTAAAACAAAGGGATTACAGCATTGTGCAAAAACTAAAAAAAAATTACAATGTTCAAAACAATTAAAGATAGGACTCAACTTTCTCCAATTGAACACCTCTAGATCCTTTAATGAGAATATTAGAATTTTTTATCGTTGATAGCTCATCATCATGAATAAGTTCATCAACTGTACTAAAAACCTTTATTTGAGATGAATTATATTTCATAAATTCTGGTCCAACTAAATACACCTTGCACCCAGTATTTTTTAACTTATTAATAATTGATTTATGTTCACGTTCAGAAACGTTTCCTAACTCCCTCATGTCACCAACGATGAAAATTTTTGGTCCCTCCTTTTCTAAAAATTCATCAATCGCAAGATTTAAGCTTGTTGGATTTGCATTATAAGCGTCAAGTATTAGTTGGTTTCCTTTTTTGGATCGTTTTATTTGACTCCTATTGTTATTTGGAGCGTATGCCTCAATCGCCTCTTTTATACTATTTTCTTCTACACCAAACTCCAGTCCAACAGCATAAGCTGTTAGAACATTATTGGCATTATATTTACCAAATAACTGCGTAGCTATAAAATTATCGTTGATGATAAGACCGAGTTGATCACTTTTATTGTCGAATCTAAAATTTAAGTCATCTCCACCAAATTCAATCACATGAGGATAATCTTTAGTGTATTGAAGTAAGTAATCTTCATTATTGTTGACAAATAAAATCCCCTTATTTTCAATAATATAGCGATACATTTCCGTTTTGGTAACAACAACTCCCTCTTCACTTCCAAAACCCTCAATATGAGCTAGTCCAATATTCGTTATCATTCCATGAGTCGGATCTGCAATTTCACATAACTCTCGAATATCTCCGATTTTATTAGCACCCATTTCAATTAAAGCAAAATCGTGATGTTTTCTTAACTTCAATAAGGTTAAAGGGACGCCAATATGATTATTTAAATTCCCAGAGGTAGCCAGTAAATCATATTTTTTATTTAATACATGAGATACTAATTCCTTCGTTGTTGTTTTTCCATTACTTCCCGTAATTGCAAGAAAAGGCATATCAAATTTTGCGCGATGAAAAGAAGCAAGCTGCTGCAAAGCATCCAATGAAGATTCAACCTGAACTATCCCTTCACCCTGAATAGATTTATCATCACAAACAGCAAATTTACACCCATCACTAATTGCCTTATTAGCAAAATTATTTCCATTGAAGTTTGCTCCGGTTAATGCAAAAAATAAAGATCCTTTTTGTATTAAACGTGTATCAGTACAAACTTCATAATTACACGATTCATAAATTTTATAGAGGTCAGAAATATCCATGTTGTTAAAAATAAAAAAGCCACCTGAAATAAACAGAAAGCACATCAAATAAGTTTTCATTTTTTTTAATCCCATGAAGTAGGCTTACCCACCCTGTGCATCGCACACCTGAAACCAATATTATCTTGATCCTGATTCTCATCTAAAAACCTCCTTGACCCTGGAGCCATCCAATATGCTCTATCTTTCCAATTACCCCCTTTATAAACTCTTGTTTTGTTTGAAATTAAGGAATGAATATTCGTTTCATACATTAGTTTATTTTCTTTAGAAGGATCAGCCATTCCATCATCATTAAAATACACGGATGAGGAAAATTCACCATCTAAAAAATCAATATTTTGAGCACGCTTATAATTTCTTTTTTTATCAAGCTCGTCCTCAGGATTTTTCACATCAACATTTCGCATAACCATTTTACCTAATGAATCTTTTTCTAAATAATATCCATCAGCGTCTTTTGCATAGGTTTCATAAACGTTTCCTCTAAAAGATCTAAACTCATTAGCATCATTGAGCGTCTGAGGACGATAAACATCCATTACCCACTCCGATACATTTCCTGCCATTTGATATAAACCGTAGTCATTAGGCCAATAGGACTTAACGGGGGCTGTAATATCTGCGCCATCGTTTAAGCTAGAGGCTAACCCCATGTAATCTCCTTTTGCTCGGGTAATATTTGCCATCATTTGACCTTGCCAAACATCTTTTTTGTTTCTTACCCAATGTCCATTCCATGGATAAACTCTTCGATCTAAAATACGGTCATCAATTGTATTCCCTATTAAACCTAATGCAGCGAATTCCCATTCTGCTTCGGTTGGCAAACGGTATCTAGGTAATAGTATACCATCTTCAATACGTACCTTTCTAAATTCATTATTGGGATTTAAATCTAAAATTTCATCCTTTACAAGCCCTTCATACTGCCCTTTTAAATAAGTATCAAGGTTGAAATTATCCCCATTAACCTGATTTGGATTGGTTTTGAGAATTCCAGACTTAATTAAAATCCATTCGTTTACTCGATCAGTTCTCCAAACGCAATAATCAGTTGCTTGTAACCAGGACACGCCTACTACAGGATAAGAGGAATAGGCAGGATGGCGATAATACAATTCAACATAAGGTTCAGTGTAGGCCAATTCATCTCTCCAAGCCAATGTGTCCGGCAAAGCACTTACCCAAACCTGGGGGTAATCTGCACCATAAACACGATTAAGCCAAAATACATATTCCCGCCAATCAACATTCTTTATCTCCGTTTCATCCATATAAAAAGAAGATACCGATTGCGTTCTGGGTTCATTATTCCATTGATAAACAACATCTTGCTCAACAGCTCCCATGGTAAATCGACCTCCTTCTATTAATATTAATCCAGGACCTGTTTCCTGCTCATAAAATGGCACTACCTGGAACCCCCCATTTTTTGAGTCATTTAAAGTCCAATTGGTCGATGATGATACCTTTTTATTACACGAACTAAATAGTATTAGGAATAGAAAAAAGCTTACATAGAGTGTATATGTTATTGAACTTCTTTTCATATATATTGCATTTGTTGTAAATCATAACGCAATATTTACTTTTAGTAACATTTTTATTGAACGAGTTATAATCTTTGTTTTAATGCATAAAAAAAGCCCTCTGATAACAGAGGGCTTTTTAAAAATTAAACTTCTAAAATTATTCCCAGGAAGTAGGCTTTCCTACTCTGTGCATCGCACATCTAAATCCTATATTATCTTGATCCTGGTCTTCATCCAAAAATCTTCTTGAACCAGGAGCCATCCAATAAACTCGATCTTTCCAGTTTCCTCCTTTATACACTCTTGTATGATTCGACTGTAATGAATGTGTCTTTGTTTCATACATTAGCTTATTCGTTTTAGATGGATCTGCCATCCCTTCATCGTTGTAATATACCGAAGAAGAAAACTCCCCATCTAAGAAATCAATGTTTTGCGATTTCTTGTAATTTCGCTTTTTTTCTAATTCATCCTCAGGGTTTTTAATGTCTACATTTCGCATTACCATTTTTCCTAACGAATCCTTTTCTAAGTAATATCCATCAGCATCTTTGGCATATGTATCATAAACATTACCTCTAAATGATCGGAATTCATTTGCGTCTTCTAAAGTTAATGGACGGTAAACATCCATTACCCATTCTGAAACATTTCCAGCCATTTGATATAACCCATAATCATTAGGCCAATAAGACTTAACTGGCGCAGTAATATCAGCGGCATCATTTAATCTTGAGGCTACCCCCATGTAATCTCCTTTAGCTCGTGTAATGTTGGCCATCATTTCCCCCTGCCACGTATCTTCTTTATTACGAACCCAGTGTCCATTCCATGGATAAACTCTTCTATCCAAAATACGTTCATCGATAGTATTCCCAATTAACCCTAACGCAGCAAATTCCCACTCAGATTCAGTTGGTAGACGATATCTAGGCAAGAGAATTCCATCCTCAATACGTACTTTTCTAAATTCATTATTCGGGTTTAAATCGAGCATTTCATCCTTTACTAACCCTTCGTATTGACCTTTTAAATAAGTATCAAGGTTAAAATTATCTTCATTCACCTGGTTAGGATTCGTTTTTAGTATTCCTTCCCTGATCAAAATCCACTCATTTACTCTATCTGTTCTCCAAACACAATAATCTGTAGCTTGTAACCAAGTCACACCCACAACAGGGTATTCAGAATAAGCTGGGTGACGATAATAAAGTTCTACATAGGGCTTTGTAAAGGCTAACTCATCTCGCCATGCTAATGTATCAGGTAATGCGTTTACCCATACTTGAGGATAATCTGCACCGTATATTCTTATTAACCAATACACATATTCTCTCCAATCCACATTTTTAATTTCCGTTTCATCCATGTAAAAAGAGGATACTGACTGAGTTCTAGGAACATTATTCCATTGATGAACAACATCTTGTTCAACGGCTCCCATAGTAAATCGTCCTCCTTCAACAAGAATTAATCCAGGACCTGTTTCTTGTTCGTAAAATGGCACAACCTCAAAACCTCCATTTTTAGGATTATTTACCGTCCAACCTGTAGTGTTTGAAATCTCTTTTCTACAGGAGCTTAAAATTAGGGCACCAATAAATAAATACACACTTAATTTAAACCACTTTGTAACCAACTTTCTCATAATTTTTTAAGTTTACTACAACATAAGCGTTTTCTAAAACGCTACAATTAACACACAACTATACATTTATAACTACTTAAAAAGAAGGACAACTCACAGGAGTAAATTTCTTCTTCTTTGGTCTACAGTTAAACTGAATTGTCATAGACAATTCATGAGACCCTGCAGTAGCATTACTCAGCCTAGATACGGTTACGTCATAACTGTATCCAAATCTAAAATTGGTAGTCATTAATCCAACCAAAACGATAAAAGCATCTTGATTTCTGTACCATAATCCACCAACAATTGGCCCTTTAGTAACGTAAAGACCCAAATTAAGTTGCTGAAAATCTTTTTGTTTTTGATAAAGTATATTAGGCGAAACGGAACTTTCCGGTAATGTGTTTGCGTTTCTTCTTCGCCTTCTTCTGTACTTTGCACTCTGATTCCCTACAGGAATAATAGCTCCGGTATGAGCAGTTATTTTCATTGGTAATGGACTCGTACCCTGAGTTATAAAAGCTTCATCTGGCTCTAATAAATGATGGGCCGCACCGCCTATAAAGAAAGATGAACTGTATCCTAAGATTCCCGCGGAAAAATCAACATTCGTTACTGTTCTATTTGGATTTACTTCATTAGTATTTAGGGTGAATCCGAATTTATTATCAATCATGTCACCAAAATTAAGTTTACTCCAGTCAACACTTTTTTGAGCATATGTAGCTTGAATTCCAGCTTTCACAGAGAACGTGTTAGTAACCGGTAGATAATATGAGTAAATCATACTTGCATTGGTCGTGTTAATAGTACCGTCACCTGCTTGGTCATTGGTTACCAACATTCCAAATCCACCAGAAAGTGCATCCACATGTTGATCATATGAAGCAGAATAGGTAATATAGGTATTATTTATTCCTGGCCACTGATTACGATAATTCATAACCATTCTAGGACATCTTGAACTTCCCGCGAAAGCAGGGTTTAAATAAAGTGGATTGGCGTAAAACTGAGTAAATTCTGGGTCTTGTGCCTTTACTTCATTTACAAAAAACACTGATACGAACAATACTACACACGCTAAAAGCAAGTTTCTTTTACACATATACAAAACTTTACAATGTACAATTATAATGAATATTTACCGAAATCAATAATTCGGAACCTTCTTCACTTTTTTTAATGCTTAACAAAGCAATGTTAAAAAAGTAACACTTAAAGCAATTTCTTAAACATAAACACGTATTTTTAAGTTGAACATTCTTTTCAGTTTAATGCGCACTCTCTTCGCTTACATATTGTTTTTAATACATGTTACAGTAATGAGTCAAATTGTTCAATTTGATTTTAACAATTATGCGCTAAAAAACATCACAAACAACAAGTCTATCTATCTATTTGATGATTATCGATTAAATGACTCGCTTATCCCGTATAAATCTTTATTAATGGATGGACATTTTGATCTCTATGCTATTCATTCACTTTCTTCCGAAACATTTTCAAGTAAAATAGAGAATTGGTATTGGCCGAATGAACCACATATTGAACTAAAAAAAGGGTTTGAAAAAGGTAGACCAAAAACAACAATTAATATTTACCCCTTTATAAGTGTTAATGGTCAACGCAAAAAAATAGTAACCCTTAAACTAAAACTAAATCCATCGAAAAATTCTAGCCTGCCATTCAAAACTACTGAGGAAATTATAAATTCTGTTTTATCATCAGGAAAATGGTTTAAATTCAAGATACCTAAAAGTGGGGTTTACGAAATAACCTATCAGCAGCTCAAAGAGTTAAATATTCTCAGTCAGCCTATAGCACACACTCAACTTGCCATCTTCTCAAACACATCAGAGATGCTTCCTTTTATTATTGGCTCTAAAAGGATGGAAGATCTGAAAGAAATACCGTTACAATTCAGGAATCTGAGCAGTAACACATTTAATGAATTCAGTTCAATGATTTTTTACGCAAATGCAGACGGCAATGTTAAAAAGGACTCCAGTGATAATTTTATTAAGAAAGAAATTAATTTATACTCAGACACTAATTTTATTTTCTTGAATATTGACGCTACATCAAATAAGGTAGTTAATAATGAAAACACGCTCCCTGAGGAAACAACAATATATGACTGTGAGCACTATTTTCATCATGAAATAGAGCAAACCAATTTTATAAGGAGTGGAAGAGATTGGATTGGTGATCCTTTTACGAAAAATCCAATTGAATTATCATTTCCAATAAGCCCCCCTTTATCTAATAAGGATTTAAAGGTTAAGTATAGAGTGTGCTCGCGAAGCAGTCAACTTTTGGATAATAAAATATCCGTTTTATTGGAGAAAGATACTATTAGCGTGGCTAAAATGAACAAAGTCAGTTCTGTATATTATAATGATTATGTGAAATTCTCCACGAAAGAAGTCACGCTTCCACAATATGAATTTAATGATGACTCCGTAAATTTAAAACTATATTATCATCAAGAAAGTAATCCGCTGGCTTGGTTAGATTATCTAACCGTGAACTACGTTGAGCGAATCTCTACTAAACACAACAAAAGGACGATTTCGCTTTTTACTCCTACTGATTTAAATACTAAAATTCATGTGAAATCCGATCTCAATAATATTGACGTTTGGGATATAAGCAATCTTTTTAATGTTTCTTCAATCCCTACAATCAACGATGACTCAGGATTTACATTTGTTTCCTTGATTGACACTGTAAAAAAATTCATTATTGTAGAAAATAAAAACTATCCATCTCCTGATTTTGTAAGCCACGTTCCTAACCAAAATTTACACAATTCTTCTCCCTCTAATTACATTATTATAACAACTCCTGAATTTAAATTAGAAGCGCAAAGACTAATTGATTTGCATACCAGAAGAGATCAACTGTCAGGGCAATTGTTTTTTGTAGAGGAAATCTTTAATGAATTTTCCTGCGGACGACCGGAGGCTTCTGGAATTAGAAATTTCATTCAGTTATTGTATAAAAAGGGAAATGAAACAGCCGATTCTTTGCAATACGTTCTCTTAATGGGAGAAGGAAGTTATGATCCTAAAAACAGAATAACTAATAATACTAATCCCATCCCTACCTTCCAATCAATCAATTCAATTAAGTTAACAAGCTCATATGTGACCGATGACTTTTATGGTTTATTAGACCAAGGTGAGGGAGAGTATTTGAACGGTGATTTACTTGATATTGCAGTAGGAAGATTACCCGTTGAAAATGAAAATCAAGCGAAATTAATCATTGACAAAATTTACGAATATTATGATGAATACCAATTTTCAGAATTAATTAAAGAGAAAGAGCAAACACTTCTTTCCTCAAAAGGTTCTTGGAGAAATGACATTTTATTTATTGCTGATGACGAAGATTTTAATGAACATATGCGTCAATCCAATAGTTTATCCCAACGCGTGGACTCCACAATTCGCAACTTCAATGCAAAAAAGATTTTTCTAGACGCATACCCTCAAGAGGCTTCAAGCCTTGGAAAAATATCGCCAATTGCTAACGAAAAATTAATCCAACAACTTCACAACGGTGCACTCATTGCAAATTACACCGGTCATGGAGGAGAGAGAGGCTGGACGTCCGAGCGAATTTTTCTGTTGAAGGATATTTCGGACATGAAAAACAGGAATAAACTTCCTTTGTTTATGACAGCAACATGCGAATTCAGCAGGTTTGACAATCCAGAGAATGTGAGTGCCGGGGAACGATTACTGCTTCAACCAGAAGGCGGAGCAATCGCTTTGTTTACGACCGTGAGGTTGGTTTTCTCTATTCCTAATTTCCGATTAAACGAAACATTTTATAAGGTACTTGATGCCTCTATTAAAGACGGAAAAATCACAATAGGTGATTTATTCAGAAAAACAAAAGTTGAAAATAATGGAGGCGTTAATGATCGAAATTTCACATTATTAGGTGATCCAGCAATAAAACTTGCCGTTCCACTTTATAAAGTACAATTAGATAGCCTTGTGAATAGTGAAAACAATGACAGTATAAAGGCGTTATCTTCTCCTGAAATTTTTGGTCATATCGAAAATTTATTTGGTTCAACTGTCAATGAATTTAATGGTTGGATAGATATCACTCTTTTTGACAAAGAGAAAGAGATTACAACTCTTGGTGATGATCAAACTGCCGGCCCTTTCACTTATGCCAGTCAAGAAGACATTCTGTTTAAAGGAAAAGCTTTTGTTGAAAATGGCCGATTTAAGAGTCAAATTTATATTCCTAAAGACACACGTCAAAACTATGGTTTTGCTCGTTTTAGCTTTTATGCTGTGGACTCTATTTTAGGTGATGCCTCGGGAAACAATGAGTCGATTGTAATTGGAGGAACTGCTAAAAATGCATCAATTGATCGAAATGGACCAGAAATTAACATCCATCTAGATGATTCATTATTCGCATTTGGAGATAAAGTATCCTCCTCCCCCATTTTCATTGCTGACTTATTTGATTCAAGTGGTATTAATATTATACCAAATGATGTAGGTAAAGATATTACTTTGATCATTGATGAACGATCTGATTTAAATTTCTTACTCAACCAATATTATCAACCTTCAAAAAGCACTTATCAAAAAGGTGAAATTATTTTCCCCCTTGAAGAGCTGGATGAAGGCAGACATAGCCTCGTTTTTAAAGTGTTCGATAACCAAAACAATTCGTCAAAAGCGTATACAGAATTTATCATCGAAAACAACCCTCAACTTGCCTTAACTAACGTGTTAAATTACCCTAACCCATTCACTACTTCAACTGGTTTTTATTTTGAGCATAATCAAACCAATGATGTATTAGATATAACAATTGAAATATACACTATTTCTGGTAAGTTGATCAAAACCATTTCCGATAGTTTTGATGCCACGTCTACCAGAATTGGCCCTGTTCAATGGGACGGCTTAGATGATTTTGGTTCGCCAATTGGAAGAGGAGTTTATGTATACAAAGTACGTGTAATCAATGCAAATGGTGATAAGGAAGAAGTTATTGAAAAGCTTGTTCTACTGCGTTAGCCTTTCAATAAGTAAGCGGATTAAATGAGACTTTAGAACCTTTTAAACTTATTGATGAAAAGGGTATTTTAATAAAAGACAATCCTTTGATGCATGTATTCAACAATTTAGATTTGGTTTGAATATTTTGAAAATTAATATCTAAGGATAGAAAAAATTCAGGATTTCGGTCAAATTCAGGCAATAATACGCCTTGCTCGTTAAATTGAGGATTTTCACTCCCTCCTAACATGCCATCTCCACTGTAACCGACTGCTAAAGAAAGCCATTTTGGAAAATAACTTTCTGATACTTTCAGATCAGCCAACGAAAAAGATAGCCAATAGATTTGACCATTATAATCTTTTAACCATCTATTCCAGTGATTATCACCTAAAACATTGGGTCTATATTGAGCAAATTGCGTTGGCCAATATGAAAATTTAGGGGTGAAAACTTGATTTTTTATTAAAAGTTGTTGGACAGAAAACAATGTTAAACCTATACCATTTGCAATTACATCTCCCGTTGAGGCACCCCAAGTTGATGAAAAACCATCCATAGTTTCGGTAATGAGCAAAAAACTAAACCCATACATTCCTCCAATCAAAATAGATTTTTTCTCCGACACCCCAGCCCATTTACATGCATTGTATCCATAATACCCTCCATAATAAGATGACAAAGCATGGCCTGCCTTATCCATAAACAACCAATCCTTGTTATCATTAAAAAAATGAAAAGGCACCCTCTGATAATTACTATACCAATTCTTGTTTATGATATAAAGTGAAGCTGCACTTCCTAGCCCCACTCCTGTGCCTAAAGCCACTACTCTAGAGATAGAAACACTATCTTTTTGTTTAAAAATAGTTTCCAATTGTCCCTCACTATTTTTGGAAACAAAAAAAAGTCCGATTAAAAAATAAATCGGACTTATCATTCTAAACGTTACACAATTCACTGATTAAGTAATTGTTTATGTGTTTCTTTTAATATCGAGATAGCAACATCACTGGAGGTTGACTCACAATAAGTTCTTAATACCGGTTCAGTCCCTGAAGGACGAATCATTAACCACTCATCCTCATTAAAGAAAAACTTATATCCATCCGTTTGATCAACTCGAGCAATAGCCCTACCTGCCAACTCTTTAATTGCCCCAGAGGCACAGCTAGCCATAACTTCTTGCTTTTGAGCTTCGGTTAAATGAAGATCTATTCTTTCAAAAGCAAAGGATCCTACAATACCATAAACTTCATCGATTAACTGCTCAAGTGTTTTACCACTTTTAGCCATGTATTCCCATATCGTTAATCCAATCCAAACACCATCTCTTTCTGGAATATGTCCCTGAATAGCCATTCCTCCAGACTCTTCTCCACCAAGAAGAAAAGACCCGTTTAAAAGAAATTCACACACATATTTAAAACCAATTTTGGTGGTAATTTGCTCCATTCCATAATGCTTACATAATTTACCTACTTTTTCAGAACAACTAAATGCTGTGATCACTTTTCCAGAGTAATTTTTCTCCTCCTTCAAGTACTTAATTAAAAGTAAAATAATATGATGAGCATCTACAAAGTTACCCGCAGAATCAAATAAACCAATACGATCGGCATCTCCATCAGTTGCTACTGCACAATCTATGTTTTCAGATAACTTAATTACCTCAGCCATCTCTCCTAAATTTCTTAAAATGGGTTCAGGAGCAACTCCTTCAAAACCTGGATTGTCATCAGTATGAAGAAATGTTAAGTCAGGAAGTAGTTTTCTCATAACTTCTCTTCCTGCGCCGTACATCGCATCATAAGCAAAATTCAGATCAGAGTTTCGTATCGCATCTAAGTCAAAACTAGCCTCAGCATGCTTAATATACATATCCTCAAGATCAAGATATTCAATTAATGAGTTATCAAGATAAGGCTGCATAGACATATCCACATCAAAATGAGAAACTTCAGGAATCATAGCTTCAATCTCATTAACATCTTGTGTTAACATAGGCCCCCCATAGCTTCCTTTAAGCTTAAATCCATTGTATTCAGGTGGATTATGTGAAGCTGTAATTACAATACCAACAGAGGTTTCCTTTTTCACAACTCCCAAAGACACCATTGGAGTTGATGCAAACTCTGAAGACAAAAATACTTTTACGCCATTTGAAGCAAGAACCTTTGCAGAAGTTTCAGCAAACATTTTCCCTCCAAACCTGCAGTCATAACCAATTACTGCAGTTGGATTTTCAAACTTATCATTTAACCAGTTGGCAGTTGCTAAACTTACCCGAGCTACATTTTCAACAGTATATTCCTTCGCAATAATTGCTCTCCATCCGTCTGTTCCGAATTTAATCTGAGTCATTTCGTATATTTTGAAGCAAAACTAACAGTTTTGAATAGAACTGGAAAATTAAATTAACGTTAAGGAAGTCCTTACCTGAGTAAACTTACGTAACCTATTCTCATTTTTGTTTGAAGTAACGCATTTAAATTAAAATAAGAATAGGTTAACTTGTATACATAAACATCTTGTTGCGCAAAATTCCCTTGATAGGTTCCGTCCCAGAAATCACCGAGTGCATTCCCCTCCCAAATCTGCTCACCCCATCTATTAAAAAGCAATAAACTCACCTCTTCAATTCCTGTTCCTTTTATTTCCCATTGATCATTTAATCCATTACCGTCAACCGTAAACGAATTAGCTAACCAAATACGAGCAGGGCATTCATTTTTTATGACTACTTTATCCTCGGTTTTACAACCAGCGTCATTTGAAATTTCTACTGTGAAAATACCAGGTTCAAAAATTTGAATCTCATTGCCCATCTCTCCTGTACTCCATTCGATTTCGCCAACTGTCCTTCCTGCATCTAGAGTGAATCCATTTTCAAAATCATCGAAACAAATAATCGTATCATTTTGAAGCCATGACATTGGAAAGTTTTCAATAAAAACCATTAAAGAATCCGTATCGGAACATTGGCTATTTGATACCTCCAGCCAATAAAGACCTCCTTCCTCTACATTTATTGCAGCAGATGAGCCTCCTGTATTCCAATTAAAATTATTTTTAACATCGCTATTTATCGATCTTAGCTCAATAGTTTCTCCCGCACATACACTTAAATCAGGACCCAAGTCTACATTTGGCACATCCAAAAAAGTAAAAACAACAGTATCATAATCTGTACAAGAGGTGGATAAATTCATAACCTCCACGATATACTCTCCAGATTCTGAAACTAAAACTTCAGAAGTTGTGTCAGAAATAAGTCCAAACCATTGATGAGAATAAGTTTCTTCATTTAAGCCTGTGCCCAAGCGATACAAATCTCCAATGCAGAGGAGTTGATCAGCAGGCAAATTCAAAGGCGGTAGCGAAAACTCCGTTATTGAAACACTCGCTGTATCCTCACAATTGTTCTCATCAACTACTCTTACACGATAAACACCTCCAGTTGATACTGTAATCGGATTATTTATTTCCCCATGATCCCAAATACTTTCAACATCTTCTAATCCATGATCTAAAATTCGATTTTCACCTGAACAGATTGAGTTTGTTGAAAGTATTGGATTAGGCTTTCTATTCACTGTAAGTTCAATAGATGTATCACCTGTACATCCCTCATCACTAATAATTGATATAGAAATTTGACCTTCATCACTTTCTAACACATGCTCTATTTCGAAACTATTATTTGTTGAATTATTTTGCCAATTAAAAGTAAACCCAGATGTTGGATACCCAGAATTAAATATGATATTTTCTCCCTCGCAGATTGCCGTATCTTTTAATTGAATTGGTAAATCATTTCTTACTTGAACAAGTGTTGTATCTTTTGAAATACAGCCAAAAGAGTTTGTATAATTTAGAATAACTGCTATCGATGCACTTTCTGTTTGGTTTGAAATAGTAATACTTGAGTTCGATGAGCTATCATTGAGCCATATCCAAGTTGCTCCAGGTGTTTGTGCTATGGACTCTGGAACAGAAACAATTGCACTGCCACCAAGGCAAATAGTCGTATCTGAATTTAATCCAATTACACTTGCTCTCTTTTCAATAATTTGAATTGTATCGCTATTTAAACAGCTATTCGTATTACTAACCACTAAAGCATACTTTCCAGCTTTTGATAGGTCTAAAAATTCATCCTCAGTTAATTTTTCTGTCGTTGTATTGGTCACATCAAACCACTGATACGTTGAAAAAGTTCCTCCGCTTAACCTCATCATTGAAGAAGCGCCTTCACAGAGAAATGTATCAGGCCCCAAGCTCATCGTTGGGAGATCATTAACAACCAAGAATAACGAATCTCTGTAAGAACAACCTGAACTATCCACCTCTAACCAATACCATCCCGCTTGATTACTCGCATAAGAATAATCTTTAGTACTTCCATCCTGCCAACTCACCACACTAATATCTGTTCTTCCGGATTTCATTCCAAAGGTCAAAGCTTGATCGCCTAAACAAATTGATGTGTCGTTCCCTAAATCAATCACCAAAGGATTAACTTCAGTAATAACAATTGTATCTTTTCCAGAACATCCTTCATCATCAAACACTTCCAATCGGACCTCTCCTTCTCCTGTTAAATATGTGGATTCACTTTGATTCACTAGCCCATTCCAAACATATGTATAACCGAAGCTAAAACCTGCATCTAATTCAGTGGTGGTTCCAGTGCAAATTTCAAAATCCTCACCTAAATCCACGATTAATTCTGAAGAAATATCCAAACGAACTGAATCCGTATCAGAACAACCATTTTTTGTAACAGCGACCCAATAATGACCAGGATCAGAACTACCTTTTTGTATTGTTTGCGTTGTTTCTCCAGTGCTCCACAAATAGTCGGCACCTGAATTTCCAGCATCAAAATCAATGACACCTGAACAGATTGTGGTATCCGAACCTAAATCCACAGTGGGTATTGGATTTATTATTATTGATCGACTTTGCGTCAATGTATCATTTAAACAGGCATCATCCCTTAGAGAATCTATTACCACACTCCCCTCTACCCAAATTGGAAGTTCAATATAGTCTTTAGAAATATCAGTTGAACTAAATGAAATATCGTTTATACGATAGTACAAATCATAATTTGACAATCCACTAAACTGAATCTTTAAGAAGGCTGTATCCCCACTACAGATTGTTGTATCTTGAGTTAAAATTTCCATTTGCGGTTGAACACAATCTGTGCAAAATAAAATAGTATCATTTAACTCAACATCACAACCTCCTGCAACCAGTCGAGTTAAAATGTACTGGTCGCCATCAACAGGAATTTCGTAGTCTACGATATAGGGTGATGGGGTATTATCTGGAATAGAAATTACTTGGGCACTCCCTCCATTCTTCGTAAAGAAAACCTCCCACGGTCCTGTACCAGTGAGGTTTAACTTTAAATCACCTGTTGAACAACCATCAGTGCCTGTATTCTCATCATTCCACTCAACAAAAGCATCACCTGCATGCTCAATTACAACAGAAGAGTTGTGACAGTTTAAAAAAACTGTTCCTGTTGCATCTGTAAAACTTATCACCTTATATTGGCCAGGTTGATTCACACTTAAAATATAAGGTGACTGAATGGTAGGACCTACATTAAAAAGTGTTCCATCTTCATATTGTATAACAGCTGAAAAATTAGGTTGCCCCATGAAATTCACCCATATTTCGGCATCTTCCCCTGGACAAATTTGATCACAAGAATGCAAACTTATTGAAGGCGCACCGCACAAGGAGGCATTGTAGGTTTCTCCAAGTCCTTTGTCAGGAGAATAGGCGGGAAAAGCAAGAGTCATCGCATCTATCACTGCACCTAATGCCGTGAAGTTAACATCTCCACCTCCATTTATTGCGTCAAAAGCTATTTTAGTTTTGCTTTTTACCTCTTGCAAGTCTGCTGTCCAAAATAATTTTCCAGCCTCCTCAATGTACGCCTCAAAATCAGACCATGAAATGGGTTCGTCATAACAACCATGGTACTCATGATGATCCGGCTTTCCAGTATTTAACCCTCCCCAATTCACCTGAGCATCGTGAGAAACCAAAGATGGATCGATGGCAAAATTATCTTGTAATTGCATCAAATTATTTCTCATTCTCTCTGCGTATGCAACACCAACTGAGCTTGATGAATTTGCTAAATGGGTTGCTAAATTAGTATTGGTTAGGAAAGTTGTTCGATTGTTATCGAAAATATTTTCTAAAATAGACTCTGAGCCAAATGGACCATCATGATAAGCAAAAGCGAGCAACTCCTCAGCGGCATAAGGATCATTGGCATTATCAAAGAAATCAATCGGATTCCAGCATTTCATTTTTTCCCAGATCGTAAAACTAGTAGCATCATACAATGACTTTGATAAGGCCGCAGTAACGAAATTATCACCTGCGATAATTTCATTGTAGTCCAAAATTGGAGAAGATAAACTACCATATAAATTGGGGTAAAACTGCTTTAACTGATTCATTCCATCTGGCAGAATCTGAAAACAGCCTGCAGCACTTGATATAGACCGATAATTAATAGGATTGTCATCTAATGGATCTGTAATGATTCCTGCGTCGCAACCCATTCTTCCTTCAATGATTGCCTGGGCAAAAAAATAATCAATACTTGTTATTTCTGCACCAATCATATTAGTAAACATACTTTGTGAGTGCGCTGCAGCAATCGCCCAATTTTTCCTATTCTCTGGTACTCGAACATCTGCTAAATCCAAATTTGAACCACCAGACCATTCAGAAAGCTGAGCTTCATTTAAGCATATGTAGCCAGGAGAAGGTATTAGACACTCGGCATCAAAACTAAATTCCCAATTACGTGCATTATTTGCAGTTGGGTAATATGATGTAGCTGTGAATTCCTGCCAAACAGTATCTCCTTCTGAAGTAATTCCATATGGAGGTAACACAAATGCGCCCTGATACTCGCCACTGACACCTTTGGATTCGATACACTCGCCAGACGCTAATCCATCCCAATCTGTCTGAAAAGAAATTGTCTTTGAATCACATGACGCACTTCCATTACTTACAACCTTAATATTATAAGCTAAATCAACGGGTACTAAACTTGGCCATATCATGTCAATATTGATCCATGAATTTCCAGGAAAAGTTTGATCAGAATTATTACACATGCGGATATCACCATTGAATGTGTTTGGTTGATTCGAATTAGGGAATGCAGTAACATTTTCAAAAGAAAAGGAAAGTTGACTCTGAGAACTAAATGTAAACAATACAATAAATACGATAAGGAACCAACGAGGTCCTCGAACAAAATAAGGCATTTTAAAGGGTTTTAATCAAAGCTTCTTTAAAGGCATGAAACTTTGAAAGGCCCTTAAATTTAAGAATTAATCAAAAAGCACATTGATAGAGAAGAAACAGTTTAGAGAAAACTTACGTCCCCAAGCCCCTCTCTAATTACCTCAGGCTGGTTACCTGTACAATTTAAAACTGTAGAAGGAGCATTATTTCCAAATCCACCATCAAGTACCAACTCAACTTGATTTTGATACCTTTCATGAATAATATAAGGGTCTGTTGTATATTCAACCAACTCATCCTCATCCTTTAGAGACGCTGACATTATTGGATTCCCAAGCCCTTCCACCAAGGCATGGGCTATATTATTATTGGGTACTCGTATTCCAACAGTCTTTTTCTTTGATTTAAATATTTTAGGGACTAATCCACTCGCGTTTAAAATAAAAGTATAGGGGCCTGGAAGCGCGTGTTTCATCACACGATACGTTGGAGTACTTACTTGTTTAACGTACTCAGATAATTGAGAAAGATCATGGCAAATAAAGGAAAAATTTGCTTTTTCTGGCTTAATGCCCCTTAATTGACAAATTCGTTCAACGGCAGTTTTTGAATAAATATCACATCCAAAAGCATACACTGTATCTGTTGGATATATGATTACACCTCCATTTCTGAGATGATCCACCGCTTGTTGAATAGCACGAGGATTTGGATTATCTGGATGAATTTCTACTAACATAAAAAAATTTGAAAAGCCTTTATTGAATAAAGGCTTTTCATAATAAATTTAAGTTGTTAATTAACTATTTACTTTCGCATGGTCTGCAAGAAACTGAGCCAAACCTATGTCCGTTAACGGATGTTTTAGTAATCCTAAAATCACTTTAAGAGGGCCTGTCATAACGTCTGCTCCTATTTGCGCACAATCTAAAAGGTGGCTTGTATGACGAACAGAAGCAGCTAAAATTTCAGTTTCAAAACCATAATTATCATAAATCAATCTGATTTCTTCAATTAATCCAATTCCGCTGTGTGATATATCGTCTAACCGTCCAATAAATGGGGACACGTAAGTTGCTCCTGCTTTGGCTGCTAAAATGGCTTGCCCAGCGGAAAAAACCAAGGTGCAGTTTGTTTTTATTCCGTTATCCGAGAACCACTTAATTGCTTTCACACCATCTTTGATCATAGGTACCTTTACAACAATATTCGGGTGTAAATCAGCAAGCTCTTTTCCCTCTCTAATCATATCTTCAAACTCTGTTGAAATTACTTCTGCTGAAACGTCACCGTCTACAATATTGCATATATCCAAATAATGTTTTTTTACCTTTTCATCTCCGCTAATACCTTCCTTAGCCATTAATGAAGGATTCGTAGTGACACCATCTAAGACGCCTAAGTCTTGAGCTTCTTTAATTTGATCAAGGTTTGCTGTATCAATAAAAAATTTCATGTGAGTTTGAATGTTGAGTTTACTCAAATTTATACAGGATTATTGATGCAACATGATAAATTAGCACACATTTATGAACAATTCTTGTTGAGTTGTATTTGAAAAAGAAACATAAATTGCTTCTTTACCGTATTCGCGAGCAAATATTTGTCTATGCCTAAAACTCTGTGGACACCCAGTCAAACTTTTAGATGCAACTCCAATATGTATGCGTTCATGGAGTGGGTTAATCAAAAATACCAATATGTATTCAAAGATTATCAAGATTTATGGCAATGGTCCATTGAACAAGAAGAACAATTTTGGGAAAGCATTCTTATGTACTTTGACCTCAGTTACACAGGAGTTTACTCAACCATTAAATCTAAAGCCAGAAACATGTATGAAACTAGCTGGTTTGAGGGTATTCAATTGAATTACGCAGCTCATGTTTTTAAAAATGATTTCAAAAATCGCCCGGCTATTGTTTTCCAAGGAGAAGGAAAAGAATATCAAGAATTTAGTGTAGAAGAATTAAAATCAAAAACCAGTAAAGTAACCAATTACTTGAGAGAAAAAGGAGTAAAAAAAGGTGATCGTGTATGCGCCATGTTGCCTAATTCCCCCGAAGCAATAATTGCCTTTTTAGCCACGAATGCTATAGGCGCTGTTTGGACAAGTTGCTCTCCTGATTTTGGGACTAAAAGTATTATTGATCGATTTAGTCAAATAGAACCAAAAATCTTTTTCGCTACAAATGCTTACCAATATAACGGCAGGACTTACAATAAAATTGAGGAAATAAAATTAATTCAAGAAGCTATTCCCTGTATCCAAAATACTGTTTTGATAGACTATATTCCTGAAATAGAAAATGAACTAACCCACGATAAATGGGAAGAAATTATGAAAAGGCAAGCATCTGAAATCCTTTTCGAAAATGTAGATTTTAATCACCCTATTTGGATTTTATATTCAAGTGGCACAACTGGAAAACCGAAGGCAATTACGCATTCAGTCGGGGGTATTTTAATTGAGCATTTTAAAGCATTAAGTCTTCATCAAAACGTCAAAAAAGGGGACACATTTTTTTGGTACTCCACCACTGGCTGGATGATGTGGAATTATGCAAACTCCGCCCTTTTAGTTGGTGGAACTGTAGCCATTTATGATGGATCACCTGTTTACCCATCAACAGACACTCTGTGGTCTTTTGCCGAAAAAGGATCCATAACGCATTTTGGTGCAGGCGCCTCATTTTTCAATTTATGTATGAAAGAGGATATGAATTTTTTAGATCGGGAAAAAATAAGAAATATAGAATCATTTGGCTCAACGGGTTCTCCATTGGCCCCCGAGTGCTTTGATTGGTTTTATGAGAAGGTCAATCCAAATCTTTGGCTAATTTCTTTGAGTGGCGGCACAGATATTTGTAGTGGTTTTGTTGGAGGAAATCCCTTTGGGGCAATTTACAAGGGAGAAATTCAATGCAGAATGTTAGGAGTAAACCTACATGCATATTCTGAAGAAGGACAATCTGTAGTGGAGGAACTTGGTGAAATGGTCATCGAGAACGCAATACCATCTATGCCTATTTATTTTTGGAACGATAAAAACAACGAACGATACAAAAGCAGCTACTTTAATATGTACCCAGGAAAATGGCGTCATGGAGACTGGATCAAAATAACAAACAGAAACAGCTTAATCATTTATGGCAGATCAGATGCAACACTTAACAGAGGTGGAATTAGAATAGGAACAAGTGAGATATACAGTGCCACTGAAAGTGTTGAGGAGGTTTTAGATTCTTTAGTAGTATGCATTGATCGATCAGATGGAACCCAAATAATGCCATTGTTTGTTCAACTACAAGGAAATATAGTACTAGATGCAAAATTAAAATCAAAAATTAAAAAGGCTATTAAAACACAATTTAGCGCCAGACATATCCCTGATAAAATATATTCCATACCTGATATTCCATACACAATTAGTGGAAAAAAAATGGAAGCTCCTGTAAAAAAAATTCTTTCTGGTGTATCCATTGAAAAATCTGCAAGTATTGATGCTATGAAAAATCCGAAGGCACTTTACTATTTCGTTAATTTTAACTGGTAATATTTCCTACTCATTCGTATTTTATTGGTAAACACAAAATTATGTTTAGGTATTTCACTCCACTGCTAATTTTACAAATTTTTTGCATTTATCATGTTTATAAAAACAAAAGAGCATATTGGTGGATTATCGTCATTTTAATTTTTCCTTTGATTGGTTGCGCGTTGTACTTGTATAAAGAATTCTACAATAAAAAAAACATTGAGCACTTGTCGGAAGGAATTAAGTCAACCTTAAACACAGAATATACCATATCCAAATTGGAAAAAAAATTAGCATTTTCAGACACTGTTGAAAATAAAATAAAAGTAGCTGATGAATATGTTGACAGGGGATTATATGAAGAGGCATTTCAACTTTACTCCTCCTGTTTGAAAGGTGTTTTTGCTAATGACCAAGATTTACTGAAAAAACTTACAAAAACAGCTTTTTTAAAAGAAGATTTTCAAGCTGTAATCACTTTTGGCGAATGCATTAAAAAAGACCGAAATTTCAACAAATCAGAAGAGAAAATAGCACTTGCATGGGCCTACTATCATTGCAACGACAAGATTACATCCAGAAAGTTATTCCATGAAATGAATACACAATTCACGAATTACACACATAGAATTGAATTCGTGAAGTTTTTAATTAAAATCGAAAACTTAAATAACGCTAAAGATTTGGCCCAAGAAATCATTGAGGAGATACAGTCAATGGATTTAACTGAAAAAAGAGCAAAAAAAGAAATCTTAAGAGAGGCTAAAAATTTAATTCAAAATACGACTTAAGCTTTGTTTTTTTCAAAAAAAGAAATCAATTAAAATGTTTCCAATTCATTTAAAACCAATGAAGCTGCTCCAATTAATCCAGTATCCGCTTCACAGCCCGCTGGAAGTAACTCAAACGTATCAGCGTAATAAGGTGAAAAATATGACAAGGCTGTTTTTTTTGCGGAGGCCTCAAACAACTCAAAAGCCTTTCCTACTCCACCTCCTATAACAAACTGTGTAATGTCATATGCATGGGCTAAACCAACAACAGTTTCTCCAATTAATTCACCTACATAATCCCACACATTAAGTGCAAACCGGTCACCAGCTTTTGCCGCATGAAATACTTTCTCTACTGTTAATTCATCCTCAGAGTGTAACAAGCTAAATCCATTCACTGGTTTTTTCAACTCCTCTTTAACATAATTTGTGAGATGACGTTGACCTAAATAATTTTCCAAAACTTGGCGCTGAGGACCTACAACCAAAAAACCAACTTCACCGGCATTTCCTTTTGCCCCAATAAATAGTTTTCTATGCACAATAACTCCTCCACCCACACCTGTTCCCAAGGCAATCATAATAAAATTGTCTTTTTCGTGGCCACCGAAGTACATTTCACCAAGAGCTGTACAATTCGCGTCATTTTCCATTCTAACGATCAAATCAGGAAAAGTCTCTTTTAGAATAGGAACTATTTTCGTTCCATTAAGTGCTCCCAGATTATTAGCCTGAACAAGCGTTGTTCGATCTAAAGATAATTGTCCTGGAATACCGATACCGATACCTTTTACCTGTGGATAGCTGGCAATATATTTTTTAGAAATATCAATAAGGAGTCCCATAAAATCCTCAGAGGTTTGTGCATTCTCTAATGTGTCATGGCGTTCTGTAGCCAAAATTTCACCTTTATTGGTTACGATACCAAATTTTACGGTTGTTCCACCAATGTCTATTCCTAAAATCATGGAGCAAAAATAGCATTTTTTTACTGTATTACCAGTCGACAAGTTATTCGTTGACCTTCCTTCTCAATAACCGCTAGATAGACACCAAACGAAAGCCTTTCTAAATTTAGTTGATCTGCATTAATACCGCTTTCCAATAACTCTCCTTTTAGGTTATAAACCTCGAATTTAAATTCGCCTAAACCTTTCGTATTAAACACACCAGAGGATGGATTTGGAAAAAACACCATCTCTCTCGATTTCTTTTGATTTTCAACAATGTTTGCTTCTTTCCTATGTTGTATAATAAACGACAACATGGATTGTTCATTAAAACAATCTTGACCTAATTCCCAAATCATTGCACCTCCTGCATTATTATCATCAATAAAATCAAGCTTTTCTTGAATTGTCATTTTCCCATTAAAATACAACGTTCCTTCATCGGTAAAGATTTCATCTTGATTAAGACTATCTGGATAATTGTTTACAATTTCACACCATGTTTTTGCTGAGGTGGATTCAGCATCAAATTGATAGCCATAAAATGGTAATCCAACAACCAAGTTTTCGGGCTGCGCACCTCTCTCCCTCCAGTAGTTAAAATCTCCCTTTACCTGACTCATGGGTGCATGTTGTCCTTCAGTTGACCAAGGCCCAGTATAATCATAAGACATCAAATTAATAAAATCAAATTTTTCGATTGTAGATTGATCAACTGATGCCCCTGTCCACTTCGCAAACGCAGCACTTACCTCAATATTAAAAGCATGAGCAGAATCAATTAACTCTTTTACAAATCCATTGTATGTTGACATCTGCACCATTGAACCCTCTAAATCTACATCTATACCATCAACATGCTTTTCTCGCACAAAACGCATTAAGTTTGAAATGAATTGAGCTCTGTTTTCAGTTTTTGTTTGTTCGCGGTAGATATGCTCAATCTCATCGGACAAACCACCGCCACCAATAGAAACAAAAACTTTACACCCATTCGGCCGCGCCTTATCAATCACGGAAGAAATACTTTTAGAATAGGAAAAGTTTCCTTCTCCATTAGGATTTACAAACGAAATCATCACATGAGTAAGGTTAGAAAAAGTTATTTCATCTAAAAGATAAAACCGATAAGAAGGCAAGTACCCTACAATATAAAAGGCGCTGGAAACTTTAAATAAAAACAGAAATATAAATAAATTAATTATTTTCATTGTAGGATATATTTTTAAGGATAACCAAAAATAACAGTAAAAATAAACCGTTGATTAGGTTATAACCGGACATCCTTAGGACCAACGAAAGGTTTTTAGAAAATCAATTAATTTTTCTGCACCATTTATTCTCTAGATTTAAACCCTATTTTAGCACTATGAAGAAAGTCTTTTTCCTTTTGTGTATAATTCCCTCATTTTGTTTTGCCCAACAAGATTCCACTACTGCTGTTGTAAAAATTGCAGGTGTTACTGTGACTTCAGATAGTTTGAAGCCTATTCCATTTGTTAATATTATTATTAAAGGTAATTACACTGGAACAATGGGTGATTACTCTGGATTTTACAGTATTGTTGCAAAAGCTGGCGATACTTTAATATTCACCTCTGTAGGATATAAAAGTACAGAATATGCTATCCCCGATTCATTAAAAAGTGATCAATACTCATTGATACAAGTACTTAAAAAAGATACCATCGAACTTCCCGAAACGAAAATAATTATATGGCCAAGCTATGAACAGTTTAAACAGGCTTTTATGAATGCTGAAATTGAGGACAGCGATTTAGTTAGGGCCAAGAAAAACCTTGACCATGAGATTTTAAGAGAGCAAGCAATCAATCTTCACTTAGGAGCTAAAGGGAACCAAAAGCTAATGCTTGACCGAGAAACTTCAAGACTTTATTCAATTGGTCAATTACCGCCAAATAACTTCTTAAACCCCGTAGCATGGAAAAGATTGATCAAAGCATGGAAAGAAGGAAAGTTTGAGGATTAACTTTGAAAAACATCTTCCTTGATCAATTGCTCAACAATGTAATCTAATCGGTCCTCAAATTGTGCAGCAGAGTCTTCCCCAGCTACTTTTAATGCTTGAAGGTTTTCCGCTGATACATTATCCATTTCATTATCTGATGCACCCATATTAGGCTCTATCCTTACATATTGATTCAAAACACCCTCTGACTCAAATATATTTTTCAATTGAAAATCAACCGTTTCTGCAGATCCAGACATCATAATATCAACAAGAGGCTTTACCCACTGCGCTACTCCATAATCTTTAACATGGTTATACATGTAGGGCTTCTTTATAGATCCTGTACCCAATGAAACAAGAAAGATATCTTTAGCACTTATACTCTTATCGTTCGCCTTTTTAAAATTGTTTCGGGCCTCAACATATGCGCATAACGCTGGGTTATTGGCAAAAACTCCTCCGTCTATGAGCGCAAATGAATCTCCTTGATAATTTTTTATTTTTGCGGCCTGAAAATAAGTAGGAGCCGCACTTGTCGCCCTTGCAATCTCCCATGCTTTAAAATTATACGCTTGTTTTTCATTTGCTTCAAATTGATTAAAAAAGAACGCTCTTCTGCTTTCCACATCATATGCAGTAATTAAACAAGGCTTGATAAGATCAGATAGCCAGGTGTTTTCCCCAAGTTTTTCCTTTAATATTTTTTCTAAATTTCCAACATCATATTTTTCATCAAGAAATCCCGCTCCAGAGGTAATCACCTTGGATAAACTTGATTCAAATATTTCACTGCCTTTTTCTAAATAAATAGAAACCGCCTCTTTTGCAGTATATTTCGCTTTACCATCTTCCCCAGGACACAATAAAAAAGCAGTTAATATTCCTCCTGTACTTGTACCTGCTATCATGTCAAAATAATCACCAATTTTGGCATGAGGATTTCCCAAAGCTTCTGCTAGTTTATATTCTAATTTAGTTAGAATTTGTCCTGGAAGAACACCACGTATTCCACCTCCGTCAATTGTTAAAATTTTAATCATATTATTAAGATAGTTAATACAAAAGAATTTTAAAATACATTCAACATTACTTTTGGATATAATTTTCGTCAAAAACCCCCTCTTTTAAAATGTTCAAATGAGCCTTAAGGACGCTTTCCTTCCATTTTAATTGAAAGGCATACTTTTCTTGTTTCAAAATCCAAACAAAGTGAAAATCATGATCAATTTGTGTAAAAAGCCTTTTTATTTCTTTTAAATATGTGCTTTTAGATTTATGAAATTTCATCCAAAAAAACTGAGGTGAAATTTTATTGATTAGGCTAATAAAATCCTCCATTGATTGAACATAGATATACTCCTTAATTTTACGAAACGAATAAGTCATTGTGTATTGCTTTAATTAACATAAACATACCTCCTAAAACCATAATGAGTTTACGGACAACACCTACTATTTGTCCTTCCCAGAGTTTCATTAAATTTGCAATCAAAAAAACACGCTCTTCATGAGAGGTACTTTTTTACTTTTTCTGTTTTTCATAATCGGCATCACTGCAGGTGCAAACAATGACTCTACATTGAATGTACCAAAAGACACGTTTAATTTAGCCGAACATTTCTCAAGAGGCCATGTAAGTGGTCATTTTAGGAATTTCTTTATGAATACTATTAATGAAGGTTCATTGAGAGATTACTGGACGAATGCATTCGGAATGTCATTGCATTATGAATCACTTTCCTTTAAAGGATTTATGTTTGAAATGAAAGGAATCTTTACGTTTCAAACGTTTTCATCTGATCTTAACAAAAAAGAATCTCGTACTGACGAAGCCTCTAAATGGGAGATTGAGCTTTACGACGTATTGGATCGAAATAATAAAACGGATCTTGATCGATTAGAGGAGTTATTTATTCATTATCAATGGAAGAATTCTTTTATACGTTATGGAAGAATTCCGATCAACTCAACCCCACTTCTTAACCAAAGAGATAGCAGGATGAAACCTTTTGCTTTTGAAGGATTTCATGGAAATTTAAAAATCAACAAGTTTATCTCTGGTCAATCAATTATTATTCATGGCACATCACCTCGTTCAACTGTGGAGTGGTTTGGCATGAACGAAGCGATTGGATTAAATACAAATGGAGTAAGTAAAACAGGAGAAACTGCAGATTATCACGAATTCCTTAATACACATTTCTTGAGTGCGCAAGAGTTGAAATTTGAAACTGAAAATCTTATGTTCAGTTACTGGAATTTTTATCTGGATCGCGTATTTAATTTAAACTGGGGACAAATTGAACTAAAAAATAAAAGCTGGAAACTCGGGGTTATTGGTCTTCATCAACTCGCTCATCAAAAACAATCAAATTTAAACGTAAACAATCAATATATTGATCCCGATGGATCAACTGGCGTTGTAAGCTCCCTATTAGAGCGAAAAAATAAAGAATTGGCTGTTGCAATTTCGAACACCTATATTTTAGGAAAAGGAAGATTTTTATTTCCAAAAGAACTAGGAAGAGAGGAATTGTATACTTCAGTGAGTAGATCTCGTGTTGATGGATTGGGTAAATCATCCATATCAAATATTAGTTTTAAATATAACCCACATGCTAAAAAAGAACTTGAATTTGATTTAATATGTAGTTACGTAAACACACCAGGAGCGCTTAATTATCAATACAATAAATATGGTATTCGAGATTACTTTCATACCGTTTTTGAAATAGATTATAATTTTCTGGGGAAATTAAAAGGACTTGAATTAGACCTTCTTTACATTTATAAAAGAGATACTGATAAAAATAGTTTAACCGAAACTGCCGCATTTAATCGAACAAATTTCCATCAGATAAATCTTATCATGAATGTAAATTTTTAATTGTCAGCTTATTCTTCCCCAATTTATTTTACCCTTATTTTGTAGTTCGAGATTTTCGTAAAGGATACTATTTTTAAGCTCTATTAAATCAGGATCTTCCTCTAAAATCTCCAGCGCTTTGGATCGTGCAAAAGAAACTATTTGAGTATCCTGAACAAGATTAGCTATTTTCATCTCCATTAGTCCACTTTGCTGGGTTCCTTCAATATTTCCAGGACCTCTTAATTTCATATCAACCTCACTAATTTCAAAACCATCATTTGTCTTCACCATAGTTTCCATCCTTTTTCTACTCTCTTTACTCAACTTATGCCCCGTCATAAGAATACAATAAGATTGAGCAGCCCCTCTTCCCACTCTTCCTCTTAATTGATGTAACTGACTTAATCCAAATCGCTCAGCACTCTCAATAACCATTAAAGAGGCATTTGGGACATTAACTCCTACTTCTATCACAGTAGTGGCAACCATTATTTGTGTTTTTCCTTCGGCAAATCGCTGCATTTCATAATCCTTATCTGCGGACTTCATTCTACCATGAACTATGCTCAACTGATACTTTGGACGTGGAAAATATCTTAAAATACTTTCATACCCATCCATCAAATCTTTATAATCCATTTTTTCAGACTCTTCAATTAAAGGATAAACAACATATACTTGTCTTCCTAAATCAATTTGTTGCTTCATAAAACTCAATACGCGCAATCGTTGATTATCTTTAAAATGTCGAGTAACTATTGATTTCCTTCCAGGAGGAAGTTCATCAATAACAGAAACATCTAAATCTCCGTACAGTGTCATTGCCAAAGTTCGTGGTATCGGAGTAGCAGTCATCACCAAAATATGAGGCGGAATTGCACTTTTTTTCCAAAGTTTAGAGCGTTGAGCCACTCCAAACCGATGTTGTTCATCAATGATGGCGATCGCCAAATTTTTGAATTGTACCTTATCTTCAATCAATGCATGCGTCCCCACTAAAATCTTCAATTTTCCGGATGTAATTCCTTGATGAATATCTCTACGATCAGCAGTTTTCACTGAACCTGTTAACAAACCTACTTCTAAACCTAAAGGCGCTACCAGTTCTTGAATGCCGATTTGATGTTGTTGAGCCAATATCTCCGTAGGTGCCATTAAACAAGCTTGAAAACCATTATCAATAGCAAGTAGCATAGTCATGAGTGCAACTAACGTTTTACCACTCCCCACATCGCCTTGCACTAATCGATTCATATGATATCCCGAAGAACAGTCTTTTCTTATTTCCTTGAGGACTCGTTTTTGAGCCCCTGTTAAATCAAAAGGAAGAATATCCTTGTATAGCCTATTAAAATGCGCTCCAACCTCTTTAAAAACAACCCCTCTAAACTTCTTTTGATTACCAATTTTAGCTCGTACTATTTTTAGCTGAATATAGAAAAGCTCATCAAATTTTAATCGCCCTTTTGCTTTATTTATTATTTCATGCGATTGAGGTCTATGAATTTCAAGAAAAGCTCTACCTCTGGTCATTAATCGATACTGATTAACTAAATAGTCCGGGAGAGTTTCTTCTATTTTGTCATTTACCTCAAGCAAAAGATGCTCCATGAGTTTTCGAATACCCCTTGAATCAAGATATCGCGCCTTTAATTTTTCAGTAGATGGATACACAGCCTGTAATCCTTTTTGACCTTTTTTATGCCATTCTACAAGTGGAACAATTTCTGGATGTGAAATATTAAATCTATTTTGAAAAATAGTGGGTTTTCCAAAAACCACATATTCTAAACCTGCCTTCAATGCTGGTTTGATATATTTAATACCCTTAAACCACACTAATTCAATTATTCCTGTCTCATCTCTTAGACGAGCGACTAATCTACTTTTACGACCTCCTGCAATTTCTTCAATATTCACTAGCTTTCCCTTGATTTGAATATTCTGAATATCAGGATGTAATTCGTTGATTTTATAAAACTGAGAGCGATCTATGTACCTCAACGGATAATGCTCAATCAAATCTTGCCAAGTGTATATACCAAGTTCATTTTTTAATAAATCTGCTTTTGCAGGACCTACTCCTTTTAAAAACTCAATTGGTGTATGTAAAATAGAATCTTTGATAAATTTAAAGTTAATGGTTCTGCCCGTCGTTTATAAAAATCAGAAGGTTTATTTTTACACCTTGAATCCTTTTTCATGAAAATCATTCCATTTCTAGTTTTATTTGGGTTTCTTTTTTCTTGCCAAGAAAAACCTGAAAAAATTATAATCTCACGTTCTAAGTATAAGGAAAAGCTCGAAGGTTTTTGGCTTGGTCAATGTATTGCTAATTGGACAGGTTTAATTACAGAAATGGATAAGATAGGAAATATTGGAAACATCAAAACAGGTGATTTTTACACTCGTAATGATTGGGGTAAAGAAGATCTTCCAAATATTTGGGGAGAAAGAAAAGACTCCATCTCTTCTACAATAAATTTTGTTTTCAAAGATACAAATGAAATATGGCAGGCTGATGATGACACAGACATTGAATATATGTATCAGTATTTAATGTTTAAAAATAAGACCAGTAAATTAACACCTAAGCAAATTCAAAAAGGTTGGTTAAAACACATTAAAAAAAAGGAAGAGAATTATTTGTGGGTATCCAACCAAGCCGCTTTTGACCTCATGCAAAAGGGCGTTTTACCTCCTGAAACTGGCGAACCTAAAATTAATCCGCACACCGAAATGATCGATGCGCAATTGACCACTGAAATTTTTGGTTTATTCTCCCCTAGTCATCCCGAAATAGCAATTGAACTTGCTGAAATCCCAATAAAAACGGTAGCTCGAGGTGAAGCTGAACTTATCGCCAAATTTTATATCGTTATGCATGCTCTAGCATATCGAATTAATCCCAACATAGAAATTAAGAAACAAACTCATCAATTATCATTAGATGCGCGAAGGTTTCTTCCTGATTCTTCAACCTCTGCAAAAATATTTGACTTTGTTTGGAACCTTTATAAATCGGATATAAGCTGGGAAGAAGCGAGAGACTCTGTTTACAATCGGTATCAAGTCAATCAAAAAGATGGTTATGACATCACCTCTAAAAATCTTTATTGTAATGGATGTTTTGCTGCTAGTATAAATTTTGCTGCTAGTTTAGTAAGCTGGTTTTATGGGGAAGGAAATATAAAAAAAACAATACAAATTGGAACCCTTGCAGGATGGGACTCTGATAACCCAACCGCGACATGGGGAGGATTACTAGGTTTTATTTATGGTAAGAAAGAAATAGAAAGAATCTTTAATAGGAAATTCAGCACTAAATTTAACATTCATAGAACGCGTCAAAACTTCGACAATGATGGCATTGATGATTTTGATCACATGACTAATATGGGAATATCAGTGGTTGATTTAGTAATAAAAAACCTCATTAAAGGTAATATTACCGGAAAGAACAATTGGGTAATACCTCAACACTAAACCCAATTAACACCTTTAACCAATTTGCTTAACGTATCCGCTTCTTTTGATCCTTCTTCGGGTTGAAAATCATATGGCCAACCCGCCATTCTTGGTAAACTCATTAGAATACTCTCGATTCTTCCATCTGTATCTAACCCAAATTTGGTTCCTTTATCATAAACCAGATTAAATTCAACATATCTACCACGGCGTATCTTTTGCCATTCTAATTCTTGATCTCCATATGGCTTAGATGAATTTTTAGACATCAATGTAGTATAAATTGGTGCGAAGGCTTCTCCTACTCCTTTAACATAATTAAATAAATCGATTAAAGAGGTTTCTGAATTTGCTTTCATTCGATCAAAAAATATTCCACCAATTCCCCTCGTTTCTTTTCGATGTTTTATAAAAAAGTAATCATCAGCCCATTTTTTATGGTCAGAATAATAGGAACCATCGTGTTGATCGCAAACATTTTTTAATTGTTCATGAAACCATTTAGCATCTTCATCTACGATATAGTGTGGTGTCAAATCAATTCCTCCACCAAACCATGCATCTTGAATTTCTTTAGAATCCTTACTTTTTCTCGTTTCAAAATATCTAATATTCATATGAATAATTGGAACATGAGGATTGACCGGATGCATTACAATGGAAACACCACTAGCAAAGAAAAAGTCAGATGATAAGTTTAGAGCTTTTTGGATGTTTTTTGGGAGCTCTCCATATACTGCTGACCAATTCACACCTCCTTTATCAATGATTGCTCCATCTTGAAGAACACGTGTTCTACCACCACCTCCCCCTTCGCGCGCCCAAGCATCTTCATGAAATTTGGCCATACCGTCTTTCTGTTGAATTGCAGTACAAATATCATCCTGCAAATTCATAAAAAAATGCTTTACTTCTTCGGCAAAGGGGCTATTCATTCAGTTTGAGGAATTTATAATTAGAATACTTGTAAACATTAACCGATTTATTGGAAATTCCATTCTGTTCTCCATTAAACGTAAATTGGTAATCTCTCATCCCTCCAACAAAATATTGATCTACTAATTTCTCGTGGGAATAGGAAGAACGGTTTTGTAACATTTGTTTCAATAAAATAAAGGTGAAATCAAAACCCGTAAAAGCATAACTTGATGGCTCAGCATAATATTTTTTAAAGTAGTTCTTCATAAAATTATCAGTAAGTGGATAGCCAAATTTCACGTCTGAAGCAGAAACAATATGAATATTTAAACTGTCCCAATAATCAACCTCGATATTTTTGTACTTTTTTAAATCATCAAGTCCAAAAAGTAATAGATCAGCCTTGGAACTTGATGGTATTAATTTAGCGGAAAGCTTAGATGAAAAAGCCTCTTTTTTATTCGCCAAAATAATAATATTCCTCTTCCCTTCTTCTATTCGCTCTATCGGCTGTGAAACTCCCTCAGTAATCATAGGAATAATTGTTTGACCAGAGTCAACCAATAAACTTTTAGCAATTATTTCTCTTTGAACTACCTTGGCGTGTTTTTCATCATTTTTATCCTGCATGGCTATTATGATGTTTTCCTTCAAATAATTTTCTCCCACATAGGCACCTATTGCTTTATATCGACTTTTGTCTGAAGGAATAATTCGAATAGCATTAGGAAAACCATTAATTACTGCATCCTTTTTACTAAAAGGCGAAACCATTGGTATATGAATAGAATCTCTTTGCAATAGTTTTGCCGCAAACACAAAGGTGCGGGTTAAACCTGGACCTATCACTAAATCCATATTTCGAAATGAAGGCTGTGTTATTATTGTTTTAATGACATTAGTATCTTCCTTAGAATCGTATACATATAATTGGGCATTAAGCCCTTGTTCAACGATGGAGTCTACCGCCATTTTTATTCCTTGATAGAGCTCTAAAAAAGTTCTTGTCCTCTTATAGATTTGAGGCTCCTGTTCATCCTTAAACTTTTTTAAAAATTCAACATTTTTTTCAAAGTGAAAAGGAAGAATTACAGCGATATTTACAAAGGAGGAATCATACAATTTAAGCGAATCCCCACTTAAAACATTAATATTTCCATCTTGCTTTCCACTCAAAAAATATCCATCAATTGCCACTTCATCCTCTGATGTTCGATCTCTTTGATAAATTTTAACAACACTGCCTAATTTCAACCCTTCTTTTAAGACCTCTTCATTATCTGTTTTAAATCGCTTTTGAGATATATTGTAATTCTTAGTTAAACTGTATATTGTTTCTCCCTTAACAACAGTATGGAAAAGATAATTTCCCTTAAACTCATCTGTGTTATTAATTGAAACATTCTTTAACGGTTTAGTTATAGTTTTAGCACCCCCATTATTGCATGGAACTTTTACTTTTTGACCTAAACTAAGCGCACTTGTTATACCAGGATTTAATTTCTTAACGCCCAATTCATTCGTACCATACTCAATGCCTATGCGGTATAGATTATCACCTGATATTACCGTGTGGTAACATTCATTTTGACCATTCACGATACTTAAAACAGCAAGGAGTAATATTGACAATATTTTTTTCATAAGTCAAATTTATACAAATATTATTCCCATTCGATAGTTGCCGGAGGTTTAGAACTAATATCGTAAACTACTCTGTTGATTCCTTTCACTTTATTAATGATTTCATTTGATATTATTCCAAGGAAATCATAAGGTAGATTCACCCAATCGGCTGTCATGCCATCAGTACTTTCAACGGCTCTTAACGCAACAGCATTTTCATAGGTTCGTTCATCACCCATTACACCCACAGATTGAACAGGTAGAAATATTGCGCCTGCCTGCCAAACCCGATCGTACAAACCATGTTCCTTCAATCCATTTATAAAAATAGCATCAACCTCTTGAAGAATAGCCACTTTTTCTCGCGTAATTGCTCCGAGTATTCGAATGGCTAATCCAGGTCCAGGAAATGGATGACGAGCAAGAATATCATTAGGAACGTTCATCGAACGACCAACCCTTCTTACCTCATCCTTAAAAAGTAATTTTAAGGGCTCCACAATTTTCAACTTCATGAAATCTGGAAGACCACCTACATTGTGATGAGATTTAATTGTTTGAGACGGCCCACCATCCACACTAACTGACTCAATAACATCAGGATAAATTGTTCCCTGCGCAAGCCACTTCACATTATCTATCTTATTTGATTCATCATCAAACACCTCAATAAAAACTCTTCCTATAATTTTTCTTTTTGTTTCTGGATCA
>PBLA01000013.1 GCA_002722245.1 Flavobacteriales bacterium | reverse complement strand
TGTGAAATGTGAAATGTGTCAAAACATAATGAAGCAAGAGAAAGCTTTATATTCTTTTTGTGATGATATGTAGCAAGTAGGATGTAGGATGTAGGATGTGTCAAGTGTCAAAACATAATGAAGCAAGAGAAAGCTTTATATTCTTTTCGTGATGAATTGAAACCAACCATCATCCTATATCTCACACTCGTTCAACCTCACCATGTCGCTCACCTCGTGTATCACCAAATTGCTCACCTTCCCCCGACAAAATGGACACTCCTCCCTCTTCGGTATCGCCTCGTAACACACATCACATATCTCATGTTGGCATGGTATCATCACCGCATTGTTGATTCGCTCAAAACAAATTTGACAGTAATAATCCAACTCCCGAACTTGCGCCTTTCTCTGCTCCTCAATCAGTATCTGCTCCCTCAATAAATACCACTCCTCCATGATATACTTCGTATCCTGCTTCTGCATCACTCGGTTACGCACCAACTGACTGTAATACTGCCGTTTCCTGTGCTCTATATCCTTCAACTCCATCGTCACATAGTGCATCCTGTCCATACTACTCACATCCACATGGTCGCACGGAACCTCTCTCCCTCTCTCTAACTGCTTGTCCCACCACATAAACAATGGATACCATTGATTACTCTCTTCATCCAAATACTCGTTCGATATCTCGTCATATATCTCCGGATACCTCACCTTGTGATAGCCAAATATACCAACCGTACATGTACTTAGCATCGTTCGAATCAAGCTTAATGTCGACCTAATCAAACGCATAAAAAATACCTCAATAATGTTCTCTTTTCTCTTGTTCAACTTCAGGACTCTTGTTACTTGCCGACCTCCTCGTGTCTCTTTATATCTAGACCGGCGAAAAAGCATCGTCTAAACCTCCAAACCTCTAAACCAAGTCATACTCCAGTTCTCTTTATATCCTTTTAATCAACAACATAATAACAATACTACCGTAAATAACAATACCATGATACGAAAACATGAAATCAAAATGAAATCAAAATAAAAAGTTAAAATAAAAAACGTAAAGAAATTGACCGTATAACTATGTACCCCCTCCTCAAACGCATCCAACAACAGTTGTACGAGATGATTCTCGGTGCAGGACATCAATTCATTTATCTCGATGCATGGAAAAAACAAGATGAACAAGAGAAAAAAATGAAAGAAGCCAAACAACATGAAACTACTCGATGGACTACGCAATCGCACAAATATGACCAACTACCTGATGATGATAACGATGCCGTATATCTCACTTCACTTGTCAATCCAAACTCCAATATATATCGACGTACTAGACCGCGCATGTTCTCCCAAAAACCATTTAAAGAAGAAGAGAACATGGGCATCGAACTCATGTCCCTTCAATACAATACCTGCTAAAACTATTACCTATCCATATATCCTTCCTATGCAAACCAAATAATCTTCACCTTACCTTTATATCCTTTTATCAAAACATAAAAATGTAATAAAAAAAGAATATTCTTTTCCTCCTTTTATTGTTTTTTCTTTTAGTTCTTTTATGGGTTTTAAGCTTTCCTACTAATAAATTCATGCCTATCACTTACCACTCGTTCTCCGGCTCACTCACCACCTCGTAATTACTAATATTCGAGTTTATGTACGTACGCTCCATGTCGTTCGCCTCCTCCCAGTGCAGCTTCTCCACGTAAAATATGTTCGGTCTCATATATACCGTGTCATACACCTTGGCACGTGTTGTCCCACCCTCCGCCGGAACAAAGTAACGAAATATGTAGTAGTCCTCCTCGTTGTCGTTGCACATCCCACACCAAATCCATCGCTGCAAACGAACCACTAACCCAGAACCATACATCATCTCCGTGTCCTCCGATACCTCCTCGTCTCCCTCGTCTATGTCAAACATGTGATTCGAATCGCCCCCAGTAACATCTAATACTTTTGAACGCCTCATCCAAATTCGATACCACCTCCACTCATTTGTCATCGTCGAATCGTCGTCCTCTTTATACATATACCCCACGTCCGTAGAACACATCAAGTCCATGTGATACTGATAGTTCATGATGTTCTCCCACAATAACTGCCACTGCTTCACCTCCAACGTCCTCCATATATCGCCGCGTAAATCGCACAATATGCTGTGCCATCCCCTATTCACCATGAAAAGCACCCTCAAATAGTCCGAAGACACCACATCCGTATCATTTGTTACATATCGTAGAATTAAGCACAGAATGTCCAATGACATGTCGCACAATAACATCCTTGGCAAGCGTTCAGTAGCCCTTTGGCAAGCGTTCAGTAACCTCTGGCTGTCGTTAATACACTCTCTTCGCTCTCACTTCGTTGTTCGCAGCACATCCTACTCATCTAAACTCTCCCCCTCCGTCAATTTTAAAAACAAAAAAACTTTTTATTTTGTTTTTAAAATATTTATATTGTTTTTCGAATGCTTTTGATATGAAGAGATGAAAAGATGAAAAGATTAACAGATACGGTCGTTGCTTGAAGCGTAAGGCGAATTGTGACATAAAGTACGCGTAATGTTGTTTAAAATGCGTTCACGCATCTTCTCCACATATGATTCCAGATTCTTCTCTTCGAGTGGCTCCGAAATGGCCATCATACGATACTGAAGATAAAGGCGAATCCATTGAATTATCTCATTATTATTCCACGAATCATGCCCAAACGGTCGTCCCTCTTCGAAAGTATACGTCATACCATTGTTCTTCTCTTTCTCGTAAAACTCGTCGTATTCTCGGATTAACTGGCGCAACCTCTCAAAGGAAACGTGCTCGATGGGCAATTCGTCGACAAAGACGCGCTTCCATCTAATCTCATGTCCACCCGCGTCGTGGCGCGCTGGTTTATTATCGTAGAATGATACCCATGTTTCGTTGCAAAAGCTGGTGAATCCTGTAAACATGATGCGTCGTGTCTGTGACTATCAAGGTAAAACACCGTATTCCCTGTCAATTTTCCTAATCTATTTTATTTAAATTCATTTTCATTTATATTGTTTCGATAGTTCTTTGTTATGGTCCATATTTGGTCTCCATTGTTCCAAAAAACAATATAAACAAATAGTCACCCCAAGTTTCTCTCCATTGTTCCAAAAAACAATATAAACAAATTGTCATCCCAAGTTAGTCATCCCACGTTCCTCTCCATTGTTCCAAAAAACAATATAAACAAATTGTCATCCCAAGTTAGTCATCCCACGTTTTTCTCCATTGTTCCAAAAAACAATATAAACAAATAGTCACCCTAACTAAACTCATCTGTTAAAACTGAAAGGTCGTTCTGGCGATTCGAAAAACCTCGTCTTTCGTAAAAAGATACAAGCTCGTCCGTACATGTTAGTGATATCTTGCGAATACAGTTCGCCGGGTCCTGACAGTATTGCATCGCTCTGTTCAACAACATACCCGCAATACCACGGTTACGCCAACCTGGCATAACGAAAAGGTCCTCGATACGCGCGTACCTCGCCCCACCGTGTATAAACTTCTGCTCCACATGAACTGTCACCGTCCCAACAACCTTGCCCCCCTCCGTACAAATCCATACCACCCCAGACCCTATCACCTCACATCGAATTGCCTCAAAGTCCATCGCTATATTCCTCGATGAAGGACGAAATTGGTTAATCAGTTCGACATAACCCTCGTGGTCCGATGCATCAAGTAACCGAATTGCTAAGTGAGACTCGACCATCTCTTCTCTTTATAGTTGTAGACATACAAATATGACTATACTTGACCTATTCCGTCTCGATTGGACGCCCCAATATCGTCATCTCGTCCCGATAACAACCCGTATACTCTGCCGGAAAACCGTTCGTCCACTTGTCCGGTGCGTATATCAATTTCTCTTTACTCGAAGATAAAAATGAACCCCACCAGTAAAATGTTGAATTGGATATGATGTAGTTGTTAAATAGTGTTGATATCATCAACTTGTAAGTGTCACCATCCTCTATGTCCAAGTAACAAAAATGTAAGTTCGGATGCATCTTCGAAAACTTCTCCTTGCACCAAGCCATGTCGTCCGTTAGTATGTAATATGCCTCAATCTCTCTCTCCCCCTCCATTCTGGATATCGCGTTACTGTAATAAGTCATTCCACATGGATTGTGATGATGCGCATGGGTAACAAAATCACCCCGCCTCACACCAATCATTGCGTATTTCTCCCGTTTCTCTCGAATGAATAGCTCAGAATACCTCTCAACAATATGCGGCACATTCTCCCTTAAATAATGCTCGAAACCACCATTGGGTGTAAATAAGTCTCTCACCTCATCCGCATATTCCTTGAAGTACTCTATAGACTGATAATACCCAAAGAAACATATCTGATTCTGATTCCCCTTTCTCTCATCCACCTCACGTTGCACATCGTAGTACAATAGACTTCTCTCTCGAATCACGTTGTCCTCAGTAATCTGCAATGCTGAAGAATCATCCGTAAACGGAACCTTCTGGTAAAAACTACCATAGTATGTTGAAGGATGAGAACCCTGCCTGCATCCCGAAAATTGGTTCTTTAGAAATAATAATTTACGATTCGTTCTCTTGGCAGTCGCATATGCAAGTGAAATGAGATATAGCTGGTTGCCAATTCCACCCTGTAGTATCGACGTCACCGACGTGCTGCATGGAGAAAGAGAACATATGATGTCGTGCACTATCCTCCTTACCGGATACGTGATTGACCACTCTGGATAGTCCGTCTTCAACTTCGTCAAATCGCTGATGTACCAAATGTGGTCTCCCGACCTGGCCTCGTCCACGTACTTCTGTTTCGACCAGCTCTTGCCAGTGATTTCGCTGACTAACTCAATGGTCTCAATAATACTCAGTGAGTTTTCTCTTCCCCCACCCACGTTGTACACTGATGCCGGTATAGGTGCTCGATGATACTGCCAGAATGCATTCACTAGGTCGTATGCGTGGATATTATCACGCACCTGCTTCCCCTTATAGCCAAACACGCTGTATGGTTCATCGTGCACAATGCATTTGACCAAGTATGAGAGAAAGCCGTGAAGCTCGGCACCCTGGTGATTTGGACCCGTGATGCAACCGGCGCGGAAACACACCGTGTTCATCCCGAAATATCGACCGTACTCCTGAACCATCATGTCCGCAGACAATTTACTCACACCGAACAGAGAATGCTTGCACCGGTCGACCGACATCGACTCGTCAATAGAACTAACCCCATCTGCAATCTCATACCTGGTCTCTCTCTCCACGATGTCGAGCGTGTTGGGTGTGTCGCCGTATACCTTGTTTGTGGACATGAAGATAAATGACGCACCAGACGCGTGCTGCCGCGTTAATTCGAGAAGTGTAAGTGTCGCCCCCGCATTGATATCAAAGTCGGTATGCGGCTCTTTCGCGGCCCAATCGTGCGATGGCTGACCCGCACAATGAATGATGCACTTAATGTTCCCGCCATGTTTTTTGTAGATGGCCTCGAGGAGGGTCTTGTTGCGTATGTCGAAGTTGTAGTGCTTAAAGTTGTCAGGATAAAGAGACGCAAGCTGCTGTGCGATGGTTTCGGTCGAAGCTTTGTTTCCAAAGAAGTACTTGCGCATATCATTGTCGATGCCGATGACGTAGTACCCGACAGATGTGAAGAAGCGCACCGACTCAGAACCCACCAAACCACTCGACCCGGTGACAATGCAAATAGGTCTAGACATAAATATATATTTTTCTTTCTCTTATACTATCGAATATAAGAGAAAATAATAGACTTTATCTAATTAGACATATAGAATTATTGTCAATAATAAACTTAAAAAATGGTACTTTATTGTATTCTTACATATTATGAGTCTTTCGTATTAACCAGTCATACCACAAAACATTCATATATTTCTGGCAGTGAAATTTGATATTATTATCTCTTAAGAAACGATACATCACATACTCAATCGATATGTTATTTGCAACTAGATAGTAGGGTGATATAGAATTAATATATTGCAACATGTATCTAGTCTCCAATACGAAAAGACCCGTGTTCACATTATCCAATAAATCATTTTCAGTATTAAATTTTTGACTTGTAAACATATTTTGATGAAATTCCATAAATTTATCGATAAACTGATTATTTAGTAAAAACTGCCTAGGTTCAAAGTGTATGAACCACTTGTACTTATTTAGTATCTTATGCTTGTTCTGACAATACTGCCATTGCTCTAATTCTCCTGCACCTTTGTTAAAACACCCATAATTATTATTTAAACATGTAATCACTTGGCATTTTGGATGAAGTACATCTAATATTTTCTCATTCAGAGACATATCTTCAGCTATGGTATTGTCACTAATGTACACATCCATTTGACCACTCTCAATATATCTCGAGTTATATTTGAAAAATTCTTTTAGACCATCCACAACTTGTGTCAAACGTATATCATTTGGTGTCAGCTGTCCAGTCTTGTATAAAAATGACTCAGTGCTGATGTTGGTGCATACTCGAAGTTCACATACAATATCAGCCATTACTTATATTTTATAAAAATTAAATGATAACAATATATTTAGTTATTATACTATTTTATATCATTATACCTTATTTCAATTATTAACTTGACAATCTTAGTATATCATCAAGTAATATAATATAGAGATGACTTTATATTAATGCTTACAAAGTCTTATACTATTATGTTTGAACATATTGAAAATGATATGTATATAAATACTTTTATAAAAAATAATACGTATTTACAGAATAATGTACAGAATAATACGTTGTTGGTATATGCCTACGCAAGAGACCAACATCAATTCATCGAAGAAATGTTTTCTGGATAAAAAATACCGATACATTTAGATAAACTATGTATGTATACTATTTATAACGATAAGATATCAAATGCATAAGACTATACTTATTACTGGAGGCTGCGGCTTTATTGGTCACCATTTTGTAGAGCATGTGTATCTCAACACAGATTGGAACATTGTAATCATCGACAAGCTGTCCTACGCTAGCGCTGGCTTTGAACGATTGCGAGACACCAGTACGTTGAATTCACCGCGTGTGAAAGTGTTCACATTTGACTTATCAAAAAAAATAACGGATGGACTCAAGAAGGAGATAGGCGACGTCAACTACATCGTGCACATGGCGGCCGAGACGCACGTGGACAACAGCATCTCGAATCCCAAGTCGTTCGTCAAGAACAACATCATGAGCACGTACCATCTGCTCGAGTACGCCCGCGAGGCAGACGTCGCCGCCTCACTAGAACTGTTCTTCTACTTCAGCACGGACGAGGTCTTCGGTCCGGCGCTCGGCGACACGCTGTACAAGGAGTGGGACCGGCACAAGCCGACCAACCCGTACTCGGCGTCCAAATCGGCGGCCGAGCAGTTGTGCGTCGCGTACGAGAACACGTTCAAGGTTCCGCTGATGATCGTAAATGTCATGAACGCGTTTGGAGAGAGACAACACGTAGAGAAGTTCATCCCGCTCTGCATCAAGAAAATCCTAAACGGAGAGCGCGTGTACATCCACTCGTATCCAAACAAGAAGGCTAGCGGCACGCGCTTCTACATTCACGCGCGCAACATTGCTGCTGCAGTCATGTTTCTGATTCAGAATGGCACAACTGGCGAGAAATACAATATATCAGGTGAAAAAGAAGTGAGCAACCTAGAGATGGCACAGAAGATTGCAGATATTATGAGAAAGGAACTGGATTACGAGATGGTCGACTTCCACAGCGACCGACCCGGTCACGACCTTCGGTACGGGCTTGACGGCAGCAAACTATTCGACATGGGCTTTCAACTTCCAGTTAACTTTGAGGAGTCATTGCGAAAGATGGTCGAGTGGACGCTCGAGAACCCCAAGTGGCTCGAGTCGTAGGTGGATTCGATTTCGTTATATTTGTTAATACATGATGTTTTATTCATTATATATTAAGATCTATATTAAGATGAAAATTTATTTTTTTTGGCCATTTAATGTTCCAATATCATTAAACTCAACCGAACCGTGTGAAATATTTAGTGTATTACAAAAACACCCAAAAGTAGAACTAGTAAACGATTTCGACGAGTGTGATTATGTAATATACATGAATATTTATCGAAATATACTTAATTTACCATATATCGAACGTAGCAGTTTAAATATCGAAGCAGTACAAAAGATGTATAATTTTAAAGACCATCATAAAGAGGTTATTATTGACTACAACGATTGGACAGATTTACGAAATGTTCCTGCAAATATACTACAAAACGTTTACAAGTATTTCAAAAGAAGTGTAGTTTATAAACCCGGTTGTCAAAATGCACCGTGGTTTATAAATGATGGTAATGTGATTAATTCGGAATTAGGTTCCGAGAATGCAAAAATAACGTATCCACGTGAAATATTGCCAATAAATTACGGAATTCGAACAGATTATATTGAATATGATAAAGATTACAAGCAATCAGGATATATATATGACGTTTGTTGTATGTTTGAAGGGTATGCGTGGGAGGGTGGTTTAAGGTCTGTGGTTCCACACATAGTGCGGCAGTATGAAGGCATCAAAAAATACGTAGGGATGATTAAAATGGAAAATAATCTAGATCGATATGCAAATATAAATACGTTATACTACGGAGTGATGAAACATAGTAAAATAATTGTAACTGCAAATCCAACCAATCATGAAGGTGATTTTCGTCTATGGGAAGCATTACTAACTGGAAATTTAGTATTATGTGATAAAATGCTTACAACAGAAATGCATAAACATCCATTAGTTAATGGAAAACATCTAGTGTTTTATGATGATGTAAATAATTTAATATCACTATTACAATATTATTTATTTCATACAGACGAATCAAAACAAATTGGTAAATCTGGTCGCGAACACGTATTAAAATATCATAAGTTTTCTGATAGAGTAGATGAAATTTTAGAACACCTTATATAAAAGTGCATACCTAGACATCTAAACAATTATTAAATAAATAATATCATGATTGAATTGTTTTACACTTTAATTTAAGTTTTAAAATACCAAGTGAAATTCCTCTTATATTTTTCTTTATCTTCAATATATTCTAATACGCGATGTTCATTTTCCATACGCCCATTTATATTTCTATGAGCATATTCATTGCAAGTAATACTATTGAATAATTGCAAATTATGTTTTTTCTTGAAATTCATATACTGCCTTTTGAACAGGAGGATAAAAAAATCGTCACATTTATTTTTTTCATTGATAATCAAATACTTTTGTTGCCAATTGAAAATGTTTTTAAATCCATAAAGTATCTTCTTTTTAATAATCCGAAAAAGGTGAAGCCATTTAAATGAAGACGAGTAGGAAAACCTACTTCTCCATAGTTTATACCATGTTCACAATGAGTATATTTTTGATCCAATGGAGCTAGTGTAAAACATCCCATTTTTTTGTCTATTAATTTTAAATTATCCATTGTAGTAATATATGGGTCTTCGCACCATATGTATTTGTCATCTGAAATAAGTGTACTATCATTTGAATGTGGTATTATGTGTGAATTTGTTACCCACGGCACAATTCGATTTGGTTTATTTGGTATTAATCGTTTTACTCCACCATTAATATTCAAAGGTAATGCATATCCATCTTCACAATCCCAATAACTACCAACATATATACAACCTTTATCTAAATATACTTGAACTTCATCCAATATATTTTCATTTTTGAATATACAGTCATCTTCCCAAACGCCTATATATTTTGTAGTAATTTTATTCTGTATTAAATATTTGTATGTTTGATACATAGTCTGAACTGTACCTCCTGTGTTAATGCGATAATATATTTGAATATCTATGTTATTATTTTTTAATTTTTTCAATTTTTCGTATATCTCAATCGTGTTTACATCAGGTGCATTATCTTTAATGATACAATATACAATCAATATTTTTTCATATTTATTTTTTGAAAGCTTTTGTGTATTCAATACTTCAAAAATAGCATATAGATTATCTAAACGATTATTTCCTTCGTAATAACTTACTACATGTGTATAAAAATAATCTGAATTAGATTTACTTCGATGTAATCTTTTATCTACTATATGTGATGTTGATTTTAAAGTAATATTACAATATTTTCCAATATTATTAATCACTTCATCATTCTTATAAACAATATCTTCATGATCAATTTTCATAAATTCATTTTGATATTTGCTCATTGTTTTATCATACAATATTTCACAATTTAAAATTCCGATTGATTGAGCCGTATTCAATGAATGGCAACATTCATCTTTATTCCTAGTTAAAAATAAAATGTGATAATCAAATATGTCTTCACATACATCCTTTATGAAATTAACAAAAAAAGTTAAACGTGGATCTTTGATTAATATGTATTTAGAATCATCAAATTCTGTTTTAATTAGTTTTCTATATTGTTGAATGTGTTCTATTAAATATGTCATTTTTTTATCAGAAATATTACACCATGTACTTGAGTTATAATGTAATAATGAATCATGAAAATGAGTAAAAGCATCATTTTCAAAATAACCATTTGGATTTTGTACATTTTTATCTTTATTTAAACTCTTTCCTATAGAAAATCCATTTTTTACTAAACAGTTCGAAAGTAAAGATGTTCCTGAACGATGCATTCCAATAATGAAAACAATGATAGACATTGATATACTCTATTGTATATGCGTATTTATTATATATTATTTATTTATCAAATATAGTAAATACACATTTTGTAAATAAATTTATATAACAATATTATGCAACAACTGAAAAATTTAAACGTGAAATGTTTCAAAAATGTAATACGCACCGTAACATTTGTTGGAGGTGGTAACGGTACACATGTCGGTGCAGCTATATGTGGTTTAAAAAACATAAATGTACGTATCTTAACCAGAAAAGCACATGAATGGAACGACAAACTAAAGATTACATTTCCGGATGATCATATTAAAATAACTAAACCTATGGAGATGATTTCTTCATCCCCATCGGAAGTTATACCGGGTTCAGATTTAGTGATAGTATCTTCACCAGTGCATTGTTATTCTGAAATATTTGATAATATTATTCCTCATTTAGATGATAATGCATCTATTGGTGTATTATTTGGACAAGGTCACGTTGGTCTTATGGCAAAACAAATTATGGAAAAGTACAATATGCGAACACAAAGTATTTTTTCATTGAAGTTTATTCCTTGGCAAGCAAAAACGATTGAATATGGAAAACACGCCCATTTGGTGGGTTCAAAAAAGATACTAGAACTCTCAACATATCCAGGTTATGCATTTAATACAATTTCAAAACATATGAATACGTTGTTTGATATGAATTGTATACAAGTTCCATTTATTTCACAAGCACTTACGACTTCAAATCAAATATTACACCCAGCACGATATTTTAATGAATTTTCAAAATCAACTCAAGCATTACCTATTTCTAGTAACATTTATGGCGATGGGTCATTATATACTAGAATGGATGGACCATCGGCTGCTATTATTGCTGCATTAGATTCTGAAATTATACGAATAAAAGAACTGTTAGAAAAAGAATTTCCAGCTATTGATTTTTCCAGTGTTAAACCTTGCAAACAGCGGATTATAGAACAATACGAAAATCAAATAGATGATGCTAGAACCTTGAAAACGGTTTTTAATACAGCAAAAATGTATAGAAAAAGTAAATTTGCTCTTATCCACAAAGATGGGGGTGTTTTCCCAAATACTGAACATCGCCATTTTCAAGATGACATACCTTTTGGTCTATGCGTTGTGAAAGATATTGCTGATAGAATGGGAATAAAAGTACCTGTTATCGATCATATGATTATGTGGCATCAAAATCTAATGAATAAAGAATATACAACTGGTGATGAGTACCAAATCTTGAATGGAAAAAATCTGAGAGAAACTGGAATCTTATCATCTTATGGATTTGAAAATGGCAAGAGAGGGTTAGTAGATTTTCTAATGCTGGATTTTCATAAAAAAAAAAATATTGTAAATCAAAATGAAGTACTATCACTACTAAATGACATAAAAGCAAGTGGACGCTCACCAGTTTTCTGTTTTGATGTTGATAGGACGCTTTGGAGTTTTACAGCGGAAGAATGCGACAATTTTAACCAATCTGATGTCATGATAAGAACGTATCCTGATGTACAATACATTTTGAAGTTTTTAAAAGAACATAATATAGCAATTACATTAGCTAGTCGAACGTGGAATCCACAAAGGATGATAAAATATTTATCCATGACCGGTATTGAAATGGATTCAGTTGAAAAACCTCAAATGTATCCTACTGGCCTTGGACGTTATACCAACACACATCACACAAGACAGAAAATAAAACACTTTCAAGAGCTGGGAAAATACTTTGAACTTGATAATATTATATTTTTCGATGATGATGACATAAACATACAAACAGCAACTGAAATGGATATAACTTCAGTTTCTACTTCAAATGGATTACATTGGGAACACATAATTAAAGCATTAAAAATATTTAAATCTAAATAAATGATTATTCCTTACACGCTGGATTATTTGTTATACGGACTGCCGCCGATATAAAAATTCCGAGTTTATTCAAACCTGAAAAATAAGAAAATAATTTCTTATTTTGTGGAATGGAATCATCATTATCATAATGTGAAAAAATATCAAATATTTCTTTTCGATTTAACATTTTCCCATTCATGCCTATCCATTCAAAAGAAACGTTATGTTTATGCACAAATTCGTGAAATGCGAGCCAATCGTGTTGTTCAAAGTTGGGGTAATTCACCAATTTGTCAAATACTATGATACACCCATTGTATATTTTCGAAGTTAACGAGTTCAAAATATATTTTGCAGAGCAATCGCGGTTAATGTGAATGAACGACACAGTGTTTTTCTCTTGGGATTCCATAAATGGCTTTAATGTTTTCTCAAACGTACCTTTCACAAATTTAACATTTTTATTACGGTCCAACTGTGCATCCGTTTCTGGTATATCATCTATTTTAAACGTCTTGATGCTACTACAATCATCACCCAACTCCGTATCCAAGTTTGTAAACACATCAAATCCGAAAACATCCTTAGTCGTATAGTTCGAAATCAAATCGAGGCTTTGTCCATTGAATTTACCAAATTCTAGTACTAACCCATTGTCATTGAGAATATTATTGTTCAGTATATAACGAAGTGGATCTTGGCCAATATTAGGTATTTTGAACATCTGGCTTCGTGTATTACATCTCACTATAAGTTCCGTAGTTGATATACCACTTGTGTAAGGCAACTTTACAAGTTTCTCACGTGAGAATTTGAAGTACTTTTGATTGTACTGTTTGTCTTCTTCATCACTTGTAGTTGCATATAAAAATACATCTATATTATTCTTCATTATGAATTCTTCGTCAATAATGAGCGGCATATCAGTAATCACACGATCTACATATTTACAAGCATCGACAACCACTTTACGTTCATCTTGATTCATTATGGTGATTCGTTTATATTGTTCTACTGTTACGTCGTTGTGTATCCCTACAATTAAAAAGTCACATTTAGACTTACATTTCTTTAAGAATTCAATATGACCAACATGAAATAAATCAAAAACAGCCGCAATACAACCAACAATTGGCATTTAAATATTTATACATAATAAATTTTATTTAAATCATATTTTAAACATTTTACTCATTTGAATATTCAAATAAAAAAAATATTGATTATTCCTTCTTTACACAGAATGCTATTGTATAATTCTTTATTAATATGGATTTCTTCATCTTTCGTAAATACTATAAATGGATCATTTGACTGACCTCTAGAAACACCACCTGAAATTGGTATTTTCCAAGTATCAAAGTAAAAAAAATTCAAAAAATTTTCAATATGGTTAGGTATGGGATACTCCACATTTCTTAATTTAATGGTAGGCATATTTTCGAAAAAATTTTCACTAAAATTGAATACACTATATCTTGGTTCTAATGTTGAATATAATCCTGAATAGATATTATTCATGAAGCAGAAATCTATAGGAAAGCCATTTCTTATAAAAGAAAGAACATATCTACCTTCATATCTGCATATTCGAAAATTGTCCTTTATCAAATCATTTATTAATTCATTAGGGATCGGATTAAATACCCATATATCATCATCATAATCATCTAAAATTAATTCATTATCACGTACAGCACCTAACAAAGTTCCTCCAGTTAAACACCATTTAATATTGTACTTATCTAAAACATTTTTTATTGATACGAGATTTTGGTGTCGAATATTTAGATAATTATACTTTTGTTCCACTGAATTATTTTTCATAAAAAAAGGATATTCACTTGTACCTGTGTTACAATTGAATATACTTACGTAGTTCTCATCAAAATTAATTATCATAATTCTATATAAATACATAATATTACCTTTTATATATTCATACGAATGTATGATTAAGAACATTAAATATACTTTGAATAATGTCTTCATCTGATGTATGTGATAATACAAAGTCACTTTTTGTTGGAGTTTCAAATGGGTCAGACACACCAGTGAACTCTTTCAATTTACCTTCATCTGCAAGTTTATAAAGTCCTTTTGTGTCTCTAGCTCTACAAACGTCTAATGATGTGTCCATCCAGACTTCATAGTATTTGCCATATGTTTCAATGAGGCTACGATTTGCTAGTCGGTCATTATCATATGGTGCAATATTTGCACATATCACAATGCCGCCATGTTTAACAATCTCACTCGCAACGTAACCAATTCGTCTCACATTAGTTGAGCGGTCTTCTTTACTAAAACCCAATCCCTTACTTAGATTCGTTCGGACAATATCTCCATCTAGAATAGTTATCTTTTTGGTAATATATTTCTCCGTAATTTTAGCCTTAAGTTTGTTGGCAATTGTTGTTTTTCCGCTTCCAGACAATCCAATAATGTATACACATATACCTTTATTACTCTTATCTTTTATCAGTATATCGGATACTTCCGAAAATGTAAACCATTCTGGTATAGTTTCTCCCTTTTGTAGTCGTTCACGTAACTCTGATCCAGACAAATGATATACGACATCTGTACTAGATACACGTTCAATAGGCTGATATATCTGTTTTGTTGAATTATATACAATATTTTTACTTATAATCGGCTTTATACCGATTACATCAGCATACTTCACAAACATTTTTACAGCATCATCGGGATTATAAAAATTGTCTCCAGTTTTCGTTCGATTGCTTGGACCAGCATGGTCTCTTCCAACAATGAAATGTGTACAACCATTATTTTTTCTAATTAGAGCGTGCAAGCATGCTTCTTTAGGACCAGCCATTCGCATTGTTAGAGGTAAAAGAGATAAAACGACTTTTTGATTGCCATATCTATTTAATATTGATTTGTAACAGTTTACACGTATTGAGTATTCAATATCATCCGGTTGGGTTGGACCAACTACCGGATTCAATAATAATACAGCAGAAGGGTCATTTGTTTGTTCTAATGCATATTTAGTAAGTTCGAAATGCGAACGATGCATTGGATTTCTAGTTTGAAATCCAACCAATGTTTTCCAACCATGCTTTAATATTTGAGAATGTATATCTGATGGCAACATACGATACTTCTCAAAATCATAAAAACGAGGTTTATTCATCTCAACTAATCTTCCACTAATATAACGCAAGTTTTTGTGCTGCATTTTGTAGTTAACATATGGATGATTATTGTCAATTGTACCATATGCATTTTCGCATTCCCATAATATATCCGGTATATATACCTCATCTACATGTAGCTTTGCAATTATATAGTTCGTATTATCACACAAATCAATAACATCATTCACATTTGCATGAGACACCGCTAATGTTACCGGCAATGGAAAAAATAAATTAGTACTTGTATACATAGAACTACATACAGATTCCCAATCTTTTTTACACATGAATGTTGTTAATGGATAAAAATGTCCCTGCAAAATACATATTAAATCATATAACGTTTCGTCATCTAATATCATGTTTTTTAGATTATTTTATAGAAAATTAATATATTATATTATACAATTATACGAAATCTTTTATCAAGTGTACAATGTAATTACGTTGTTCGTTTGTAACCCACCAGCCAACGGGAATGCACACTAACTGCTGTTCAGCGATATTCAAATTAGGAAGATTCTCACAAAACTTGGATGTGCACGTATTGATATCATTCCGATTGTGGACCTGACTCACAAACACTCCATTCTTCTTCATAAAATCGATAAATGCTGATTTTTTGCCGTCGAGTACCATCAACGTATACAGCCAATATGCCGATTGCGACAACGAGGGCTTTTTAATGATACGAACACCTGGAATATCTTTCAAGTATTCGTCATAGAATTTTGCATTATCTCGTGCAATTGTAATCAGACGGTCCATATGTGGTAGATTATATAAGCCGATAGTTGCGTTGATGTCGTTCATGTGAAACTTGTATCCGTATTCAAGAATATCATTTTCTAGTCGTAAATCAGACTTTTTATAATTTCGTTTCTCTCGGTCTATTCCGTACCATCTCAGTAATTTGCAGCGTTCGTATAAAGTTTCATTTGGAAGTGTTATAATTCCTCCATCTCCGGTAGTAAGATGTTTTATGGCTTGAGTGCTGAATACACAGATATTGCCTCGTTCAAGCGAGCCTATTCTTGTACCATTCCATTCTGCACCGAATGCATGTGCGCAATCTTCCACAATCATTGGTCGAAATCCAAATTTTTCTTTATGCTCATTGCATATATCTGCTAGTGTGTCCATGTCAACCGGTGTTCCACCCCAATGAACCAAATATATGACCTTTGTGTGCTGATTTAATTTACGACGCACATCTTCTAGACATATGTTAGCTGTATTTAGGTCTACATCTAGCCATCGAATATTGACTCTATTTGCAAGAATGGACGCAGTTGTTGCAAAACATGTGAGAGCAGGTGTAAGAACAATATCATTAGATTCATCAAAACCGGGCCATCCGATAGATTCATCTTTGTTTATCAGCAATCTAAGCGCGAGCGTGAGGCCTGACGTCGCCGAGTTGAGAGTCAATGTGTAAGGGTTTTGTAAGTAAGTAGTCAATTCTTTTTCGAACTTTTCCACCTGTGCACCTTGAGTGACTGACCCTGACATCAACACTTTATTTACTGGAGGGAGTACATCTTCGCTCATAAAGACTTTAAACAATGGTATTGTAATGTTCATATTTAATTCTAATTATGTGTTAAAGTTTATATATTTAAGTAATGTTCCAGTACAAATAATATAATAGACATAGAATTGAATACAGTGTAATGAGGTCTTCTTATCAATCACAACTCGAATACGGGGCTATAATTGATACTGTGATATTCATGCAGAGGTCAAAGCGTAGCATAAAAAATAGTAATGTACTTCGCGTAGTCGAATTCGGAATTCTCGATGGCTATTCGCTTGAAAGATTTGCGAGACATAATGCCGAAATTTATGCTTACGATATATTTGATAAGTTTCAAGGAAATCATGCGAGGAGAGACGATATTGAAAAACATTTTTCATCATATTCGAATGTGTATATTGAGTACGGCGATTTTTATATGACATACGAAAAATTTGAAGATAACAGCATTGATATTCTTCACATTGATATCGCAAATAATGGTGATGTGGCAGAGTTCATGTTTGAACACTACATGCGCAAATTGAAACCTGATGGTATTGTTATATTTGAAGGTGGTTCTGAAGAACGTGACCAGGTAGAATGGATGCGCAAGTATAATAAGTCTCACATATGTCCAATATTCAAGAAACACAAAGATACTGGTTTATATGAAATAATGACGCTGGGCAACATGCCATCACTCACGTTAGTGCAGAAAGTAAATACATGAATATGAGTAATTATAGAAGATATGACCATGCTTTTGCATGTTTTTTGACGCACATATATTCGCATATATAAGCTCGTGGTGCGTAGTTACCCATTTTTACTCTATTGACAAAGATATCCAATGCACTTTTATTCTTATCAGTTTCATGTACATTGACAATATCGATAAATTCATTTGCTTCGTAGAAGACTTCACCACATCTTTTATCCCAGTACGGGATGCTTGTTGCCGGTACACTTGGGTGTCCGGTTCCTTCCTCCTGGTTCATGTTTCTCACGCTCCATACAAGCAATGGAACATCGCATGAGAGGGCTTCTAATGTCGCGAATCCTTGGCTTTCGTGTGCATCAATCCAAATACCGTATGGTGCTTTCTGTAACGCCTCAATATAATCGTTCTCTTTATATCCTTTTACGTAACTAAATATGATGTATCTAATATTTCTCTTGTTTAGCTCAGTAAGGACTAGACGTAGTTCATCTGGTTTTCGTCTCTTGTAGTAGACGACAACTGGTCCATTTCTCTCAACGTTTGCCAACGGTGCGAACTTGGTTGCATTTACTGGGAAACAGAACGTTTTGACAGGAATGAATTGCTCAACCCCAAGTGATGTCCATGCTTCACGTGCCCACTCACTAGGCTGGATATAGACCGCGTTATTATGTACTTTTGCATTAATTTGCGTGACGCGTGAGTCAGGAAAGACCGAAAAGTGAGGACCGAAGATGAAGCGTTGTTTCGGATATTGTGATGCATCAATCGGATGACACGGTGAATAAACAATGTCATAATTTTCTATTTTTTTACTAGCATCATAGTAGTCAAACGACCAACCGAGATTCTTAAATACTGCTTCGATGCCTTCTTTATTTTTATGATGGAAATTACTCGTACAAATTAGCACACGCATTGCTCAACATAATATAAATCAAGCTATATAATCTATGTTGTATTCTAACCAATCACAACAAGAGGACACATCGTTATTTTTCAACCGCTGCTTCGAAAAACACGGATTTGACGAGCTAAATAACATAGATGTTAGTATTTATTATTAGATGTTAGGGCATTTCGACTATGTATTAAATGAGTATAAATTGTTATAATTATTCACCTATATTGTTATATCATTTCAATTGAGTAAATCTACATCAATGGCTGGTATTCCGCATATTATCCATCAGCTTTGGATTGGGGACGCATCGAAGGCGCCGACCAAGTTCATGGCGACGTGGCGCGACGCGCATGTCCCTCTTGGTTTTCGTTACATGT
>PBLA01000012.1 GCA_002722245.1 Flavobacteriales bacterium | reverse complement strand
GAATCAAAGTAATCCTACTGAAAATGTATTAAGGGATGCTACATCCAACAATTTTGATTTACCACTTAATGGTTTTGCCCTTAATGGTGATAATTCCAACTGGATAGAAGGTACATGTTGTACTGATGTTACTTTTAAGGTACAGCGTAAAATGTGTAATAATTGCGAGGATTTTCAATTAAGAGTATCTGTTTTATCTAAAGATCAGAGAATTCCGACGGATTATTATTACCCTGTTACAGGTTGTGATTATGAAGTAACACTTTGTTTAAACCCAAATGATATTGTTTCCATAAGTAATCCTGATCTTCAGAATGGTGTTAATTACGACAATATTTTTGTTAATGGTGAGGTTCAGTATCCAAATGGAAAGGATTATTTTGATTTCACTGATCAAGGAGAGGATAATTATAAAAATATTGAATTAACAATTGATAATTCTGAAAATTGTGAATGTGAAGATAAAAAATACACTCTTTATAAAGATGGTCATTTAAATGGTGAGTCAATTCCTATACAATTAGTTGATTGTAGAGCAACTGCAACGATCTGTGTTGGTCCTAATGATTCATATGATTTATTTTCCGAAAGTGCATCTAACGGCCCTAAATTAGAGGTGGAGAACGTTATACTAAATGGTAGTGTTCAATATAACAGAGACAATTATTTAAAAACTGTTCCTTTTGATCCATCCAAGTGCTGTGAAAGTTTAGAGAATTTTGATTTGGAGAATTTAATTGTTTATTCTGAAGACATAACACTTACTGAAACGACGAATTGGAGTGATAAAGTATTTGTTAAAGAAGGTGTAACAGTAACAGTTGATGGAGTATTGTTAGATGTAACCAATGTTGACGTTATTTTTGGTGAATGTGCTGGAATTGATTTTATAAATAATGCTACATTTCGTTCAACGAATTCTGTCTTCCGACCTTGTGCAATTGATGGTGTTTGGAAAGGTCTAAGATTTGATGTTAACGAAAACTCACCTTTTTTAGGTTATTTGAATACATCAACTATTAAAAATGCGGCTTATGGAATCCAGGCTAACGGTTCAAATAATCAGGATTTTAATCTAAGAATAACTAATAATACTTTTATTAACTGTTTTCACTCAATTGATTTGAATAGAATTAACTTTTTAACATCAATAACAGGGAACACGTTTAATAAGAATGATTTATTTCCAGTATTTTATGATGAGTCAGTGTTTAGATGTGATAATTTACTGTTTAACACATCAGAAGATTTTGCAGGAGGTATAAATGCATTTTCTACCCAGTTTAATGGTGAGATTTCGAATAATACTTTTACAAGAACAAATGACGGGCAATCAAATTGGGGTAATTACACTACTGATTTAGAAAGTTTTTTCGGTATTTCTTTACGTTCACAAAGTAACAATAGTAGTTTAAATAAAACGTCTGTATTAAATTTTGATGGAGTCAATGATTTTATTAATGCAGATGAAGTTGTAAATAATTTGACAGGGAATAATTTTACTGTAGAGTTTTGGATAAATACAGATGTTCTGAATCAAGATGTCGGACGAGTTGCACTTTTTTCTGTAAATCCTGCTCAAAATAGTGTAGGTGCAGATAATGAATTTATGTTAATGCTTGGAGATCCAGGTCGTGGTACTCGTGAGCAATTAATTGTATTTGATCACAGAAACAGAGCCTCAAGAAACGCTATAGTTTCAGCTAATGATATTACTGGAACATGTACACATATTGCATATGTTAGAAATGGTAATATTGGCGAGATTTTTATTAATGGGATTTCTGAGGGGACTCATGTGATCCGATACAATATTACCGCAAATCATGTAGTAAGTTTTGGACAAGAATACGATACTAGGAATAGAACTTCTCAGCATTTCAAAGGAAATATGTGGGATATTGCAATATGGAATACCTCAAGAACTGCTGCTCAGATCCAATCGGATGCAGATGGTAACTTAACAGGTGAAGAGTTAGGATTGGTAGCATATTATGATTGTAATCAAGGTAGTCCGAATCAAAGTAATCCTACTGAAAATGTATTAAGGGATGCTACATCCAACAATTTTGATTTACCACTTAATGGTTTTGCCCTTAATGGTGATAATTCCAATTGGGTAAGTGATGAATGTGCAACTGTTTTTGATAATGATATTTTTAAAGCGATTATTGTAAATAATCAATTTACTAATGTACAAGATGCACTCTATCTAAGAGGTAAAGAAGTTATATTTGATGGGAATAATATCTCCAATTCGGAATTTAATGGACCAGTTTCCGTTGGTGATATTGTTACTCCAATAAATATTGAAACCTCAAGTGATGTAAAAATTCAAAACAATATTTTGACTTACTCAGGTTTTAAGGACGATAATGCTAACTCTGGCAATGGAATGCCTGCGATATGGACTAATAATTCAGATATTATTAATATAAGGAATAATGAGTTTCATGGATATCAAATGGGTATTCTTCTTAGATCGGTAGTTAATTCTAATGTGAGTAATAATGAAATTCACGAATATTCAAAATATGGAATTTATATGGAGGATTGTCTTGATAACCTGAACGTAAGTTGTAATAATTTAAATGGAAAGTTGGTAGCGGAAACTCAAACTGTCGGAATTGCTGACTTTATTACTAATGGAGGAGTCCAAAATGTATCCAATGTGATAAAAGGAAACTGTATTACAGAAAATACAACAGCAATTCACTTGGAAGGAAGTTTGGGGGATCATGTGACACCAAGAATAGTGAATAATTTTATTTACAATTATACGGCTTTTGGTCTGACTAATATAAATAGAGATATGACGAATCAGATTGGTTCAGGTCTTACATCTAATGCAGCAGGCAAAAATTCATTTACAAGTAATAATGTAACAGGGATGGCAATTGATGTTGCATCAAACAATCCAGTTACTATTTTCGGAAACTATGGTGTTTCTTCACTTAGTTCAGGTGTAACTACTATGGGTAATAATTTATATTCATCATCAGCTTCCTGTGGACTTCAAATTGGTGGAGTTTCAAATCAAATTAATCAAGATGAATTATGCGATGTATTAACTCAAAATAGAGATATGTTTGATGCTAGAGCATATGATTACGATAGTGAAAGTGACGAAGATGACATTAGGGTGGCGAGTAATATGACTTTCGAAAAAGTTGAGAAAGAAGACGAGCTATTCAAATCATATCCAAACCCAGCTCATAATAATTTATTTATTGATATTTCAACTAATTATAATGATTTGTCAATTGAAATTAGAGGAGTAAATGGTAACTTAATTGAAACTTTTTATAATATAACTTCATTGGGTAAAGTAACTTTAGATATAAATGAGTTATCTCCTGGAATGTATTTCGTGAAACTTTGTTCTGATAACCAAATAGTAAAATCTCAAAAGTTTATCAAAAAATAATTTTAAAATAAAACAATATTTAAAGCCACTCATTTGAGTGGCTTTTTTTGTTTTTTGGTCGATACGCATAATATGATCTGTTTGAGTAATTGTTTGTTTTTGTAATCTGTAAAAACAATTTTTGTAGTTTTTATTATCATTTTTTATGTTTTAAGTTTACTCGAATTAGATTGTAACATCTAAGTATTACAGGTTGTTATAGCCTTTAGAGAAAGTAATTTATTACACTTCATGCCGGATAATCGCTGTTTTAGCGCATGTATATGTTGTTTCAGGTGTCATATTGTATGTTAAAAATGATTATCTTAAGGCGCGAATTACTTTTGAAAACTATTTTATAAACTACAACCTTTAATCAATGAAAAAATTATTATCTACCTTATTTGTGGTTTGTTTTGGAGTGTCTAGTGCTTTAGCTGGCAATCAAAACATCGCCAATTTAATTTCATCTTCCGATTGGAGTACGCTATTTCCAAATCGGAATGTCCTTTATTCCTACAGCAATTTCACCACAGCGGTGGATGACTTATCGGATTATATCGTAACCTATGAAAATCCTGGTTCATGGGGTCTTAGAGTAACTGTAGAACGTAAGTCTACAGGTAATAAACATTCATATACTATTACAACTGCCAATTGGGTTGCTCCAACAACAGTAGTTGATTTTGAGAATTTTTGTAATACAGGTGATAACTTTAATGATAAACGTGAATTAGCAGCGTTTTTCTCAAATATTACGAAAGAAACTACGGGTGGTACCACAGAGGTGTTCAGTGGATTATCAAACAGCCACTCTCAGTGGGGACTTTATTTTACTGAAGAATGGGGTCAGTCTTGTACTAACTATAAATCTTTTTCCAACGCAGATTATCCACCTGCTACAGGTGCATGTTATTACGGTAGAGGTCCAATTCAATTGTCTTGGAACTATAATTATGGACGGTTTAGTGACTTTTTGTATGGGGATGATCGATTATTAACCAATCCTGATGAAGTCCATACTAATGGAGTGACCTCTTTTAAATCTGCGATTTGGTTCTGGATGACACCTCAATGTCCTAAGCCTTCTTGTCATCAAGTAATGCATGAAATTCATGATGAAACTGCTGGATCTTATTCCCAAGTTAAAATGGGAAAAAAAGGATTTTTGCATACTGTAAATATTATTAATGGTGCCATTGAATGTAGAAATACTGCGAACCTTGATAAGGTTCAGTTAAGATCTGATTTATATAGTTACTTTATGGATATTCTTGGGTTTAGCGTTCAAGAAAGAACAAATGAAAATACGGGAGATTATTCTTCTTTGTGTGTGGAAGGAGGGCAAGTAATGCAAGATTATTCTACCTGTGCATTCAGAGAAGTAACAGTATCCTGTTCACAGCCTAGTTTAGGTGTGGATTTAGCTTTTTGTTCTGAGCCTATTTTATTAAACTCCAATGTTACATTAAAAGATGGCGAAACGATCGCTTGGTATAAGGATGATGTGTTAATCAATGGTGCTACAGAAACGACTTACACGGCATCTTCTGCAGGAACGTATAAAGCAGAAGTGACTGGTAGTTGTACTCGAACCGATGAAGTTGTTCTTTCCTTATCAAACAGTTTAGAAGTTACTGCAAGTAATGAAGGAATGTTTTGTGTGAGCGGTTCACCATCCGAAGTAACGATATCTGTGTCCGGTGGAGAAGGAGTGTATAACCTGTACGATGTTGAAACGGATGGTTTACCAATTAAAACGGGTTCGGAATTTACTATAAATGAATTAGACGTGGCTCAGGGAGAGTCAGTTACATATTATGTTGAGGAGCCTGCTGGTGAAGTGTATACTATCGGAGCCACAGGAAGATGGACAGATACTCCTAGTGATTTAAATGGTTGGGTTAATATGAATTCACCAGCTGGATGGTTGCAAAACACGATGAATTTCACAGCATTAGCAGATATTACCCTCCAGTCTATTAAATTTGATATTGCAAAGGGAGATGGAGATGCGAACTTATCAGTTGAAATTCTTCCCTTAAACAGTTCAACTCCTGTTGCGTCAAAAAATATTGACTTGGAAGCTATTGATTATGATGTTTGGGATAATATTGGTGGGTATACTGCTGCGTTAAATTTTGAATTGGATGCGGGTCAGTACCGATTGAACCTTGTTGGAAGTAATGTGCTTGTTCAAGTAGGTCAATATAGTAGTTCTTCAGGCACGACTTTTGACTATGATTCTTGGGAAGAGACTGGTGTGGCTTCTATTGATAACGCATCCAATATTCCAAATGATTGGGGATTATTTCAAAACTACATGTTTGGAGCTTACGACTGGAAGTTTTCAACTGGTGGAGGTTCTGGTTCACAATGTGGTAGAACGCCTGTAGTAATTTCACACGATTGTACAGTTGGAAAAAAAGAGGTTGTACAGGGATCATTCAATGTGTTTCCTAATCCTGTAAATGATGTAATGAATATTGCTTTAGATGGAATAAAAGTTGACGGATCAACAATTGAAGTATACAATCAAGTTGGACAGCTTTTAGTGTCTAAGAATCTAAATGCTTCTTCAGGTAATTTAACTCAGATTTCAACATCCGAATTTACTAACGGTATTTACTTTGTTAAAGTGAAATCAGATGGGAACGAGTTGAATTCAAGAGTAATTATTTCAAAATAACATCAAAAATTAAAACGAATTATAAAAGCCGCTTTAGAGCGGCTTTTTTGTTATTCACCTCTAAGGGTAAACAATTATCATGTTGAAAATAACGTTGACTTAAGTGGTACAAAAGTTGGAGAATAATAAAGAGAATGTCCAGTAAAGATTATAAATGATCAAAGAGCGCTACTTGATTCTCACGTTTGTTATCATATTCATCATATGTAAAATGCTCTAAAATATCATTCATGTTGTATTGTGATCCCCTTAATGCATTACTTAAAATAACAATAGTATAATCGTTTTTTGGGATTTTAATGTAAATATTTCGATTCCCATGCCACCAACCTGTATGATAAATAATTTTCCCCAATTTTTTATGATGTCGTATTCTCCAGCCAAGTCCGTAGCTTTTTCCATGCTTTATTTTATTGTGAGGGGTAAAAGCAAGATTGATCGTTGAATCGTTTAAAAGGGATCCATTATTGAGTTTGTTATCAAAGAGTAGCATTTCTTTCGCATTGGAAAACAATCCTTTATCTCCAACAATTCCATCCAAGTAATCAAATTCAAACAATTTATTCCATTTCGTATGTCCATATACTAAATTTGATGGAACGGAGTCTTCTTTACAGTTGAAAACGAAACTGTTTTTCATCCCGCATTTATCAAGAATTCGTTCTTTAATGACGTTGGGATAGCTCTTTTTCTCGATTGCCTCAATGATAGAAGCAAGTAATAAATAATTTGTATTACAATAATCATAACGCTTGCCAGGTTTGAAATGAGGGTCAGGATTATGAAAATTCATTACACAAAGAACAGTGTCATTGTAAATTAATTTCTCCCTCTCATCCATTAAGTGGTCACAGAAGTAATAGTATTGAGATAATCCTGATCGATGGCTTAATAATTGTTTGATCGTCAGTCTGGAGTAATGTTCGGGCAATTCACTCAGAAATTGTGTAATGGTATCGGATAATTTTAGTTTTCCTTCTTCAACCAGTTGAAGAACAACAGTAGCGGTTACTGGTTTTGTAATACTTGCTAGTTGTTGAACAGAGTTTTCTTTCAGTTTAATTCTTCTTCTCACATTAGAGAACCCCGAAATGGTATCAAATACGATTTGCCCATTTTTCGCAATTGCAATTGACCCATTAAATCGTCTTTTTTTTACAAAACGAGTAAAATATTCATGGATGTGTTTAATCTCTAATTCGGGAATAGTTGTTTTTTTCTTTAGAGTCGTATCTTTTAGCGTTATTTTTTCGTTATTAGGTTCATTTCTAACAAGCGGCGTGTTGTTACATGATAGGAAAAAAAGGGAAATAAATAGAACACCGAAAATCTTCATAAACCGGAACAAATATAAGAAGTTAAAAATTGCAAATCAACGTTGGAATAGCACGGTAACAATAATTAACATTACTTATAAATTAATTGTGTTGTGTATATTTGAGTACAAGACAATATCAATTAAAAGTTGTGGAATAGTTTTTGATATCTTGACGAATAGCAGAGCAAATTAAGGACGTATGAACATAAAAATGAATATTCAACACATAGTTAAAACAGCTTTTTTCTTGTTTTTTGCAATTGTTATCTTTTCATGTAATGGGTCTAAATCATTGGCAAATAAGGGAGATAAACTTAGGGAGTCAGGTATTCATAAACAAGCCATTGAGTATTACATTCAATCCTTGAATAAAGATCGGTCTAATGTGGAAGCTCAAGTTGGATTAAGAAAGAGTGGAGGAGAGGTGATGTCCAAATCTGCTTCCAAATTTTTTCAAGCCTATAACGCGGATGATTACCAATCTGCAGTTCATACTTATTTAGAAATGGAAAAGTTTGAAAATCGATTGGATAAATATCATGCTGAAGTAACCATACCTCGCCATATTAGTAGTGATTTTGAGATTGCAAAAAAGAAATATCTTGCCATTGAATTCGAAAAAGCAAATTCACTTTTGGCTCAGGAAAATTTTGAAGAGGCAGAGGCAGTTTTTCATGAAATACAGCTTATTGAACCTTCATATAAAGGCAGTGATTTGGCAAAATTGAAAGAAATCGCCCAATTGGAACCAATTTACAGAAGAGGCAGTGAGTTCTTGGATCGCGGAAAAAACAGAGCAGCTTTTTATGAATTTAAGAAGGTTGTGAACAAAAATGTAAACTACAAAGACGCTAAGGATAAGCAGGATGAATCCCTTTCTTTAGCACAATTTCCCATAGCAGTTTTAAAGTTCAAGAATTACTCGGACAATACTGTTGCAGCTGCGAAAGTTCAAGCAAATGCGATTGATGAACTGTTAAAGAACAAAGGACCATTCATTAAAATATTGGATCGAACCCAAATGAATAGAGTATTGAATGAACAGTATTTAGCTATGAATGGTTGGGTTGAGGGCTCAGGAGCTGTTCGAACAGGAGAGATTTTAGGAGCCAAGGCAATATTAAGTGGAAAATTACTTTCGGTAAAAACAATAACTGGAAAACCCAGTTTAACGCGTAAAAAAGGGTATAAAAAAGTACAAGAGAAGTACTACAACCTACAAACGAAGCGAACAGAAACGAAAGTGCGTTATGAAAAGATTTATTACAATAATTTTTATGGACAAAATTCAGTAACGGTTTCCTTTCAATATATTTTAGTTTCCTCTGAAACCGGAGAGGTTTTGCTTTCTGGAATTGCTGAAGAATCAATGACCAGCACAGTAGATTATAATACCTTTAAAGGCGATGTGACTAAATTGTATCCTGGAACATGGATTTCACGATCATCGAAATCTCCATCGGATCGTGTTTACACCAATAGAAGTAGAGTGAATACGTTTCAAAACAAGTTTTCGGCGAATCGTACATTAACCAATACCTCTGAACTCGCCGATGGAGCGTACAAAAAAGTTGGGAATGCTGTTTCAAAAAAGATTTACACCTTTAATCCTGAGCAATAATGAAGAGATTCATCTTGAAAATACTATTGTTGGGTATTCTTTTTGGATGTAAAACAACAGAATACAAAGAGATGAAGAGAAACCCAAAACCTCATTGGGTGGAGTCTATTCCAAGCCATCCTGATTATTATGTGGGGGTTTTTAGTACAAGTAAAACGGGCGAGGATTATCGTGAGCGAGCAAAAAAAGGAGCTTTGGAAAACTTGGCAAGTGAAATTTCTGTGAATGTCATGGGCCATTCGGTGTTAAAAACCATGGAAACCAATGATTCATTTAGTCAAGATTATCAGAATGAAGTGACCATAAAATCATCCGAAAATTTGGAGGGGTATGAAGTGGCTGGGCATTGGGAAAATGCACAAGAATATTGGGTGTATTATCGATTATCAAAAGCAAAATATGCAACAATAAAAAAAGAACGAATAAGAAAAGCTATTGATTTAGGAAAGGATTATTTTACAAGAGCAATTGACAATCACAATAGAAACAATTACCATGACGCCTTTATTTTATCTATCAAAGCCCTTGAAAGTGTAACCGAGTTTTTGGATCAGCCCTTGAAAACCGAAATTGCAGGAGAGGAGGTTTATTTTGGAACAGAGGTGTTAACCTATGTTCAACAAATGATTAACGAAGTCGATATTAAAGCAAATCAAGAAAGACATTTAGTCGTTTTGGGAGATCATATTGATGACCGTAACATTTACTTTACAGTACATAATCATAAGGGTGAGGCTGTTTCGGGAATTCCTTTAAAATGCGAGTATAAAGCTATACTTTATAAAACCTTTGAAGTTATTTCAAATAAAGAAGGAAAAGTAGGGATGTCATTGGGGAAAATTAATCAAAGTAAACCTGAACAAACAATAACCGCAGAATTGAATTTTAACGAATTGGCTGAAGACAAATCAAAAGACAAGATCGTTCTTCAATTATTAAATTATTTGCCACATAAAACTGAAATAATCAAACTTTCTGTAAGAGCCCCCAAGGTATATATCGACAATAAAGAAAAAGAATTTGGACAAAGCACTACCGGGAAATTATCTTCAATTGCGAGGCAGGCTCTCATAAGTAAAGGCTTTTTTATTGTTAATAATAAGGAGGATGCGGATTTAATAATGCTTATTGATACCGATTCTCAATTTATGGGAAGAAACCAAAAAGCATATTTAGCCGAGTTAAATGGTACTGTTCAGGTTACTCATATTAAAACAGGTAATATTGTTTTTTCTGAGGTAATTAAACCTACAAAAGGGTTGCAGTTAAGTAAGATAAATGCTTCTCGAGACGCATATTCTAAAGCAGAATTGTATATAAAACGAAGAGTAATTCCGAAACTAGCTAATCAATACTTCTCTTTTTGATGATCTCACTTCCTAAACAATTCAAAGCCATTATTTTTGATCTCGATGGAACATTGGCTGATACCATGCCGATACATTACAGGGCTTGTCAGATAGTTTGTCAAGAATATGGATTCGATTTTCCAAAAGATTACTTTTATCAGGAGGCAGGGAAGCCAACCCTAGAGGTGTTTCAAAATCTTGTAAAAATGTTAGGGAAAAATCTTGACGGAAATACACTTGGTAGAGCAAAAGAAGAAAAGTTTTTAGAATTAATACATACAGTTCAACCAATATCACTTGTTGCAGATGTGGCAAGAAATTATAAAGGAAAAGTTCCTATGGCTATTGGAAGTGGAGGCCAACGGAATTCTGTTGATCTTACATTAAAAGCCATCGGATTTGATCAATTTTTTGATTGTGTTGTGACGTGCGATGATGTGGTGGAACATAAGCCTCATCCGGCTACCTTCTTGAAGGCGGCTTATGATATGGGAGTTTCCGCTACAGATTGTTTGGTTTTTGAGGATGGAGACCCAGGAATTCAAGCCGCAAAAAGTGCAGGTATGATGGTTGTTGATATTCGAGAATATTTTTGATGTTATTTGGAGACTTAAAAAACATCTAGTAAAAAATAGCGAATCCCAATCTGTAAAAATGAGATTTTTATTGATGCTTTCCATCTGAATTGGTGAAATTGGTTTAACTAAATTCAATTTATGCCGTTGAAGGACTATGATTGTTTTAGGTTTGATGTCAGGGACGAGTATGGATGGGTTAGATCTCGCTTTGGTCAAATTGAAAAATTCAGGAACTGATTTTGAACTGTTAAAAGCTGAAACGGTAGCCTATTCATTAGAATGGGAAACTTCATTACAGAAAGCGAGGGAATTAACAGGAAGGGAATTAACGCAATTACACATATCATACGGGAAGTTTTTAGGAGAGCAAGTCAACACCTTTTTAACGCAGGCTCCCAAGCCGGCTATCATTTCGTCACACGGTCATACAGTGTTTCATCAACCAAATCTTGGGTATACTCTTCAAATTGGAGATTTAAATGAAATTACTCAACGAACAGGCATCGCTACTGTGGGTGATTTTAGAAGTTTAGATGTGTCAAAAGGAGGTCAAGGTGCACCGCTTGCACCTATAGGAGACGAACTACTATTTTCCAATTATGATTATTGTATTAATCTAGGGGGTATTTCAAACTACAGTTACTCACAAGAAGGAGTTCGACGAGCCAAAGATTTATCACCATGTAATATCATTTCCAATCTAATTGCTAAAAAATTAGGATATGCATTTGATGAAGATGGTAAATTAGGAGGGAAAGGTAAAGTAGATAGGGGCCTCCTTGAAAAATTAAATAATTGGAGGTATTATAAATCTGGTAAAAGCATGGGGATTGAAGATTTAGAACACGATTATATACCCCTTTTTGACTCGTCATCCATACCCTTAGAGGATCAGTTAATGACTTACTACGAGCATTTAGGCCAAATTATAGGGGGTGAATTAATAAAACCTGATAGCACTTGTTTAATTACTGGAGGGGGCGCAAAAAACAAATTACTCGTGCAGTGCATCAAAAAATATGCTGTTTCAAATATAACCATTCCTTCCAGTGATTTAATCGATTTTAAAGAAGCCATTATTTTCAGTTTAATGGGCTATTTAAGAATCACTAAACAAACAAATATTTTAAGTTCTGTAACCGGAGCAGCGAGCAATTCTTCATCGGGAGTAATTGTTCGACCTGAATTTTAGCACATAAAAAAGGCTTCCATATTGGAAGCCTTAAAATCAAGTAAAAAAATATCTTAAGAAAGTTTTACATCCACTGCATTAGGACCTTTACGACCTTCTGCTACATCGAATGTAACTTCATCATTTTCTTTAACTTCATCAACTAAACCAGAAACGTGAACAAAAATTTCTTTTCCTGTTTCTTCATCAACAATAAATCCGAATCCTTTCGAATCATTGAAAAATTTTACTGTACCTTTTGCCATTATATTAAAAATTATGGATGCAAGTTAAGTAAATAATTGATTAACAGTAAAAAAAAAGCAATAAATCTGCAGTCATATAAATATTTAATAGTGTATTAACAATGAAATACATCCGAGCTATACTTTATTTCACAACAAAACGTTGATAATAAAACTCTGGCATAAAGTCTGCTAAACCTTCTCAGTACTATTTTTAATATTGGTATAATCTGTCGAAATGAATTTATTCAAAAAAATAGTGTTTTTCATATGTATCTTAAGCATAAGCTTTGTAGAGGCTCAACAAAGCTTAGTTTACGCGCACGAAAACGCTACCTTCAAGAGAGCTCAAGAATTATTTGAAGCTAAAAAATATGTAGCAGCACAACGTAAATTTAAACAAGCCTTTGATGCCATTGAGGAGCCACATTCCGAGGTGAAAATGAATGCAGAATACTACATTGCTGTTTGCGCATTGGAATTATTTAATAAAGATGCCGAATATTTGTTTATTCGATTTATAGAACATCACCCTCAAAGTCCAAAAGTTAGAAAGGCTCGTTATCAATTAGGACAGTATAATTATCGTAAAAAAAGATTTCGTTCAGCAATAAGGTGGTATGAGCAAGTTGATGTAAATGATTTAGAAGATGTTGAAGTTCCTGAGTATCAGTTTAAATATGGGTATTCTTTATTTAGAAAAGACAAATTTCCCGAGGCACAAAAGCTTTTCCATCAAGCCAAAGAAATTGAGAGTGATTACCAAACTTCGGCACAATTCTATTATGCTCATTTATCTTACAAGTTTAATTACAATGAAGTAGCATATAAAGAATTTAAATCATTAGAAACAGATTCTGTTTTTGGACCAATCGTTCCTTATTACATTACTCAAATTTTGTATTTACAAAATAAAAATAAAGAGCTTGTGGAATATGGAGGTCCTTTTTCAAAGAAAGCAAATACAAAGAGAGGACCAGAAATAGCTAGGCTGGTTGGAGAAGGGTATTATAAACTTGAAAAATTTGATAGTACAATAATTTATTTTGAAAAGTATAAAAATGCGGTTGGCGTAATGGATACTATGGGATACTTTCAGTTAGGGTATGCCTATTTTAAACAAAAGCAGTTTGATAAAGCATTGGAAAACCTAAATCAGGCTGCTGATGACGAAACAGCTATTGGTCAAATGTCTATGTATTATGCAGGTGATAGCTATTTACAATTGGGCAATAAAAGAGCAGCGCGAAGAGCATTCAGAAATGCACACATAAATCAACATGATTTTGAAATCACGGAAAATGCATTATTCAGTTATGCAAAATTATCTTTTGAATTAGACATTGATCCCTACCATGAAAGTATTATGGCCTTGGAGAACTATATAGCGCAATTTCCAAATTCCGCCAATGTCGATCGAGCCAGAAAAATTTTGTTAAACGTTTACCTTAATACTAAGGATTATCCAAGAGCAATATCCGCCTTAGAAAAAATTAAAAATAAAGGACCAGAGTTGAATTATGCCTATCAAAAGGTAACCTATTACAGGGGAATTCAGGAGTTCAATCATCAACCTGTGGGGTATAATCAGCGAATGAGTAAGGAGAATTTTCGAAAAGCGATATTCTATTTTAATAAATCTCTTCAAATAAAAGAAGATCGACAAATCACTGCATTAGCGAATTACTGGAAGGCTGAGGCACTTTATCGACTTGAAGAATTTAAAGCTGCTAAATCACAATATCAAGTATTCCAGAGAACTCCAGGTGCTATTTTAATCAACGAGTATAAAGAAGTTGATTATCAATTAGGTTATGTAAACTTAAGGCTTAGAGAGTATGGGCCTGCGATTAAGTCATTTAGAGATTACATCAATAAGCATGAAAAGGATATTGCAGATGACAAAGTGAAAGACGCTTTATTAAGAACAGGCGATGCTTACTTAATACTAAGTAATAGTTTAAGTGGTGCCGCACAACAAAATGAATTGATTCATGCTGTTAAATATTATAAAAAAGCGGTGTCTTTTGGGAAGAGGGAAACGGATTACGGATATTTTCAGTTGGGGCAAGCGTACAAACTATTAAATGAATATGAATTAGAAGCGGAAGCGTTTGAAAATTTAATTTTCGATTTCCCAGAGAGTAAATACATAGACGATGCAAAATTTAAGGCAGGAGATGTGTACTTTGAGCGATTGAGAAAGTATGACATTGCAAAAAAATACTTCAATGACATTGTGACAAATTACACCAATAATGTGCCTTTAGTTCAACAGTCCTATAATAAACTGGCTAATATTGCTCGAGAAGGAGAAAAAAATTATTCGCTCGGAGCGGAAATGTTTGAAAAATCAATTTCAGTAGACCCTAAATCTGTGTATGCCAGAAACGCTCTTCGAGGATTAAAACAGGTATGTCAGTTTGACCTCAATGATGAGGCGCGTTATTTAAATTTTCGTGCAAACGCGGGATTGCCCGATGTATCAACTGGAGAAAAAGATACATTAACATTTGAAAGCTCTAAATCAGTTTACATCAAAAAAGACTTTCCAAAAGCTATAGTAAAGTTCTCGGGGTATTTAAAAGACTTTCCCAATGGAATGTTCCAAACGGATGCCAATTATATGCTTGCCGAAAGTTATTTTGCTCAAGGAAATAAAGCAGCATCACTTCCTTATTTTGATCATGTTATTGATGCACCGTATGGAGAATGGACAGAAGAAGCACTCTACAAAGCCTCTTCAATCTATATGGAAAATGAAGAATATCAAAAGGCGATAGGACGTTTTCACTTACTTGCAGAAAAAACAGAATATGATGTATATGAAAAAGACGCTCTTGTAGGGCTAATGACAGCATATAATGCCCTTGATGATTTTGAAAATACAGCCAAGTACGCTCAAATAGTAGAAGGGAATAAGTTGGTGGAAAATTCAAATAAATTTCAGGCAAGACTATTACTAGGAAACGCTTTATTCAAATCACATAAGTACGACTCGGCCTATTCGGCCTATCAAAGAATTGCAGGACAAACACAAAAAGTGATGGCAGCAGAAGCTATATATCAAATGGCATACATCAAGTATTTGAAGGAAGATTATAAAACTAGTCAAGAGCTTACGATTCAGCTTTTACAAGAATTTTCCAACTATCCTTTTTGGTATTCAAAGGGGTATATTCTTTTATCCGATAACCTCATAAAAAATGATGCATTAGTTGATGCAAAGTACGCCTTAAAAAATGTCTTAGAACACGATAAAGATCCATCAATTATTGAGGAGGTAAATCGACGGTTGGATGAAATTGATGCCATTGAAAAAGCATTACACCAACCTAAAGAGCAAGAAGAGGTGCTTATAGACATAGGAAATGAGGAAAATGTACCAGAAGAATTATTTGAAATTGAAGAAGAGGAAGAGGAGCAATTAGATTCCATTAATTTGAAAATTGTGGAGCCAGTAGATTCCTTAAAAAATAACTAAATGGAAAAGAAATTTAAAAATATCATAGTACTTCTGTTCATTACTACTATGGTAAAAGCTCAAGTGGTTTCACCAGATACTACCCAGCAATTACCAGGAATGAAAATAGTGCTTAAAGGAACAGGGAACGTAACGGTTAATTATGGTAAAAAAATTGGTGACGACCCACTTTTTAAAGATTCGGCCAAAATTGAAACAGAGGTGAAATATGAATTTTTGGATAAAAAAGCACCTTCAAATTTCAAAGTAAAAACAATCAAGGCACCTAAACTTAGAATGTCTGAACCCTTAGTAAAGATCAATAAGCGATACGCAGCATTTGGGGTGAATGATTTTAGAACTGCCCCAATGGCAAAATTAAGTTATTCAACCATCAGAAACAGAAACTACAGCGCAGGGTTTGATATGAGTCATTTTTCCCAGCAACAAGCAACTGGAGGAGCATCAGATGCCCTTTACGGGAATTCGGAAGTTTCGCTCTATGGGAAAAAATTCTTTGAAGGTAAATTACTTTATGGTGCAGCAAATTATGAGAACAATACACTGAACTTTTTTGGATTTAACAATGATCAATTTCTTCAGATTAGCGAAAAGCAATTGGAGAGAGGAGTTGGAAGATACCATGTGACAGGAGGAGTAAAGAGTAACTTAAAAGATGAAACGAAGTGGGGGTATCATGTGAATCTTGACTACAAGGCACTTAGCTTAGACAATATGGCCACTGTAGAACATAAAGTAGATTTTAACGGTAGTGCAAACAAATATATGGAGTGGAAAAAATATGCCTGGTTTAAAGGGGTATTTCATATGGATTATTCTGCTAGTTATTTAAATTCTGGTCGTCCAGGACTTGATCATGAATCGGTTTTATTCAATCTTTTTCCTTCTTTCGATTTAAAACTTGATCAAATGGATTTAAAAGTTGGTGCTAAAACATTTTATCAAACCGACAATAAAAAGCTTAACGCAATGGCTTATGCCGAGGCGGACTTTTCATTTGTGAAAGATGTCCTTCATATATTTGCTCGTTTTCAAAATGATTTTCAACGACTTTCATACCTTGATTATATCTATGAAAACCCGTTTGTAGCAAATAATCAAAATATTCTAAATGTCAGTACGCCAATTGATTTTATGGGAGGGTTCAAAGGTGCATTTAGTGCAAACTCTAGTTTTAGTTTAGGATTACGTTACCGAGATTTTGCGTCCATGCCACTTTATTACAATTTAGAAAGTAATCCATTAAGACAGTTTGAGATAATAACGGATCGGGTAGAAAATCAGCAAATTTTTGCGGAATTTTTACATGAAGGAAAGAAATTGAATTTATTGGCCCGAGGGGAGTATAATACATATAATGTATATGAAAATGAAGCATATCAACTCCCTGAAATATATATGGAAACGAGATTAAGTTATAAGCTGAAGGATAAATTTGTTTTGGGAACAGATCTGTTCTATTATGGGGAACAACTCGGACTAAAATCTTTCGATAGTGATAATCGTCCTCAAACAATTAAAATTGACCCTATTTTTGATTTCAACATTGATTTTCGATACAATTACTCAGATAAAATGGGAGCTTTCCTAAAAACAAATAATATTCTTAATACCAAACATCAACGTTGGGATCAATATTCAAATTTTGGGTTTAACATGTTAGTTGGTGTGGATTACAACTTCTAGCATGAAAATTTTTGTTGCCATACCATTCATTTTCTTTAGTCTTTGTACAATCGCTGGGAAAAAAATCACTCCCGAAGAATACATTGCCAGATATAAAGAGGACGCCGTAAAAGAAATGAATCGATCGGGAGTACCTGCAAGCATAACCCTCGCCCAGGGAATGTTGGAAAGTGGTTATGGGAATAGTGAATTAGCTCGAAAAGCCAACAATCATTTTGGGATAAAATGTCACTCTAAATGGAAAGGTCCTATTTATCGTATAGACGATGATCAAAAAGATGAGTGCTTCAGGAAATATAAAACGGTTTGGCATTCTTACAGAGACCATTCTGATTTTTTGAGAAGGAGTAAACGATATGCTTTTCTTTTCGAGTTAAAAATGACTGACTATAAAGGTTGGTGCAGAGGTTTGAAAAAAGCAGGCTATGCTACAAATCCCAAATATGCGTCATTGCTAATTAAAATGATTGAACGTTATGATCTTAATCAGTATGTATCCAAAAAAAGAAGAAAAAAAAGTAAGAGGAGATTTAAAGACATACAACCAAAAATAAAAGAAGAGATAGATAATCGCAGTCATGCAAGGCTCGAAGAGGAAGGAGATGATGATTTTGAAATCCATATTGGACCCTCAGTGCCAGAAGTGAAAACTTCAAAAAATTGGATTAAATATATTGAAGTAAAAAAAGGAGACACCTACTACAGTATCGCAAAAAAAAATGCATTACCCATAAACCGATTATATCGCTACAATGAGTGTAATTCTGATACTGTGTTAAAAATTGGGACAAATATTTATTTACAACCCAAACGATCAAAAGGATCATCAAAACATCATGTATTTCAAAAAGGAGATGATCTTTATCGAATTTCTCAAGAGTATGGTATAAAACTAAAAGACATATATCGTAGGAATAACTGGTCAATTGATCATGTCCCTCAAATAGGTGACAAGATTTATCTTAGAGGGAAAAGAAGGGTATAACTTTTTCATCCAAAATCTACTTACACAATCTAGTGGGTAAACTACAATTCGTTTATTCGGTAAAATTGAAAATGATTTTTCAGCATCAAATTAAGAGTGAATTCCTTTACTTCATTATAGTTTTCGTGTTCGGTATTAACCAAAGAAGCAAGAAAAGATAATTAAAATCCTATTTTATCAAAAAAAAGTAAATGAGGGTTTTAGGAGTTAAAATGCATTTTTTTTGAATCGCTACCCCTATAAAATTGAATAAATAAATATAAAAACTATTAAAATAAATTTTATACCCTTAAAAAAAGGGGTGTGTAATGTTGTTTTTATAGTAAAAAAATAATTTTGAGGCTCATTTTTAGGGGGTAGTTTGCTTTTTTTTTAGAACCATCGTATTTTTGCACCCTTGTTTTAATAAAATGGAGAAAACTAGACCCATGAAAATCGAAAAAAGATGGATTGCCTCCTTCGCCTTAGTAGCGTTGGTTTCAACTATTGCCCTTTTTTGGCCTGAGGCCAAACAAACCCCAGAGATGCTTCAAAATTTTTTAACGGACGGAGCAATTAACTTCTCCGATACAGCATGGGTGCTCACATCTTCTTGTTTAGTATTTTTAATGACCCCAGGATTATCCTTTTTTTACGGAGGTATGGTTGGGAAAAAGAATGTAATATCCACGATGTTGCAATCATTTATCTGTATGGGCGTTGTTTCGCTTATATGGGTAGTTTTGGGATTTAGCTTGTCCTTTGGAGAATCAATAACAATAACAATTGGAGAATCGGAGTATGGTATTGTGGGGAATCCATTTACATATAATTTTTTCAATTATGTTGGAACTCTTCCGCACAAGGAAATGGCCTCTACAATTCCGTTTATTCTTTTTGCAATTTTTCAAATGAAGTTTGCAATCATCACTCCCGCAATTGTAACAGGATCTTTTGCTGAGCGAATGAGATTTATTTCATACATGATTTTTATTTCCTTATTTGTAATCATTATATACGGTCCATTATGTCATATGGTATGGCACCCGCAAGGCCTTTTAGGAAATTATTTTGGAGTTAAAGATTTTGCTGGAGGAACAGTAGTACACATGTCAGCAGGTTTTGCCGCACTAGCTGGTGCAATTATTTTAGGAAAACGAAGAAATGCAGGGCACACTCCAACAAATATTCCATTTGTTCTTCTTGGAACAGGTATGCTTTGGTTTGGGTGGTTTGGATTCAACGCAGGATCTGCCTTTGGATCAAGTGGAGATGCTGCAATTGCTTTTATAACTACCAATACAGCTTCAGCTGCTGCGATGTTAACATGGATATTTTTCGATCGAATTAATGGAAGAAAAGTTTCAGCACTCGGAGCGTGTATTGGAGCCGTAGTTGGATTAGTAGCCATTACACCTGCAGCAGGCTTTGTAACTGTGCCAGAGGCTATTTTCTTTGGGTTTATGACGGCAATCGTCTCAAACTCTGTGGTGAACTGGAAATCAATGAAAAGATTAGATGATACATTAGATGTATTCGCTTGTCATGGTGTTGGTGGAATAATGGGTATGATACTCACTGCTATTTTCGCTCACCCAAGTCCAGATGAAATTACAGATGGCGTTAGTTTATTACACGGACCTAATGGTGAATTAGGATGGGGGATATTTGGTCATCACATGGCTGCCTTAGTGCTCGTGTCAATATTCACCTTTGGAGGAGCTTGGTTGTTATATAAAATTACAGACAAAATCATACCATTAAGAGTTTCTGAAGAAGCAGAGGATATGGGATTAGATCTTTCTCAGCATGACGAGCAAATGGATCCAGAATCTGAAACATCAATTGAATAATATCACTTTCTTTTCCTTGAAATAAGGCGGTTAAAGTCGCATTAAAAAGAGATGAGAGAAAATTATTTTAGCTCACTATAAGCAAACTTTTCGCTTTCATTATGCAATCGATCAACTGCAGTTACAGCATATTGGTAGCATTTTTCAACAGAAGCGGAAGAATCAATAAAAGAAGTTTCTTTTTGAATACTAATGATTTTATTGGATAAGTTTAAATTAATCGACTCCCCTTCATTAAAACGATATACCACATAATATGCTGCCGAGTCTTGCGATGATTCATATTTCGGGGCTCTCCATTTCAATGTGATTTGTTCATCTTTTAAACGGGCTTTAAATCGCAAAGGCTCACTAGGAGCAACACTATCCAGCCAAGTCATTGCAGGGATAAGTGAAGGATATTTGTATATTGACTCACTAATGGTTTGTTGAAAATTTTGATGATTGCTTACAAAAGCTTTTGCTCTAAAATAAATGCTACCTTGAACCTTATCATTACTTCGTGAGATTCCCACCTGTTTAATAAGCTCATCGGTCCCAAAACTTCGCCTATTCCGTGTGTCTAACTTATAAATCGCATGCCCCACATAAAGATGCCTTTCAATTTCGTGAGCCGTCCACCAATTAATCAAGTGATTGAAATTCGCAAATTGATTAGAAGTACTCCAATACAATTGAGGAGCCATATAGTCAACCCAATTTTGCTCTATCCACAATTTAGTATCGCAATATAAGTTGTCAAAACTCGTTTGGCCGCTGTTTGTATAACTTCCCATTGGATCTTGCTTTTTATTTCTCCAAATCGCAAGTGGACTCACGCCGAATTTGACATACGCTTTTTCCTTTTTTATTGTTTGGTTGACCTCTTGAATAAGCAAATTAATGTTGTCTCTTCGCCAGTTGTGAATATCATCGCAACCGCGAGCATATTTTTGAAATTCTTTTTCATCTGGAATAGATTCACCTTCAATAGAGTATGGATAAAAATAATCGTCAAAATGTACGCCATCAATATCATAATTTTGAACCACCTCCTTTACGATGTCGCAAATGTATTTTCGCACCTCAGGGATTCCAGGGTTATAATAAACCGAATTACCATATTGAAAAAACCATTCTGGTTTTCTTTTAGTAATATGATCATCAGCAACACTCGAAAATCGAATGTGAGAAACAGCTCTAAATGGATTAAACCAAGCATGGAACTCCATATTTCTTTTATGACATTCTTCAACCATAAAGGCCAAAGGATCAAAATCATTGTCAGGAGCCTTTCCTTGAGTTCCTGTTAACCATTCACTCCATGGAGAAAATTCACTTTTGTAAAAAGCATCGGAGGAGGCCCTAACCTGCCCAATAACAGCATTAATTGAATTTGCCTCAAAATCATTAATTATTTGCATGAACTCCTCTTTTTGCTGAGCAGAGGTTAATCCTCGTTTACTTGGCCAATCCAAGTTAGTAAAGGTTGTGATCCACGCCGATCTCAATTCACGTTTGGGGTGTTTTAATGCAAACATTTCCTCCATAGATAGCGACGTATTTGCAACTTCGAGGGGTTTAACAGCAGAAGGTTTTCCACCATGCTTTTTTCCACTCGTTAAGAAGCTTGTACATCCCAAGGCTAAAATTACACTAGCTAAAATCTGAAGTTTTCTCATATTCCTTAATTGCAAATTTACTTTTGAGGAATATAAAAACCCAATAGAGACATAGAATGTTTTGAACATGTAAACGTGAGGATTTTTAAATAAAATTTATGCAGAATGAACACACGTTTAATGTAAGAGAGGAATCATAAAAGATCGATTTTTTTTGTGTGAAACGATAAATTTAATTTCCAATATGCTGTCAAATTTTCGTAAAAAGATCGTTCGAACCGACAATTAGGCACTTGTAACTCTTTGATCCTGACGTAAATTCATTTAATTGAGCTAAAAATAAAAATGGAACACGCTTTGACCGCATAGCATCAGCCGAAACCAAATGTAGATATACTATGAACTTTAACAACTTTACCATAAAATCACAAGAAGCTATTCAACGAGCACAGCAAATTGCTGTAAGCCATGGAACAAGCACAATTGATCTGGGTTATCTATTAAAAGGTTCTTTTGAAGTAGATACTAATGTAATTCCATTTCTTTTCAAGAAGATAGGGGCTAACTTTTCTGCTGTAGATAAAGCATTAGATCGCATTCTTCAAAATTATCCCAAAGCAACAGGAACAAGTCCAAATCTATCTCGCTTTGCAAACGAAGCCTTGAATAAAGCCGCTAATTTTGCGGAAGAATTAAAGGATGAATATGTTTCTATCGAGCATCTACTTTACGGGTTCATGAATACCTCAGATGATGCTTCACAATTATTAAAAGACATGGGTTTCAATGAAAAAGCATTGAGAGCCGCTATTAAAGAGTTAAGAAAAGGAGAGAAGGTTACCTCAAAATCGCAGGAAGACACCTATAATGCATTAGAAAAATATGCGAAAAATTTAAATAAGTTAGCCAAAGATGGAAAATTGGATCCCGTTATTGGTCGAGATGATGAAATTCGAAGAGTTTTGCAAATATTGTCTCGAAGAACAAAGAACAATCCTATTCTAATTGGGGAGCCAGGAGTAGGTAAAACGGCAATAGCCGAGGGTATAGCCCATAGAATAATTAATGGAGACATTCCGGAGAACTTAAAAAACAGACGCTTTTACTCCCTTGATATGGGGGCTTTAATTGCAGGGGCAAAATACAAAGGTGAATTCGAAGAACGATTAAAATCAGTTGTAAAAGAAGTCACCTCCAGTGACGGTGATATTATATTATTTATTGATGAAATTCACACGCTTGTAGGTGCAGGTGGAGGAGAAGGAGCTATGGATGCGGCGAATATCCTCAAGCCTGCACTAGCCAGAGGAGAACTCCGATCCATTGGAGCCACAACCTTAAATGAATATCAAAAATACTTTGAGAAAGATAAAGCCTTAGAAAGAAGATTTCAAAAAGTTTTGGTAGATGAACCTCAAACAGAAGATGCGATTTCCATCTTACGGGGGATTAAAGAAAAGTATGAAACCCATCATAAGGTTCAAATAAAAGACGAAGCGATTATTGCTGCAGTAGAATTATCACAACGCTACATTAGTGATCGCTTTTTACCCGATAAAGCAATTGATCTCATTGATGAAGCGGCTTCCAAACTTCGAATGGAAATTAATTCCAAACCAGAAGAGTTAGAACTTATAGAGCGTAAAATCCTTCAGTTAGAAATTGAAAGAGAAGCTATAAAACGTGAAGGAGCAAGTGCCAAACTAAATAATATAAAATCTGAATTAGCCGAACTAAATGATCAAAAAAATGAATTAAAGGCGAAGTGGGAAGCGGAACGTGAAGTGATTGATGGTATTCAATCAACAAAAGAAAACATCGAAAAATATAAGTTGGAAGCCGAGCAGGCAGAACGATCAGGTGATTATGGCAAAGTCGCAGAACTTCGTTATGGAAAAATTAAAGAAGCCAATGAGCAATTAGAGAAATTGAAACATCAATTGGCCAAAATCCAGAGCGCAGAAAAATTAGTGAAAGAAGAGGTGGATTCTGAAGAAATAGCCGATGTGATTAGTAAATGGACTGGGATTCCCGTAACCAGACTCGTAGAAGCAGAGGTAGAAAAACTGCTGAAATTAGAAGAAGAATTACACAAAACAGTGGTAGGGCAAGAAGAAGCCATTTCAGCTGTATCTGATGCTGTAAGAAGAAATCGAGCCGGGCTTCAAGATACCCAAAGACCCATAGGCTCTTTTATTTTTCTAGGAACTACCGGAGTAGGGAAAACAGAATTAGCAAAAGCATTGAGTGAATATCTTTTCAATGATCGTAATGCTATGATTCGAATTGATATGAGTGAATATCAGGAGAAGCACTCAGTTTCTAGGTTAGTAGGATCACCTCCCGGTTACGTGGGTTACGATGAAGGTGGGCAACTTACCGAAGCCGTAAGAAGAAAACCTTACTCTGTTGTTCTTTTTGATGAAATAGAAAAAGCTCATCCTGATGTATTTAATACACTTCTTCAGGTACTTGATGATGGACGATTAACCGATAATAAAGGACGTGTGGTTAATTTTAAAAATACCATATTGATATTAACCTCTAACATTGGGTCCCATATTATTCATGGGAATTATGAAAACGTAAAACCCAGAGAACTAGAACGCGTAGCAGAAAAAACCAAAGTAGAGGTTTTTAACTTACTCAAGCAAACCATGCGTCCAGAGTTTTTAAATCGAATTGACGAAACCATCATGTTTACACCTTTAAATAGGGAAGAAATTGCAGGAATTGTTAAAATTCTATTTAAGGAAATTCAAGACCGTTTGGCTCAACAAAATATTACTTTACAAGCCACGGAGTATGCTTTTGAGGAACTAGCAAAGCTAGGGTATGATCCTCAATTTGGTGCACGACCTTTAAAAAGAGTACTTCAAAACAAAGTGCTAAACGAACTCTCTAAATTAATTCTAAAGCAAGAAGTACATCCAGGAAGTACGATTACTTTAGATGTGTTCGAAGAAGGAAAATTTGTATTTCGTCCAAATGCTGGCGATGTCAAATCAGATGATATATCTAAGCTTTAGGATCTTACGAAAGCTGAAGAGAGAAAATCATAAAAAAGACCAATTATACTTTGGTCTTTTTTTATAACCTGTTTTTACAAAACAAAAACATTTAACCTAAAGTCGTTAAAAGTAGAGGTACACAAATTGAAATTCCCACAACGGCTATTAGGCCTAGTACAAATTGGATAACAACATCGTTAAATCGAGTTTGATTGGATTTTTGAAATAAAGGGGTGTCGTTCTTGCTCATATCTTTTTCTTTACCTGATTTCATTTACATAATGTTAAAACAGGGAAAAAGACACAGAGAAAATAAAGAATAAAGCGAAAAATATGGGGGAGAGGAGTTTAATCGCTATACAGAGATGTATAGCGTTAAAAGAATTCTAATGTTAATTAATACATTAAAATAACGCACTAATCATTAAAGGCAAACCAACAATAATAACCATTAAACAAACAATAGCAATAAAAGCTCTAATACTATAACTAGTTACCTCAATGCTCTTATTGAAGCTAGAGTCTGCTCTAAAAATAAAGTCTCTCTTTTTCATAACTCATTTCACATTCATTAATACTAACGAAACATTTTCTTAAAGGTTATTTAACAATGACATGTTTTTCTCTATTTTGACCATAAGAAAGAAAATTATTGACTGGAGTGTGTTTTTTTACTGGTTTTACTTTGGTGGAAAAAAAACAAATTATATATTTGCCCTCCCGTTACAAAACGGACTTCTTACAAAAACGGGCGATTAGCTCAGCTGGTTCAGAGCACCTGCCTTACAAGCAGGGGGTCGTAGGTTCGAATCCTACATCGCCCACATAAAAGGTCACAAGAAATTGTGACCTTTTTTTGTGGTTTAAGATGTTGGGTTCGAACCGTAAGAGGTTCGTTCTGAGGAGTGAAACGACGAACATATGAGCCAAATTATTGATGAAATAAAGACCTTCAAATGGTTTTAGAGTCAGAGAACTCCTCCATGGTTAAGCTATAGATGAAAGCGGTATAGGGCAGATATTTTAAATCCAAGCGCATTTGACATGGAGTAATTTAAAGGAGTTCTTTGGTCTCCTGGATACCAACCTAACATTCCAAATGGTGTTTTATCGTGATCCGCAAATACACTATAATCATACATTGAATAAACGCCTTTTAATTTTATAATTAACGATTCCTTGAATAAGTCCAGTTGAAAGTATGCGGCAATTTCATTTGATGAAGTATGAACATATGCTTCACCTTCGTAATCATAATCCTCATCAACAAACAATGAAGAACCTGCTAGAGAACTTACTTCAAAACTGACTAAATTAAATGTTCTTACAATTAACAAAAAGTCAGCTCCAATTCGAATATTTTTATGAATCTTATAATCTCCAAAACCAGTAATAGGGAATTTAATATCAACCTCTGCTTTTTCATTCTTACTTTTATGATAAACACCAAGAATAGGGACATTTAAAATTCCAAAAAACTCCTTGTTTATGTAATTTCCAAAAATCAATTTGGTCTGGTCATTGAATTTATATTTCCATAATGCGATAGCGCCAATTTGAAAGCTGTTTTTTAAGTAAACAAAGGGAGACGCGATTTTAGGAAGAGCCAGGTAGGTGCCCGATAATTTGTTATTGTGCTTTTTATTGAAGCCCAGTTTTAAAGTTGTCATATGTAGATCGGAAGGTGAAGAAGGGTCGCCTCGCTGCTGATAGTCTTCTGCTCCAACCCATGTTTCCTGAGTTGAATCTTCAGATAATACTGAAACAGAATTAAAACCATAAAAACTCGGTTTGAAAAGTAGTTGAACTCGATGCAATTCGTAATCAATACCGGTAAGAAAAACCGATGATTCATTTAATTTAACAGGAAGGCTAGTTGAAATTTTTGTCTGAGTAACTGAAGTATTAGGACTACTGGAGTTATAATCTTTTAATTTAACTGATGGTATATGAGTATGTGTGAACTTAACGAGATCAAGATAGTCTTGCGCTAAACTGATAAAAGTTAAACTAATTAAAAACGCAGAAAAAAATATTTTTTTCATGTTCAGGTATCGATTTAAAGTTTAGCTAACAAATAAATAAAATTAATATTAAGAAAACAGAAACTATATCCTTTAATGTAGAATAATAAGATTAGATGGGCTCCCCTTGAAAAGGGGAGCTGTCCGAAGGACTGAGGGGATTCAATAGTTAACTCATTAAAGTGCTCTAAAAAAGCATGATAACACCTTTTTAATCAGATAAACAATCAATCAAAATTTACTTTTTGATCAATTTGAAAACCTTTCGATTATCCTTCGAGTTAACTTCGATAAAATACAAACCAGGATCACCAATTAATTCAAATTGATGCATACCAGAAAGTCCGGTTTGCTGATAAACCAATTGACCATTTAAATTGGAAACTTTAATTGATACATCTGCTAAACTTCCCAGATTAATAGTTACAATTCCATTACTAGGATTAGGATAAGTAGTAACCTCTGCAATTTGCAAGCTTTTATCTTCTTTTTCCTCTGCAACCATTGACCTAAACTGTGCTTTTTTAGAGGTAACCTTTATATTAGCTACTGTTATTGTGACAAAAACACCATCTTTATACGCTTCAGCTTTCAACTTGTAATTTCCAGCCTCCTTTGGTATCCATGTTTTGTTATATGCCTTTTTTGATGGATTAACATTGTAAGATTTAACAACCTGATTAGTACCTCCATTTTTTTGAACAACAAGTTTGATTTGATCTGCCTTAGACATATTTCCCGATGCACGAATATGCATTCTCACTCTATTACCTACGTTATATGATTGACCGTTCTTAAGAAATCTAAATGTTAACTTAGGAGGGTTTTCAACAGTGACGTTTGCTTTTACATTTGTAATAATAACACCTTTTGAGAAAGCCGCTACTTTTAACGTGTAATTTCCAGTTTTTGCAGTCCATCTATACGCATAAGAGGCTTGGTTTGCTTTAATTTTCGTTGTTTTTACAACAGTTCCAGTTTCTCCAGATTTTTGAACAACAAACTTGAGTTGGTCTATTTTAGAATAATCACCAACCAGTTTAACATTCATTTTAACTTTATTTCCAACGTTGAATTTTGCTCCATCTTCAAGAAGCGTATATTCCAAGTTTAAATTCGATTCAATTTCAACACCCCCAATAACAGTATGCGTAACATAACTTCCATTTTTCTTAGCTGTTACTCTAAGTGAATAGGTCCCAGATTCGCTAGGGATCCAATTATAGCTGTAATCGGAAGCTCCGTTAACAGTTGCAGTATGTTTAACTGACCAATTGTCATTTTCTTCTCGAACTAAAAACTGAACTTCATCCGCATCCGAAAGATCACCAGATAATTTAATGTTTACTGGTATCTGAGTTGAAGCTTTATATGTATCACCAGATTTAATCGAAGTAAAACGCATACTCAAAGGAATAATTGGTTCCTCAACAATAATTCCACCTGCAACAACATGGGTTACATATTGACCATTTTTTAAAGCAGTAATTCTGCATGAATATTCTCCACTTTGAGTTGGGATCCATTCATAATCGTAAGCAGATAACCCCGTAAGAGTTTCAGTTTTTTGAATAGAGAACAAACCATTACCCTTTCTAATTAAGTATTGAATTTCATCAGCATCGTCTAAATTACCAGTTAACTCAACACCCATATTTACTTTATCACCAATTTTGTAATTATTCCCAGATTTAAGGGATGAAAAATGCAAATCTAATGGCGCTAATGCTTCTTCAACAGTAACCGAACCAATTAAAACATCTGACACGTTTTGACCATTTATTATAGCTGATGCTTTGAGAGAGTAATTTCCTACCTCTGCTGGCGTCCAGTTATAACTGTACCCTGATAATCCGATTATGTGTTGTGTTTTCTTAACCTCATAGGCTCCATTATCTTTTTTAACCAAAAATTGAATTGCGTTTGCATCCGAAAGATTTCCGGCCAAATCAACACTTAAATTTATTTGGTCTCCAACTTTATAATTGTCTTCTGAAATTAATGAAGTAGAATGAATACTTAATGGGTTCACTATTTCCTCAACAATAATCCCTCCAGCAACAACATGATTTACATATTGTCCATTTTTTAAAGCAGTAATTCTAAAAGAATAATTACCGGCTTGACTAGCACTATAGCTGTATTTATATTCCGAAGAACCTGTAAGATTTTGTGTTTTTTGAACAACAAATGCACCGTCATCTTTCTTTGTTAAAAACTGAATTTGGTCAGCATCTGAAAGTTCGCCCGACAACAGCACATCCAAATTTATTAAATCTCCCTTTTTGTATTCGCTTCCTGATTTCAAGGTTTTAAAATCCAAGCTTAGTGGAGCCAAATTGCTCTTTACTGTAGCGTTTGAGGTTATATTAGTAACGAAAGAACCATTTTTATATCCTTCCACTTTAAATTTATAATTTCCAGGTGCATTAGAAGACCAATTATACCAATATGTCCGCTGAGAATTAATAGTAGACGTTTTTCTTAATACATATGGCTCGTTTCCTTTTTTAGTAAAGAATTTAATTTCATCTAATTGCGATAAAGTTCCAGATACATCCGTATGCATTTGTATTTGATCTCCTACATTAAAGGTTTCATTATTGTTTAGAGAAGTGAATGCCAAACTTACATTTTCTTCAGAAACAGGTTGGTAGTCATAAACTCGCACATAATCAATCAACCAATGGATAGGCTTAATTTTTTGATCATCCCAATTTCCTGGCCAATTATCTTTTGAAACCTCTAACGTCAATTTAAGGTATTGCTTTACATCACTTACACCCGCAGTAGATGTTCTCCATGTTTCCTTATTGTCGATGTAAAAAATATATTCTTTTGGCGTCCACATCACACCAAATAAATGGTAATTATCATCGTATAAGTCCGGACGGTGCATTTTTTCAGAAACATGCTTGTGTTCTGCACCATATCCATCCCAGTGTAACGCATGGTTTATTTGTCCTTTCCAACCGTTAATCGACTCAAAAATGTCAATTTCAGTTCCATCATTACCGGCATTACCTGGTTTGTTTCCATAAGGCATCATCCAAAATGCGGCCCATCCCCCTTTCATTTGAGGAACTTTACACCTCACTTCGAAATATCCATATTTTTTATCAAAAAGATTGTGTGTTCTTAATGCTCCACAATAAACCTTTCCATTTCTCTCTGTGACACTTAATTTTAACTGACCAGTACCAGTCATTTTATTATTCGCTGAAGACCAATAGCTACCTCCCTGTCTAAGCCAATGCTCTGGCGGAACTTTCCATTTAGTAGCATCAATTGTTGTTCCATTGAATTCATCGTTCCAAACTAACTTTAGATTTTTCGTGACTTGTCCATAACCATTTAAGCCTGTAAGAAATAATAATAACGTAGAAATCCAGAAATTCTTCATACAAAAAGTTTTAAAATAATCTCCTCATGAAATCTGGATGGAACTAGGCGAATTTTCCCTAGATTGCAAAGAGTCAAATAAAATACGACGCAAAAGTAAGGAAAACAAGTGCATCAAGTCAACAATTATTTTTAACATAAATAAAAAAAAAGAGAGATAATTCACCTCTCTTTTTCTTATATCAGTTTAGTTGTTAAGGAATTACACCAATGATATAATGATTTGCTAAATCTTTAAATTTAGGGTGGGTGAGTATTCAAATAAGGAAGAACAAATCACACCACAGGCGAATTCCAGTTGCAATTACGTGATAAAGAGGGAGGTTCGTCAATTACTTAATTTGTTAAGTATTGTTTTTATATAAGTGTATGCTTTTTTAATCAGCTTAAAATCAAATAATTAAGTGTTTTATAAACGATTATTACAATCCATTTATTAAGCGTTAAAAGTCTATCACCTTATTTTATTCACTGTTAGAGGAGTTAAAAAAACGATCTGATATGAATTGAAGTTGTATATTTGCGCAAACTTTTTGAATACCCCTACAGCCCTTATTTTTAATATCGCCTCATGCAGCATGAACTGTGTGTTAACCAAATAATAATGTTTAAACACCTAATGTAAATGAAGCGATCCATCCATTTTTTTGGGTTTACCCTTTTTCTGGTAACCTTGATAACAAATACAGTTTATTCACAAGGTATTAATGTTTTAATTATCGGCTCCAGTCATTCTTATTCTGAGAGTAAAGAGCATGGTACAATCCATGAAAAAGCTTTTAGCCCTGTTGGTATTGGGAATGAATTACAAAACATTCTGTCAAATGATGGTTCTATTTCTGGAAACGTGAATGTAGTTGTTGAGGATATTTATGCCAATAAAACAAAAGATACTAGAGTGGGGTCAGGAAGTAATAATGTACGCTCGATGAATTTTCGTAGGTACAGTCTCGCTCAGTATTTTGTATGGCCCGAAGGAAGGAAAGCTCGTTTAGCCAATCTTCGTGGGGAAGGAGGTACAGATTGGGATTATGTTGTTTTAATGGCAGATCCATATCTACTTGCCAATATGCCCGGTGTTTTTGCAGAAGGAGTACAACTGCTTACAGAGGAGATTTCTAAAGGTGGAGCGGAAACTATATTGTTTGCACAATGGCCAGAAAATACTTCCAACTTTTCCGTTGCTGATTTCAATGAGGTGGTATATCGAATTGGGAACAGTGCGGATTTAAGAGTGATACCTGCAGGGAAGGCTTGGGAGAGTTTATCAAATAAAGATGCTGGGTTAAGTCATCCAACAGCAAACGGAGCTTATTTATCGGCAGCTTCCATTTACAGTACATTGTATAATAAAAGCGCAGAAACCTCATCCTATGTATATCGCAACACCAGTGTTTCTTCTGATATAGCAAATCATGCCTTTCTCACTATGAAAAATAACCAAGGAGTTGTTCAGTACTCAGGTATTTATAAAGGTATCAATCCTTTCCAGATGTTGGAACACACTGCTCGTCATGTTGATTTTTGCGAAACCGGATCCAGCACAGAAAACGGAATAAAGCCAAGATTACAAGGAGCCTTTTCAAGACTTCGGATGAGCAACAAACCACTAGGACGTTCCTATGCAAAATCCAAAGGACCTATTGATTTGAATTACGGAAGAGGAAACGATTGGTATGAGGATAATAAAGACTATGAGGTGAATCCTAATTATTATAAAAACACCATAGGATTTCCGATGCAGGATAATCACGGCGCACAACATTGGGCTCCTACAACCATGCTCTATGGAATAGATAAACGGTTTTATAATGGTGTGTATTACAACGATGGAACCGATTTAGGAATAGCGTATAATATGATACGACCAGGAACTCGAGAAAAAGGTCTTCCTCTCAATGTACGTTCCGTTCCAGTTCGATTAATGTGGTCACGGATTTATGATGCAGACCCTACATTAAAGGTAGTGCCAGACAACAATCATATGAATGGAGTTCTTTTGGATGCAATAGGAACCTATATGGCTACAATTCTTACCGGGAGATGTTCAGTGAATGATGAGCCTGAACGAAGTAGTTCAACCTGGAACAAATGGTACGCACGAAAAGTAGCCTATGAAACCGCATGGAGGATGTCTCATTTAACCACAAGAGCACCTGGATTTAAAGTTCTTCCTTCCTCTGTTGATGCACTAACCATCAATAAAGATGAGTCCGAAAAGTTATCGATTCGTTTTATGTTTCGTCCAAAAAGTAATGTGACTGTATTGGTACAAACTACAAATCCCTCAGTAGGGATTGTGGGGCCTCAAAAATTAGTGTTCACTCCTGAAAATTATAATGTAGCGCAATACGTGAGAGTAAAGGGCGTGCCTGGGTCAACAGCCAATGCCAAGGTAAATGTTCAGTTCACAACTGTTTCAGAAGATGTAGTGTACAATGGATTAACGGATTCATGGCGATATACGAATGATCGTTTCTCGTCAACGGTTACCCATAGTAATAACAATACAATTGCAGTAGAAACCTATAAAAATTTAAAGGCTGATATTGCACTGAATATACAAGGAGCTGAGGAGAACAATACAGAGCTTGCAGGACCGAACCACGGGAATGTTACCTGGAATGGAACAAACTTAGCATATACTCCAGATAACGGATTTTCAGGCATCGATGGTTTTGCGTACTGGACGAGAGTGGATGATGTGGTTTACACAGGATATGTAGATGTCACTGTGTTGGATGAGGAGCCAATCGTGGACGTTACCCTAACGGCTATAGATTCGGAAGCAGCTGAAGAAGAATTAGATCCAGGGCTTTGGAGAATTACAAGAACTGGAAACTTATCCTCTCCACTCCAAGTGAATTTTTCGTTGAGCGGTACAGCTACCCAGGAGCAGGATTATAGTATAAATACTGGCTCACCCATAGTTATACCCGCAGGACAAAACAGCATTGATGTTTTACTTACTCCAATAGATGACCAGGTTTCAGGAGAAGAGGAAGAAACAGTAGAGCTTAAGTTGCTACACGGTGAGGGGTATACTATTACAACTGCTGAAGCAAGTATTATTATTTCGGATAATGACGAACCATTAAGTATGCTCTTTAGCAGCTTAAATTCTGGATCAACATTTAAAGAAGGAGACCATATCAATATGAGCGTTGATTTAATGGGTACACTAACCGATGCAGATGAACTGAAGTTTTTAGTAAAGAAAGACGACGGTGAATTCTCGGTAGTACATACAGTCAATACAAATAATGCCGGCTATTATACCCATAACTACCTTGCGAATGAACCAGGGACATTTACACTTAAAGTAATCGCTCAAAAAAATGGGTCATTAATTACTGAAGCTACAGCCAATCAAATTGTTGTTCAGGAAACATTTAAAATGCGTTTTAAAACATTAAAAGAAGGAGATGTGTTTAATACGCGCAAGAAGGTGAATATGCATGTAGAGTGTTCCGGTAATTTTTCCGAAGCAACGAAGATTAAATTTACAGTTCAAAAAGTTGGTGCATCGGAAAATGTGGTTAAAACATTAAGTATTTCGGAAAACAAGTCGTTGTATAAATACAAGTGGACACCTAAACAACCCGGTAGCTACGTTTTAAAGGCATCCGCTTATTTAAACAACACATACGTTCAACAAACAGTAGCCAATATTGAAGTGCAAAATCCACTCATGTTGAGATATAAAGTTTTGAGAAATGGTCAAACCTATGCTGTTGGAGAAGATGTAAAAATGCATGTTCGAGTTTCAGGTAACCTGTCTAAAGCAGACGAGCTTCGCTTTCTTGTTCAAAAAAGTGGTGAAAAAATCCAATTGGATAAAACGGATTCAGTAAGGGCATCAAAATTGATGTATTACAATAAGTGGGTACCTTCACTACCGGGTGAATATAGATTAAAGGTAAAGGCCTATAAAAATGGCAGTTATGTGAAGATGACATCCGTGAAAATAACAGTAACATCCCCGAAGATAAAATACAGATCGTTAACGACTACCGATGAATCAGTATCAATGAGTAATGTATCCGTTTATCCAAATCCAAACAGTGGTTTAGTTTATGTGAACTTGGGGGAATTACGAAACGCTACAATCAACATATACAGTTCAAATGGTCAAATCATACAACAGCAAACCGGACTCACAGGGATTTATCAATTTGAAATCCAAAGTGCTCCTGGGCTATATTTTGTTGAGGTAAAAGCCACAGAAGGTGTGGATGTTTTTAAACTCATTAAAAAGTAAATTAGATCAATTAAGTGGGATAAATATCAATTCTTTCACTAGGATAACCCGTGCATCTAACAACAGGGAATTACTGTTATAATTTTCAAAACCAATCAGTTCTCATTATCTTTGCAAAATGATGTGGAGGAGATTGGTTTGTATTTTTTTACTCGTTGCGATTGCATACACCCAATCCAGTAAAATGATCGTCTACTTCAGTTTTAAAATCAATCAGGATTATATCGCTAAAGAACTGTGTGAAAACCGTGAAATTCCTAAAATGAAGTGTAACGGAAAATGTTATTTAGCAAAAAAACTACAGGAGCAAGAGCAAGAAGAAAAAGAAAAGGCACCTCTTGAGCAACGTATTAAATTGGATGTTTTATTTTATTCAAAAGGATCTATTTCGAGTATTCCTGCTCTACACCAACATGAACCGAAAACATGTTTTGTAAAAACCAATTCGGAGTTACTCATCGGATTTTTAACTAAACCGCTCCAACCGCCCCAATTCGCTTAATCATACATAAAAAAATCGCTTTGTATTGGTAGAGTTAAGTGCATAATAAATATGTAACTATCCTATTGTTATACGAGCAAAAATATATTTGATTAAACGAAATTTAAATGAAAAAGAATATTCTTATTTGCCTAATATTCGGGGCAATACTAAGCCGTGGACAAAATGTTAATGGCACAGCAATAAATAAAGCAAGCGGAGAGCCCTTACCTTTTGTACAGGTGATCAACACCGCTAACAATCAAAGTACATTTTCTGATTATTCGGGAAGTTTTTCAATAGACGCAGTTTGGGGAACAGACTCCTTACTGTTTATGGCAAACGGATATGGGCAAAAAACCATTCTGGCAACCGAAAATGTCATCATGAAATTGTCGCTTTTACCAATTGGACTTAATTCAGTGGTGATTAGTACCAATAGAGAACAGGAGTTAAGAGAAGAAACCCCAGTGGCCATTTCATCTGTAAATACAGAAACCATTGAGGCGAATAAACCCACATCCATTGATCAGGTACTAAATCAGACACCTGGAGTAAATATGGTGGATTTAGGAAATGAACAGCACACAATGAGTATTCGTAGGCCAATAGATTATGGAGCCTCTTATTTATACCTTGAAGATGGAATTCCCATAAGAACATCAGGTGTGTTTAACCATAACGCCCTATTGGAAATTAATATGGCAAATGTAAGTAGAATCGAAATTGTAAGAGGACCAGCGTCCAGTATGTATGGTAGTGAAGCCATTGGCGGTGCAGTAAATTTTATTTCTAAAAAGCCCACATTAAAACCCACTGCTGGAGTAAGTGTTCAGGGTAATAATTTAGGGTATAAACGAACAGACTTTTATACTTCGAGTACCTTGAAAAAGAAGCGCGGTTTCCGAATTGCAGGATACTACGCAAATCAAACCGATGGATTGTTGGCGCACTCCGATTTTAATAAATTAGCCTTAAGTGCGAATATGCAGTATAATTTGAGCAAAAAAAGTGAGTTAATTTGGTCTAATTCGTTTATTGATTACTACTCAGAGATGGGAGGCTCATTGGACAGCACAAAGTTTTATGAAAAATCATATGGATCTAATCAAACCTTTACACATAGAGCAGTAAATGCCTTTCGCTCTAAGGTAGCTTATAATCATTACTGGAATAAGAACAGTAAAACAAATGTTACAGGGTTTTTCAGAAACAATTCCATTGCACAAAATCCATCTTATCGAGTAAAAGATGATTATAAACCATGGAGTGGAACAGGTGATCCTAATTTAGCCCATGGTGAGGAAAATGAGAACGCTTTTCAAAGTGCAGGATTAATCGTACAACACAAGCAACAATTTAAACGATATAATTCCAGTTTAGTAGCTGGAGCAAGTGCCGATTATAGTCCAAACACCTATGATGCAAATTATATTTCTATTTTGAAAAATGATGATGGTATTTATGAATCGTTCAACTCATCGGATAGTTTACTCGCAGATTATCAAGCCAACATTTTTAACACCGCGATTTATGGACAATTTAAGTCAGAGCCAATCAAAAATTTAAAGGTGCTTTTAGGTGTGCGGTATGATAACTTCAGGTACCTTTTTGATAACAATTTAGGCAGTAACTCCTTTACCGCTGTAGAAGATGGCCAAAACATTTTCTCACGTGTAATCCCTAAAATAGGCGCGACCTATCAAATTAAAAAGCACACAGGAGCATACGTGAACTACAGTCAAGGATATGTTCCTCCGCAAGTAACCACACTTTACGTAGGAAATGATATACCTTCATTAAAACCCGTTTACTATGACAGTTATGAAGTAGGAGGTTGGTCCACTTTGTTTGGAGAAAGAGCAAGGTTTGAATGGAGCATTTACCGAATGGAAGGAGTGAATGAGATCATCTCAGTTTTAAAAGATGATGGATCTACCCAACAGGAAAATGCCGGTAAAACCTTACATCAAGGAATAGAATATTCATTAAAAGATAAACTCGCTAAAGATCTTTTTATACGAGTAAGTGGAACATACGCCATTCATCAATTTACCGATTACACAATAGAAGGGACAGATTACGCAGGGAAAGTAATGCCACAATCCCCCAATTGGATTATGAATAGTCAATTAACCTATAAGCCAAGTGCCTTAAAAGGATTTCGATCAAGCATAGAATGGCAGCACATTGATCGTTACTATATGGAAAAAGAAAATGCTAAAATTTATAATGGATACGACATTCTAAATTTACGACTGGGCTATGAGTATAAAGCCTTTGAAGTTTGGACCAATGTAATGAATCTTACCGATGAGCTCTATGCAACAGTAGCTCGAGCAACTAATTGGGGGCAACGCTACTCATTAGGGCGACCAAGAAATGTAAATATTGGATTGGCGTACAAATTCCAAAAAAAGTAACATGAAAAACCGCCTTTACAGCTGGCTTTGGAAAAGTCATTTTATAGCAGGGATCATCATCGTTCCATTTGTGCTTTTATTATCGGTAACAGGGGTAGTTTATCTTTTTAAAGACAATTACGAAAAAGACGTGTATGAAAGCTACAAAACCTATGAGCCCACCGGACAAACAATTTCCTATGAATCGCAATTAAAAATTGCTCAGGAAAATTGGTCTAAACATCCGCAGGCAATCGTTTTACCCCAAGCCAAAAACCAAACTACTCAATTTACTTCAGGAAGATTCTCTCACAAATCATCCATGTATATTAACCCATCCAATGGTTCTGTACTAGGGAAAATTAATGTATCAGAAACCGATATGCATAAAGTAAGGAAGTTGCATGGTGAATTACTTTTAGGGAGTTTTGGGACAAAAATAGTGGAGCTAGTGGCCAGTTGGATGTTTGTACTTATTCTATCCGGTGTTTATCTTTTTTGGCCAAAAGAGAGAGGGTTGAAAGGGTTGTTTACCATTCGTGTAAAGGCTTCAAAACGACTTTTTTTCAGAGATTTACACACTGTATTAGGGTTTTGGTTTTCATTGCTTCTTATTGTTATTCTTATGGGAGGGTTTCCCTGGACCGATGTTTTCGGTAGTGGATATAAATGGGTGCAAAAAACAACCCAAAGCGGTTTCCCCACTACGTGGCAGGGAAGAGGTGTATTATCCTCTTCTCACTCAGGGCAAGTAGTAACTATTGATAAAATGCTTCAAAAAGCAGCAGCCCTAAACCTAGAGGGAGAAGTGAGTTTGAATTTACCCAAATCTCCAGAAGGCGTATACACGGTTAGCAATGAAACTACCCATTTTAGTGAAATGAAAAGTATTCATTTTGATCAATATACAGGCGAAGTCATCGCTCAAAATACATGGGATGATATTGGAATAATGATGAAATCACGACTTTGGTTAATGGCCTTTCATCAAGGAAAGTTTGGAATGTGGAATTTTGTACTCATATTGGTGACAGCAGTAGCACTCACTCTGTTAAGCATTGCTGCCATCTATTCCTATCTTTATCGACCTTCCCCAAGTGGTCTTAAAATTTCGGGAAGCGAAAAGGGAGGTATAGCCATCGTTCCCACTATTATAATCAGTATTCTTGGGATACTATTGCCCCTGTTTGGGGCAAGTTTGATCATTATATTAATAGGTTCCAAACTATTCATCAAGCGCAAGAAATATCGTGTAGCGTTTAAAGCCTAATTAATAAATGAACCCGTCGACAAATAGAGTAAGGCGTTATAAGCTTGTGTAACTTTTCGTGAAATTGGCATTATAGTAATAGCTATACCTCCTATAGCGTTTGGAAGAGCTTTGTTTATCGGCGCAAAAAAAGTTTGGCCTCGTTTTTGAAGTTCTTAGTTAAGTAATCTTCTTGGAATACCAAACACATACAAGAAGACGTTGATAATTAAAAGTTACAGGCGATGGAAGACAAAATCAAAATGGAAAAAGGCTTTATTGAAACAACCGAAAATCTAGTATTGGAATTATTAAAAAAACATTATTCCAGTCCCCACTGTAAAATAGACGCCTTTACAAAAGAAAAAATGAAAGGACTAATTAAGCGCGCGATTTTTCAAGAGGTAGAGTACCTCAGTGAATATCCCGAAAACTATTTTGGAGTGCATGGTCAAGATCATTTACAAAATTAATGAGTAAGTATTGAAAGAAGTAAAAGGGGAGGAGTCCCCTTTTTCACATTAATCCTCTTTGCAGGGGCCATCTGTATACTCATGTATCCCTTTACATTCTGCCTCCGAAGAATTCGAATACGTCAAATTGTTACATCCACAAACCGGAGCATAAATTTTCAAATACCCCCTTTCACACGGAACTTCAGTACATTTTTTGCTGCAAGAAGCCCCAAGAAGCACAAAAAGGATAAACAGAAATGTCCATTGTGTTTTTGAATAGAAATACAGAAATAATCTCGTCATAATCAAACCAATAAAAACGGATAAAAAATCCAGTTAACTGTAAAATTATTCAATGATGGAGAAATCTGAAAATATATATGAGTATTCATCGTCTGCGATCATACTGTCATAATCAATATATAATGTTTTAGGAAAACCATACGTTTCATCATACGTTACATTTAACTCATTAACCGATTTTTGATGTAATTCATGAATTGATTTGAAAAGCGCATCCACCGTTTGATAATCATCCAGCTCATCGCTTTCAGGGGACTCATTATCTATTAGAATAACCTTACCATTTTCTATTTGTATTGATTTAGGAGCTGTGTACTCATCCGTACAAAAACAAGATATTCTTCGAGTAAACGAGTAATTACAAACGTCAAAGCTGAGCCATTTTTTAATATTTAAAGCCAAAAGGCTATCGGGATCTTCAAAATTGAGGAATTCAGAATGGTCACATAGCGTGTCTTTTTCATGATCACACTCTCCTTTTGTGTAATTTGTAATCCCTTTACATTCCGCCTCTCCAGAGTTTGAATACGTTTTTCCATTACATCCACAAACAGGATCATAAATTGTCAAATAAAATCCATCACATAATTTCTCCTCACAATCCGAAGAATCCTCTTTATTACACTCTCCCTTGGTATAGTTTTCAATTCCATGGCAAATCGCTTCATCAGGATTCCCGTAAGTTACTTCGTTACATCCACAAACTGGATCGTAATATTCGGGTATTGCTCCATTACATGATGTTTCTTTACAATCATCCGTATCACATGATATCACCATTAACGCACAAAAAAACAGGCTAAAAAGAAGCTTGGATATAGAATTTAAAAGGGGAATAGATTGATTCATAGATTATCTTTTTAAAGTGTGTGTCCAGTCATAATCAAGGACACAGCTTTTAGAAAAAGGTTGCACCGTTCATACAATATACTCCTAAAAACTTTCCATTAAAAGCTATTTTGCGTAAACTTAGGTAGAGTAAAAAGTAAACTGCCATGAGAAGAAAAATTAAAATAGAAGAAAGATTTCTTGAGCAGACTGAAACATTAGTGAACGATCTCTTAGGAGCGTATTTTGCTACACCCAAATGCCAGTTGGACGCTTTTACCAAAGCCAAGATAAAAGGACTTATTAAGCGTGTAATTAGTGGTGAGGTAGAGTATTTACAGGAAGATCCTGAAAATTATTTCAGCATTTATGGTGAAGACCATTTAAATAATTAAGTTCATAAAACTACACATTCCGTTCAAACAAAACCACCGTTTCAATATGGGAGGTATGAGGAAACTGGTCTACTAGGCTAAACTTTTGAATCCCATAACCTGCTTCATTAAGAATCTCAGTGTCTATGGCTTGAGTGGCAAGATTAAATTTTGAGTATCATTTTCAATAGCAGAATCTAGAATGTTTACTCAAAAAAAATGGACATTTTTACTTTTTCTAGCTATAATTTGACCAAAGGTTCTAGTACCACAAAATAAATCTATAACAACATTATTGTCATTTGTTTCTTTTCTTTCTCGGCAGAATATATCGAGGCAAGGTTGTTTGAAAAATCAATCTTGTTGAGGGATAACTCATGTTAGAATTCCAAAATGTATGGTATTGTATAAAAACACTATCTAATCAGAGTAACCGTTCCAACAGCTTTGTATTGGTCCACACGATAGTTTTTGTCGTACCCTTTGACAAATATTTTCCACACGTAAACATCTTGCTGAGCAAGCTTTCCATTATAAGTTCCATCCCATCCATCATTGGGGTCATCAGATTTGAAAATCAGTTGGCCCCATCGGTTGTATATATAAAATTCAAAGTGAGTGTAGTTGGAAACAACCGGATAAAAATAGGGGTTTATCCCACTTCCTGGAGTAAAAGCATTAGGGACGAAAACGCGTAAAGGACATTTTTCTTCCAAAAAAATGGACTGTTTTAGTTTACAATTGTGATAATCATATACTTCCACATCATATACTCCTTCTGAGTGCACCATATGGTAAGGACTATTTGATCGGTTTCCTTCCCAGATATAATGTAAGGCTTTGGTCTTTGTGTGAATAGTAGCACTCTTACTGTATTCAAAACAATGTATAAAAGAATCTAGTTTCTCAATTTTAGGATATGGATGAAAATTAAGATAAACAGAATCACGTATTGAACAATGCGCACCGTTCTCTTTATTACTGGCTAAAATTTGTACCATACCACTTTCCTCAAAAGAGCTTTCAAAACCTTCTTGTCCATTACTCCAATGGATAAATTCTGCATCGCTTTCAACATGTAAAAAAATTTTATCACCATCACATCCTACGGTATCTGATTTGTCTATATCTAACTGCGTTGGATAAGAAACAACTGTTACTATTTTTTCATCAAATCCTGAACAATTGTGTTCATTGGTAACATCTACTCGATATAGCCCTGGTTCATCTATTTCAATTGAAGTAATTGTCGCTCCAGTACTCCATAAAATTTCGTGTTCAGGCGCGATGGATAAAGTTATTTTACCTCCTTCGCAAAAAGAAGTGTCAGCCCCTAAATTAACATTTGGAGAAGGTGCAGAGTTTAAAGTAATCTTACTTTCTGATTCACATTCATTTTCATCCGTTACAGTTAGTGTGTAATCCCCAATTTCGGAAGTCTGTATACTGGAGGTTGTTTCATTAGTTGGTGACCAATGATATTTACTATAACCCATTGGAGCATTTAACACCGTTGTTTCATTGTCACAAAGTAATCGTTTTTCCCCAAGTTCAATCTTTGGGGGTTCATTAATTTGAATCATATTGGGAATAGTCAATTCCTTTTTACAGTCGTTTTCATCCGTAACTTCTAAAGTAATTGGAAAAGAACCCGATTCATCAAAGGTATATTTCATATTGCAATTGGAATGCTTAGTTCCATCGGGTAACGTCCATAAACAGGAAGACGTACTTTCTATTACTCCTGTAGAATTGTTTTCAAAACTCAATTCTTCACCAATACAACCCACTGTTTTGGATGAAGAAAAATCTACATTAATCTCATTATGTTCAATTTTAAAGGTTGTATCATCAAAACAATTTCCGTCGTTAACTATCACAGTATAAGTTCCAACCTGTAAATTGTTTGCAATAGAATCCACAGATACATTGGGCAACCACTCATAGGCAATGTTGCGTTCAGTTGAGGGATTATCAAAAAACAAATGTACAACCGCATTACCCTTTCCTCCTTCACAAGGTTGATTTAAAGTAAGAGATTCAATTTCAAAATAATCTTCTTCGATTTCCACTTCAACTTCCTTTTGAATACCTTGAGCATCTGTAATTTTCACGGTGTAAATTCCAGGACACAATTGGGTGGCTTTTTGTGAGGTCTGCTTTAAATTATCATCCCATAAAAATGAATAAGGTCCAGTTCCAAATTCAGGAATTACATTTGCCTCACCATTGCATGTACTTGATCCTTCAGCATTTTTACATTCTCCAATTTCATTACAGCTCCCGAAGGATGTGAATTCAGGTACTTGAAAATTTGACCAATCTCCGCCATCTGGTAATCGAACGAAATTATAGCCTTCAGAAGTTGAACCTAAATAATTACTCTGTGGAATTTCATTGAAGGAAGACACGAAATTAACATCTTCAGAAAAAAAGTTTTGTGATGGGATACATGGCTTCTGGTTCAAATCATTACTTATTGGATTCCCCCATTTAATAGCATCTTGAGGAACACCGTTTCGGTCGTAGAAAGCAAACCAGCTGCCGTAATTTTGGAACCAAAACCTACTAGTAGCCCCACCTGTCCAGCACAGGTTATTATCAAATTCAGTAACAATAATATCAATTGCATTCGGATCAGGAGCAGGTGCGTTTTTTCCACGAATTACAACAAAACCATTTGGTGGCACAACAGTTCCTTGGGGTAAAATATACCCCATACCTAATGTGCTCCCACCTCCACCTCCATTACTATTGTATGAACCAAGCATATATCCAGAAATGTCTACCGATTCACATTCATTAGGATTATACAATTCAATCCATTCTCCTTGTCCTTCCATAACGGTGAACAAACTTCCAGAAACCAATGAGCCATCAAACATGGATGGACTGATGCTTATTTCATTGATTAAAATAGAGGGGCCGTCGTATTCACAAGCCTTTGATTCTCCTCGGCAATTCGTGTTGTCTTTTGTTTCAATTGAAACTTGGCCGTGGATATTTAACAAACCACAAAAAATAAAGAAGATTAGAGATACAATTCGTAACCTATTCCATCTATACTTAAAGTTCAAATTATAGAGCTCCTCAAAATTCATTAAATGCAAAAACAATTATCTGCCTAGGTTTGTTACTAATTCAGTGTTATTCAATAGCAAAAAAAAATACCACTATTGGTGTTTTTTAATTTGCGGGTTAATTTATCTATTTTTTGCTAAAATAAATTGATAAGACAACAGTAATAAATGAATTGCTCAGAAAACCACCTTAATTTTGCCTTTTCACAAACAACGAAATTAATGGGGTGAAAAAATGGTTTTATGCGCAACTCATTTCTCAAACAAAACCACCGTTTCAATATGGGAGGTATGAGGAAACTGGTCTACTAGGCTAAACTTTTGAATCGTATAACCTGCTTCATTAAGTATTTCAGTGTCTCTGGCTTGAGTGGCAGGATTGCATGAAACATACACCATTCGCTCAGCACCAAGATTTATAATTTTTTTCATTGTTTTTGGAGCCACACCTGCACGTGCAGGGTCAAGGATAATTGTTCTAATTTTACCCGCATATTCGGGATGCTCAACCAAAAATTTACCCACATCAGCCGCATAAAATTGAACCCCTTCAATATGATTTCGCATAGCATTCTCTCTGGCATTTTCAATCGCCGATTCCACAATATCAACACCTACAATTTTTGCATTATCACTCTTAGAAGCTAAAATTTGACCAATAGTACCCGTTCCGCAAAACAAGTCCAACACAACAGTGTTGTCAATGGTCTCCTTTTTATCCAAGGCATAACTGATTACTTTAGAATATAGTTTTTCTGCCGATTTTGGGTTGGTTTGAAAAAAGCTTTTCATGCTGATTTCAAAATTGAGTCCCAACAATTCTTCTACAATTTTTTCTTCCCCGTAAACCAAATTAATGTCTCCCGAGGTAGCCAAGGTGCGATCCCCAATCTCATCATTAATCGTATGCAGTAAGCCCGCTACACGATGTTCTCCTAAAAGTTCTACCAAAAAGGAAGCAAATTTTTGCAAATCAAATTGCGGTAAATCGTGTGAGGTAGTCACCAAGTTAAAAAGCAACTGATTGGTTTTAAATGATTTGCGAACCTCAAAATATCGAAAGAAACCCTCTTTTTTGGGCCCGTGCCAGGGAGATAATCCAGTATTTTTACAGTACTCTTTAATCTGTTTCAGTTTATCTTCCAACTCTTTATCAAATAATCCTGAATCCTTATTTAAATCCTCCGCGCACCACCATGTACCTCGCTTTTTAAATCCCATGGTAAATTCATCCACATCCGTTTTCTCCTCATGATCATAACCAATAGCAGAAAAACAGTATTCCATTTTATTGCGATAGTGAAACGTATTTGGCGAACACACAAACTCATCAAACTTTTCCTCAATATCCTCAACTTTCCCAATACGTTTAAAAAGTTCCAGTGTACTATCTTTTTTATAAGCCCATTGTTTTTCTACAGGAAGTTTAATGTAAGGCGCTCCCGAAATTTCTTGAAATGGAATGTCTGTTTCATCCTCCGAGGGCGTAAGAACCTCCAATAATTTGGCCTCAGCGTAGGTTTTGCTCGATTTTTTAACCTGCGCTTTCACAAACTGCCCAGGCAATGAATTCGGGACAAATACCACAAAATCACCCAACTCACTCTTCAGTCGTCCAATACCTTTACCACCAAAAGCATAATCTTCAATCTGGATTTCTAAAATTTGACCCCTTTTTACAAACTTGTTTCTTTCCCTTCTTGGCATAATGGATGAATTTTAAGTAAAGATATTAAAAGGCAGAATGAATCAATGCAAAGTATGCGTATGCTTTTATTATCAAACGGATCTTTTCGCTTTACGAGCTCAGTGCCTTAAGATCTTTCCATTTATAAGGAATTGGCTTGTCCACGTTTACTTCATCTGGTGTAGGCTTCCCTTCAAAAAAGTCTAGAGATATTTTATTAAATATTAGTGGACTTTCAATTGATACCACATGACCGCACCCTTTAATGATGGTGATTGAAGCATTCTCTTGATTGTGCGCAAATTTTTTGGCCGATCCAAGGAAAATATGATCCTGGTCACCCATAACAATTAAGCACGGACGAGGAAGTTCACGATTCGTATATTGTTTAATCAGCCGAAAAAACGGTTTATACAAGCGCACCCATTTTAAATACTCCTCGGTAGTCATCCGTTTACTTTGCCGTCTAAAAATAAATCGGCTAAGTCTGTGGTTTTTTCGCGGCAGAACAATAAAACTGAATAAAGAGTAAAAAGCACGAAAAGGTAAAATATAAGTGAGTAGTTTTCCGCAATGCACAAAAGCATACATAAACTTACTTCCGTCAAAAATAGCTCCAGCCATTACCATGCGATCAATCAGCTTAGGTCGTAGAATATCTAACTTTTGCAAAATAACAGAACCCACGCTTAATGACATGAAATGTGCCCGTTCAATTTTTAAAGAATCAATCACCTTTAAAATATCATTAGAGATAATATCAAAGTCATACGCATCATAGGAGGGTGCCATGTTCTTAGAGAAACCATGATCCCTTAAATCCATTAAAAGTAAACGGTAGTTTTTAGCAAAATGCTCCGTTTGAAACTTCCACGTTCGAATCGAACCACCAGCACCATGAACAAAAACCATCCAGGGTGCATCTTTTTCCGCTCCAATGATTTCGTAATGTAAATAGGACCTTCCTTTTTCTTTACTCATGATTAAGAATCACCAAAGTAAATCAATTCCATCGGAAGTATCTACAATCCCACATTAAAAAACTCAATTTTATCTATTTTCAAATTTCTGAACAACGGATCAATATGAGCGTTTACATAGAATATTTTGTAAATAAAGTCGAATCTCGTTATGAACAAAGTAAAGTGTTCCCTCTTTTCCTTTGTTTATCTCATTTAAAACTCTAATTTCGCACCCTAAAATTAATTTTAAATTTAAAAATGGAATCAATCGCAATTTATTTACCAATTATTTTATCCTTGGTTGGTCTTCTTTACATGGTAGTAAAGAGAGCCCAAGTATTAAAACAGGATGCAGGAGACGGAAAAATGAAAGAAATCTCCGATTACATTTACGAAGGTGCATTAGCATTCTTAAAAGCAGAGTATCGATTACTGACTATTTTCGTAATCGGAGCAAGTTTACTTCTTGCATTCATCGCTTACATCGTTCCAACAACACATTACTTAATTATAGTAGCGTTTATTATCGGAGCTATTTTCTCAGCATTGGCAGGGAACATGGGGATGAAAATCGCTACAAAATCAAACGTTAGAACAACACAATCCGCAAAAACAAGCTTACCAAACGCATTAAATGTTGCATTTGGAGGAGGAACAGTTATGGGATTAGGTGTTGCAGGATTGGCTGTATTGGGATTAACAGCATTCTTTATTATTTTCTTCCAAGTATTTATGGGAAGCGAGTGGACAAATACCAATGATATGACTATTGTGTTAGAAACACTTGCAGGTTTCTCTTTGGGAGCTGAATCAATTGCTTTATTTGCGAGAGTAGGTGGAGGTATCTACACAAAAGCAGCTGATGTAGGAGCTGACTTAGTAGGGAAAGTTGAAGCTGGTATACCAGAAGATGATCCTCGTAACCCTGCAACAATTGCAGATAACGTAGGAGATAACGTAGGAGATGTGGCAGGAATGGGAGCCGATTTATTCGGATCGTATGTTGCTACAGTATTAGCGGCCATGGTATTAGGAAACTATGTAATTAAAGATATGGGAGGTAAAATTGAGGACGCATTCGGAGGAATCGGAACAATTTTATTACCAGTAGCTATTGCAGGAGCTGGTATTATCATCTCTATTATTGGTACGTTCTTAGTAAAAATCAAGTCCAATTACGCAAAAGAGGCTGAAGTTCAAAAAGCATTAAACATTGGAAACTGGACATCAATTTTATTAGTTGCTGTTGCTTGTTTTGGTTTAGTACAGTGGATGCTTCCAGAAACAATGCAAATGTCATTCTTTGGAGAAGGAACAAAAGAAATCTCATCAATGAGAGTATTTTATGCTTCTTTAGTAGGTTTAATTGTTGGAGCAGCTATTTCTTCATTTACAGAATACTACACAGGGTTAGGAAAAAAACCAATCTTAAAAATTGTTCAACAATCTTCAACAGGTGCTGGAACAAACATTATTGCAGGACTAGCAACAGGGATGATCTCAACGTTCTCTTCTGTTTTGTTATTCGCTTTAGCGATTTGGGCATCTTATGCATTTGCAGGATTCTACGGAGTGGCATTAGCAGCATCCGCAATGATGGCTACTACAGCAATGCAGTTAGCTATTGATGCATTCGGGCCAATCTCTGATAACGCAGGAGGTATTGCTGAAATGAGTGAGCAAGATCCAATCGTAAGAGAAAGAACAGATATCTTAGATTCAGTAGGAAACACCACTGCTGCAACAGGTAAAGGATTTGCTATTGCTTCTGCCGCATTAACGTCATTAGCACTCTTTGCAGCATACGTAACATTTACTGGAATTGATGGAATTAACATCTTTAGAGCGCCAGTACTAGCTATGTTATTCATTGGAGGTATGATCCCTGTAGTTTTCTCTGCTTTAGCAATGAACGCAGTAGGAAAAGCAGCAATGGAAATGGTTGAAGAAGTTAGACGACAGTTTAAAACAATTGCTGGTATCATGGAAGGTACTGGAAAACCAGAATACGATAAATGTGTAGACATCTCAACAAAAGCTTCATTGAAGCAAATGTTATTACCAGGTGTGTTAACAATTGGTTTCCCAATTTTAATTGTTATTGTTGGAATGATCGCTTATCCAGAAGACAACAAAATCGTAGCAGAAATGTTAGGAGGATACATGGCAGGTGTAACTGTAAGTGGAGTGCTTTGGGCAATCTTCCAAAACAACGCTGGTGGTGCATGGGATAACGCGAAGAAATCATTTGAAGCAGGAGTAGAAATTAACGGAGAAATGACGTACAAAGGTTCTGATGCCCATAAGGCAGCAGTAACTGGAGATACAGTTGGTGATCCATTTAAAGATACTTCAGGACCATCTATGAACATCTTAATTAAATTAACATGTTTAATTGGTTTAGTGATTGCTCCAATCTTAGGAGGACATTCTTTAGATAAAACTTCAGTTGAAAACGTAAATACCATTGAAGCTACTTCAGTTGAAAAAACAGAAAAGGTAGTGGAATTGGAAAAACTTCCTGCTGAAAAAGTAGAGGAGTTTACTTCTCAAAAGTAAAAAGCGAAAACACAATACGTTTTCAATTTAATAGAATAAAAAATCCGACTTAGGTCGGATTTTTTTGTTTTTATGCGGCAACGTAAGACACTATTTTTTTTTAAATGTGTAACCTTTTATGTAAGCGAGCATTATGTATTTAGAAAGCTGTTGTAAAAAACGGAATCATAAAATCAATATTTCGGATAATTTCGAATCGGTATTTCTGAACCATAAAACAGCATTCGCAAAGTTTGGTCTGGTTTTTGACTTAACAAGTGTAAAAGAGCAATTAAATACTAATTTTTGAAATGGATACGTTAAACTTTAAAAGACAAGAGACTATGAAAGATAAAATTAAAATGGAGGAAGGCTTTATAGAAACTACCGAAGATTTAGTATTGAATTTATTAAAACAGCATTATTCAAGTCCCGACTGTAAAATAGATGCTTTCACAAAAGCTAAAATGAAGGGACTCATAAAAAGAGCAATTTTTCAGGAAGTAGAATATTTAAATGAATACCCCGAAAATTATTTTGTAGTTCACGGAAAAGATCATTTACAAAATTAAATAGAGTTTGGTTCTTTTAATTAGGGGGGAGCCCTCCTTTTTTTTGTTAATCCTCACATTCACCTTGGGTGTATGAAGTAATTCCTTTACATTCTGCTTCTGCAGAGTTGGAGTAGGTAGCTCCATTACAACCACAAACTGGATCATAAATTTCTATATAACCTCCTTCACAGGTCTTTTCTTCACATTCTTTTTCGCACACTCCTTTTGTATAGTTTTCAATTCCATGACATTCTGCCTCTTCAGGGTTACTATACGTAGCATCATCACAACCACAAACTGGATCATAATATAGAGGAATAGCGTCCTTACAATTTTTTCTTTCGCATTCATTTTTGTCGCACGATAAAACTACAAGAGAAGTGAACAACAAACTAAAAGCCAATCTCATTGTACGATTTAGAAAATCAGAATATTGATTCATAAATTTTGTTGTTAAAGGTTATTTGTTTGTAATTATAAATAATAATTTTAAGACATACGAGTTAAAAAAAGGTTGCTTTCAAAAAAACAATATCGTTTGAAACCTTTCCCTAAAAAACTATTTTTTGTAACTATTGTAACACCCATTTAAAAAAGCTGACATGGAAGAGAAAATAAAAATAGAAGAAAGGTTTCTTGAAAATGCCGAAAGTTTAGTTTCCGATTTGTTAAAACAACATTTTGCTTCAACTGATTGCCAATTGGATGCTTTTACAAAATCAAAAATCAAAGGACTCATCAAAAGAGTAATTATTCAGGAAGTTGAATACCTAAACCAAGATCCTGAAAACTACTTTAGCATCTATGGGGAGGACCATTTGAATAATTAGTAATTAATCTAGGGATACTGATTCAGAATTGCCCATAAAATAAATGGATTAACTTCTTTTGCTTTTTAATAAATTTGCTTCCTAAAATCAGTGAAATTTAATTGTTTTATGAAGTGGTATATTTTTGTTCTTTTCTTTTCGTCTCAAATTTTAAATGCCCAGTCCCATATATCAAAACTGGAAGAACTTTTTAAAGCGAAGAACTATAAAGAAATCAGAAAAAGTTATTATTCCAAGACGGAAGCGTATTCCAGTTTAAGTTCAATAGATAAATTTTACCTGGGGTATTCTTTATTTTTAGAAGGAGAGATATTAAACCCAGTAATTATTCTTTCTCAACTAGGTGATGATAAATCTTTAAAACCATCATTTAGAAAAAGAGCAAAAAAAACTTGTGATAAAATTAATAGGCAAGGAATAATCGGCTTAAGATCATACCAAAATGGAAATATCAAATTAAAAAACGGGCAATATAAAAGTGCAAAAAAAGATTTTGAAGATGTTTCCCGAGTTGATTCAATGTTTTTATTTAACTATTACAAGTTACTTTATATAGCAAGAAAACAGAAAAATTTGCAAGAATTTAACAGCTATGCAAGTAAAATAAAAAAATGCTTGCCAATAAGTGAAGAAGTTCTAGTTCAAGCATCAAAACTCCAATTTGACATTACTCAAAGTTGTAAAGATGCAATTTTTGAGTTAAAAGAATTAAAAGATGTAAACCCTCCTTTGTATTATAGAACATCCGCAATGTTTTATGAAAAAAAAGATTCTTTTAATCAAGCTTTGAGATGTTTACACTTGATTGATGTAAAAAATCGTCGCGACGATTTTAAAAAACGTGTTGGTGAGTTGTATCATAATGCTGGGAAATATAAAATATCTAATGATTATTTAATTCCTTTTTTCAAAGAAAACAAGGAAAAACATGTAGCAAAACTTCTTGCTATGAACTTTTATAATTTGGGAAACTATCAATCTGCGATTAAACTTTGTGATTTCTTGATTAAAAATGATAATAAACACCACTACGCATATTATCTAAAAGGCTTAAGTGTTAAATCAAATATGACAGGTATTCTATATAGAAACCCAGAAAATTTAATAGCGGAGAAGTGGTTTAAAAAAGCAATTGCTATAGATTCTACCGTCCAGAGGTATTACAACAGTTTAGCTACCGTTATTCATAATTTTCAGAGGGAAGATGAGGCACTTGAAATGATTGAGAAATCTTTGCAGCTCGATTCCCTCAATATTGAAACTTGGGATGTTGCAATGGTAGTACTTATGGACCAATCGAAAAAGGAAAGAGCACTAGGTAAGAGAATGATAAATGCCTATGAAAAAGCATTTAAACAAGATTCATCAAATGCAAACTATTCATTTGGATTAGCTAAAGGGTATAAGTTAGCCTCTGAAGGCTTGTTTTCTAAATACTCAATTCCTTATGATAATAAATCAATATATTATTTAAAAAAAGCAATTAAGCTTTATCCACATAATTTTGATTTTTATAAAGAACTAAATTTGATGTATTCCTATTGCTCTGAGAGGGAAAAATATAAAAATGAACTCATTGAGTTGTTAAAAATGACCATAAAGTATTTTCCTTATAATGGTTATGGTTACCGAGAACTATTTTTTACTTACCGTGATCTTGAAGACTATGAAAAAGCGAACGATATATATCTTCGCTTAATTAAAGCCGTTCCTAATTATTCGTACATAGACCAAATACGAAACAGTATTTACAGCGATAGAAAAAAATATAATTGGACAAAATTACCTGTTGAGGTATATAAGTCAACATCTTGGAAATATCTGGACTCTATTACAAATGTTCTTAGTAATAAAGATTGGACATCTGATCAAGAGGGCTGTAATTCAAATAGCAGAAGATTTCAATTTAAGTTGTCGGAAAAAACTATGAAAGTAACCTATAGAGATTCCATTGACTGGCAAGACGGAAAGGTCAAATTTTTAATATACGATATACTCGGAGTATATAAAAATGGGCTTAGAGTTCGTATTCAGGGTGAGCATAGAAAAGATTATCGAGGCAAAGCAAAAGAGTGGGATTTAGTTTTATTTAATGAAAAGTATTTTAAATGGAGGCGTTATCCAACCCATCAGCCTTTTTATTTTAATACTGCTTTGCAAGTTTGCGAATAATATTTTTTTAAAAAACTACTATCCAATCAATGTAACAGTACCAACAGATTGATATTGGTGAACTCGATAATTTTTATAGAATCCTTTTAAAATGATAAAATCAATAGGGAAAAAAAGAAATGTGTTTATTCAAATTTACTTTTCAAAAAGCACCACAGTTTCAATATGAGAAGTATGAGGAAACTGATCCACTAAACTGAACTTTTTAATGGAATAGCCTGCCTCACTTAAAAGCTCTGCATCTCTTGCCTGAGTGGCTGGATTACAAGAAACGTAAACCATTCTTTCTGAACCAAGATTGATGATTTTTTTCATGGTTTTAGGCGCAACGCCAGCACGAGCAGGATCCAGGATAATTGTTCTTATTTTCCCCGTATATTCAGGGTGTTCAAATAAAAATTTACCAACATCGGCTGCATAAAACTGAATCCCTTCAATATTATTTCGCATCGCATTCTCTCTGGCATTTTCAATAGCAGACTCCACAATATCTACTCCAATAATTTGAGCATTTTCACTTTTTGAAGCTAAAATTTGACCAATTGTACCTGTTCCACAAAACAAATCCAGAACAACGTTGTTGTCGATGGTTTCCTTTTTGTCCAATGCATAGTCAATTACTTTTGAATATAATTTTTCAGCTGATTTTGGATTTGTTTGAAAGAAACTTTTCATACTGATTTCAAAGTTGAGTCCCAATAACTCTTCTACAATCTTTTCTTCTCCGTAAACCAAATTAATGTCTCCCGAGGTAGCCAACGTTCGATCTCCAATCTCATCATTAATAGTATGCAGTAAGCCCGCTACACGATGTTCTCCTAGAAGTTCTACCAAAAAGGAAGCAAATTTTTGCAAATCAAATTGTGGTAAATCATGTGAGGTAGTCACCAGATTAAAAAGCAACTGGGTGGTTTTAAACGATTTTCTCACGACAAAATAGCGAAAGAATCCTAATTTTTTTGGTCCGTGCCAGGGAGATAATCCAGTATTCTTGCAATACTCCTTGACCTCCTTCAACTTATCTTCAAGTTCTTTATCGAACAATCCCGAATCCTTGTTTAAGTCTTCCGCACACCACCAAGTACCTCGTTTTTTGAACCCCATAGTAAACTCATCCACATCCGTTCTTTCCTCATGGTCATAACCAATAGCCGAGAAACAATATTCCATTTTATTACGGTAGTGAAACGTGCTTGGAGAATGCACAAACTCATCAAATTTATCTTCAATATCCGTGACTTTACCAATGCGTTTAAAAAGTTCCAACGTACTGTTTTTTTTATAAGCCCATTGTTTTTCTATTGGAAGTTTAATGTATGGAGCACCCGAAATTTCTTGGTAGGGAATATCTGTTTCATCTTTTGAGGGCTTAATAACCTCCAGCAATTTCGCCTCAGCATAGGTTTTACTCGATTTTTTAACCTGTGCTTTCACAAACTGTCCAGGTAAAGAATTCGGTACAAATACCACAAAATCTCCAAGCTCACTCTTCAGGCGTCCAATTCCTTTTCCACCAAAAGCATAGTCTTCAATCTGGATTTCAAGAACCTGACCCCTTTTCACAAACTTGTTTCTTTCCCTTCTCGGCATAATAAATCGACTTTAAAAACTCAAAGATATTTAAAAGCAAAGGTAAAAAACCACAAAATATAATTGAATGAGAAAGTTAAAAATGGAAATTCATCTCACGTTTTATCAAATAGTAGCCATCAAAAAAAAATGATGGTCCATTTTTTGCAAACTTTTTAATTTGGTAAGCGGAATCAAATTTGTTATTTTGAGCATGTTTTAATATGACGAATTACATCAGTTTACCCTTTAACTTTTTAAATTACCACCATGAAAATCCCTTTTCTTAAATACTCATTTGTTTTAGGTTTAGCCATTAAAGCATTATCGCTTTCAGCTCAAACGAATATCTCTGCAAGTAATGATAAAATTCAATACATGGGGAGAATTGATTTCTCAAATCCTGAGCAACCTACTTATATTTATCCGGGTGTATCCATAAAAGCCAAATTCAATGGAGCTGAAATAACAGCAATTATAGAGGACTACGGGGATGGATCAGATGCAAGTGGTAATTTTTATAAAATATTAATTGACGGGCAAATAGTAAATGAGCAACTTAAAGTGGCCACTGGAGAGGTTAATTATTTGTTGGCATCTGGTTTGACCCCAGCCGAACATACCGTAGAGCTGATGAAAATCACTGAAGGCGCCTCGGGAAAAAGTTCTTTTAAAGGATTCATAATAACCGGAGGATCGGAGGATTTAGTAACTCCCGATTCAGCATCTCAAAAAAGAATAGAATTTATCGGAGATTCCTGGACGTGTGGCTATGGAAACGTGAGTCAGTTTGCTTCAGGACCAGCTTCTATGGCTTACTCAAATTATTATGCTGCCAACGAAGATAATTACTATGCATGGGGACCCATTACGGCGAGAGCTCTGGGAGCTCAATACCATGTTACAGCCACATCGGGTAGAGGCTTGTATCGCAACAATACAGGAACCACCACCCATACGATTCCAAAAAATTACGACCATCTTTTTGAAGACGACGCATCCGTAATATGGGATCACAGCAAATATCATCCCGATGTAATATCCATTCATTTGGGAACAAATGATATGGCCCAGGAGGAGGGAGGAGAGGAGTATAAGTTGGATGATGAAGCCTTTCAACAAACCTACATTGATTTCATCACCAAACTAAGAGCCTACCATCCCTGCTCAAAAATTATTATTTGTTTTGGGAATTCCAAGTCCGATTCATGGCCCACATGGACCCAACAATTAACTCGGTTGAGAACAATCGCCAATCAAGTAGCCGATAGCTTTACTGAAAATGTTACCACGTTGGAATTGCCCTTTACAGCAGAAAAATGGACAGAAAAACCTAAAGACGACTGGGGATATGGCGATGCTTGGCATCCATCAAAATGCAGTCACGAGGAAATGGCTGTTGAACTTATTAATAAAATTAACAGTTTAAACGTTGAATGGGGAAAAAGCAATTGTATGCTTTCCACATATAAACCAATTGAAGAAGAAATTGTAAAAATT
>PBLA01000011.1 GCA_002722245.1 Flavobacteriales bacterium | reverse complement strand
GTGAGGTGATAGGCATCGGCTTTTTGTCCTCCGCCAATTATTTCTCCCAGTATGTTTGCTCCACGTTTTTTGGCATGTTCGTATTCTTCTAAAATTAAGGCTCCTCCGCCTTCTCCCATAACAAAACCATCTCGATTCACATCAAAGGGACGAGAGGCTTCCGAAGGGTTGTCGTTTTGTGTTGACAGGGCTTTTAATGCGGAAAATCCTCCAATTCCCGATTCGTTGATGGCTGCGTCGGATCCTCCAGCTACAATCATATCGGCTTTTCCCCATTTGATGTGGTTAAAGGCTTCTATTATGGCTGTGGTTGAGGTAGCGCAAGCGGAAACAGGGCAGAAGTTCACACCGTGTAATCCGTGCCGCATGGAAATAATTCCTGCGGCAATGTCTACTAAGGTTTTTGGAATTAAATACGGGTTGAATCTTGGTGTTCCGTCACCAGCTCCATAGGCAGCTGCTTCATCATGAAACGTTCGCATCCCTCCGTTTCCGGAACCCCATACTACTCCGATGCGGTGTCGGTTCAGTTCATCAAAATTAGCTCCCGATTGTGCAATGGCTTCGTTGGAGGCTATAATGGCGAATTGTGTAAACTTATCATATATCCTCTGTTCTTTTCTATCAAAGTAATCTGCGGGATTATATCCTTTCACTTCACAAGCAAACCTGGTTTTGAATTTTGAGGCATCAAATTGCGTAATTTCTGCGGCTCCAGATACTCCTTTTTTGAGGTTTTGCCAGTATTCGTTTAAGGTATTCCCGATAGGAGTAATGGCTCCCATTCCAGTTATAACAACTCTTTTCATAAAATTTAAAGTAGTCAGGAGTCGGAATTCAGGAGTCGGTTATTATATAAAACAAAAGGAGGCAAGGCCTCCTTAAATATTCTGATGTCTGACCTCTGACTTCCGACTTCTGGATTTATGCCATGTTATGATATACGTTCTGTACGTCATCATCCTCATCAAACTTAGATAAAAGTTTTTCGACTTCTTCTTGCTGATCCTCGTTAAGTTCTTTTGTATCATGTGGAATTCTTTCGAAGCCTGATGATAGAATTTCAATTCCCATGGATTCTAATTGCGCTTGTATCGCTCCAAAATTTGAAAACTCACCATATACAGCGATTTTATCCTGTTCATCGTCTCCTTCTGCTGCGTCTTCAAAAACTTCTTCCGCTCCATAGTCAATTAACTCCAGTTCTAATTCTTCCACATCCAGGTCACCTTTAGCAATAGAGAATTGACATTGGTGAGTAAATAAGAATTCCAATGAACCCGATGTTCCTAAACTACCACCGTTTCTGGTGAAATAGGAGCGAACATTTGCTACTGTTCTTTGATTGTTATTGGTAGCTGTTTCCACGAAAACGGCAATTCCATGAGGTCCATATCCTTCAAAGTTTACAGGTTTATAATCCGCAGTATCTTTTTCGGAAGCTTTTTTAATTGCTCGCTCAACGTTGTCCTTAGGCATGTTGGCAGCTTTAGCATTCTGAATTACTGCTCTTAGTCTTGCGTTTGTTTCTGGATCGGGTCCTCCTTCTTTAACCGCCATTACAATGTCCTTACCAATTCTTGTAAAGGCTTTTGCCATTGCACCCCATCTTTTAAACTTTCGTGCTTTTCTAAATTCAAATGCTCTACCCATATGTTCTAAATTTTTGGAAGTTCAAAAGTATTAAGATTAGTTTAAAATTTAAAGTTGAATTTTAAATGACCAAACATAAAAAATGGGAAGTTTTAACTTCCCATTTTTTATGTGGTGTATTTCTTCATGTGAAATTTTATTCACAGGCTTCTGTAACCACTGTAGTAAGGTATAAATTCACTTCAGCCCATGTTTTTGACACACCGTCCGCACCTTTGTGTAATGCTTCACATGCTTTATTTAAAGCCTTAATACTTTCAGAAGCATCAAAATCCAGTGCATTAATTTCTCCGGAAAATGATAATGAATCACCACTAACTTTATAATCTAATGTAACAACTTTTGATATCGCATTCATTGTAAGTTCCAGATTAACTTTATTAGAGTCGGTATTGAATTCAACAATTTTTCCTTTAATGGATTTCGTGTTTTCCATATTTCCGAAGTAATGTTTTCTAATACGGCCGTTTCTTCCAACATCTTTTGTATCTAAACCAATAATAGGAATATTGATTGTTGCATTTTGAAAAATTTCTTCAGGAGTATCCGCTATTTTAGTAGAATCTACTTGGAATTTTGTGAAATAACCTAAAACCTCTTTTTTTTCCGTGGTTTTAAATCCTCCAAAATAAATTGTTGTTGCATCTGCATCGTATCCCTTCTTACAAATTTTAGGTGTTGCAGGAGCTGATTGTTGAGTGGTTACGGAATCTTCTTGAGGTGTAACCGTTTTAGCTGTTTCAGTTTTTGATTCTCCTCCGCATGCAATTAATAGAACTAAAGCGGTAGCAGAAAGTATTAATTTTTTCATGTGTGTTGTGGTTAGTGTGCTATCCAAAATTTTTCTTAAAGATAGTGGAATGTAGGAAAAGATGCTTTTAGAGAAGATAAAGAAATTCTATTCTTCTAATGTAGTATATTCATATGCTCCTGCATCAGGTTTTCCATCAAGAGTTCGAGCATTCATATTCAAATCATTTTCTAAATTCAGTAAGTCGTTATTTACTGCAGACAAATCACCAATATCCTTGGCAGCAGAAGTTTCTTGAATCATAAAAGATTCTCCAAATTCTGAAACAAAATTTGGGTCTTGATTTACAACACAATTTGTAAATTCTTCAGATTCGTAATTGGTGTCAGATTTATTGGCTCTTAGCAAACAATTCTTAAAAGCATAATTAAATATGCCATTCTCATCATTGCTTAATACCACTTCATTTGTTTGTGTTCCATAAATGATGGAATTTGTGAAGTTCGCCTGTTCTAAATCCCTTGGGATAATATTTCGATTGTTGTCTTCAAACCAGTTGTTCAATACCAGTGCTGCTCCATCAAAACCTTGGGGAGCATAGTTGGCAAACGTACAATGCTTAAAGTCGTATTTACCACCTAGTGAAAAAGCACCGCAGTAATTGCCGCAATTGGCAAAAATGCAATTTGTCCCTTCTATCCATGCTCCTCTCCCTGATATCCCGATACTACTAATGTTTTGGATAATCGAATTTCGTATTGTTAATGTGGGATTGGAACTTACAGCAGCATTTGAAGTGTCTGCTTGAATACCCAAACGGGCATTTTTTATTATTGCCCAGTCCACTTCATTGTCTACGCTTAATGGGAATAAATATATTCCTTGCCATTGTCCGGCAATATTTTCAAATTCAGGTTCTAAACGATCACCTTCAAAGGTTACTGGTTCTTCTTTTGTCCCCTCTACTTTAAGCGAAGCATTACTTAGTGCTACAATTGCGCCGTTATTGTGAAAGTAAACTTTAGTTCCTTTCTCAATGGTAAGCGAACATGCACTATCAATAACTGCAATACCATAAACTACATGAGGTGTGTCACTGGTCCAGATTGCATCGCAATCCACATAGAAGGAGTTGTCTCCTGCTTTCGGTTTGTGAAAAACTGCATTTTGACCAAAGGCGACCAGTTTTACATCTTGAAGATTTCCGTTTGTGGAACATTCAATGGAGTCTTTAACCACAAAGGGAATGTTTGTATTTTGAGGATCAACAGTTACATCAGAAAATACCCACATGGAGTCTTTTGCTCTTATTTCCAAGTCTTTAAATTCTGTTCCTGGAACACCATTTACATTTAATCTAAATAATGAGTTAGATCCTCCAGCAAGCTTCAATGACTTTATTTTAATGGGCGCATTATGGGTATTGTAAATACTAAACTTACGCGTACTTGAACCCACAGTAGAGAATACAGTGTCAAAATACAGGGTGTCTGTACTAAACGATATGGAGTCCTCCGATGAGGTGGTTAATCCCTCTTTTTTACACGCAGAATTTATCACCACACAGAGTATCGATATTATAAAAAGTAATCTTGTCACTAAATCAAAGTTAAGCCAAAAACGGAGTTTCGGACTATTTATTATCACCCATTTCATCTACAATTAAAAAAAAAGTAGAATTATTTTGCTACTTTATGATTTATAGTCGTATCTTTGTCGCCCATAAAATTTGAAGCGATGCAAAAAGAAATCCATCCAGAAAATTACAGATTAGTCGTATTTAAAGATATGTCTAACGATACTCAATTCATCACAAAATCTTGTGCTGATACGAAAGAGACGACTGAAGTTGACGGTGTTGAATATCCACTTTTTAAACTGGACGTTTCAAACACATCGCATCCATTCTTTACTGGTAAATCCAATGTGGTTGATACAGCTGGTAGAATTGATAAATTTAAAAACAGATTTGCAAAGCACCTTAAGAAGTAAAAAGTGTGTTTTACAATATTCAAAAGCCACCTTCTTGGGTGGCTTTTTTGTTTTATTTAATTTCATCCTATGAAAATTGTTCTTGTAGATACGAATTGGAAGAAATTTCTTCCAGTTGCTTTTACCCGTCCTGTTTCTCAGTTAAGATGTGGTATTTTAAAAATGAATGAAAAATGGGAAAAACGATTAGGGTGTGACTCTGTAGCCGTATCTGAAGATTACCTCAATAAAAAGTTTTTCAATGATTTTGAGGGCAGTGCAATTATACTTAATAGTAAAGTATTACCAAGTGAGGAATTAATTCGCAGTATCCAATCATTGAACAACAAGGAAATTTTAACGCACAACGGAACGTGGTTAGCAATAAAATCAGAACAAGGCTATAATGAGGAAAGTTGGAAGCAATCTACACAAATCACTTATAATGGTAACATTACATACCTAGAGGCATGGTGGGATTTATATAAATACAATGGTCAGGAGATTGAAAATGATTTTAAGTTAATTACACAAGGACGTATTTCGAGGCCTTTGTCTGTATCCAATAATCTTATTGGATCCAAAGAAAAACTTTTTATTGAAGAAGGCGCTTACCTTGAAGGATGTACGTTAAATACCCAAACAGGGAGTATCTATATTGGTAAGAATGCTGAGGTTATGGAAGGAAGTGTTATCCGAGGAGGTTTTTCCGTGTTGGAAGAAGCTAAAATTAAACTAGGGGCTAAAATTTATGGTCCAACCTCTGTGGGACCAAAGTGTCGCATTGGTGGTGAAGTTAAAAATTCAATCATTCAAGGGTACTCCAATAAATCGCATGATGGTTACTTAGGAAACTCCGTAATTGGTGAATGGGTGAATCTGGGCGCGGATACAAATTGCTCAAATCTAAAAAATACGTTTTCTACAGCCAAGGTTTGGGATTACGAGGCTAATAACTACAAAGATTCTGAAGAAATCTTTATTGGGTGCTGTATTGGAGATTATTCAAAAACCGGAATAAATACCATGATTAATACGGCCTCGGTTATTGGAGTAAATTCAAATCTTTATGGTTCAGGATTCCCTGAAAAGCGTGTCCCTAGTTTCCAGTGGGGGCCAAATGAAGCTTACCTTTTTAACAAGGCCTGGGAAACCAATTGCAGCATTGCATCTATGTTGGGTGAGGAGTTGAAAAAAGAAGATAAGTTGATTTTAAAAAAGATTCACGAAATAGATTAATAATGTCATAATGACAAAAGAGGTCTATTGGCACAGCTCTTGAATTATAAGGATTTTAGAAAAAAATAGTGTAATTTGAGGAGACACGAGAAGTTGAAATGACAAAAACTGTGTAAAGTCCGACAAGTTGACGCAAAGAAAAATATATGCACGAAGGAGTATTTGATTTTAACGGCCTTATGTTTGGCCAAATAATGGAGGAGGATGCGGAATTCATCCCTTTATTAACTACTGAAGAAGATGAGGACCTTATTGATGCGTCCATTCCTGAGGAAGTGGCTATTCTTACTTTGAGAAATACGGTGTTGTTTCCTGGAGTTGTTATTCCAATAACAGTGGGGAGAGACAAATCCATTAAATTGATTAATGATGCATATAAAGAGAGCAGAGTAATAGCTGTTGTTGGTCAAAAAGACATTGATCAAGAATCGCCAGGTCCAAAGGATATAAATGAAATTGGAACTGTAGGGCATATTATGAAAGTACTTAAGATGCCCGATGGAAACACCACTGTTATTATCCAAGGAAAGAGAAGATGTCAAATTACAGAAGTGACTTCAACCGAACCATATTTTTATGGTAAGATTCAAAAGCTTTCAGATACACGACCTAAGCCGAAAAACAAAGAGTTTAAAGCGTTGGTTTCTTCGTTAAAAGATTTGGCCTTAAAAATCATTAAAGATTCTCCAAACATTCCGTCGGATGCTTCTTTTGCCATAAAAAATATTGAAAGTGATGCATTTTTAATCAATTTCATTGCAAGCAACATGAATTTGAACATGGAGCAAAAGCAAGGACTGGTTGAAATAAATGATTTAAAAGATAGAGCGACCAAAGTATTACAACTGCTTTCCAAAGAGTTGCAATTGTTGGAAATTAAAAACCAAATTCAATCCAAGGTAAAAGTGGATTTGGACAACCAGCAGCGTGAGTATTTCCTTCATCAGCAAATGAAAACCATTCAAGAAGAATTGGGTGGGAGCGCAATTGATCAGGAAATTCAGGAATTAAATAAAAAGGCGGCAAAGAAAAAGTGGAACAGCAAAGTGGAAAAGCATTTCTTTAAAGAATTAGAGAAACTGCAACGAATTAATCCACAGGCGGCAGAGTATTCTGTTTATCTCAATTATTTGGAGCTCTTAGTAGATTTACCTTGGAATGAATTCACAGAAGATAAATTTGATTTAAAAAGAGCGCAAGAAATTCTAAACAGAGACCATTACGGATTAGAGGAAGTGAAAGATAGAATTTTAGAACATTTAGCGGTTTTGAAATTGAAAAAGGATATGAAAGCTCCCATACTTTGCCTTTACGGTCCTCCTGGTGTTGGTAAAACTTCATTGGGAAAGAGTATTGCTGAAGCAATAGGGAGAAAGTATGTGAGAATGTCATTGGGTGGCGTTCGCGATGAGTCCGAGATAAGAGGTCATCGAAAAACATATATTGGAGCAATGCCAGGGCGTATTATTCAAAATATAAAAAAGGTGAATAGCGCAAACCCTGTGTTTATTTTAGATGAGTTAGACAAGGTTTCGAGAGACTCCCATGGGGATCCCTCATCAGCATTATTAGAAACACTGGATCCCGAGCAGAATGATGCATTTTACGACAACTTCGTAGAACAAGATTTTGATTTAAGTAAGGTCATGTTTATTGCAACAGCCAATACCTTAAATAGTATTCAGCCCGCGTTAAGGGATCGTTTGGAAATCATTGAAGTAACAGGATATACGCTTGACGAAAAGGTGGAAATTGCCAAAAGACATCTATTGCCGAAACAAATAAGTGAGCACGGATTAAAGAAAAATGATGTTAAAATAGGTAAAAGAGTTCTTCAGAAATTAGTAGATGGGTACACTCGGGAAAGTGGAGTAAGAACCTTAGAGAAAAAAGTAGCAAAAATTGTTCGATCCTATGCGAAAGCAATCGCCATGGAAGAACCCAAAGATTCAAAGGTAAACGTTGGAGATTTGATTGAAATACTTGGTCCATCGCGCGAAAGAGATAAATATCAAGGGAATGAATTTGCGGGAGTAGTCACAGGATTAGCATGGACAGCAGTAGGAGGAGATATTCTATTTATAGAGGTTTCATTAAGTAAAGGAAAAGGTAAATTTACCGTTACAGGAAATCTTGGAGATGTAATGAAAGAATCATCCACTTTGGCGATGGAATACTTAAGGTCTCATGCCGAAGAGTACAATATTGATCCTGCCGTATTTGATAAATGGAATGTGCATATCCACGTTCCAGAAGGGGCCACCCCAAAAGATGGTCCATCAGCTGGGATAACTATGCTAACTGCATTGGCAAGTGCCTTCACTCAACGAAAAGTAAAGGCTCGAACAGCAATGACTGGCGAAATAACATTAAGAGGGAGAGTTTTACCAGTAGGAGGCATTAAGGAAAAAATACTGGCAGCTAAAAGAGCAGAAATAAAAGACATTATCGTAAGTGAGGAGAACCGGCATGATGTAGAAAAAGTAGGAGAAGAATACTTAAAAGGACTTAAATTTCATTTTGTAAAAGACGCTCAAGATGTTCTTAATATTGCTTTAACCAATACAAAAGTTGATAAGGCGTTAGAGATCAAATAATGAATTTAAAAGGTGCAAAAATAATTGTAACAGGCGGTAGTTCTGGTATAGGGAAACAAACAGCAAAAGATTTAATCGATAAAGGTGCTGAAGTAATCATTACAGGCCGCGATGAACAAAAACTTTTAAAAGTTGCGTTGGAATTAGGTTGTACAGGTTTTCATGCAGACGTTAGTAATGAAGAGGCCGCAAAAGGAACGGTTGACTTTGCATTAGAAAAATGGGGTGCTATTGATGTGTTAATTAATAATGCAGGATATGCTGAATTTGGTTTAATCCATGAGCTTGAGATAGAAAAATTAAAAGCTGTTTATGCTACCAATGTATTTGGAGCGGCTGCTATGGCAAAGTACTGTGCTCAAGTTTTTATTAAGCAACAATCCGGTAACATTATTAATATTGCCTCAACAGCTGCATCAAAAGGGTATCCGCAAGGGTCTATATACGCTACATCTAAGTTTGCATTGAGCGGAATGACCCAGTGTTGGCGTGCAGAATTGAGAAAATATAATGTGCGTGTTATTCAAATAAATCCTTCCGAGGTTCCTACCGCATTTGCGCAGGCAGATCGAACCGAGCGAGAAGAAGAAAAAAATAAGTTAAGCCCTAAGGAAATTTCAGACGCCATAATTACATCCCTTGAAATGGATAGTAGAGGAATGATTACGGATATGACTGTGATCGCTACAAATCCTTTCTAGTAGTTTTCCTTTTAAATTATTATCCCATCTAATTCCTCGTGTAAGTATTCTATTTAATGGTCTGAGAAATCAATTGTTATTTGATTTCTTCGGAGGGAAAACAATAATATGAGAAGAATAATCGAAGTAATCCGTAAACGGAGTTTTCTTAAATAATGGAACGCCAAATTGATCATAATCACTTGATGGTGCTCCTGTCCAGATACATTCTTTCAATGTGTCGAATCGAGTAATCCAAGTATGGTATCCCTGATCACTAAATCCCCAACCAAATTCATTTTCTTTTAAAAGACTATCAATTTCATCTTTATCGTTATCAAAATTGTAGTAACCAGTAAGGTCTACTGAAGGTTGTTTCCAAACATAATAGAACTTTCCTTGATTGAAATTTTTCTTCACTCTATTAAATTCATTTGAGCTTTCAGAGATAAACACATATGCTTTCCAGTTATAGTATTTTACTAATATGTGTGCAATGCTCCAGCCAGCATGTTCTCTATCTTTCCATATTTTTTTGTGATAAACCTCAAGTGAGTCAAATAGAGTATCCATTCCTGTTTTTAAAGCTTCAATTGCATAAATAGTACAATGCATACTGTCAGGTTTAATTCCTTTGCTCGTCATTTCGTTCCAGTATAACTCGAAATCACAAATTGAATCATTTAAAAGTTTTGTTGTTTCAGCAAGACCTCTCCATTCTGTACCATAGTAATTTGAAACTGAGTGTTCAAAATCGTTAAAATATTGATTTTCAATACTTACAAGTTTGTTTATTGCAAAAGGTGAATTGAAATTCAGGTATTCATTTTTTAATTCACTGGGTCTGGAAAATTGAATAATGGATTTTTCAGTGAGGTTTTTGATATTCCTGACAGTTTGATTTTTTTGTTTTTTGCAGTTAAAGAATAAAAGCGAAATAAATAATAAAACAATAAACTTCATAAGTAATGAATTCATTTTTTCCAATTGGTTACAAGACTAAAAACGAGATCTGAGCGTAATTATTGAAAATGTATTAAAACCGTAAAACTCCTGACTGACCAGTTAATTCCGCGTACTTTTCCAATACTTTCAAGCATAATAAATCTTCGAAATCCTTGTTCATAAATTGTTTAACGTACGCATGAGCATGCGCGATAATATCATTGGCCTTCTCGGGATGCGCGCTGTAATAATTCATTTTCTCTTCTAAATCTGAAAAGTCATTTTTCACCTCTACATAATGAATACCCGCCTTTAGCGTTCCTTCCATAAACCAAGTTTCCTTTGTAGGTTTAGGCATAATAGCCAATGAATTCGAGGACATTACCCATTTCAAATTTGTTGCGACATCATTACCTTCAGGACAAAAAATGAACTTATACCTCAGTTGTTCTTCAATTGACAAAAACTTTTTTTGCCAAGGAACATCCTCAATAGGGTGATTAACTTGTCCTACATCCATTTGGGAATGAGTATAGAACTGTTTAACAAAAGCCTTGCGAATTGGTTGATAAGCACCTCCTCTCCATACAAGCATATTTTTTTTATCAATAAAAGGAAGATCATCATTAACCCACTTAAAATGCCTTTCTTTATTTAGCTTAAAGAGAACAGAGTTAGAATTTGTATCATTAATTGGTCTTGCCTTAAAAAGAACAGGGAAAGGCTTTACAAAGGTTTCATCACCAAAATGATAAGAAAATTGGGTGTGAGGCTTGAAGTAATGAAGAAATTCCTTAAAATCCAGATAGTAATTGGTTTTTTTACCACTACGATTAAAATCCTTAACAGCAACCGCTGATTGAGGAATAGGAAAAGAGGTTGTTATTTTACAATAATAATTTAAGCGCTCATTCAGTTCTGTTTGAGGAACACTTTTCTCCATGCGCTTCAATTGGTGATACCTTTTTTTGAAATAAAAACGAGGAAGTAAATTATACCCGAACCTTTTAATATAATAACCAACTTTTATAGCCATTAGTTTAAAGGTAGGATTTCTGAGGGAGAAATTGAGCGAAGAGGAGAAAGGCTTTCACGAGATTTATCCTTTATCGTCTAATGTAATGGTTAGGAGGAAAAAGCAGTTTTCCAGTCTTTGTTGAATTGAGTAGGGGTGTTGAGTGAGCCCAAAGGGGTAAAACTTGCTTTCTCTACCATAAGAACAGCGGAATCAATTTTATCCTTTAAATCATCAAAAGTTATTGCATTGAGTGGCAATTCCCAAGATAATCGCACTTCATCTGCCTCCCATTTACTCGAATAGGCATTGAGTGCGGTAATTTGCTCTAGTTGTTGATTAAGATGAGTTAAAGTTTCATGATGATCCTCTTTCTGTGCGTTTACTTTGAACGTAATCACCACTTGAATAAATACTTTAATTGCGGAATTCTTCTTTGTGGTGAGACTCACGGTGTGATCCTGATAAATTCCTTTAAATCGGAATTCTGTACCTGCATTAAATACCTGGTTAATCCCTAACATGCGTAAAGATTGAATAACCGATTGATTCAAGTTTTTTCTAAATAATTTGTTGGGGCGTATTTTTAGCAGATATAGGAGAAAAACGGGCCAAAGAACCATTAAGAGAGTAAAAAGGAACGCTTCTGTTTTCATAAATAATTTAACAAATTAGTGAGCGGATGTACAAAGAGTCCCAATTTTTTCTTGTTCAACCAAATCATGAATAGCATCCCAGAGCAAAACTCTTTTTTGTAATGATAACTTCGCTACTTCAAGTGCTTCTTCCCACTTCGTGTCATCTTTTCCACATAATTCAGATACCATTTTTAAAGAAAGTGGACCATGTTCATCACCATCTAGTTCAATGTGGCGTTCAAGGTAAAAACGCAGTTTGTTATACTTTTTATTTTCAGCGTCAGCAGCGTTTAAAATTTCTATGAACATATCCGGAATAACATCTTCTCGTCCAAATGTAAAGGCCGAGGCAACTTTATGAGGCTGATTTGTTTGGATGATTGAAAAAGTAAAAAGAACAAAGTCAGCTACTCGTTGATCGATGCTCGTTTTTTGTAAGGCATGTTCAACAGTTGTTCCGTTGTTAATTTGGGTTATGAAGTGATGAATCTCTTTTGTGTTTGCATTAACCTGCTCCATAGCATCGATGTACATTTCAAAATGACTTTTAGGCTCGCCCAATTCATTCACATCACTTTCTTCTCCATGTACAATTTCATTGATAAATCGGGAAAGAACAGGGTTTTCGGAAGGAGTCCAGGGTGTATTGATATTTGTTAGATTACGTTGAAGATTTTTTAAAAGTGACATAAAATCCCAAACAGCAAACACATGGTTTTCCATAAACACCTTAATATCCTGGAGTTGATTAAGGTTGTGATATAATTTATGGTTTTGTAAATTTTCTCTAAGCTTCGCAATCGCTTCCTCAATAAGTTCTATTCTATCCATCACCAATGTCAACATTTTAACCAACACTCGATGTAAACAGTAAGATGTTGGTTTACAGTGGCAAAGATACGGTTTTTTTAACCACGGGGCTTGAGTATTTTAAACGCATACAATATGGTTATTTTTTGCAGTGCTCTTTTTGTAAGTCCTCTACCTCTTGTCCGTAGGAAACGGTAAACCCTTTGTCAATTGCGTTTTGTAAATCTTTACAGGCATTATCATACTTTTTATTTTCAATATAGATTAAGGCTCTTGTTCGATATGCATAGGAATTTTCAGGATAGAGTTGAATTGATTTTTGAATATCCCGCATGGCACCTTTTAATTGCCCCAGCTTAAGTTTATTAAAACTTCGATTGCTATATCCTAGTGGCTCCATAGGGTTAAATTGAATCACCATATCAAAATATTCAATGGCTTTTTCATGTTGTCCCATTTCTTGGTATTTAAACCCAATGTTCCCATAGGCCGGATAAAATGAGGGATCAACCTCCACCGCTTTAAGTAAATACTTTAACGTTTCATTTCCCTTTCCGATTTCATCACATACAGCACCTAAATTTGTGAGGGTTGTAATATCTGTAGAGTCAAAATTATATGCAATTAACAAATCTCTGTATGCCCCATCAAAATCACGTTTGCTTAGTTTAGCCGCGGCTCTATTGGTTATATAATGATACTTTGTAGAATCATTTTCTGCAATATCTATAGCGCTCGTAAAGTCAGTAATGGCCAGATCGAACTCTTGGAAACTCAACAGGAAATTTCCTCTGTTATTATACAAAAAAGATTTTTTGGGAAATAGTATGATGGCTTCACTGTATGTGTCGTAAGACTCTTGATATTTCTGAAGTTCATAAAGTGTTTGCGCTTTTATGAAGAAATAATCTACATTGGAAGAATCCAGGCGAAAAGCATTTTCTATTTTTCGCAATGCTGACTTAAAAGATTTTTTATCAAAGTCGATTTGGGCAGATTGATAATAATCATTTGCCGTTTGAGAGAAGGAAAAATGAGTAAGGCAGATTAATGCAATAATCAGTGGTTTCATAATAAATGATACTTAGGCATTCTACTAAACAAAGGTAATATAGAAAAGCTTTTCATTTTTTACCATGATAAAATGTTAATTTTTATCAGTCAAAAGCTGATGAATAGCTGAATAACCTGACAAGATAGCACCGGGAACACCCATTTGTTTATATGGGTCATTAATTTCACCCGCAAAGTACACCCTTTGTTCAAGGGATTTATTAAGTTGTTTTAAATGTCTTCTTTTTTCTTGAAATGCTTGAGTCCATGTGCCTTGAATAAACTGATTTTCACCCCAGTTTTCATAGGCGTATTCACCGGTGTAATACCGTGAAGCTTGGCCATTAAACATATTGTCTAATTCTCGAATTAACTCAACAATAACATCCTTTTCTGTAGGTAGTGCAGAATATCGAGACACTTCACTTCCTACGCATAAAAAACCCAGTACGTGAGTTTTGGCTTCTTTTTTAAATGCGATATCATAAAACGTACGCTCTCCATTTTTTGCCTTACATTGAATTACATCAGGATAAAACTTTTTAGAAAATTTCAAAGCGACTTTAAATCCTTTTCGAAAAGTAATCGCATCAACTGCTTTTTGTTTCTTACGATTTATTTTAGGTATAAACGATATGTGGTTCGATTTTAAAACACCAATAGAAACAGTAACTAAAACACGATCAGCATTGTAAACTATTCCCGATTCCGTTTTTACGATCACTTGGTCCTCTTCATAATTAATCTCTTGAACATTGGTATTATATATAATTTTATGATCAACGTTTTGAGCTAAATTAACCTTTACGAAATCATACCACGTGGAGCGTTTAAATTTGGACTCAGAGATAAAATTATAATAGAAATCCAAATACGATTTTTTTACCCCTTTTAGTCTCTTGTTATCCCATTTCAACGCACTGTCCAAATGATAGGGAATAAGCTCCTCATGAATTTTGGCAGTCGCTTTTTTTCCTTTCAACACATTAAGAGCATTTGGGTGACTATGGATCCATTCTGCACCCATATCAATTGGGAAATCAGCCAATGTACTATCTTTTTTAAGTCGACCACCAAAACAATTAGAGGCCTCTAGGATAACATAATCTATGTTGTTTTGCTCCAGAACTTTTGCAGCTGCCAGTCCAGCGGCACCAGCGCCTATAATCAGTACTTTTCCCTTGTAGGAGTAAGTTTGGTTTAATGCCGTTTGATTAGGTAGTTTATTTTTTGCTCTTGCTGCCCACTGAAAACAACCTGAAAGACTGATTGATAGGAGAATCAGTAAAAAGAACAGGCTTTTTTTATGTCGTGATTTTACATACATATTTCTAAAAATAATGATCAACTTATCAGAAAAGGTGATAAAAGACTAAGATATGTTTTTATCTTGCTCGTGTAAATGATACGCCATAGTAATGATGAAAACGAGTATTTTCTTTGTGTTTGTATTCTTTTTGATAAT
>PBLA01000010.1 GCA_002722245.1 Flavobacteriales bacterium | reverse complement strand
TAAGTTCTTCTTTTGAAAGTTCATTTGTTTCTTGTTGATCAGCAATAGCGTTGTTATTATTCACGTTCAATTCCACTCCCGTGTTGTTGTTATTTTCTTTACGAATTTGATCAGCCGGGTCTTCTTGAAGGGAAATGTTTTCGTTTTGTATTTCATTGGTGTTTTGATCGTTTGTTAGATCCTCTGTTTGGATACTTTGTGTGGAGGAGGTGCTGTTTTCATTTGGTGTGTTAATGGCAAGAGTTTGACTGCTTGTATTTTGATTATCCTTGTTTAAGTCTGGATTTCCTTCATCATCATTAGTCAATTGATTACCGGTGTTATCAATGGTATTGAGGTTAAGGCTAGGTTCTTCTTTTGAAAGTTCATTTGTTTCTTGTTGATCAGCAATAGCATCGTTGTTATTCACGTTCATTTCCATTCCCGTGTTGTTGTTATTTTCTTTACGAAGTTGATCAGCTGGGTCTTCTTGAAGGGATACATTTTCGTTTTGTATTTCATTGGTGTTTTGATCGTTTGTTAGATCCTCTGTTTGGATGCTTTGTGTGGAGGAGGAGCTGTTTTCATTTGGTGCGTTAATGGCAAGGGTTTGATTGCTCGTGTTTTGATTATTCTTGTTTAAGTCTGTGTTTCCTTCATCATTACTGCTCGGTTGATTACTGGAGTTATCAATAGTATTTCCTTTAATTGATAATTCTATTTTGTTTTTTGAATTGACATCATTTGTGAGTACTTCACGATTTTTTTCTTTTTCACTAGTAGATGGGAACGAAATGGCGTTAATCTCTCCATTTGATGAGTCACGTTGTAATACGGAGTTTATTTGTGAAAATGGATCAATTGAAAGTGCTAAAGAGGGAATTTCGATTTTTCCGTCATTACCAATTGTTAGTTCACTTATCAATTTTGTTAGATTCATTTCTAGAAGTTGGGGGTGTTTTTTGGATAAATCGAACAGGGTGTAGTTGGATGATAATTTTTCTTTATTAAGGGTTGAATTTTTATTTTTTTTGTCTTTTAATGATTTATTTTTAATTCGGAGAGAACCATTTGATTTGATTGAGACGTCTTTTTTTAATTGGGCAATAGTCATGTTTTTTAGTTCAGGATATTCTTTGAAATAGTCATTTATATTTTTGGTTTCCGATAGTAATTTCTCTTTATTTAAAGATGATTCTTGTTCATTTAAGAGGGATGTCTGATTTTTGATATCAATCGCTGAATTGTTTAATCCTTCATTTTCACTCGATAGTGTTTCGTTTGAGTTTTGACCTCCGGAATCATTAATATTTTCAATATTTATTTGGTTGTTTTCGAGGTCATTTTTTTCGCTTTTTAAGGATGTAATACTATCTAATAAATTTGGATTTTCTGAAGTTACATTGAGCGTAGACATAAGGCTGTTTTCGCCTTCTTTTTGGAGTTCACTCTCGTTCTGGTTTATTGTTGGTATTGTTTCGTCAATCGTTATTCCAAATTGTTCAGTGGAATTTTCTTTGGTTAACAAGTCTTTTTCTTCAAGTTGAAGTTCATTTGGTTGATCAAAAGAGATTCTTGAGTTAGTGTTTAATTCCTGTTTTTCGAGTTTATCACCTTTGTTTGAATTATCAATGTTTTCAGGTTGATCTACCTCAATTGTACCTTCTGTGTATGCAAGGTTTTCCTCTTGTATATTATCATTTTCATTAAGGTTAATGTCACTAAGATCTGTATCGATTCTTTGTGATTTTTTAGATCGTTCATCTTTTTCAATCTTAGAAGTTTTTTCCTCATTAATCGAATTATTGAAGTTGTCTGTATCTAATTTTATTTGAGTGTTACCTTGTGAATTTGATTCTTTTGCCAATTGTGAAAGGTTGGTTTCATCATTTTGAAAAGCTGAGATCTGTTCGTCTGACATTATCTCACCTTTTTTATTGAGTGAATCTTTTTTAAGAATATCATTGATTAAACTATCTGCAATATCCTTGTAATTTTCAGGAATAGTATCAATTTCTATCGTTACGTTTGAACGATCTCCTATGAAAAAATCATAGTCTCCCTTGAGGTCGGCGGAATTTTCTTCAAGCATTTTAGCACCTTTTTTCATTTTTGCAATTACTCCTGGGAAGGGTGTGAAATTGTCGGTTTCATATTCTGCTAAAACTATTGGAGCGAGTATTTCTTCCATTGTAATGGGGGCTAATCTTGGTTTTCGTTTTTTACCAGAAGTACGTTTGCTGGGAGCTCTTTTCAATGCGGACTCTTTTTGGTTAATATCCAATTGCGGCAAAAATTCACCAATTAGTCCTTTATAGTTGATCTCCATATTTTTGGTTTTAATATCCACTTTGTGCTCTGAACCATCGCGATCAATTTCTAAAAAGAAATAGCTGACAGTTCGAATTCCTTTTCGAAGTTTAACTTTATACTTTACGTTGGGTAATAATGAATCTGCTTGGAAATATCCGTTAGTAGAAATTGGTTTTATTCTAATTTTTTCATTGGTTACAGGATCAGTGGCTGAAATTGAAATTCTTGTGTCGTCAAATAGAGAATAGTCTCGAATCATTAATCGTTTACCATCATAGATGACTTCTCGAGGTCCTGTTTTACTAAATGAGTAAATATCGGCAGACCCTGTTCCATTAAATCGATCCGAAACTAAAAAGCCATGATAGGGGTCTTCAAAAACAATAGACATATCGTTACCAATTGAATTAATAGGGTTTCTTAAATTTTCAACGTTGGTCCAGCCTATCGTCTTATTAAATGTTGTTTTGTAAATATCTAATCCTCCCATTCCTGGATGTCCCCTTGATGAGAAAAAGAAGGTGGAGTCATTAAGGAAATGAGGATAAAGTTCGTAGTCGAATGTATTAACCTCTGGGCCTAAATTGTAGGGTAAAGACCATTGGTTACCGAATTTGTAACAAATATAAATGTCGGTTCCTCCAATACCGCCTTTCATATCCGAGGCAAAGATGATTTTCCGTCCATCAGGAGATACGGAAGGATGAAAAACAGAATGAAATTCACTATTGTGAGGAAAGGTGTTCTCTGGTGTACTCCAAACACCTGAATCCAGTTTACTGGTGAAAATTTCTAACGTATTGGTTATTCGATTAAATTCATCTCTTTTTGTACCTTCAACTGTTTTCACAAAATAAACTGTTCTTCCATCTTTAGTGAAAGTAGGAGTTCCTTCATGACCGTTTGTGTTTAGTTGGGGGAATAAGCCAGGTATGTTATTTTTAGATTTATCGGTCCCATCGTGCTGCACATAATACATGTCCGAGGCAACTTCGCTATTTCCTCCATCAAAAGAGACTAACGCTTTTTTACCACCCTTTCTTTGTGAACTAAAAATTATTCCATTTCCATAGGGGACAGGAGAATACTCAGGACCTGATGTATTGATGTGTTTGAGTTCCTTTACATCAAAATTTCTATCCATGGTATACCATGATTCAATGGTGTCACAGGACATTGCCTGCAGTCTTCCTTGAGGATCGTTTGGTCGTACATTTTGATAGAGTTCAAATTGTTCCTTGGCTTCTGCGTATTTGGCAGCTGCTTTTAGTGCCATTCCATATTTGAAAATAGCACTGGATCCTCCTCCTCTTAAAATAAGTTTTTTGTACCAATACTCCGCCTCTTCAAAATTTCCTAAAATTCTGTAACAGTCAGCAATCCGTTCTGTAGCTTCTTTTCGCTCATCTGCATTTCCGTATTTTATGGCTTTATCAAAAAAAGGAATCGCCTCACTAAATTGATTGGATTCAAATAAACGAGTGGCTCTTAAAAGGCTTCTATTCTCCATTTGGGAGGAACCCATAAAAAAAGCTAAAAGCAGTACCGTAAATATTGATGCTGCCTTTGTGTTAAAATCGTGTATTTTGTTTCTTGCTCTTTTCACTAATTCCGTATAAACCAAATGGGGTTGGTATCAACTTTTGAAGGAGGCGGCATTAAGGGGTAAAAGTAACTTATCATAAACTCGTGCGAGTTTCCAGAATATCGCGCAAGAGAATTGACTCTTATCCCGTAATTGTAGCCTACCGACAGCATTCGTTGATATTGATATTTCATAGTAAAGTAGATAGCGTCACCTGATCTAAATGCCATTCCACCTCCAATGATGCGTTTAAATGATGCAAATCCACCAATATCCACTTGTGGAGGTGCATTAACGACATATTTTATAAGTGTATGTGGTTCTATAACAACAGGACTGTTTTTTAATTCAATTGCCATACCTGCTTGAATGTAATTGTGACGTTTTAAACGTGCTTCATCTTGACTACTTGTTTCATTGAGATTTAGTTTACTTCTTATTAAATTGAGAACAGAATAACCTACATACCATGTTCTTTTGTCATAAAACAAACCAAAACCTCCATTGGGTACAATTACGTTCGTGTTTGTGTTTGGCAATGCGTTATCTGGATTATTTAATTCTAGTTTATCCCAATCAATGCCATATTGTTGGAAACCTAGTTCCAATCCTGCGGTTAGTTTTCCATCCGCGAATGTGATGGTATAATTACTGGCACAACTAAAACTGGTTGATCTTGTTATACCGATACGGTCATGAATGACTTTAATTCCTGTTCCCATGTAGTATTTTTGTATGGGCATTGATGCTGTAAATAATTGAGTAGTTGGTGCACCTGGAAAACCAGCTAAATGGTTTCGATGGGTTAAGATTCCTTCTACTCTTCTGTTATGGCCTGCAAAAGCAGGATTATGGCCGTAAGTTGAAAAGGCATAGTTGGCATATAATGGTAGCTGTTGAGCTTTCACATTAAACACAATAACGATTAGAGTTATATACAACCAAAACATCTTCACAAATTTTTAGTTATCTGTGGACAATGATAAATCCAGTGTAGGGTTCTCTACCATTACCTAAATCTAAAACATAGTAGTACGTGCCATCAGGTAATGGGTTACCACTTTGATTAGTGCCCTTCCAGTCACCTTGGTAGTTTTGTTTTTTGTACACTAAGTTAGACCAACGATTGAAAATTTTCACATAGTTATTTTCAAAATACCAAATGAACGGAATATCCCAAGAGTCATTTGTGCCATCGTTATTTGGAGTAACACCATTTGGAATACCTCCAGGTAAATCGTTTAGACATAAATCAACATTAATGTAAATCGAATCCATTCGCATACAATGTTTATTTTGTGCTTTCAAGGTAAAATATTGGGAGATTGAAGGTTTAACAAACGTTTCGGATGAAAAGGACGCGCTTACCGAATCTTCTGGATACCATTGATAGTAAGTGCCTCCATTAGCGAAAAGTTCTATACTATCGTTTATACATATCGTGGTGTCTGAACCTAAATCAGGGGAGGGTATATCGTCATCAATGTCAATGGTAAATGTATCGGTTGGACTACTGCAGTCACCTGTTGATGCAGTTACCCAATAAACGGTGTTGAGTTCGGGTTCTATTTCAATTGTATCTGTTGTAGCTCCCGTGCTCCAAAGTTTAGACTCTCCACCAGACACCCATAATTTAATGGTGTCGCCTAAACAAATTTCATGCGAGTCTAAACCAATCGTTGTGGTAGGTGTGTACTTCACATTAATGGCGATGGAATCTGTTGTTTTCGAGCAACCATCTTCTGTAACAATGGCATAAATTAAATTTGAAACTCTGAGAGAGTCAGTGGTATAACTGTTTCCGCCAAAATCAACGAGTGTTGAGCCATCATAAAATTGGTAATCATCCAACGTGTCGGGTAGGACAGTAAAAACAAGCGTGTCCAATCCACATATCGTATTGTTATTGGCAGTGTTTGAAATTGTAGGTTGTGGTAGTGTGTGTACAGTAAAATCAAAGTCAATTGTGGTTTTAGCACACATATCCTCATTTATTCCTTCTAAATAAATCGTACTATTATTCACCAGAGAATTGGATATGAATACGGAGTCGCCGCTGGACTTTAAAAGAGTAGTGTCATTCCCATAAACACTGTAAAAATTATAAAGATCAAAACCTGCATTGGCGTTGAATTGTACTGTGTCCTCTTCGCATATTTCCAAATCTTGATCAGATGATACAAGCGATAACTGAGGAAATGAAACAATATTAATTGTTTGTGTATCACTAGTGAAAAAACATACGTCGTCATAAGTGGTCATGTATATATTTTGTATACCATTTCCAAGCGAATCTGTTCGAAATTCAAAGTAATTTGTATCCATGACTAAAATATCGTTGATATAGGTTTCGTAGATATCAAAACCTGCGGAGTCTGCTGTAAAAATAACCACTTCTCCTTCACAGATCGTATTATTGGAGGTAGAATTATTCAGTTTGAATTCAGGAACAGGATGAACAGAAATATGAACCGATTTTTCTATGTAGGGACATTCCATCTCAGTAGAATCAATCATCCTTAATGAATAAGTTGCAGTGTTTTCTGGGTAAACAATGAGTATTGAATCTCTTTGATACGTTTGTCCATAATCAAAAGAGAAGGCTCTTCTTTCACTTTTTGATACTGCATTCTCGGCTTTAATAGTTAATGTATCTCCTTTACAAATCGTGGTGTCATTTGGAAATGAGAAATTTTTATATTGACAAGGTTGAGCTATACAGGTAATTTGCTCTGAACGTAAGCCTGCACCACAAGGCATTTCTCCTAATGGACGAACGGTGAATGTGATTGAATCTCCCGGTGATAGATTTTTGACATAATGTATGTAATTCCCATTGGGAGAGGTCCAGGGAAAATCATTTAGGCTGATTTCATATCCAGAAGCATTTGGTACAGCATCCCAACGTAAATTTATGCTATCTAATCCAGAGGCTCCACAATAAACATCTGGAATCTCAAGAGGATCAATAACTGAAATTTTAATGCTGTTACTTGTATCAGTACAGCCCTTGTTTGTAGCTATAACACGATAGGAATGACCATTTTCTAAATCAAAGTCAATCACATCTGGGTTAATGGAATCTTGAATTTTAATAAAACCGTCATAAAAAGCATAAGTGTCATAATTCCTCGGTGATGCCGAGAACATAGCAGACGTATCTCCGCATATTTGGGAGGGTCCATTTAAACTGACGTTAGGGTATGGGTGCACGAGAAAAGAGAAACTTTTTTGCGCAGCAGGGCAATGAGATTGAGTTGAATCACTCATTGAGACTGTGATTGTATTTAGCCCAAGATCAAGATCGTAATAGGTTGTAAAAGTGTCTTTATTTGCTCCCTTTTCTTGCCATTGAATCACTACATTCTCAATGGGTGTGTTTAAATCTCCAATGGATAAAGTAATAGAGTCGCCTTCACATAGATCAGCTTGATACTCTCTTGTAGAAAAAGCCACCTCTTCACATGGCATAATACAGTATATTTCACTTGAAAACAATGAGTTTCCACAGGGTGCACTTGATTTTGTTTGGATTGAAGCTCTAATGGTATCTCCTGAATTTAAATCCTCGATGGTATAGTTGAGCTCATTGATGTCATTTACAAGAACAATATCATCCGAATTCTTAAAGATGATATTATAGCCTTCGTTTCCTGCTATATCATCCCATACAAAGGTGATTTTTCCAGATCCTGTTTTTCCACAATTTATGATGGGTGATTGGATCGAATCATAGGTTGTTGGTTGAACAGCATTAGAAAAGGGTCCAGTGCAGCTTTTATGAATGGGACGGATCTTAAAACTTTTATTGAAATCAACACTTGATTGATAAAGTTCAAAATTTCCTGAATCATTGGCAGTTACAAAATGATAGTTCTCATAAAGTTCGTAGGATTCATAACCGCTTGAGTTGGATAGAATGCGAATAGGTTCGCCAATACAAACGGAATCATTTCCAATTGTTGCGATTACAACGGGTGTTGGCGTGATAAACGCTGTGTCTTTTGCAGTTATTGAAGCACATCCTCTTTGGTTGAAGGCTGTAAGGGAAATAATAATTGTATTATTTTCTTGAGCTAAAACAGAATAGGTTTCAATGGTTGAATCCAGTTTTAAAACTATATCTTCTCCAATGACCTCGCTGAATTCATAGTGATCATAACCTGGAGTTCCGTTAAACACGGCCATTTCACCTTCACAAATTGTTTTGGACACCAACGATAATTCGTTAGGAGGAGTTGGTACTACATATATTGATGATGAGTCTGAGTACTGGCACCCTTTTTCAGAGGTGGTCAACGCGATTGTTTTGTTTAAATCTTCATTGAAAGAAGTCGTTAAAATGTGTAAAGATGAATCTTGAATGATGTCACCATTTACTGTAAATAAATAATTAGAATAGCCAGCAATATCTGATGAGATTGTTAACTCATCTTTTTTACAAATTGTATCGGTAGAGATGAATAATTCAAATTCAGGTAATGGGTAGACTAAAAAAGGGAAATCAACACTGAATGTAGGGCAACCAAGTTGATTCTTGTCTGTAAGAATTACTTCAATTAACGTGTCACTTTTCCCTACGAAGGTAGTCGTTGAGTCGCTCATTAGGGTTTCGTTAAAGGTTAGGGTGTAATCACCGGTTGTTGTTTGAATATTTTCAATCCCTAGTATTATGGTATCTCCAGCACAGTAGTTTGGAATTGACGGAGCATCAAATCCAATTTCTTGACATGGAATAGCGATACATAAAACAGTGTCAGACATTAAGCTATTTCCGCATGGATCCTCACCAATTGCTCGAATATAGGCGTATGCACTATCTCCAAAGGCCATTCCTGACTTGAGGTGTGTCAGTGGACCATTAGGAGACTGAAAACCACCGTTATCAATATTTATTTCATAACCCAAAGCGTCTTCCACAGATTCCCATACCCATGTAACTGATGTAGTTGTGGATTCTCCACAATTGATTTGCGGTATATCCAAAGGTGTATTAATCACGGTGGAAATCCGATTACTTGGCGGACCTTCACAACCTAAGTAGGTGGCAACGGCGTAGATTGAATTATCAGGATTAATTTGATTGCTTGTAAACTGAGATGAGTTGGAGTTTTGAAGAACTAAAAATTCATCATAAAATGCGTAGCTATCAAAAGATCCGTCTGCATTAATAGTAATCACATCTCCTTTACAAATCGTGTCATTATTGATAGTTGAAGAAATCGTTGTAATGGGTTGTTCAATAACTGTAATTTCCAACGAAGTAGAGGCTGTGCTGGAGCAATTATTACTATCAACTGCAATAACGGAGATCTCGTTTGGAGAAAGAAGGGTGTCAATTGGAAAATGATTTAAGGGTCCATCTTGATAAATGATGCCAAAATTAGTGAACTGATAATTTACAAAGGAATCTGGTAACGCGGTAAAAAGTATTGTGTTTAATTCACATACACTATCCCCTTCAGCATCACTGATTAATTCGATTTCAGGTAGGTTGTTTATAATAATGGTTTGAGTAAGAGAATCGGAGCATTGATTTTCTTCAACGGTTAATTTCACTTCAAAAATCCCTCCTTCTGACCATGTATTAAACTGAGGGCCCACACCACTTTTTATTTCAGTATTTGCTTCTTCAAAGTACCAATTATATTGACCTCCGTTGGTTCCAGTACCGGTATAGCTAAAGTTTGCTGATTCATTTACACAAACTTTTTCAGACAGACTAAATTCTGCAGTTGGCGTTTCTCGAACTAAAAAGTTATTTTCAGTGGTGTTTACACATCCTGCAGAATTAACTGCAGATAGTTTTATTACAAATAATCCAGGGTCGGGAAAAGTAAGGGAAGGAGGCGATTCAAGATTAGAGGAGGCGTAGTCAGCAAAATCCCATTCCCAATTTGTAATTGGAAATTCCCCTTCATTAGTGGTGTTTTCAAATGTGGCGTTTAGTGGATGACAACCTGAGAATGGATTAATCGTAAAAGCAGGGTTAGGAATTTCATTTACTGCAATTTCTACCGATGCATTGTTGACGCATCCTTGTTGATCCGTTACATTTAAACGAACGGTGTAATCTCCATCCGCGTCATAGGTATAGCACGTATCGTAATTAGATGAAAATCCAGTTTCAAAATCCCATCGAAATAAATATCCTACACCGGTTTCAGAAGTATTGTTCGTACAAAATGATTCATTGAACGCGCAAACAGTATCTTTACTTAATGTGAACGATGCAATAGGTTTTTTGTATACAGTCACAGAAACACTTTTTTTTGACCAATCACCAAATTGATCTAAAATAGAAAGACTTGCAAGGTAGGTAGTATCACCATTTTTACCAGCAGTATATACATGCACAGGATTTTGCGCAGAGGTTGTTTCGCTATTATCTCCAAAATCCCACAGCCTTGATGCAGGAATACAATTAAGATCTACAGCTGTTGAATCATAAAACTGAACCGAAAAATCTTCACATCCTGCCAAAATACTTGGAGATGTCCTTAAATTAGGCGTACACTGTCCATTCACATTAAGGTGAATGACCATTACAGAAATCAGGCTTAAAAATATGTTCTTGAGATTATGATTCACCGGTTATCAATCTTAAAATAAGTCTTACTTCATACCGAATTATATGCCTAAATGTTTAGAGCTATTGCTTTTAAAAAATAGATTTGTAGTCCATTTCTTACTAAGAATAGCTTACTAATGTTTTCTTTGCTACAATTTTGTTGATTACCTATTACTTAAAAAGGTAAGGGTTTTAGTTTCGTTTATAAAAAAGGTTCAAACCGCTTTACTACTTAATAAATCTAATTCAGGTTACTTTAAACATACTTTTTGATTCATTTTTAAGTGAGTAGTTTGTCAAACATTAAAGTATAAAAAAGCCGAAGTAGGGGCTTCGGCTCAATATAAGATAAGGTTAAATTTAGTATGGCTTTACAATTTCTCCTTCGGGATTTACAAGCATATGTTCAGGTACAGTTTCTTGAATACACTTCCCTAAAGCCTCGATGATGGAAATCTTCAAATGTGTTCGATGGTGAATGATACTTATTTCTCGAGTGGGTTGAGGCCTTGAGAAGGGTTTGATTGTCCCCGGCGGTTCAGACTCTTTTAATTCAATCGATTTAAGGTAAGGAACCAATGTCATTCCAAAACCTTGCTTGCTTAATTTTACAAGAGTTTCGAAACTACCACTTTCCAACTTTACACCATCAGTATTTTTTTTATCAAATAGAGAACCGCATAAATTAATTACACTATCCCTAAAACAGTGACCTTCGTGAAGTAAAAGAATATCATCAGGATTTAAATCTGTATTGTCCAGAAATTTCTCTTTAAACAGTCGATGTCCCATAGGAGTAAATCCCATAAAGGGTTCATAGTATAATGGTTTTTCCATAATGCCATCATGATTCAGAGGAGTTGCTAAGATGGCGGCATCTAATAAACCATTTTTTAATCGTTCTAAAATCACTTTGGTTTGAAGTTCTTCAATTTGAAGATTTACTTTCGGATATTGTGAAATAAAACATTTTAAGAATCTTGGCAAAAGGGTAGAGGCAACGGTAGGTATGATTGCTAACTTAAAATCTCCAGCAATTTCACCTTTATGTTGTTGAATAATTTCGTCTATTCGTTTTTCTTCACTTATCACTATTCTGGCTTGCTCCAGAATTTGAGTTCCGATATCAGTCGGTTGTAATGGTTTCCTACTTCGGTCAAAAATAGTAACACCAAGTTCTTCTTCAAGTTTGTGAATTTGCATACTTAAGGTGGGTTGAGTTACGAAACAACTCTCTGCAGCTCTAGCAAAATGACGGTGGGTATCTACGGCAATAATGTATTGTAATTGTGTTATGGTCATGACTTTATCTTTATAGCTTAATATTATAAAGTTATAAAAATAATTGACATGAATTATAATTTGTAGCAACAAATATTTTACTTTCTTTGACTTGTAAACATGTGAATTGGAGTTTTTCCGTCACCTAAAATAATTTAATATGATTATAAATTTTGATGATCAAACGTTAGAGGAGAAAATAAAAACAGGAGCGCCTTTAGTGGTAGATTTTTGGGCTGAATGGTGTGGGCCTTGTAGAATGCTCTCTCCAATTATTGAGGAGTTAAGTAACGATTTTCAAGAAAAAGTTATTATTGGAAAACTAAATGTGGATGAGTATTCATCCTCCGCAGGAACCTATGAAATACGCAGTATTCCTACAGTTTTATTTTTTAATCGAGGAGAACTTGTAGAAAAATTTACAGGGGTAGCCGCAAAAGGTGTTTTTGAGGAAAAAATAAATGAGTTGATTGGAGAACAAGACTAGTTTAGTGATGATTACTGTGTAGATTGAGTTAATTTTGACCCACAGTTAAAAAACTGTGGGTCTTTTTATGACAAGCGCAAAATTAATAGAAGGTAAAATTGGTGTTCAATTATTGAGAATGAGTATTCCAATGTTTTTCGGAATGATTGGATTTGCTTTGTTTAATTTTTTTGACACCAAATTTGTGGGTGAGCTAGGTGTTCAATCGCTTGCTGCTATTTCCTATACTGTGATCACTGTATTAATAATGTTTGCAATAGCTTTTGGTTTAGGAACTGGCGTTACGGCTACAGTGGGAAAAGCGATTGGTGAAAAAGACGAGATTAAAGTCAAAAATCTAACGTCTTATGGTCTTGTATTATCACTTGTTTTAGGATTGTTCATTACAGTTTTGGGTTTTCCCACCATTGTTCCGTTTTTTACCTTCTTAGGTGCTACAGAAGACTTAATGCCGTTAATTAAGGACTACATGGAATTATGGTACATAGGTGTTCCTTTAATTATTGTGCCTATTATTGGAAATAGTGCTATTAGAGCCCAAGGAAATACATTTATTCCAGCCATCATCATGGGGGTATGCGTCGTCTTTAATATTTTCTTGGATTATGGCCTAATTTTGGGGAATTGGGGAATGCCAAAATGGGGTATTTTTGGTGCATCATTAGCGACTTTTTTGAGTCGATTAATCACATTATTAGCAAGTCTTTATTTTCTTCATTTTAAGTTTAATATGCTTTCGATTAAAAAATTCTCATTTCAAGAGATGTTTAAAAGTTGGTATGAAATTTTGCGAATAGGCATACCTTCTATTCTCACTCAATTGGTTGTCCCTATCTCTGTGGCTTTAATTACACAACTTGCAAGCAGTATGAACAATAAAGATCAGTTGGTTTCTACTCTTCAAATTGGTTCTCGAATTGATTTTTTTGCCATTGCCGTCGTAGCCTCTTTAGGAGCCGTTCTTGTCCCGTTTATTGCACAAAATTTGGGTGCAAAACAATTTTCTCGCATTCAAAAAGCATTGAAGATTAGTCGTTTTTTCTCAATAGTTTGGGGTGTTTTAATGACCTTCCTTTTTTGGAGTTTAAAAGAGAAAATAGGTCCTGTATTTCTAAAGGGGCAACCCGATCCTGTATTTTTTCAATACATGCGTGATTTTTATTTGATTATTCCTTTCACGTTTGTTTTTAGAATGTTATTTGTCATTGAAACAAATTCCTTAAATGCTTTGCAGAAACCAATTTTTACAGGTGTTTTGACACTCATAGAGTTTATTGTTTTGTATTATCCATTGGCCAATATATTGAGTGACTATTTTGGTTATTGGGGAATATTCTATGCGTTTGTATTGGCAAATGTACTCTGCGGAATTGCAGCTGTTATGCTGAATGAATTTGTTTTTAAAAAGTCTTGGAAGCGTTCTTTATCGTGAAACTGCTAGAAAAAAAGATTGTTTCTTAATTTTTTCATGCTTCAATCTGTTTATTAGATCATTTGATTTAGTTCTTTTTACAGCAATGTATGCACAGTAGTCTAGTACTTCAATTTTCCCTAATTCGTCATTTTTTAACCCGCCTTTTTTATAAAATAAGCCCACAATGTCCACTTTGTTTATTTTATTTTTTTTACCCAGATTAATGTAAAGAGTAATATAACTGGTTGTAAGATCAACATCCATACATTTTGAAGGTTCAAATATCTGAATGGCTTCAGGAGCAAAAGAAGGCATTGATTCATCTGATTTCAGTATGAGGTAGGCGTCACCATTTGATTCCATTCGAGCCGTTCTGCCATTTCGGTGGATAAAAGCCTCTTCGTTTATTGGTAATTGATAGTGGATTACGTTTTTAATCGAGGGAATATCAATTCCTCTTGAGGCCAAATCACTTGCAATAAGCACATTCGTACTTTTATTCCTTAATTTAATGAGTTCACGCTCTCTATGTTCTTGTTTGAGTGCACCATGAAAACGACCAGCTGGAATACCATTATCCTGCAATAAATCACCAATTCTCTCAACGGCCTCTCTATGGTTACAAAAAATAATCGTTGGTTCATGCCCTATTTTATAAATCAACTCTTTTAATACTTCTAATTTATCATCATTCATACTTTGTAAATAATGAAAATTTAATTCGCCTTGATTTTTTTTCTCAAGCGTAAAATGAAGTTTTTTGTATTGAGGCATTTTACAATACTGAGGAATCCTTACATTATCTGTCGCAGAAACCAGAATTCTTTTTTTAATGCATTCAAGGGAGTCAATTATAAATGTAATGTCTTTTTCAAATCCCAATTCGAGTGATTTGTCAAATTCATCTAATACAATTGTTTGAATAGATTTGGAATTTATAGACCCTCTTCTAATATGATCCGCAATTCTTCCTGGCGTGCCAATAATTAATTGGGGTGCATCAATTAAGTTATTAAGCTCTATCTTAATTGTATGTCCACCGTAACAGCAATTCACCTTAAAAATAGTTTTCATTGATTTAAAAACTTGTTCTATTTGAATGGCAAGTTCTCTGGAGGGAGCGATGACAAGCGCTTGATTCGTTTTTTCTTCCGTAAGACTCTCTAGAATCGGTAATAAAAATGCAAGCGTTTTACCAGATCCTGTTGGTGCAACCAAAACAATATTGTTTTCGGTTTTAAAAGAGGTTAGCGTATCAATTTGGATATTATTGAGTTGACTAAAGCCTAAATTTTTTAAGACTTGATCAGTTCTATTTTCAATAGGATGCATATTGTAAAGTTAAATGATAATTAAATCAATTAAAGTGTTAATTTTTAAAACACATAAAACTCTATTAATCAATGTTTTGAAGAGTTTAAGATGTTCCTTTTTGTAGATTATTTAGAAAAAATTAGATTTTAAACCCTTTTTCAACAATTGATATTTGTTTCATGGTTTTAGAAAAAGAAATATCAGTAGAAGAAAAAGTAGTACTTAAAGATGATTACTCAATTATTTATGTAGATGGAAAAGTGTTAATTGAATTCGATTTTTATTCAGAATTTGATGAGCTAATGAAAGATGAATTAATCAGTGACTATGTTAGTCTTGAATGTGGATTTCACCCCATATTCATTAATTTTGAAAATCTAAATAACATCCATGGCCAGGTTATAAAAGATTTCTTTAAGGAATTGGAAAAGCGATCTTTGGTAGGAACAGCTTTAATATCTCACGATGAAAAATCTGAAATAATTACTCGAGTTATACAAAATTCTCTTACTCATAACTTACCGTGTAAATCGTTTAAATCAATTTCAGAGGCTTTAAAGTGGACAAACGAAATTCAACTTTTTTCGCTTAACTAAAAATTAAATCACTGATTTTTCCTACTACATATATCTAAATTTCCCTTGTGGTTTATTTCTTTCCACTAAAGTTTAGCAATTTTTCTCAATAGTCAGTCAGTATTAGTAATCATCACCTACATCTTGAAGTTAATATTTGTGGTTGAACTGGTTTATTTATTCTAAAAGCCATTTTGCCTTTTAAGTAGTTTATACTATATTTTTTATTTTGTAAAAAATAATGGTGTTCAAGATATTGCTGTAGGTGCTTTTGGCCATTATATCAATATGATTAAATGATCTATTTGAATCTGTTTATATTTTTATACTTAATGATAAATGGTCAATTAAAGATTCTTAAAGACAAGGAAATGTTGGTTTTACTGGCTGTATGTTTGAATAATTTAATAAGTATTAAATCTGTTTTTAATCATTTAAAGTTTTATCCAAATCCATTATAAAATGTATCAAAAGGTAGAATCCATAAAAGTACTTGATGCTCAGGACAGAGGACGAATAAGAATCTATCGTTATTGTAAGAATTTCACCATAGGCATTTCTCGTCTTTCGAAAGTGTATTATTTTTTGATTGCTGAGTCTTATTTTAATAGTTATTTGATCAGAGTCACAAAGAAATAATTCATGAGGAATAAGAATTATATATGGATAAAAAGACTGTCGTTTGTTAGTCTTTTTATTTACATAGTTTTATTTAGTATTGATTTTTGTCAACCTAGAACACTTGATAAAATAAAAAGCGGACGAATATCTTTCACACAAGAATTAGGATGGGTAAATTGGGGCCATGCTATTCCCACTAACGCGATGAATGGAATAGAAAGATTAAATAATCTAGAGGAAGTTGATTCAACACTTAGTATATATATGCAAGTTAAAAGTCATATTTTTGGAATTGATTTAACGGGAGAATGCAAACGATATGTCTTGTTAGGCTCAATAAAAGATTCTATTCAATTGAGATATCATTTTTACTCTTTGTTTAGAAAAGCTTCTTCAGATTTAGAAACCTATCAAGGAGATTTACCTTTTTCTTTGTTATCAGTTTCTAAAGAATCCTCTTTTCGAGAAGGTGATTTAATGGGGAATCTTATTTCAGTTTATTTGGCAGAAACGGGAATGAAAATAGCAGATTTTAGAAACTCATTAACTAATTATTCAAAGGAAAAATGTATCCTAAAATTCGCGGATTTTCCTATCCAAAAACATAATTGGGATAGCGTAAGTAATATAGCTAAAAACTCTTCTGTTTCAGTTCCATTTTCTAACTTTGTAGAGACTTTTTTTAGAGAAGTTACGAATCAAATTAATTCTAGTTTATCAAAAAGCATATATTTTAATTCAAACTAATTATAAGCCAATCATGAAGACAAAATTAAATTGGGTATTTACAATATTGTTTTTTGTTTGTGTATCAATTTCAATTAGTCAAAATGTTTCTTTTGAGCTATTACAGAAATACCATTACAACTCTGGTAATTTAGATCACCCAATAGCATTTGGTTCTCTTTTGGCTAATTCTGCACCAATTGGTGATTTGGATAAAGATGGTAATAATGATATCGCAATAGGTTTATATGGTGAGGGTGCTGAATCAGAAGGTGGTGAAGTGCTCATTTGTTTCTTAAAAGAAGATGGGTCGATACGAGAGTTTGTTCAAATTGCTGAAGGCAAAAATGGTTTTAACGATGTGTATTCCAATGGAGTACATACAGTTAAAGATGGTGCCCGATTTGGTTGGGCTATAGAAAATATAGGTGATATTGATGGAGATGGTATTCAGGATATAGCTGTTGGGGCATATGAGGATTGGTCTAATCCCGTTAATGAAAAATGTGGTTCGGTATTCATATTGAGAATGAATCAAGATGGAACAGTAAAAGCGCATCAAAGAATTGGAGAGGGAATAGGTGGTTTTACTAATTGGGGTGCGCAGGAATTGTTTGGGTCAGGATTAACCGCATTGGGAGATATAAATGGTGACGGTATTCCCGATTTAGCTGTTGGTTCTGCAGGAGACAGAGAGCTTGGGCCAAATTCAGGTGCAGTTTTTATTATTCAATTAAATTCAGATGGCACTGTAAAGGCTCAATCAAAAATAACTCCTACAGGAGCTAATTTCTCAGGCGTGACTTCAAGAGGCTATTTTGGATGGGATGTTGACAATATTGGAGATATTGATGGAGATGGAAATGATGATCTTTTGGTTGGTGTAAGGGGAACTCAAACTTGGTTGTTGTTTATGGATGAGAATTATTCGGTTAAGAGCACAAAGTACTTCGATTTAAATAGTCCGAAAATTAAAGAAGCTTTTCCTGAAGCAATTTATTTTGGAGGTTACGTTGCCAGTCTTCCAGATATCAATTTTGATGGAAGGAATGAAATGGTCATTTCCACTTACGGTAGTGCTACAAGTTTAGGGACTTTTGGAGTTTTTTATCTGGATAGTATAGGAAGTATTAGTAGTTATGACGTTTTGGATCCCAAAATAGAAGGATTAAATCTTAATCAAGACCAACATTTTGGAGGTAAACTTAGTGTTTTAGGTGATCTTAACAAAGATGGTTTTCCTGAAGTAGGTGTGGGTGAACCTTATAATTGTGATTCTATTTTTAACGGTGGTGCTTTGTACCTAATATCACTAAAGCCAAGAAGTTGTATAGATGATGAATGCCTTTGGCCCGGAGACTGCAATAATGATGGTATTGTTAATGTTAAAGATTTAATTCCAATAGGAAGTGCTTTTTTAGATTCGAATTTAAATGTACGTCGAATATTACCTACTACTGACTGGATGATTCAATACGCCGGTAATTGGCAAGATAAAAAATGGGACGTAGACAAAAAATTTGCTGATTGTAATGGTGATGGAAAAGTTGATATTCAGGACAGAGATGCAATTCAATTAAATTATGGATATACTCAGCAAAAAATGTATGCTGATCCAGAACTTGACCCCTATGGCCCTTTACTCAATTTAGTGGCAATCAAAGACTCAGTTGTTGCAGGAGATACCGTGAAATTTGACTTATACTTTGGTGAATCCACAAAAGAAGCTGAAAATGTATATGCTATAACGATGTCTTTAGAGCATAATATAGCTTCCTTTTTTGGTAAAACAGAGAATAAGGCTGAGTTCTTACAAAATTGGCTAGGGACCGATAGTGTTGATATGATAACAATGTATCAGCCTACCGAAAAAGGAATTGATATTGCTATGGTTAGAACAGACAAACAAAATAGATCTGGTCATGGAAGAATAGCAAGTATTGATATAGTTACACCAGATAATTTAGTGGAGAAAGTAAACGAAATTATAAAACTTAATCTTACAGATTTTTTAATAGTAAGCTATGAGGAAGATACAATCATCCCAGATTTTAAATCCGATGCAGTTGGTATAATAAATCCGGTAAGTGTAAAATCAATATTTAATAAAATAAATCTTTTTCCTAACCCCTCTAGTGGTATTATAACCGTGAAAATGGACCAAACAATCAATGATTTAAAAGTGCTTGATATACAAGGACGGGTTATTCTATCAATGCAACCAAATAAGAAAAACTTTTCAGTGAACTTGGAAGGATTAGAAACGGGGAAATATTTTTTAGCAGCAAGATCAAAAAAGAAAAGTTATTTATCACATATAATAAAAAAGTAATTCATTAATGTCTTGCTCTGTAGATAATTAACTCCAGTTGCCCATCTAAAATGTCTTTCATTAAAAAGTTTGCCCATATTTTAGTATACCAATTGAATGGTGTGTTAATCATGAAATGACTCGATAATGAAACAGTTGTAGAACCATCCTCATTAGCTTTTAAAGTGTAAATGTCTTCATAAACATCTACATGTTTTCCACCAATTAAAATATGCTCATCCATTACGGTTGGAGGGATTTTATGAGGATCAACATCCACTTTGAATACAAGTTTTTTATTAGGAATCAATTCAGTTATTGTTTCGTTAAAATATAAACCTCTTTCGTATTTTGCTATCCTTTTTCCACCAATAGCTAAAGTATCAAGTGTTGTTTCTAAATGCTTAGGGAAACCAATTAAACTGCTTAATCCACCATCTTTTTCTTCTTTTAAAACTGCACCAGTGGAGGTTAATGCTTTCCATATTTTACTCGTTGGTTTGTTTATAGTAACCGACCTTTCAATGGTTATGTCGGATCTGTTTAAAGAATGATCACGTTCAATAATTCCAAATATAATAGGGAGTACCAGAATTACAGAAACCTTAAATCGGTTATTCCACTGATTTTCGTCCAATATATCTTTAGAGTTAGCCAGGTTTATTTTTCTTTTTCGCATTATTCTATGCGCAAAAAGGCCTCCAATACCAGCTGCTATGGAGAAAAGAGGATATATCATTAGCCAACAAATAGATCCTTCGAGATTTAGGTAAATAGTAGCAATTAAAAGTAAAAAAGTAGTTACCCATGGTAAAAAGAAAGCTCCTAAAGCACTTGCCTTTTTGTATCTCATATATACAAGCACAGTTATAAAACCAACTACAACTGGCGCTAAAATCAAAAAGGAAACACTCATTATTGGCATAATTGAGTTTAAAGTCCCAAAAGCCAAACGCAAGGATATTCCATAGAGAGTTGCTGCCCCTGTTGCTAACAATATTTTCATAATGTCATTTCTTTAAAGTTTAAAACTACAATTTCTTTTGGGCAATTAAATCGTATTGGTAAAGAATCTCCCAGGCCTCTATTAATGATTACAGGAACACTATTAATAAAGCCTTTATCCATGTTCCATTTGTAAAAAAACTTACCCGGAAACAAGGAATGGTCTTTTTTCCAAAACACAAACTGGCTGCCATGCAGATGTCCTGCTAAATAACAATGAAAGTTTTTCTTCGCATTTTTAAGCTCTCTTGGATTATGCACTAAACAAATTTGTATATCAGCAAACTCTTCATTTTCTTTGGTAGAAATCAGAACTTTTTTACCGTTGACTTCTACTATTCTTTTTTCGTTCAACCATTCAAAATTTGGACAGGATTTTTGAATGAACTTTTTATCAATTCTCATGAATTTATCATGATTACCTAAAATACCAATTATTGGTTTGTTAATTAAACCTATCAAATAGATAAATACATCTCTTCCTTTTTGGGAGTCAAAATAGTCTCCTCCAAACAAAAATAAATCCGGATTAATCCTTATTAAACTCTTGGCTAAGTCGTTAGCAAAAGCCTTACTATGCTTAGTGAAGTGAAAGTCCGAAAGAAAAACAGCTCGTAAAGATGAATGAGCATGTATGAGTTCTTCTCTAACAACAAAAGAGGTGTTTTTACCTATCTCTAACATCAACGTACCAAAATAAAATAATGTAACACCCTTTATACCAATTGGCTAAAGGTTTTTTAAAGTTTAACACACCTATAAGCATAAATCCAGCAATGAAAATCGTGTTAAAAAAAGCGGTAACTATTCCAGTTTTATAAGTAAGTAGTATCGATTTATAAAATAAAGGTCTTTCACCTTCAATTGCTAATGGGAATAAAAATAAAAAGTGAACTTCAATTAAATAGAAACCTACAATAAACAAAAAAATTCCTAATGGAAGATTAGACGAGTAAAGAAAAGATATAACTAGACCTATTGAGATGCTAAATATATATTTTACTAAACCTAAAAACACAAAGTTTGGAGTTCTTGTAAAGGATTCATCAGTAAGCTCATTAAGCTTTTTTTGCATCCATAAACCACCATTTTTAAACCCCATTAAAGGATAAGTTGATTTTACTGGGTTACTAGCAATAAATAGTTGTTTAACAATCATCTATTAAAAATTAAATGCATCCAACTAAGCCAAGCTAATCCATTCCCAAAAACCAACATTCTGTGGTACCAATTTTCGCGTTTTACACATCTTTTTATATGGAAGACAAATTCATCATAGCATATCATTACAACAGTATATATGAGAATTATTAAAATAGGAATAAGATACATGTTAGGATGTTCTGAAATGGTTGCTAACCACATTAAAATAAACATAGGAATACCCCCTAAACCAAGGGCAGCTGCTTCCGCTTCTCTTTCTTTGGCAGGTATTTTGAGATTTAGTGGATTTCTATGATACATCCAATCAAAAAGACCTCCAACTGTAGCCACAATTCCAAATAAACCAAGTAATAGAAATTGCCAAGGTAAATATGGAAACAATTCACTTAGATTTAGGTTTGGATGGTCACGATAAATGAAAATTAAACATAAAAATAGGAGAGGAGGAAAAAATAAAAGAACAAGCGATAAGTATTGCCGGAAATTATATTTATATTTTTCTTTTCTCATGAAGCCAAATTAAAAAAAAGGTCATAAGTGATAAAGGTTTTAACCTTCTTTAAGCCAATAAACATCTTAAACGTTAACTTAGTCTTATGCTAACAAACAATGATATACTTAAAAAATTACGAGTAGCCCATAAACTAAGGGATGAAGACATCGTTAAAATCTGTGAACTTGTGGACTTCAAAATATCTAAAAGTGCTATTAATGACATGTTTCGAAAAGAAAATCACCCAAAGTATGTAGAAGCAGGTGATCAGTTTCTGAGGAACTTTTTGAATGGTTTAATTGTTCATTTGAGAGGCCCTATGCCATCTAAAACAAACTAGTTCACTTTAATTATTCGAATCATATTCACCCTGGATCCAGATTGGGTCCTTACAAAATAGACCCCGTTGGCAAGATCCTCACCAAAGTGATCCTCACGATTTAATATTTTAATCGTTTTACCTGAGCCATCAAGTACTGATATGTGTAAATCCTCACTAAATCGCTGGATCTTAAATCCAGTTTGTGAAAAAGTTGGGAAAATTTTAATGTCAATTTTATTTAGACTTTCTAAAGCTGTAATTCCACAATTTCCCTCAACCGTACTTTTAGGAATAGTTAATGTAGTTGCAAAAGCTCCATTTTCACCTTGACCAGCATTATTTGATGAACCATTACAGGCCGCAGTGGAATTTGTTACTATTCCAGGAGATCCTCCTGAAGCGATAACCGTTATTAAATCAGTATTTAGAGAGGTGTTTACATAACCCCCTGCACCGCCACCTCCAGGTCCATGGCATCTTGCAGTATTCTCGTCATTTACATCACCACCTTTTCCTCCGGATACATCAATGGTTATTTGAGAGTTTAATTGTTCAAGGTTCAACAAAACAGTTCCTCCTGCACCACCGCCCCCTGCACCATCACCTCCTGAGGTTGTTAATGCATCATCACCTTTGGCGATAATATGAAGGGTGTCTCCCACAATATATCTTGCTTCAATAAATACAATCCCTCCGCCATTTCCTCCAGCGGAGGACAAGTTGTTATTTCCATGACCTGCGCCACCACCACCACCTAAAAAGGCTCTTTCTTCATTGTAATCATAATCAATACCACCAAGACCCGGATAATAACCCGAACAATTGAAAAAACCAGGGTCATCATTATTTCCGCCATTTCCACCATTTCCAAAATTTCCCCCTCCAGCGCCACCAGAATTATGATCATTACCTCCGCCACCACCACTTCCTTGTGGTCCTCTTCCGTTTTCTTGATTAATCGTTTTGTTCGCGAATCCTTCACCTTTTTCAGCACCTTCCCAGGAATCCGATGGGTAGTAGGCATTAGGATTTGTTAAAAGCCAACTGCATGCATTTCCAGTTCCTTCTTTTTTTGCTCCTCCTCTAAATCCCTTTCCTGAAACATCAATGTTTTCATACACAAAAACTCCCTGGTCGCAATTAAAAGCCAATACGCCTCCTATTTCTCCGTCCCATTTCTTACAAGTTAGAATTTCTTCTGTAACAATGGCACTTGAGTAATTTGGGTAACTAACAATTTGAACAGCACCTTCAAAGTCATATGTATTTAAGAGATCAAAGTAAAATGTTATTGTATCATTTGCGATTTCATTAATCTTTGCTACTTCAAAATAACCAGCCGAGTGAATATTTGTAATAGCGCCATAATTCAAGCCATTTTCCTCATTGATTTCAACACCTTTCATTTGAATAATGAGAACATCCTCATTTTTATTGAATTTTTCAGCTTCTTTCACCACAATTTTATTTCTACAACCACCTAAAGAAAACACTTTGGAATATTGATTGATTATACCTTGAATATTGTCTGCGGAACAAAGTAGAGAAACTAATGAAAGTAAAAAGAGTAGAGTGATTTTCACACGTTTATAATTTGTTGGGTCAAAATACAACAATTATTGAAATCAACAATTAACAATTAAATGCCATGCAAAACGTATTAATATATAATCAAAAAACATATTCTGTTACTTTTTGATGTTTTTGGGTTATGCAAATAAAGTTTATACTCATAAGTAAAAAAATACATGAGTGTGGAGCCTGGTAAAGGTATCGTGTGTGTTCACTTTTAGAGGGCGTTAATGCCCTTTAAAAGTTCTTTTTTAAAAGAAATATTGTATTAAAGTATATTGAAAATGAGTGAAAAAATAATTCTTTTAAGTTTAGGCGTGATCATGAATATAAATGCATTTTCAATTAATGAGCTAAACAAAGTAGAGGAATGGTACAAGGCCGGTAAATATGAAAAAACCTATAAAAAGGCGTTTAAATTGAAGGGAGATCCAGCTTATTATAAGAAGGCAAAAACCTATTATTTAATGGGTTTTTCGCTAGTGAATTTATCAAAAGAAGCAAGTAAAAAAATAGGGGTTCCTCATCGTGAGAAGTCAATTGTATATCATGTTCGTAAAGGATTGAGTTATCAAAAGAATACATCCGAATTTGCACGTTTTAAATCTTGTAAGGCTGCATTTTTAAACATTGCAAAAAACAGAATGATTGCAGCTAAAAAATCCAGAAAAGAAAAAGAATGGAAGGATATAGCCAAAATGTTAGCAACTCACTTTAGCGATACTACTCCTCAATATTGGGATGCATTTCCAAAAAAGTTGACAATAGAAAAAAAGGTAGAACAGCCAGAGATAACCACTGAGAAAAAAGAATTGAGGGAAAAGAAGAATATCCCATTAAATAATAGCACCAGGAAACAAACACAAATTATTGCTAAAGCAAAAACATATATAGGAACACCTTACCTGCATGCAGGAACCAATAGAAAGGGAATTGATTGTTCTGGTTTCACCTCGGTTGTTCTTAATCAATTTGGTACGAGATTACCACATTCCGCAAAATTGCAATCCACTAAAGGAAACAAAGTCAAAAAATACCAGGCAGGTGATTTGGCTTTTTTCGGAAGCAGAAAAAGTAGTGGAGGAATCAAAATACAACATGTGGCAATCGTAATTTCAAATTATCCAGAACCACTTAAAGTTATTCACGCCACAAGTTCACTAGGCGTAAGAATTGACACAATTCCAAAGTCGAGTTATTGGAAACCAAGGTACTTATATTCTGTTCGGGTGTTATGATAAGTAGTAAGATTTAAATGAATCATGTTTGTCACTCAGCTAAAATAAATCCCCACTACTCAAGCTAAAAATTGATTAATCATCAGGAGATTTTAAAATATCGTAATTTTGCCCCTAATGAATCTTAAAAACTTGAGTAAAAACGATACCATTATTGCTCCGGCATCAGCCCCGGGAATGGGAGCTATTGCCGTAATCCGAATCAGTGGTCCAAAGGCAATATCAATTACTCAAAAGTTTTTTAAGCCCTTTAAACAGGGGAAAAAGCTATCAGATGCCCAAACGCATACCGCACATTTTGGCGAAATTCACGACGGAGAAAAGGCATTGGATGAAGTACTCATCAACGTATTTCACGATGGGAAATCCTTTACCGGAGAAGAAACAACAGAGATAAGTTGCCACGGCTCAACGTACATTACTCAATCTATAGTTCAATTGTTTGTAGATGCAGGAATACGAGCAGCCGATGCAGGCGAATTCACCATGCGTGCTTACCGCAACGGAAAATTTGATTTAAGTCAGGCAGAAGCAGTAGCCGATTTAATTCATTCCACCTCAAAAGCAAGTTCACAATTGGCATTAAGCCAGTTAAAAGGAGGGGTTAGCTCTGAAATATCCAAATTAAGAGAGCAACTTTTAAACTTCGCCTCACTCATCGAACTCGAACTCGATTTTAGTGAAGAAGATGTTGAATTTGCCGACCGAACCGAGTTCATAAAACTCGTAAAGAATATCCAAAAACTTGTTCAAAAGCTAATGACCTCCTTTTCATTGGGTAATGCCATCAAAAACGGTTTACCCGTGGCTATTGTAGGAGAGCCTAATGTAGGGAAATCAACCTTATTAAACGCATTACTCGAAGAAGATCGCGCCATAGTAAGCGATATTGCTGGAACTACCAGAGACGCCATTGAAGACGAATTAAACATCGAGGGGGTAACCTATCGATTTATCGATACCGCAGGGATACGAGAAACCAGTGACGTCATTGAAAACAAAGGAATTGAGAAAACGTTCCAAAAAATGGAACAGGCGAGGGTAGTCATGCAACTTTTCGACTATAGCAAAACAGCAAAAGAAGACATTGAAAAAGTAGCTGAGGAGCTATCCGATAAATATCCTGAAAAGGAGATTTTAATCATTTTGAACAAAATAGACATCGTTCAAAAATCAACCCATCAGGGATCTAAAACCAAAGACGCAAAACGCTCCGAACTGGAAGACATGATGGGCAAGGAGGAAGCAGAATACGATTTTAATCGCATTCAAAACCAGTTTACAATTCAAAATGAAAAAACCAATCTATCCTTAATTCCAATAAGTGCCAAATCGGAGGCGGGAATAAAAGCGATAAAAGATGTTCTCAGTAGTTTAGTTGACTTAGGTCAGCTCAATACAGGAGATATAATCATTTCCAACGCCCGTCATTACAACAGTCTAAAAGACGCCAATCAATCCCTCAACAGCGTACTCCACGCAATGGAAACGGGAATCCCCGGCGACTTACTGGCCATCGATATCCGCGCCGCTTTGCATAGCTTAGGTGAAATTACAGGCGAAATTACCACCGATGATTTATTGGGGAATATCTTTGGTAAGTTTTGTATTGGCAAATAGTTGTTGGTTTTCATATTTTTTCATTTTGTATCATATTTTTTCAAAACCCTTTATTTATAGGTGTTTTATGCTTTTGTTAAACTGTAAACCCTTTCAGTTTATTTCATATTGTAGCATATCTTTTCTTTTGTTTTGTATCATTTTTGTATCTATTTTAGGGTTTTAGTTACGTGTATTCTTCAAGTCGTAAAAATGGAGAAATAACTTTACTAATTTTTACTGATTTTAACTTTAAAAGACTGTTGTTTATGAGTAGCAATATTAGAATTAAGAAGGTTTGTGATTTTTGTACCCAAGAGTATATTGCAAAAACTACGGTGACCAAGTATTGCTCTCATAAATGTGCTAGTAGAGCTTATAAAAAAAGAAAACGTGAAGAAAAGCTGTTATCATCTTCTTCTGTCGGTAATATTTCTACAACTGAACGACTAGAGAACAATCTAGTTAATCTAACCATAGATGCAAATCGCAAAGAAAAAGTTCTTGTACGGTCATTAGCTGATATGGAGTTTCTGACAGTTAAACAAGCCTGTGTATTGTTGAATATGTCTAAACCTACTTTGTATAAGATGTTTA
>PBLA01000009.1 GCA_002722245.1 Flavobacteriales bacterium | reverse complement strand
TATAGTAATCATGATACTGAATACAACAATTAAATAAAATGTTTTTGAATAAATAAAAACCCACTCAAATGAGTGGGATTCTTTTTGGTGGGCCCACCTGGGCTCGAACCAGGGACCCCTTGATTATGAGTCAAGTGCTCTAACCAACTGAGCTATAGGCCCTATTTTCCTATTGGAAAATTCGGAAGGCAAAAGTAGTTTTATGTAATCGATTTTCCAAATATTAAATTTATTTGTTTGCTTTGTCGATGGTTTTTATCGATACCTTACAACCAATGAAAAAATATATCCTTCTTATCACCTTATTTTCCTCTACGTTGTGGGGTGCTGCTCAGCGTTATGTTGACTTGGCAAAATTCACCTATACCAATGCCCCTCAAGTAAATGTTAATCCATCTCCTTTAGATCCTTTTGAATCTTCAGTAATACAGTCTAAATTACTCACAAGTATTCCCGTGCAAATTTCAGATTCACTTGCCTTTTTAACAGGAGTCGATTTTGAAAATCATACGACAACGTTAAAAAGAGGGTGGGCGCCAAGCAGTGTTAACATTGCTACATTAAAAGCTGGGTTCAATATAAAACACAACGCAAGATTATCGGGGACCTATCTCCTTCTTCCTAAATTAGCTTCAGATTATGGAAATCTGAGCAATAGTTTTCAAATTGGAGGAATTGCTTTGTTTAAATATGTCATCAACCCACAAACTAAATTTATTTTTGGAAGTTATAGTAATACAGAAATTTTTGGAACTCTTTTTGTTCCAATATTGGGCGTTTACCATAAAAGTAAAAATGCAAAATTTGAATCCGATATTAAATTTCCCATCACGGGATTTGCTGATTACAAACTTCACAACAATGTGCGAATAGGAGCTGATTTTCTTATGATTGTAAGGACTTTTGATTTAACCCGAAATTCGAGCAAAGATTTTTACACCCAACTTGCCTCAAATGAGTTTGGAGGTTATTTGCAATTTGATCTTTTAAAAGAACGTGTGATTGTTAAAACAGAAGTATTGTACACGATGTTTGATTATGCCTTATACACGGATGGTTCTTCTACTCCATTTGGGATGTTAGGATGGTACCCCGGTGATGAACGTACACGTATGAATGGGAAATACGAAAATGCTTTAGGGTTTAAAATCTCTGCTACCTATCGATTTCAGCTGTGATTCCTTTTTTAGAACGAATTTGAGCCGATTCAAATCGATTGGTTAATAATTCAGTTTGAATCGTTTATAACTTTTTTGGATAGTTAAAACTACTTTGTAGTGAGTCCGTACATTTAAGCATGTCCAGAAGAAAAGGAAAAAGTTCCCAAAGGTCATCACAATCAAATCGCAACTTTTCCAAAAGAAGCGGTTCTAAGACGACTGGGAGGAAGCCCTCCAAAACAAAACGTGCGAGTTTACAAACCCTTGAAGGAATGACTAGTGAACTCATGCGAATTTTCACATCTAATCCATCTAAAATCTATACTTACAAGGAAGTTAGTAGAGAAATTAGGGTTGGTAATAAATTAGACAGAGCAAGGGTTCAAGCTATTCTGGAAAATTTAGCTAATCAAAAAGCAATTACAGAATTAGGAAGGGGGAAGTATCAGTTGAATATTCAAACGGATGAGATTGAAGGAGTAATTGATGCTACTCGAAGAGGAGGCGGATATGTAGTAGTTCCCGATCAAGAAGATGATATTTATGTTCATGCTAAGAATATGAATAAAGCGCTTCATGGTGATACTGTAAAAATTAAAGTTGTTTACCGTAAGGGAAAACCTGAAGGAGTGGTGGTAAACGTAGTGAAACGAGCTCGAACAAAATTCATTGGAACCTTACAAATGAATGATAAGTTCGGCTTTCTTATCCCCGATAATGATAAAATTACTATTGATCTCTATATTCCAAAAACAAAATTAAATGAGGCTAAAGATGGGGAAAAGGTTATAGGGGAGATTACCGACTGGCCAAACGACTCAAAAAATCCATTTGGTAAAATCACCGAAATCTTAGGGGAAGCTGGAAACAATGATGTGGTAATGCATTCTATTCTTTTTGAATATGATTTACCGTATGAATTTCCTGCAAAGGTTGAGGAGCAGGCTGAAAAAATAAAATTCGAATTGGATCAAAAGGAGATTAGTAAACGACGGGATATGCGTGATATCCTTACATTCACGATTGACCCTCATGATGCGAAAGATTTTGATGATGCATTATCATTTAAGTTGTTGCCTAATGGCAATTACGAAATTGGTGTGCATATTGCAGATGTCTCTCATTATGTTCAACCAGGAAGTATTTTAGATGAAGAGGCTTTTAATAGGGCTACTTCTGTTTATCTGGTTGATCGAGTTGTCCCTATGTTACCTGAAAAATTGTCGAATGGTGTTTGTTCATTACGACCCAATGAGGAAAAATTCACTTTTTCTGCCATTTTTGAAATGGATGTTCATGGAAAAATTAAAGAGGAATGGTTTGGAAGAACAGTCATTTATTCCGATCGAAGGTTCACGTATGAAGAAGCCCAAGAAATTATAGAAACGGGTGAGGGAGAGTATAATGAGGAGATTGGGATCATGGATCGTATTGCAAAAAAATTGCGAAAAAAGCGATTTAGAGCAGGAGCGGTAAGTTTTGATCGTGTTGAAGTAAAATTTCATCTTGATGAAAATGATAACTCCACACCTACAGGTGTTTATTTTAAAGAGGCCAAAGATTCAAATAAGTTAATTGAGGAGTATATGCTCCTAGCTAATCGAAGGGTAGCTCAATACATTGGTGATAAGCAAAAAAACAAGCGGCCGAAAACATTTGTTTATAGAATTCATGACAAACCTAAAACCGACAAATTTGATCAATTTGCGAATTTCATTACCCAATTTGGTCTTCATGTTCCAACAGGTGAAAATGCAAATATTTCAAAAGGATTAAATGAAGTGTTAGATAAAGTAAAGGGCACAAAAGAGGGTAATATGATTCAAACTCTTGCCGTTCGAACCATGGCAAAAGCAGAATATTCTACTCAAAACATTGGACATTATGGGTTAGCGTTTGACTACTATTCACATTTCACCTCGCCGATTCGAAGATATCCCGATGTAATGGTTCATCGTCTTTTGCAATATTACCTCGATCAAGGAAAATCTGTAGATGATCAGGAATATGAAGAATATTGTAAGCATTGTTCAAAAATGGAAAAACAGGCCGCTGATGCCGAACGAGACTCGATAAAATACAAGCAGGTTGAATTCATGGGAAAACACCTGGGAGAACGATTTAAAGCAATTATTAGTGGGGTAACGGATTGGGGGATTTATGCTGAAATTGAAGAGAATCTTTGTGAGGGAATGATTTCGATGCGTGATATGAATGATGACACCTATGTTTTAGACGCGGATAATTATTGTGTTATTGGTCAAACAACTGGTAAAAAATATCAAATGGGCGACGAAATATTGATCGAAATCAAAAATGCCGATCTTTCTAAAAAACAACTTGATTTTATTTTAGTGGACTCTCTTGAAAAGCCAGAAATTGTTCACCCCTATGGAGAGGAATGGGATTTTGAAATTTAAAATTGAATAATTCGTTCCTGATTTTTATTTAAATCCATCCAAAAAATTAAATCTTCTCCATTAACTCGATGATGCTGAAATTGTTCCTTAAAATGACTTGGGAGACCTTTTCGCTTAATCGCAAAGGTTAATCCTTTAATATTTTCTCCGTTATTCTTCACGATTATCTGATCATCTTTAAATATATATGTGACTTTTTCAATGGCTAATTGATGATCCATAAATTCAGTTACAGTGGGGATTTGTAGTATTCCTAGATCTCTAAGGGAGGCCATTTTCCGCAAGGTTTCGTCAAAAGCAGGCTCAATGATAAAATTACTATCCGTATCATATTTCCAAAATCCCATATGTCCTGTATGGGCAGGATATACATGACTAAATTCAACGCCATAATTCGTAGTAAAATCATTCAATTTCTGATCGGAGAAAAAATAACTCCAAGTCCCCCCATGTTTTGGAAAGAAAACGGTATTTGTCCGCCATGAATAAAACCCACTACCCTGTCTTTTAGTCTCCCAATAAAGTGGGTAGGGTACTTGATCTTCGAAACCGTGATAGGGTACTGTAATACTTTCACTATAGGTAAACGGCTTTTGTATTAATGTGTCTTCAAAGTATCCATTCCAAAAATATTTAATCGCATATTTCTCCCAAAGATTTTTAGAATATGAATTTAACCCATCACACATCACATTTTCTCGATTATCAGAATGACCATTATTATACCCATGATCAATCCAAGTATGAGATCCATAACGCTTCGTTATATAATCCAATGCTCTATCCATGGTTCGTTCATTGGTGGTGAAAAAGTCGGGAGTATGCAAACATATCTCATTCCCTAATGAATGAAGTGTATCTAAAAAAAATCGAAACCCATCTGTTTTCATTAACGACGCTGATTCTGTATTGATTTTAGTGCTTTTGTAATCTCCGTTTTTAAGCGTATCATGAACAGTATAGAATACACTTTTTGTTACTGGAATTTCATGGTAAGCAAAGCCTGCATTCGCTTTAGAAAGTCCCGTTGCATCTTCGTTACCAAAATACGTAACCCTATGTAACCGAATATCTGTGAAATCGGCATGTTCAGTCCAAAGGAATGCAGATTGAAACCCATGCTGAGTAGGGAGGATTCTTGGAGCCGATTTAACCTTACTGGTTTTGAATATTTTAAAAGAATGTTCCAATTTTGGACTATACTTGGTATACCGATAAGCGGAAACATCTTTTTTTACATTAATCAATGAATCAAGTTCTGGAAAATGAAAAAGGGGATGGTCTTGTAACCAATCAATATTCACTACCAATAGTTTTTCCTTTTTAAGTAGTTGAAAAGAACTCACCTTATTGCTACCATAGCACATCCAGTTTTCGACGCCTTGAGTAATTTTAAACCCTTGTTTTGCAAGCCAAGCTTCATTGCCTAGAAATTCAGAGGCCATCCGGTTATTGCGATAAACTTCTGAAACGTCCCCTTTATATTTATAAATTAATGCCAGTCGATTTACTTTAGTGGGCTCTTTAAATTTAGTAGAACTCTCAAATAAACAATGTTCTTGATTGTTTAATTGAAGCACATGAATATCAAAGTAATCATTCCCTCCAATGAGGGTGCTATCATTCTCTTTTTCAAAATCTGCGGTAACAAATTGATTATTTACAAATGATGCTAACGCTACGCTTTCAAAAAGAGGGTTATTTAAGTTTACTTTTGGAAATAAATGATAATGTTGTTTCACATCTGTTAGGTAACTCGGAAAAGTATAATTCTGAATTGTTATTGTTAATGAGTCGATATCAAACACTGCCTTGTCGGGGTTGAATCCATAAAACTTAAGATCTGTGTTTTCTATTTTTGACACAGGAATTATAATTGAATCAGAAAAAATCATCCAGTCTTTTTGCTTTCCTTCAAAAGACGAACTTCGCCAATAAAACTGCTCCAAAGAATCCTTTGCGCTGAACACGTAATAACCCTGTTTATTAGACTGATTTCTGTATTTAAAGGTCACTTTAACAACGGCGCTAGAATTTTGAAAACCATCGGGTACATGAAATTCAAAATTGCCTCCAAATAAGTCCTCTTTTCCAAAATGTAAAAACTGATTATCCTGGCCTTGAATTTGATCTTTATTCAATTGCCAAATGAGCGAATCTGGGTTCGATTCAAAATCCATTAAAAATGTTTTCCTATTTTTTGAAACTGAAAAATGTAAAGCAGATTTATTACTACTTTCAGAACAGCCTGAAAAAAGGAAAAAAACAACACCAATTAATAGTAAAATGCGCATAAATCACTGACTACAAATTAGATTGCTAAAGTAACTAATTTAAAAAAATGATCCTTCTATCATAATGAAATAATCGTCTTTTCTTTTCTCGAGATGATTCGTTTATTTCAATTTTAATAAACCATACTTCAAAATGCAGAATATAGCCCTAAATCCATCTTTATATCCTATTTTTTTACCTTCCTCATAGGTTCTTCCGTAATAGGATATACCCACTTCATAAATCGCAATATTTGGTATTCGACTGATCTTTGCGGTAACCTCTGGTTCAAATCCAAATCTTTTTTCCTTCAGGGTTAACGATTTAATATGATGTGCTTTAAATAGTTTATAACATGTTTCCATATCTGTTAGATTCAAATTGGAAAACATATTGGATAAAAAGGTTAAGAACCTATTCCCGATGGTATGCCAAAAAAAGAGAACTCGATGTGGGTTAGCCCCCATGAATCGGGATCCATAAACCACATCCGCAAATCCATCAACCATTGGTTGTAACAAATCATTGTATTCTTTTGGGTCATACTCTAAATCTGCGTCTTGTATAATTATGGCTTCACCAGTAGCCTCTTTTATACCCCGATGTAATGCAGCCCCTTTACCCATATTTTTAGGCTGGTTAAAATATCTGATTTTAAGTGAAGGATATTTGGCCATATATTGTTTAATTGCCTCTTCTGTATTATCCTTACTGTAATCATTTACAATGATAAACTCTTTTTGAATATTGTTTATCAAATGAACATGACGCACTTTATCTAGTATTAAATGAATTGTTTTTTCCTCATTATAGGCGGGAATAATGATTGATAATTGTTGTATTGCGCTCATAAACTGCGCACCAATTTAATGAAATTTCATCAACATTATTTAAGGATATTATTTTTGAACAGCTGTTTTTCACTTTGACCTTAGTATCTTTAGATCAACTTCGTAATGAACTAGATGTTAAATCCTATGAATAAATCCAAGGGGCTCTACCTATCCATACTTTTACCTTTGGGATTTCTTTTTGTTTTTTACGGAAAGGTTATTTTTCAACCAAATAAGTACTTGTTTACGGGAGATGGAGATGGACTAATGACCTATTACTCTGTTTATTTTCATGCGAAACATGATACCTCTTTTTCGCATTATAATGGGTTCAATTACCCGTTCGGTGATCTATATAATTTTACAGATGGTCAACCCATTGTGGCCAACTCAATAAAGGCACTTGACACTATTTTCCCAGGAATTTATACTTACTCTGCGGGATTTATTAACCTTTTTATTTTGTTTTCAATTGTATTGTGTTCCTTCTTCCTATATAAGATCCTTCTGCATCACGGCGTAACATGGTGGTTTTCCGCAATTTTTGCTTTTTTAATTGCCATATTATGGCCACAAACGTATCGTATTGTTGCACATCCAAGTTTACCCTATGCTTTTTTTCTTCCTGGGACGTGGTATTTTTTCATAAAACATGGTGAACGTTATCGTTTGAAAAGTTCCATTTTAATTGCTCTTTTCAATTTAATTCTATTTTTCATCCACCCTTATCTTGGAATTATCTCTATGTTTTTACTGTTTAGCCTAGGATTAACATCATTTCTTAAGGACAGAAAAAATATTATTCGCAGAGGAATTCATTTCTCGGTTCAATCATTCACTGGAGTTATTGTCTTCTTTTCCTATTTAAAAATAATGGGTAACGGAGAGGAAAGGCCTGTAAACTTTTACGAATTATATACCTATAATGCCAAGTTATCAGATGTGTTTTTACCAAATGTTGGAGATGTAGTTCAGTATACAAATAACTTATTTAATGTTCAAGAACATACATGGGAAAGTTGGTCTTTTATCGGTTTTCCGGCATTGATTGTTCTTATCCTTATTTCTATTCGAATCCTATTCAAAATTCAAAAAAAAGCAATTAAATCGCTCTTTAAAACACGATATATTCGTATTTGGATTATTGCTTTTCTTACACTTATTGTTGCGTTTGGAGTTCCATATAAACTTGGGATCTATCAATTATTGCCCAAATTCCCCTTTCTTGCACAAATTAGAGCTTTAGCGCGATTTACCTGGGTTTTCTTTTTGTTAATTAATGTGTATTCAGTGATCTATCTATTCAAAATATACAAACATTACTCCATTTCGAGGAAAAATATACATGCTTTTCTAATGCTTAGTGTGATGATTTTTCTATATGGATTTAGTGCTATTCCCATACAGAAAATGGTGAGTGAAAAAGCTATTGAACAACATAACTTATTTGCGCATCCTGAGCAGAACACTGAACTCAACAAACTCATTACAAAAGCTAAATCTTTTGATTATGATGCTATTATAGCACTTCCGTTTTACTACAAAGGTGATCGTTTTGGTCATGAGTCAACATCATTAACATTTCAATTTTCTAAATTCTTAGCAATTCATGCAGGAAAACCTTTGGTTAACTCAAGCATGACGCGAACGCCAAATATTTATGGTTCAGCAATCAGCGAAATTTTCGGCATGCACTTAAAACCATCTCTATTATTAGAAAACGTTCAAGAGAAAAAAGCGATAATTCTAAAAGAAAAAGTTTGGATAAAACCACAAGAACAACAACTCCTTAGAAAATCTACAAAACTTTTTGAAACCGCTCATTTTGAACTTTATTCGTGTCGTTTTGAAGACCTTCTTCAACTTGAAAACGAAGCTAAGCTCAACAACTTTTTAAAGAAAAAAGATCAATTCATTACTATAGGCAACCTATACCTTAATGATTCAAGTGATTTGATTTTTTACTCTAACTTCGAAAATGATTCCTTTAGTACGAATCAATCTTTTTCAGGATCTCATTGTCTTGAGGGAAAACATCTTGATTACACGATGCTTTTAAATGATCCAAATTATCTATTTGAAACAAATATAGATTATGAAATTAATTATTGGTATCACACTAAAAGTATGGAAACCTATAATATTATGGGGGTTATTGAAGAAAAACGAGATGGACAATCGGATTGGACTTTAATTACTGATACCAAAAATTCATATGATCATATTGGTGATTGGACCTATGTGTCGTTTGTCTTTCAGCAAAGAATAAAAAACAGTCATCTAAAATATTTTTTAAAAGGGCATATTTTTGAAAACCCCCCTCTTTATGTTGACCAAGTGATGGTTAAGAAAAAGTATTCCGAAATATATAGTATTGAGGATAGTGTACTCTATTACAACAATTATCCCGTAGGCAAATTACCGAATGGACTTCACCTGTAAGCCTTATATAACTTTAAAATTTCTAGCGGAATCCTTAAAGTGTCCTTAAAGGTTATTTTAGATCCAGCTACATCTACCCATTTTCTTAGAGGATATTCAAAAAGGTTGTGGTGATCTTGACGATAATCCATCCTAATTAACAACTCAACATCAAAAATCCATTTAGAAACAAAAGGTTCAGCAAATATTTTCTCGGCTATTTCACGACGAAAAACTTTTGCACCACACTGCGTATCGTATGCTTTTATGCCAAATAATGTCCCTATAATGGTGGCAAATAACCGTCCAAATAAATGTCGTTTAAATCTTCGTTGAATGACTGATCCTAGTCGTAATATTCTAGAGGCAAATACCGCATCATATTGGTTTTGTCCAATTATATGAATTAATTGGCTTAGCTCATTAAGTGGAGTGGCTAAATCTGCATCAAAAAAACCAACAATATCAAACTCTTTTACCACATGATTAATCCCATTCCGAACTGTTTCAGCTTTGCCTTTATTGTGAGGATTATCCAGGACTAAAACTCGCTCGTTTTTCGATTTTAATCTCAGCAATTTGTCAATTGTATCATCCGAACTTCCATCATTTACAAAACAAAAAGATATTTGAGGGTTTTCGTTTAAAAATGTGAGGAACGCCGACTCGTTTAACCGATGACCTTCATTGTAACATGGAACCACAATGCATACTCTCATAAATGCAAAATTACTCTTTTCCAGCGAAAAAGTCAGTGGCAATTCTTACACATACCTTGTAAGCTTACAAACTGTTTACTTACAAAATAACCTTGTGGTAATACTATTGTTGGTATTTGGGTAGATTCTAAACAATAGGTTCGATTACAACGCTCACATTTAAAATGGACATGTGCATCATAATGAACTTCACTTGAGCAACCTTCATGATGGCACAATGCATACTTTACTTGCGGACTTCCATCCATTACCTCATGAATAATCCCACTTTCTTCAAATGATTTTAATGTACGATAAATAGTTACTTTATCAAGTGCACCTCCCAACTCTTTGTTAAGATCTTTAAAGGATAGAGCATAGTTTTTACCATTAAAAACTTCTAAAATAGTTGTTCTTGCTGGAGTTACTTTTAATCCTCGTTTCTTTAGGAGTGTTTTAACATCGCTCATATCTCTAAATTAAAATTATCTTATTAAACTTTACCCTACTTTTAGGTAAAGTAAAATAGCGTACTAGATAAGAAAGCCCCCAAAAAGGGGGCTTATCTATTTTATTATTGGATATTTAATTTAAACTCTAATTCAAAATCAGCATCACCATCATTTACGCCTGAAGAAGATGTTTTTACATCCGGTTGGTGCATTAAAACTACTTTAAATGTACCATCTGAAACAACCGAAGACGTTGTCCAAGAAGTTTCTAACCCTAACGGATATCCATTAGAATCTTCATCAAGATAATTAATTGCATCACTCGAATTGTCAATATTCCCGTTTCCTGAAGGACTCGAAAAAGCATCGTTTGTAAATGAGAAGAACACTTGATGCTCATCCGCTTCTTCAGCAATCTCTTCACCTATATTTTCGCCATGATCTTCGTCGTGATCATCGTGATCTCCTTCTTCATCATGATCATCGTGGTCTTCCTCTTCATGTTGACCCTCATCATCATGGTCATCATGGTCATCATGGTCATCATGGTCATTCCAAATTTCTAAGGTAAGTGTGTAGGTTTTTCCTGTATCCAAATTAATTGCATCTTCAATTGTTAATTCTGCTACACCTTCTCCATCAGGGTCAACAGCAGATACCACCACCACATCAGAAGGGTCCGCATCATTAGTAAAAATTAAATCTACATCCGTGATCATCTCATGATCATGCTCTTCTGCAGGCACATCATCATCTGGGTCATCTTTTTTACAACCAGTAAGTAATATAGCCAGCGCTAATACAGGAATCTTACTGTAATTTTTGATTTTTTGAATTGTTTGGTTTGTTTTCATTTTTCTGATTTTAAAATTAGTATTTAGATTTATTGTTTTTGAATTTATAGGTAAGTGTAAATAAGAAATTTCTTCCAGGAGCATCTGCGAAATACCTCATTTCATTTAAATAGTCTCGGTAACTCGAATTGAATAAATTATTCACCGCAACTTGACCTTGTATTAGTCTCCATTCAAATTTCCAGGCAATATTGAACATAAAATATCCTTTAGGAGCAGCTTTAAAATCAAAAATTTCAGAATTTAAAGTAATAACCTCATCGCCATCAATTAATTGTGTGGGCGTTAATGTTCGAGGAGCTTGAAATTGCTCAAACCGATAGAAAGGTTTCAAGATGATTTTAGAAGAAGTCATTTTGCCTTTTGGTTTATGTTCCCAATTTAATTTATAACTCATTGTTACTGGCGGCTGATTAATAAGACCCTCATTTTCTGAAAGGTTGCGTGACCATAAATAACTCACTCCAAATGTTCCATCAACTCGTTTACTCCATTCCGCTTTCCAATCATAATCACATCCCAGAAAAAGCGCATCTGTTTGACGAATGATAAATACGGGTTGAGGACCTCTAAAAGTACCTATAACAGCATATGGACGCTCATAGATATAGTTCAAAATATAATGAGAATAAGCTGATAACGTATGTCCATGTCGTTTTGTATTAATTCTTAATTCATTCACATATTTCCATCCTTTCTCTGCTTCTACTTCACTTTCTTTAAAGGGAATTACGCGATTTGTTTTAATTTTCTCTTCATCATTAAAATAATGCCTAAGCAACCCATAGGTCGTTTTAAAACCATGCTGACCGAAACTAAATAGTTCTGCCATATTGGGAGTTCTCCAAGCGTTTCCTAAATTCATTCTGAATGAATTTGCTTTGCTAAAATTTTTCACAAAGCCAATAGATGATGTGATGTTACTGAAGGAAAATTCATCCCTAAATAAATCCTGATTTGTTTCTCTACCCCGAACATTATCCTCTTCTAAATCAACTCGGATACCCGCTTCAATCATATCATTTCCAAGCCTTTTACTTTCTACCACAAAAGCACTGTATCGATCAATATTATAATTTGGAATAAAAGGTGTAGTCCCTGTTCCAGGATTGTTGTCATTATCCTGATAAAAATATTGTACTCCTATCACTCCATCAAGCTCAAAAACATCAGGATGTTTCCATTCCAACTGAATATCATTGGTTATTAAGTCCAAATCAATAATTGGTTTATGAGAATTTCTTCTAACATCATATTCTTTTCTGCTATTCAATTGTTTACCCATGATTAACTTAAAATTCCCATGATTTGAATAATTCCATTTCACCTCTCCTTTTGCCAAATGATGTTGTATAAGCTGATTGGGTTCATTGATGGCATATGAAAATGGTAAGATATAGGATGAATCGGGTTGTTCAGCTTCAAAGGCTTGTCGAATTGCCCGTGAGCTATGAGGATAAGAGGCTCTTAAAAGACCTAAATTCTGATTAATCAAACTATAATATGCTTTCACCCCTAATTTCTCGGTTCGAAAATGTACTCCTGATCCAAATGAATATTCCTCCTTCCCTGAATTCGTAAGAGAATAATTTGGGGCGTGTCTGTCTCCAACTTTTGTGTAATTCCCATTAATAAAGTAACTCCAATGTTTCTTTCCCTGGCCACACTCAAAGCCTGAATTATACCCTCGACCATTGGTTTGATATCCCGTTCTTACCAAAGCATAAAAAGGCTCCTTCAAATATAGTGGATTAGGCTCTACAATAATGGCACCCCCTAGTGCTTCAGGCCCAAATTGAACACCTGCAGCCCCTTTTACAATGGTTATTGAATTTGCATTAGCAATATCAATTTCAGGGGCATGATCTTTTCCCCAATTTTGAAAACCATGCTTCAACCCATTATTTAAAATCAAAATTCGATTCCCATACAATCCATGTATCACCGGCATTTGAACATTGGTTCCCGCAGAAAGAAGCGAAACTCCTTGCTCATCTTCAACTACTCCCGCAAGTGTTTGAGTTGGATCACTGTTTATTTCGTCTTTATCTATCGTAGTTTGAGCAATCGATTCTATCCCCTCTTTTTTGTTCATCGGCGCTTTAATCGTGACCTCTCCAACATCTATAACTTTTTGTGTCAAATAAATATGAGGTACTTTTCCATGTTGATGATGATGTTCACAAATGGAGTCACAATAACCGTAACAAGAAATAAAGAGTGTATTGGATTTTGAACATAAACTATCTAAAAAAAACTCGCCTTGATCATTGGCAATTGTCCCCCTACTTCCATCTCGAGTCATCACCGACACATAAGGTATTGGCTCTTTTGTTGATATATCTAAAATTTTCCCAGAAATAGAGTAACTGCACGAATCAGGGTAAGCCCATAATAACGTTTTTAAAAAAATCATGAATAGCGTTAGTGCAATTCTCATCTCACCCAAAATCAATAAGAAGGCAAATATACATATTTTCCCTCAAATGCAATTTTGTTGCATTTGAGGGATTTCTACTTATTTTTTCCTATCAAATCAACTTCTTTTATTACTGTAATTCGTTACCACAATCCTGTTTTCCGTATTAAATACCGAACTTTATAAAAATGATATTCCACTATTCTGCATTTAATCTTCCCGTTTCAGAAGTAGTTCCGCAAGTGAAAAAAGGACTATCGGGACACCATACATTAATTATAAAAGCACCTACTGGTGCTGGAAAAAGTACACTTCTTCCTCTTACCTTATTGGAGGAAAAATGGCTTCAAAAAAAGAAAATCATCTTACTACAGCCAAGGAGATTAGCGGCTAAAACCGTGGCTATCCGAATGGCGGATATGTTGAGGGAGAAGGTGGGAGAAACCGTAGGGTACCGCATACGTTTTGAGCAGAAAATTTCCGATAAAACACGTCTTGAAGTTGTTACAGAGGGAATTCTTACTCGATTAATCCATGAAGATAATTCTCTTGACGATATTGGGTTAATCATTTTTGATGAGTTCCATGAAAGAAGTATTCATGCAGATTTAGCTATAGCATTTAGCAAAGAAATTCAAAGTGTTTTAAGAGAAGATTTGAGAATTCTTATCATGTCAGCCACGATAAATATGCCTGAACTTGCTCAACGGTTAAACGCTGTTGAAGTTGAAAGTGAAGGAAAGCTCTTTCCTGTTGACGTGTATTATGAGGGGGATTCAGATTGGAACATGCTTCCTGAAATGGTAAATCGAGCAATAAAAAAAGCAACTAAATCCATTGATGGAGATACTTTGGTTTTCCTTCCAGGACAAAGTGAGATCAAAAAATGTGAAGAATTACTTCGGCGATCTATGGCTGATTTTAAAATCACACCGCTATATGGTCAGTTACCACCTGCAAGGCAATTTGCAGCTATAATGCCCGATAAGGAAGGAAAAAGAAAAATAATTTTAGCTACCAATATCGCCGAAACATCACTTACCGTGGAGGGCATCAAAATAGTTATTGATTCAGGCTTCGAAAGAGTAGCTAAATTCAATCCAAAATCGGGCTTATCTCGATTAGAAACTGTGCTGATTTCTAAAGAAGCTGCTGATCAAAGAAAAGGAAGAGCCGGACGTTTATCCGAAGGCGTTTGTTATCGATTATGGAGTAACATAACGCATTCACGAATGAAGGATCAAGGAACTCCAGAGATTGAGCAAGCGGATTTAACTTCGTTGGTTTTAGATCTTGCAAAATGGGGAATTCAAGATGCGAACCAACTTTTTTGGGTGACGCCACCTCCGTTCGGTAATGTACATAAAGCAAAAAAACTATTAGAGGTATTAGGAGCTATTGAAAATGGAAAAATTACTCCTCACGGAATTGAATTACACAAAATACCAACCCATCCTCGTATAGCCCAAATGATGGTGCAAGCAGAAGAGATAGGACAGTTGGGTTTAGCAACTGATATTGCTCCTTTGCTAGAAGAGAAAGACCCCCTTCCTCCAAACTCTGGAATTGATATTAACCTTCGTATAGAAGCCCTTAGAAGGTATCGTGAACAAGGCAAAGGTGGACGACAATTTGCGCGACTGGAAAAGCTAGCCAAACAATGCCGCCAAATGTTTAATATTGAACCAGATAATAGCTCTGTTGATGATCATGACACTGGATTTTTAATCGCTTCGGCTTATCCTGAAAGAATTGCCAGTTCTAGGCCAGGTAACAACGCTCAATTCCAAATGGCAAATGGCAAATTAGCAGCTGCAGGTCATCAAGATGATTTAGCCCATGAACAGTGGCTAGCTGTTGCACATGTAGCAGAGCGTGATCATAGCGGTAAAATATTTATGGCCAGCCCAATTAACCCTCAGGATTTAGCCAGTAAAGTGGTAACAAAAGAGGTTGTAAAATGGGACATAGAAGATGGCGGATTAATCGCACGTGAAGAAATGAGAATTGGCAGCATTTTACTTCGCTCTACTCCTATCCAAAACCCCGATCCTAAGAAAATGATTGAGGCTATTACAGATGCAATTACAGAAAAAGGTCGTCAGTTATTAGACTGGAATCAAGAGGTACTCCAACTTCTAAACAGAGTGAAATCATTAAAAAAATGGAATCCATCTCAAACATGGCCAGAGTATAGTATTGAAGCCTTATTGGCCTCAAACAGAGAATGGATTATTCCTTATTTGGCTGGAATTAAAAAGCCACACGATCTAAGGAAAATTGACTTAAAAGAGATTTTATTTTACAGTTTAACTCCAGAACAACAATCGGATTTAAATACGCTTGCACCTTCAAAAGTTAAACTCCCAAATGGAACATTTGCTAAGTTGGATTATCAGGAAAATAGTTCAGCGCCTATTCTTGCAGTTCCTCTACAACGGTGTTTTGGGATGTTGGAAACGCCAAAAGTAAACGGTGGAAAAACCAATGCATTGATGCATTTGCTTTCACCAGGATTTAAAGTTGTTCAAATCACTAATGATCTTGAAAGCTTTTGGAAAAACGCGTACTTCGAAGTTAGAAAAGAACTTAGAATTCGCTACAAAAAACACAAATGGCCTGAGGATCCTTTGAGTTTTTAGTTTCCCTCAAACGCTATGCGCAAAAAAAGATCTTATCGCTTAAATAACCTATTGATCAGATTTAGAATTTCGATACTCATTAGGTGTAAATCCAGTAACAGCTTTGAATGTCTGACTGAATCCAGCTGAGCTATTGAAGCCACATAATTGAGCTATTTCGAACGCTTTGTCTTCAGAGGACTTTAACAACTCTTTTGCTTTATCAACTCGTTTTTGATTAACGTAATCTTTATATGCTAACCCCGTTTCAGTCTTCATTCTCTCGTTGATATAATCCGTAGAAAGTTTGAAATGTTCTGAAACACTGTGTATGGTTAATGAGCGATTGTAAAGATTTGAGTTTACATAATAAACTATTGGGTTTTCATTCTTCCCTTTTTCTTCTTTACTTCCTCGAAGTTCTTTTTTTTGAGGTATGAACATTAAGATTAATCCAATAAAAAATAATCCCCCTCCAAGAGGTAGTTGTAGTAAATTTTCTTTTGTTAAAACGGATACATTATCTATTCCCACTACTCCAGACTGAAGCTTTTCTCCTGACTTTTTGAACTCAATATTAAAACTCACTATACTGTCCGATACCAAACCTGTTTTACTCCTTTTTATATGGTCTTTAAACCACCATTCTGGCGTTTTAAATTCCTCTAAATCTATTTGATGAGAACTGATTTCACTAGTATATAGTAACGTGCCTTTTGCTTGAAACGGTCTTGTTGAATGACCATCAGGCAGAAGTTTTTCAAAACTTAAATGAACGTTCACATCGGTATTTGAAGAGATCCTTAAATCAATAACTTTTCCTTTACCTAATTCGAAAAGTGTTTTATCTTCTTTTTGAAGATACACTCCTGCGAAACCGTACTGGTATTTATCGCCAACGGAAAACTCAAAATTTCCCTCAGACAATTCTTTAATAGTTGAATTTCCATTCACTGATATGTCATCATAAACACCAATTCGAAAGCCATTATCCTTTGTGAAATTGAGAACCTCCTTCTGTCCAAGAACGATAAAAATAGCTGCACTAAACAACATTTGGATAATCCCGAATATTTTAAGGGTTTGAAGATTCATCATTTGATAACGATTCTTGTTGCGTGACTTAATCCGTTTAATTTAACGAAGTAAACATCAACTTTCAAATCTGACAAATTAATCGTTTGATTTTTATTTACTTTTTGGTCAATCACTAACTTTCCAACAGCATCAACAACCTGCATTTGACCACCTTGCTTAATTGTCATAAATCTTCCATTCTGGACAAGTTCTGGTTGTCCTGATAATTCTTTTACTTGGGCAATCAAGTTGTTCTCTATCATATTTATATAAGCCAAAGCGCCTGTAAATCCAGCGTTATAATAAGTACAAACTTCCGAATTTTGAAAAACATCGATCTTATCCGTATAATTCCCTGAGTCATCTGGTCCTCCTACTACTGCTCCTTTTAATTCAAAAGCATAAGCCACCGAACCTGGTGAATTACTTTCCAAGGTAAACAGCGACCAATCTGTTTTTGTACTTCCAAATGCGGCCTTATGATGAGGGCGCAATGGATATCCACCTCCTAATTCATCGTATCCGATTAAAAAAGAATAGTTGGCTGGAATATTTCCTAATTCATCGTGACTTCCTAAAATGAAATCTGTATTACTTTTTGCAAAGTCGTAATACGTACTGTTTATTCTGCCGTCTAAAGAATGTATTAATGAAGCAATAAAAGCCTCATTCCCTGTATATTGAAGATTTCCCCAACCGGAACTATACTGATAATTGTAAAACCCCATAGCATTATATTGGGCCTTACTATGAAAAGTGAAATGCTTTTTTAGAAAATCAAGATATTTAATATCAGCGGTTGTTCTATATAATACAGCGGCAGCAATCAAATCCATGCCTCCATAATAATGAACCTGTCCATCCCATAAATTACTATTAAAATAATTTTCGGCATCTGTTCGGTAAGAAATTTCACCTGTTGATTCATAAAGGCATGCAGCGGCCATAGCCATTTCATCATCAGAACTTGTTGAACTTAAATTATAACAAGGATTTCCTCCAGAAGAACAATCTACACTTCCGCAACTTCCAGATTTTTGCTTACCAAGTGCATAAAATTCCTTTGCAGATGCTAAACATTCATTCGCATATGTTTGATCATAGTCCGAGTAATTCATATACATTAAAGCTAGAGCAGATGCTGCTCCACCAATGATATTAACACAATTCGAATTTATGTAAATCGGCCTAGGATCACCACCTTTGTTCGTTGGTAAAGTAGACTGTGTTGCAGGCTCAGCAAAACTTCCAGAATGATCATAATCACCACTACCAACTTGCTGAACAACATTACCATTATTGAATGATTTAATAATGAAGTCTGTTTGAATTTTAACCTCATCTAATATATCAGGAATTCCGTTTGATGGAGGCGCGGAAAATGCGCTCGAATAATTATCCAGAAAACCTGAAGGAAAAAAATGGTAGCCTAACAAATACATTGTTGCAGCCCAATTATTGGTAAAACTAAATTTAATGTGGTCACCGCAATCATGCCAACCTCCTGTAAGATCAACTTGAGGACTTAATGCGCTTCCATCTTCTGTATGAGAGGCTTCATGAATCCATGAATTATTATCTCCGCTTCTTTGAGCGCCCAAAAAATAAGTTGAGAGATTTAAGGCTTTAGGATAATCATGTTGCGCCACTATTGATATTGATGAGACTATATTTCCTAATAAAAGCAAAAGAATAATTCGGTACATATTTTAAACGTTTAAGGGTTTCAACATAATATTATTATCTAATTTTAAAAATCAAAATCTACTGTTTAGACAAAACCTGGACGTGAAAATTATCTCTAAATTAAATTTTTAATAATTACTTTAATTATCTTATAAACAGATTTTTGTGGGTGTTTAACAGTGCACAAATTAGTTAAATTAATCCTCATTACTAATAATAAAAGATTCTCTAATAAGATTCACGCCTCTTAAATTTTTATTCATAAACATGTACCTTTGAATCAAATGGGTAAGTCACCTGAATATACTATTGTTGGTGGAGGATTAGCAGGAATGCTCGTGGCATGGGAGCTTCACAAAAGGAATAAACCATTCGTTATCTATTCAGACGATGCGCCTGCTTCCTCTCATGTTGCAGCTGGAACTTGGAATCCTGTTACGTTTAGAAGAATGATTCCTACTTGGCGTGCACAGGAAATGATTGATGCAATGCTTCGTGTATATACTGAAGTGGAAAAAGAAGTTGGCGTTGATTTGCTCTCTATGATCAAAGTTGAAAAGATTCTTGCTAATGATCAAGAAATCGATTTTTGGAAGGAAATGGCACAAAAAGAGATCTCGAAAGACTTTTTACATACTGAACTTCATAAAATAACAATTGATTCTGAAGAAAAATCAGCAGGAATTGTGAAGCAAACTGGGCGTTTAGACTTGTCTCGATACGTATCGGAACTCCATTCATTTTTTACGGCTAGAGGGGTTTTAGTTAAGGAAAAATTTAACTATTCCTCCATTCATAATCACTCGATTTATATCTTCACTGAAGGAACCTATTGCTCCCTTAATCCTTACTTTAAGTGGTTGCCGTTTAAAAACGTAAAAGGAGATATTTTAACAATAAAATCTAGTGATTTAAAAATAGAGACGATTCGAAAAAAAAATATTTTTATTCTTCCATTAGGGAAAGATATTTATAAAATTGGAGCTACTTACGATTGGCATGATAAGTCCTGGGAACCTAGTGAAAAAGCAAAAGCTGAAATTTTAGAGAAATTTGAAAAAATTTCGAACTGTTCATACGAAGTGATTGGGCACGAATCAGGAATTCGACCAGCAACTTACGATCGCAGACCATTCATTGGGGAACATCCTACACATAAAAACTTGTTGATTTTTAATGGCCTTGGATCTAAAGGAATATTCCTAGGCCCATTATTGGCCCAGGAATTCTGTGACTTTTTAGAAGGTAAAGGGGATATTCACGAGGAAGTCTCCATTAAGAGATGTGTTAAAAAATATTTCAACGATAATTGTTAAAATAGCTTTTCCAATCTTCGCTCTACATCTTCAATTTTAAGCTCTAATTGATATAATTCAATTCCAGCCTCAACATCTTTTTTCTCTTGTGTCGCCTTTCTAGTGTATTTTTCAAGAATAGCTACTCGATTTTTTTGCACTAAATCACGCTTATCTTTAAGCGCTGTTAATTGGCTAACTAATTCGTCTTTAGAATAAATTGATCCCATAAAAAATGATTTTATTAGAAAAATCTCTCTTTGTTTCAACGTAAGATAGCTTCCTGTGTTTAATGAATAAAATCGAACTATGTTGATAACTTCACGAATGTCTTTTGAAAACCCTAATTTTAAAGGATATTTACTTTGTCAACTTGTTAATAAATTACACTTCGATATCCGTCTATTTTGAAGAATCAAATAAAAAAGTTTATGAAAACACCATCTGCCAATAAACATCCACACAAATTAACACATCATAATCATACCAGAATTGACAATTATTATTGGTTAAAGGATCGTGACAATCAAGAGGTTATTAATTATCTAAATCAAGAGAATGACTATTGCGATGCGCAAATGGCGCATACCAATGAACTTCAAAAAGAATTATATGAGGAAATTGTTGGGCGTTTAGATAAAGAAGAAACCTCTGTACCTTATTATCTTGATGGTTATTATTATAGTCAGCGTTATGAAACTGGGAAAGAATACCCCATTTTCGGCAGAAAAAAAGGACATTTAAACGCGCAGGAAGAAATTCTTATTGACCAAAATAAGTTAGCCGAAAATCAATCATTTTGTGCGATTGGTAAACTGGGGATTTGTACCCACAATGAAATTTTAGCCTATTCAGTAGACTTTGTTTCTCGTCGGCTTTTCACTATTTACTTTAAGAATTTAACCACAGGAGAAATTCTATCGGATCAAATACCCAATACTTCCGGAGGTTTTGCTTGGGCAAATGACGGTAAAACTATTTTTTACACGGTAAAAGATGAACAAACATTAAGAAGTGATAAGGTATACAAGCACATTTTAGGAACCGATGTAAAAGAAGATGAATTAATTTATACGGAAGAGGATGAAGCTTTTATTTCTAGCGTGTACCGTTCAAAATCCAAAAAGTTCATTATCATTGGGTCCTACAGTACTGTTTCTACAGAGTTTAGAATTATTTCTGCCGATCAACCTCACGAACAGTTCAACGTTTTCCAATCAAGACAGCGCAATCACGAATATTCCATCGAACATAAAGGAGAAGAATTTTACATTATTACAAATATAAATCAGGCGAAGAATTTCAAATTGATGAAATGTCACCAATCAAATACTGCATCTCAATATTGGGAGGAGGTTATCCCAAATCGAGAAGATACGCTGTTAGAGGATATCGAAGTATTTGACGATTTTCTAGTGCTCAATGAACGAAAAGGGGGGCTGACTCAATTTAGAGTAATTAATCAAAAAAACGGTACTGAACATATCATTGATATGGAGGAAGAAAGCTATATGGCACATTCATCCATTAATCTAGATTTTAATTCCAATTTGTTTCGATATAGTTTCTCAAGCTTAAAAACTCCCACAACGACTTATGACTATCATTTAGATCAGCGAGAAAAAATTATTAAAAAACAAGTAAAAGTAATTGGAGGCCATAATCCAAGTGATTATACCATTAAACGTTTGCATGCCCAAACAGATGACGGAATAGATATCCCAATGAGTGTAGTGTATAAAAATGGAATCGTACTCGATGGATCAAACCCAACACTTTTATATGGTTACGGTAGTTACGGGCATGTAGTTGATCCGTATTTTTCTCCAGCAAGATTAAGTTTACTGGATAGAGGATTTATATTTGCTATTGCCCATATTCGAGGAGGTGAGGATCTTGGTAGAAATTGGTATGAGCAGGGGAAAATGCTTCACAAAAAAAATACATTTACTGATTTTATTGCGTGTGGTGAATATTTAGTAGCGCACAAATATACTTCCCCTGAGAAGTTATGTGCTATGGGAGGAAGCGCAGGAGGATTACTTATGGGAGCTATTATGAATTTAAAACCCCAACTTTGGAAAGCTATTGTTGCAGCAGTTCCATTTGTTGATGTAGTGACTACTATGTTAGATGAATCGATTCCTTTAACCACTGGAGAATATGATGAATGGGGAAATCCAAATGATGAAGAATATTACCATTACATTTTAAGTTACAGCCCTTATGATCAGGTAGAACGGAAGGATTATCCAGCTTTGTTGGTTACTACTGGTCTTCACGATTCTCAAGTACAGTATTGGGAACCGGCTAAATGGGTGGCTAAATTACGCGAGCTTAAAACAGATAACCGTATCCTTTTATTAAAAACCAACATGGATACTGGTCATGGAGGAGCCTCTGGTAGATATGAATATTATAAGGAGGTTGCAATGGATTATGCGTTTCTGCTGGATCAAGTAGGTTTATCTAATAATTAGTATAAATAAGCAATAAAGAAGAGCCATTCACACAGTAGATAAGGTATGATAGTTCAATTTTTAGTAACTTTGTTCTAAATTATAAAGCCATAAACATGGAATCAACGCTATTATTTATTCAAAGAATGGGCCCTTGGGGTATTGTTTTAATTGTTTTAGTCGTTCTTTTACTCTTTGGCGGAAAGAAGATTCCTGAGTTAATGAAAGGGTTAGGAAAAGGCGTGAAAGAATTTAAAAACGCCACCAACGAGCTGAAAGAAGAAGTGAAAGATGATGGAAATAATAAACAAAGTTAGATTTATTTAAATTCTAAATATGAATAGCTATCTCACTAGGGATAGCTTTTTTATGCGCTTAATTATAGGAAAATCATCATACAGTTGGATAATACGTTTAACGAATTTGTTTTCATTCAAATTTGTCTTGGTTATATATCTGACTTAATATTCAATGATTTTCCGGAGAGATCATTAACTTTAAGTACATGGATTTGAAATACGATTTTTTGGTTGTTGGAGGAGGTATTGCAGGGCTTAGTTATTCGCTAAAAGCTGCTGAAAAAGGGAAGGTTTGTCTCATTACAAAAGATATTCCTGAGGAAACAAATACATCCTATGCTCAAGGCGGAATTGCAGGCGTGTGGAACAAGGAAGATCATGTGGATAAACATATTGCTGATACCCTTGACGCAGGTGCAGGACTGAACAAGAATAAGATTGTTGAAATCGTTGTGCATGAAGCAAAAGATCGAATTAAGGAATTAATTGATTGGGGGACAAAATTTGATAAAAATCGAAAAGGAGAATACGATTTAGCCAAAGAAGGTGGCCACTCCGAAAGTAGAATTCTTCATTATAAAGATGTTACAGGTAAAGAAATCATCCGAGCTCTTTTGACTCAAGTGAATAATCATCCCAACATTACGGTTTGTGACAACTACTTCGCATTAGATATTATTACACAACATCATTTAGGTATTAAAGTCACTCGAAAAGCAGAGGATATTGAATGTTTTGGCGCTTATGTTTTAGATAAAAACACCAATGATATCCTCACAGTGTTGGCTAAAAATGTCATCATGGCATCCGGGGGTGCAGGCTTGGTGTATAAATCAACAACTAATCCATTAACTGCTACTGGTGATGGAGTTGCGATGGCCTATCGTGCAAAAGCAGAGGTAAGTGACATGGAATTCATTCAGTTTCATCCTACTTCCTTATATGATCCTGGTGCATATCCCTCCTTTCTGATTTCAGAGGCCGTGAGAGGTTTTGGAGCAATCTTACGAGATCATAATGGAGAAGAATTTATGCAAAAATATGATGAACGTGAATCTTTAGCTCCTCGAGATATCGTGGCACGGTCGATTGACAATGAAATGAAACTGCATGGAGTGGATTTTGTCCATCTCGATTGTACTCATTTGAACATGAAAAAATTCAAGGCTCACTTTCCAAATATTTATAAAAAATGTGTTGAAATTGGAATTGATCCCGCCTTTGATTACATTCCTGTAGTCCCGGCAGCTCACTATTCCTGTGGTGGTATTGTAGTTGATGAACATGGTCAATCTTCTGTGAAAAATTTATTTGCGATTGGAGAGTGTGCTTGTACCGGTTTACATGGTGCAAACCGATTAGCCAGTAATTCCTTGTTAGAAGCTGTTGTATTTGCACACAGAGCGTATCTGAAAACAAGCGAAAACATTACAGCTAAGGGATATCAAACCAATATTCCAGATTGGGACGCTTCAGGAACCGAGGCACCTGAAGAAATGATTTTAATCACACAAAGTATGCGTGAAGTCCAGGGAATTATGAGCGCATATGTGGGTATTGTGCGCAGTGATTTACGCTTAAAAAGAGCGTTAGACCGACTTGAAATTTTATATCGTGAGGTGGAAGAACTCTATGAAAAGACGACTCCATCACAGAAACTTTGCGAAACCCGTAATCTCATCAACATCGCCTACCTTATCATCAAATTTGCGGCCAATAGAAAAGAAAGTGTTGGGCTACATTACTCTTTGGATTATAATCAATAATTAATTTGCTAAATTATTCGATGAACTGTTACTCTTCGGTATAGTATATTTTAATCTCTGCAACGTCTCTTAAGAAGTCTATGTGTCCAATAGTGGCTCTGTATACCTTTAATCCTGTTCGCTCTCTAAGATCCGCTAATAAATCTTCTTTTTTTTCAGGTTTAATTAATTCAATTTTTTCGTAGACAATTGTTTTACTCTTTTTATGATTGTAAGGACCGATCGTTTCTATTCCAAAAGTAGTAAGGACGATTACTGCATTAACAAAAAGTACCTCCGCATAGCTTATTTTTGTGCTTGATAGTGCGTTAATCATCGCAAGCCCAATAACAATAAATAAATAGGTCATTTCCTTGAATGGAATCGTATCTGTACGATATCGAATAATACCAAAAACAGCAAATAAACCAAAGGCAAACCCTAATTGCATTTCTGTTTTTCGTAAGAGAACACAAATAAAAAAAGTGATAATATTAAAAAGATAAAAAGTGAAAAGATAGTCTTTCTCCTTATTGTTTCGATAAAAGATGAATTGAACTGTTATCCAAAGAAAAATAAAATTTAGAAAAAACTTAAAAATCAATTCCATGAACGCTACCTTATCAATTAATTCCATTCCCAAAAATTTGGTTGCAATAAGGCCCACTTCCATTGTTTCTATCCCTAACATAATTCTGATGCTTTAATTAAATGGCGTAAAATAGGTTTATAATTATTGTATTTCAGCTGATCATCCATAAGTATTGATCCAGTAATGTATTTGCTAAAACTTGATTCGCGAACACCTAATTTTTTCATTTCCTGAAAAACAACGGAATCTCGATTTTTTTTGTCCTGTTTCAATTCAAGGATAATCATATTTTCAATCGCTAGTTGTTTATCATTGATTTTAAAGTTTAGCGATAAATCAATCGTGATTTTCTCGTTTGTGGACTTCTCAATAAATGTAATTCGTGAGAACTCATTTGTAATTACAGGCATCAACTGGGTTGAGTCAAGGTTAGTGTGTTCACGAATGAATTGCCGCTCGCGTTGATCTAATTGAATTTTAGGACGCGAATCCAATCTATACTTTAAAAGATGACCTTTGTTATTTTTAAATTTTATCTCAAAATAAGTGTCTCCTACATCCAAATATTCTCTGTATCGAATTTTAAATCGATTTAATTTCCCATTCACGTGAGCATGAAAAAGAGCTTTATTATTTGTATCAAAATAATGTGTTTTATATCTAAAAACCCTCTTTCCTTTCGTGTCCAATATTTTATATGTAGAACAAAGTTTAGGAAGCAACTGAATCAGTTGCTTTGGTTCCAAAATAAACTTAGTATCTACTCTTTTTGATGAAAAAAGATCTTCTATGTCCGTTAATGAAAGTGGTGAAAATGTTTTGAGCTCTTCTGCTATGTCATTATGCTTAAACATATTCTCCTCTATGTGGCTTCAAATCATCACGAAGCTGAATCATATATTCTTTTGAGGTAAGTATAAAAGCTACATAATAATGAGGGAAAATCTCTGTACAATCTGCCGTGGTATCAACTAGATCTTTTGAGGCTATATATTCTCTTAGGTGTTTAACATGATGTTCTGCCACCTCTTTTGCATCAATGCTTCTTAAATCCCAAATTAACTTGATTCTCTCTTCACTCATATTCACAAACAAAGGTACAAATCCAATTGAGCATGAGTGGTATTTTAACGAGTTTCTTTCTTTTTGATTAATGGAAAGGATTAATCTAACATACCATCAAGTTCTTTTTTCTTTCGATAAATTGCCTTAATTTTTTCAAGGGCCTCAAGGTATTCTTGTCGCCTTGGGTAACCCGTATCATTTGGACTTCCATACCCTTGAGATTCAGCATCATCTCTTAGCGCTCTTACTTTCGCTCTTAATGCCCTGTCTTCTCGCTCCACCTCTTCTATTCTTTCACCTATTGTTTTGCTATCATCGGATTCTTCTGTATTTGTCTCTGTGGTTTGATCCTTTTTAGTATCGTCATAGTAATCCATGTCTCCATCCTGAGTTTCATTACTTTCCTCTTCAATAGAACCACCGTTTTCTTGATTCTCTAAATTCTTAAGCTTCCACTCTAATCGTTCCATTTTTGAACCTCTCCTCTTTCTTTTTCTCGCAGGTCTTTTTTGCTTAATGTCACCAAAGGTTGCTTTAATCATTAATTCGTGCGATCCATTGCTGTATGCGCCTAAACGTCCAACTGTAACATCATACGCATAACCAAAATTAAACTTCCCATTTGGAGTCATGTATCCAGTAATCAATGCAAAGGCATCCTGAGTTCTTGCCATAGCTCCTAAATAATAATTGGTTTGAAAAATCAATTTGGTGGCAAAATCAAATTGAGGAATTACTCCCGAAGACATTCTAATCATTGTAGAGGGTTCAATACTGAAATCATCGTTAATTATAAAATTGTATCCTCCATTTAAATACAGGTGAGAAGTTAATTGACTAAGCGTTTGTTTGCTGTCATCAGTAAAGTCTAATTTGGTTTGAATAAATTGAGGTACAGATATTCCGAGAAAGAAATCATCACTATACCATACACCTCCAAACCCAAAATCAGGAATAATTTTATTCATCAATGTATTTGCTAAAGTAATATCACCGGGTTCAGCTAAGGTAATTTTAGTACCATCAACCCTATACTGCATCATTCCTCCACTTAAACCGAATGATATCTTTGTATAGTCTGTCGCTTTAAAATTATACGCATAGGATAAATACATTCCTGTTTTTGATGTAGGACCTGTTACATCAGTATACAGAGCACCTCCTAATCCAAAGCTTTTGTATTTGTGTGGTCCATGAACTGAAAGCACATAAGTTCTTGGCGCATCGGTTACTCCTTGCCATTGATAGCGATAATTTGCCGTGGCTGAGAAATTATCCTCAGTACCAGTAAAAGCAGGATTAAATACATACTTGTTGAATAAATATTGAGTAAAGATTGGCAACTGTTGCGCACGTGAAACGCTTGCTACCAGCAGAATCATTACAATGAGTTTACTATGTTTTTTTGTCTTCAGCAATTTCAATTAATTAATTGTTCAACTTATCGCATAAGTGTTATTGGCCCTGTAAATTGGTCGTGACCTGGTCCTAAATCAATTACATAATAATAAGTACCAACAGGTAATTCTCTTCCATTTTGCGTTCCATCCCATGCGTCAGAATATCCCACACTCTCAAATACCTTTTGTCCCCATCTATTGAAAATCATCACTTTCGCTCTTGGGAACTCATCGATCAATCGTATAATCCAATTATCGTTAAGACCATCTCCGTTTGGCGTAATTCCCTCAGGGAAAACAACTGTTTTGGCAACATCAATAAATACTGATGCCGTATCTACACATCCATTCGCATCCGTTCCTGTTACAATAAATGTAGAGGGTTTTTCAAGTGTAGCGGTTGGTCCTGCAAGAGTTGGATCATCTAACCCTATTGGTGGATTCCAATCATATTGACCTCCAGGTCCACCTCCAGAAGACACAAGTTGGGTACTCGTTCCTTCTAGAATTAAATCATCTTGAGCATATGCTGATATAACGGGTAACGCATTCACTGTTACTTGGACGGTATCTGTATCTGAACATCCATTTTTAAATACTGTCAAGATATATTCTGTTGTCGTAATAGGTGACACAATATGATTCGCTGTTGTACCTCCGTCACTCCAGGAGTATAGATCTCCTCCTGTTCCTGTTAATTCAACGCTGTCATTTTCACAAATAACAAGGTTAACTCCTGCGTTTGCGTTCATCATATTAACAGCAGTAATTGTAGTAGAGTCAACCAATGAACAACCATTAGAATCAAGAATCGTTACCTGGTAATCACCCATCCATAAATTAGATATATCTTCTAAACTTGAACTGTACATCTCATTATTTGTCCAACTGAACGAGTAAGGAGATACTCCTCCTGAAACAGTTATATCAGCAGATCCTTCAGCAGAATTTGAACAATTTGATGGTATGCTACTTATTGTTGAAACCAAATTTGATGGCTGTTCTAAGGAAACAATTGAAATGCTTAAACATCCCTTACTATCTGTTACCTCTACCACATATGATTCTCCACATAAACCGGTTGCCGTTTGACTATTTTGTAAATCATCATCATTCCACTGGTAACTGTATGGGCTTGTTCCGCCTTGTGGAGATACTGTTGCAAAACCATCACAGTCACCAAAGCAATCCAAATTAGCACTATCAATAATAGATGATGTTAATAACGGAGGTTCTAGAATTGTTCCGCTTGTAGCCACCGTACACCCGTCAAAATCAGTAACCGTTAAGTTATAATTTCCGGCACATGCATTCTCTATCGAATCTATAGTTGATCCATCTCCCCAGTTAATCGTGTAACTTCCTATCCCTCCTGAAATTGATGCTACCACTTTACCATCACATTTTCCAAAACAACTTGTATTGGTTACAGTAATATCTGCTGTTAACACATCGTCTATGTTTATTTTGACCGAAGCTGTATCAACGCAGCCATTATTATCCATAACCTCCACATAGTATATTCCAGAATCCAAATTAGTCACAGTACTACTCGTTTGGTTTCCTAACTCATACCACTTATAAGTATATGGCCCTACCCCTCCTGATTGACCAACTTCTGCTGCTCCGCTTGTGGTACCATCACAGAAAATATGAGTGGTATCTGTAATTATTGCCTCTAATTCAGAAGGAGAACCTATTGTAAATGACAAGCTGTCTCTACATGAATTTTCATCTGAAACATACACTTTGTTTTCTCCAGGACATAGATCATTTCGAATCGCATTTGCATCTCCATCCAGCCATGAAAAAGTCAAAGCTCCTGAACCACCATTCGCTAAAATAGTTGCCGAGCCATCACAAGAATTAGCACATTTCGCATCACTTGAAACATCTAAAGTCGTATTAATTTTAGTTGGTTCCGTTAGTAGTATCGTATCTTCTGAGGCACACCCGTTTGTGTCCTCTCCTCGCACATAATATGTTGCTGCACAAAGGTTAAACGCTGTATCGTTCAATTCATTGATTGAACTGTTGTACCAGGTAAATGAATATGGAGCAGTACCTCCTATACCTTCCGCAACTGTTCTACCATCGCAATAACCAAAACAACTTGGGTTTAATGTATCTGAAATTGAAACCTCAAATAAAGCTGGCTCAAGAATTCTTACACTATCAATTAAGAAACAACCGTTTGCATCAAAAATAGTATCAATATAAACTGCAGGACAGAGCGAATTTAAAACCGTATCTGCTACGCCATGCTTCCAAGAATGAATATAGGGAGGAGTACCTCCAGCAGGAGTAACGGTTATAGCGCCATCACAGTCACCATAACAACTCACTGATGATCGACTGAAATCAGCCGTAAAATTATTCAAATCCAAGATCTGCACTGAGTCAACATATTGACATCCAAGTCCATCAGTTACCGTGTAAGTTTGATATCCTTGACAAAGCTGATTAGCCGCCGAATCAGTTTCACCACTCTCCCAAAGGTAAGTATAACCAGATCCTTCCACCCCGCCATCAACAACCAAGTGCGCTTCTCCAATACAAAAACCTGTACATAAAACATTTTGGGTAACCGTAGATGATACAGTAATTGCATCAGCTGGCTGTTCAATAGTCACAGAAGCCGAATCTATACATCCCACAAAATCTGTAACCAAAACTTGATATGTTCCTGCAGACAGGTTTATCGCTGTATCCGTTACTTGATCTCCATCATCATTCCATAATATGGTATATGGTGCTGTACCTCCTGTGTAAGAAACCAATGCCCAACCTTCACTTCCTCCTGCACAAATTGCATTTGAACTATCCGCAATTGACACATCAAATTCTAAAGGTTCAGTAATGGTAATTAATGATGTATGGGAACATCCATTAGCATCTGTCACCTCCACTTGATAGTTTCCAGCTGATAATCCATCTGCAATGGAATCAGTTTGTGCACTTGGATCATTCCATAGATAGGTGTAAGGAGCTGTACCTCCGGATGGAGTTACCGTAGCAGAACCTGTTGCATCACCTCCACATGATATATGAACGGTATCTGTTATTAAAGAACTAAGCACTACTGGTTCTGTAATCACTATTGAAGTATCATCTGCACAACCTATCGAATCCGTAATAACCACTCTGTAATTCCCTGGGCCTTTACTAGATATATTAGAAGTTGATTCACCTGAATTCCATGAGTACGAATATGGCGCCACTCCTCCAGTACCCAATCCTGTAAGTGTGGCATTATTTGCTCCAAAGCATGATACATTACTGTAAGGCGTTATAAACGCTAGTAATTCTGCAGGTTCTGATATTATTCCTGTATCAGAAACAAAACATCCATTATCATCAAAAATCTCCACAATATATTGTCCTGGTGACAAAGAATCGATGGTTGAATCAGCCAAGGATCCATCCCCATTCCACTTGTAGGAATAAGGAGTTGTTCCTCCATTAATAATTGCAGAAATAACACCATCATTATTACCATTACAACTCACGCTTGAATTTGACAAAGAAACAATGAGCTCATCCGGTTCTGATATGGTTATATCTTCAATGTGAGTACATCCCTCTGCATCAGAAATAGTAACGGTATAACGACCGGCACATAAATTATTCACCATGGAGTCATTCGTTGATGATTGATCATCCCATAAGAAATTATAAGGTTGAACCCCGTTTTCCGCTCTAGCAGTAGCAGATCCCTCACATAATGCAAAACATGAATTCATAGAGGAATCAACAATAGCTGTTTCAAAGCCTGATGTATCTCGAATGCTTACCGACGATGTATCCAAACAACCTCTTGCATCTGTCACAACAACTGAATAATTACCAGCACAAAGTCCATTTGCTATCGAATCAGTTTGATCCGATGGATCATTCCAAACGTACGTATAAGGCTGAGTTCCTCCAATAGGTAGCACACTCGCAATTCCATCACAAAAACACTCCACATGCGTAGTATCCGAAATACTTGATCGCAATTTAGCGGGTTCTGTAATGTCAATACTATCGATTTTAATACAACCCGCTAAATCCGTTACTTCAAGAATATAATTTCCAGGATTTAAGTTAAAAATCGAATCACTTGAAGAGGATGAAGGATCATTCCATGAATACGTGTAGGGTTCTATTCCACCTTGAACATCTGCAAATGCTTTTCCATCCGAAGAACCGAAACAATTTATATCCATTCCTCCAATTGTCAATTCAAGGAGTTCTGGCTCAATAACTGAAATAGTTACGGTGTCTGAGCAGCCGTTGGCATCGATAATGGTATCGGTATATAATCCTGCAGGAATATTATAAATAGTGTCATTTACACTAAACGTATTCCATGAATGTTGAATTGGTAAAGTTCCTCCAATTACCTCAACCCATGCTGATCCGTTTGAATCACCATAACAAGATGGATTAATGAATTGAGGATTTACTTCTAATTCATTGGGTTCACTAATCGTTACATTTGCAATTCTTGCACATCCAATATTATCGATAACCCTTACACTCACTAAGCCGGCACACAAACCAGTTACAACAGAATCGGTTGTAACACCAGGGTCATTCCATAAATAGGTATATGGCGCAGTACCGTTCATTGGAGTAACAATTGCCGAACCATCACAAGAACCTTTACAGGTAACCTGATTAGTATCTGTTATAGAGATACTAAAGTCAGCAGTATCCCTTATAGTAACATAAGCAGTATCTGAACATCCGTTAGCATCATTGATTTCAACTTGATATGCACCTGCACATAGATTTATTGCTGTAGAATCTGATGAACCTGCGATATCACTCCATGAGTAATTATATGGGAAAACTCCTCCCGTAGGCGTTACCGTTGCCTCCCCATTACACAAACAATTCGCATGCACAGTATCGGTAATACTTGTGATCAATTTTACTGGTTCAATAAGAACTACATTATTGGAGTCTATACATCCCAAACTATCTGTAACAATAACGCTATATGTTCCAGCCGAAACATTATATAGTGTATCGTTTGTTACATTCACAGGATCACCCCAGGTGAACGAGTAAGGAGCTGTACCACCTTGCACTTCACAGACTGCATTCGCATTGTTTTCACCATGACAAACCACGTGATTGATAATTTGAGGCAATGCCATCAACGAATCAGGCTCCACAATAATTGTAGTAACCGTATCTCTACAACCATTAAAATCCGTTATGGTATCTATATACTCTCCTGCACACAAATTAATTAATGTAGGTAATGATGACCCTGTATTCCAGCTATGTTGGTAAGGTCCAATACCTCCAGCTGGTGTAATTGTTATTTGACCATCACAATAATCATAACAGGTAATATTTGAGGTGTCTTTCAAATGGTTCCAAGGTAGAGGTTGTCGGATCTCAACCGAAACAGTATCTGAACAACCGTTAAAATCCGTCACTGCTACTCGATATGTTCCTGATGATAATCCTGTAGCTGTATCTGAAATTTGGTTAGAAGGATCATCCCACCAATAAGTATAAGGCAATGTTCCACCCGAACCGCTAATTACCGCCCATCCATCATTACCTCCATAACAAGTTGTTGAATTAGAGTCAATAATCATGGCAGAAACAGTTACCGGTTGAGTAACGCTTACGGTAGCTGTATCTACACAACCATTCGAATCTGTTATTTCTACATTATATAACCCTGCACAAATATTATTTAACGTATCGTGATCTAAATTTCCATTCTCATACCAATCATAACCATAAGGCGCGGTTCCTCCGGATACAGACACAATTGCTGCTCCATCACAGATTCCTGTACACGTTGACTCTATTGAATCCAAATCAACTACAATTGCGGGCGGTGAACTAATCTCAATCTCCGCTGTATCAATACATCCATTCGCATCCGTAACCTCTACATGATACGTTCCTGGTAAAATTCCTGAGGCGACAGAGTCTGTATCTCCTCCTGGTACATCGTACCAATCATAACTGTAATTAGGCGTACCTCCTACTGGAGTTACAATTCCCTGACCGTTATTACTATAATTACAAACCACGTTAGTAGTATCGGTAATCACAGCGATCAATGTATCAGGTTCTGTGATCTCAAATGTAAATGTATCAATACAACCCAACCCATCGGTAACTGTATCCACATATATACCAGGGCATAAATCCATTAAGAAAGTATCCGTAGATGCCACATTCCATGAATGCGTATATCCGCCTCCTCTCGTTCCTCCTGTTAAAGCAACACCGATGTATCCATCACAGGCCCATTTACATGAGATGTTTACCAAACTATCATTTGGTCTTAAGGTATCGGGACTCTCTACTACAATTGTTACCGTATCTGTACATCCATTTACATCAGTAACCGCTGCGCGATGAGCTCTTCCAAAAAGATTTATCGCCGTATCATTCGTCTGGTTTGATGGATCATCCCACCAATATGAATAGGGCAATGTTCCTCCTGAACCACT